>BPJO01000013.1 GCA_026004655.1 Phycisphaerae bacterium
ATGGCGAGACTGTCATCGAGGACAAGCTTATCTGACCGCAGTCCATACGCCACACGCGTTTCGTTCCAACGGACGTGACCGTTGGTATATCGCCTGGGTTTATTATGCACCTGATGCGTTAGATTCACTGGGATTGTACCCGGGAGAGTGCAGACTTACACACGTAAACCCTGACCCGATTGCCCTGATCCTGGAGGGATTTTGGCATGAAACTGTCGGACCTAGACAACCGGACGTTCTAAACCGATGGGCCGAGCTGCTTCATATTCAACTGACGCGACTATGCGATCCAAGGCATCGCGCAGACCCTCTTTGGTATGTGTGGGCTCAGGTCCGAAATACCCTGTCAGAACCCTGGAGCCTGGGTCGACTCGCCAAGACCGCGGGGGTTGGGCCCGAGCAGCTTCGACGGATCTGCTTGAAACATTACGGAAGAAGCCCTGTAAAACAGCTCACCCATCTTCGTATGCAACAGGCCGCAAGTATCCTGTTAAGCAGCCCTGATAAAATCGCTACGGTCGCGCGACGTGTCGGTTATCATAACGAGTTTGCCTTTTCAACGGCGTTTCGCGCCTGGAGCGGAAAATCACCCGGACAGTTTCGTAGCAATCCGTCGCGATAATAACTACAGTATGTGTTGCTTGTTACATCTCATACTGGAATCACCTTTCCTTGTCCGTTAGCATCACTTCACGTGTTTTCATCCTGGAAAAGAAAACCAAGTTCGGGAACCGAGCAGAACTCTCTGTCACGATATCGACGTACGGGCATATCACGCTTGAGTGCGCCGCAACTTTTCGTTTTGTCCTTTGCCGGGCTGGTGTTGTTTGGAACACTTGGGCTTAAGCTGCTTCCGGGACTTTATACGGATGAGTCCCTTGGTTGGCTGGACGCACTTTTCACCGCCACCAGTGCCGTCTGCGTCACGGGTCTGATCGTGGTAGACACCTCCACTTATTTCACGTTATGGGGTCAGGCCTTTTTGCTGCTGCTGTTTCAGCTCGGTGGACTGGGCATATTGAGTTTTACCAGCCTGATCCTGGTGTCTCTGGGCAAACGTCTGTCACTACGTCACGAGACGGTCACGATGAATACCGCCGAGATCGCGCCCCACGTGGAACAGAAGCATCTGCTCCGGAACGTGATTTTATTCACATTCGGGATCGAAGCTGTCGGAGCCCTGCTGCTGTACCTTTGCACCGGACCGCAAGTCGGGTGGCGCGAGGCGATCTGGCCAGCGATTTTTCATTCCGTAAGCGCCTTTTGCAACGCAGGTTTTTCGACTAATTCGGATTCTCTGATGCAAATTCATAGCAATATCCCGGCACTATGGATCATCTCATTGTTGATCATCGCGGGGGGAATCGGATTTTTGACGCTCGAGGAACTTTATCTTTTGCAAAGGGAAAAACGCCGGGGAAAACGTTTCCGCATATCCCTTCATTCGCGTCTGGTCTTGGTGACAACCGCGGTCCTGATTGTCAGCGGGATCGTGGTCTTTTTTCTCCTCGAATGGAATCACACGTTCCGTGATATGCCCATGATAGAGAAGTTTCACAACGCTCTGTTTATGAGCGCCGCCGCCCGCACGGCAGGTTTTAACACGATCGATTATTCTCAGGCCACGGTCGGGACCAATTTTTTTACCATCCTATTGATGTCGATCGGGGGAGCGCCCGCCTCAACAGCTGGGGGACTCAAAGTGACAACTCTAGCGATTATCGCACTGGTCGCTTGGTCAAGAATTCGAGGACGGACACACACTTCCATCGCGGACCGGACCATCCCCGAATCCACCATCCAAAGGGCAATCGGACTCTTTGCCATTGTGTTCAGCCTGATGACACTGTCGATTTTCGCTTTGTGTATTGGGATAACACAAGACCGGGGAAATCAGGATTTTTTGGCTTACATGTTCGAGGCAGTCAGTGCATTCAATACGGTGGGACTTTCCATGGGAGTGACCTCGAGTTTGAGCAATTCTGATCGTATTTTGACCATTTGTCTGATGTTCGTCGGGCGTGTAGGTCCACTGGTATTTGCGGCTGCTTTGACCCCAAGACGGGATACATCCCGGTGTTTTCGATATGCCCATGAAGACGTGATGGTCGGATGATCCGACGAAAGCGAGGTTTGAATGAAACGGTTTGTCATCATCGGACTAGGCAACTTTGGTAGCAGCGTGGCCGGGGCGCTGTATGCGCAGGGTCATGACGTGGTAGCGATTGATCCGGACGGAAACGCGGTGGATCGAGTAGCTTCACAGGTCACACGGGCAGTCGTGGGAGATGGAAGGGACGCTAAGACCCTCGAACGCGCCGGAGCACGAGATGCCGACGTGGGAATCATCTCCACCGGGGACGACATTTCGGCCAGCGTACTGGCTTCGTTGATCCTGAAAGACCTGCAAGTCAAGGAAGTGTATGTCAAAGTGATCAGTAATGATCATGCCCGGGTGATGCGTCGTCTGGGGGTGACGGATACGATTTTCCCGGAGCAGGAATCGGCGATTGGATTGGCGCAGCGGGTGTCGGGCAGTTCGTTATTGAATTACGTTCGTTTGGCACCGGGGTTTAGCCTGCAGGAAATGGCCGTCCCCACCATTTGGGAAGGTAAAACCTTGAGAGAGCTGAAGTTACGAACAAATTATCGTGTGGCAGTTGTGGCCGTGCATGACGTGCTACAGGACAAGCTCTCAGCCGTACCGGATCCGGACGCGGTTCTGACAGATTCGGATACGCTTTTGGTTGCGGGACTAGATGAAGACCTCGAACGTCTACCGAAATCGAAATAAACCTTTACCGTCCTGCAAACAGGAGGGTATGGACCCAAAGCCTCAACTCGCGTAAGGTTGAGAATATGAAAGAGACGGATGTCAAAGTACTTCAAGAACCGACCTTATCATTGGCGGATCAGTTTTATCTTCCTCAGGTGCTGAAAGGTCTGGGAACGACCATGAAACACATGTTCAAGGTCGTAGCCCTTGGTCAGGATCGGGTGATTCAATACCCCGAAGAACGCCGGGAAGACCTGCCCGTGGGTGAGGGGGGTATTTTAAGACAAACCTATCGCGGCGTGCATCGGTTGAATCGGGATGAAGAAGGACGCGTCAAGTGTGTCGCTTGTTTCATGTGCGCCACCGCCTGCCCGGCCCGGTGCATTCATATTGAAGGTGCAGAAAGCCCTTGGGCGGATCGGGAAAAGTATCCGATCAAGTTTGACATTGACGAACTTCGATGCATTTACTGTGGGATGTGTGAAGAAGCCTGTCCCGTCGATGCGATCGAGCTAACAAGCATTTACGACATAGTCGGTCTGACGAGGCAGGAAATGATTTTCGACAAGGAAAAGCTGCTTCGGATCTACGATCAAACGGTCAAGGAAGAACCGATGTAACCGATCGGGTTGCCGACGGAATATCGACGGATTCCAGTTTTTCGAGTCGGATGAATCTCTGGGGATCCAGATTGTCATTGATCCCGTCCATGGGAAAGGCTTTGTATTCGTCATGAGACGTATGATCGATCCAAAAGTTGATCGGTCTGATCACCGCCAGTTTATCGTTATGTTTAATGACCAACTGCACTTGTAATCGACTACGATCAATGAAATACCACGTGTTTTGAAACCGCCAGAGTGTTTCGCGTTTCCAGGTGTTGGACGGGATACGAATAGACAGGATCTGGGCGTCGGGTTGTTCTTTCTGCCAGGCTTCGATCGCGAGTTGCTCTATCTTTTTTCGATCGGTTCCGGAATAACTGTCAGTCGGCAACGGGTTTGAGTCAATGATTCCTTGGCTGAGGGTTTGCTGTTTAATGGTCAGATCCGCGCGAACACGCTCGATCCGTTTCCGCAACGCTTGCACGGGTTCAGAATCCAATGATTGAAGCAGCAACAGTTTATCCGAAATTTGTTCCATCCGTTGTGGAATGTCTTGAAGGAACAACAAGGGCTGGTGTTCCTGCAGAGCCTGTTCTGACAAACGGGTAACTTGCGCGAGGTCTGAATCGATCTCACCCGGAAGGATTTGCTTCTGACGTTGCGCAGCTTCGAGAAAATCGATTCGGTTTTTCTGAAAATCCGTGCTCAAGGAGGTCAACCGTTTACCCAGATCCGTGTTCTGTCGGATCAAAAGATCGTAGTCCTTGAGTATTCGGTCATGCTCCCGGGTAGCTTGGGCAATTTCGCTCAGTAGAATCACCGAACGAGCAGGATCCTTCTGAAGGATCCGTGCGTCCGAATACATGGAAACAAAATCATTCAATCGCTTCGTATCATCGCCCAGCGTCGGATAACGCTTCGGGTCCAACGCCTCGATTAGCTTGTCATAAACGGGAAGAACTACCTTTTCTGAGTCGACCACCACGGATTTGATTTCTTCAAACCGATGTTTGATCACACTTGCCTCAACATCGTCGGCGACTAGCCCGACCAGATCGTCTTCGATCATCCTCTGAAGCTGGTGAATCTGCTCGATCACGCGAACCGCTGATTGAAGTCTCGTAATCGGGATCGAATAAGGATCCGCTGATTGTCGGACTTCATCAGCGACTTCTGTTAATAAACGAACCAGATCAGTCAGATCTTCAAAACGTGAGCGAACTTGCTGAAGTACGAATCGTGAAACGTCGCGGTTCGATCCGGTAGACGTGGCAGGGTGGGTCGAAGGAGAGGTTACAGAAACCCATTTTGCGTCAACGGGAGTTGCCAAGGCAACAGGTTCACGGTCAGAACCGATCTGAGTATCGGGTGTGTCGTGAGAGAATCTCGATTCCGCGTTCAGCCATCGGCTCAAAGCGACGCTGATGAGAAATAACCAGACGAGGAATCGATTCATTTCATCTCCGGGGGTATATCACGATTTTTGTCCTTTTCGTTAAGAGAATACCCCTTGAGTTTACCCTTGAGACAGGATTCGATAAAGATAAACGAAAAAGCCCGTAGCATGGCCACGAGCTTTTTGGGTTCTCCGCTCCGGAAGACCCGTTTATTGGGTTCCCATCAGACCTGATGAAGCCGATGCTGCACCGACTTCTGAGGTCGATGTCTGTTTCTGAAGTCCTCGAAGTCCCCCGGCAGCGGGCGTACCCAGATTCGGGTTTTCCCCGGGGGTCAAGGTATAACTGTTGCTCGCCAACCCTTTGGCCGATAGTTGAGCCACGACGCTGGCCTCCCGCTGGGCGTACAAGCTGTCCTGCGGGATTTTCAGGTAAATGTTGACCACCCCATGTTCAGGTCCGCTGAGCATGGCATTGAGTTTTTGCAAACCCAGCGAGTTCAGCTCGCCACCCGTAAAATGCACGGAGTAGAGCATCCCGTCCTCGCGGGCGCCGTTGGCGTGCTGCCGGGCGAAGATCTGCTGAACCGATCGGGGCTCATCGTCCGGACGGAAATGATCGTTGACCGACCATCGGGGTTTGTTGTCTTTTGAGCAACCTGCCGCTAGAAAGATTGCTGTGACGATCACAAGTAACGTTCGTGAATCAAATAATTTCATACTGGCCTCTTCATCGGAAAAATACACGTTTTACATAACACCGCTTTTCATCAAACCCAGGACGGTCGGACCCGCCAGCACTATGAACGTGGCAGGGAAGATGAAAAGCACCAGGGGAAAGCTCATTTTGACACTGGCTTTGGCAGCCGTTTCCTCGGCAATGTGCTGCCTTTTGATCCGAAGCGTTTCACTCTGGATACGAAGTGCGTCGGCAACACTCGTCCCGAACCGTTCGGCCTGAACGAGCATTGCCACCAGTTGCTGAATGGCGGAATTACCGGTCCGCTGACCCATATTGCGAAGTGCCTCCGCTCTGGAAAGCCCGATTCGAGTTTCCATATGAGCGATTCCGTATTCACGACTGATGGCCGGGTGCGCTATTGCCAGTTCTTCCCCCACCCGTTGCATGGCCGCATCAATCGTAAGACCGGCTTCGACACAAACGACCATCAAATCCAACGCATCAGGCAACCCCAGTTGCAGCATTTTCTGGTTCTGATTGATTTTGCTTTTAAGCCACATCATCGGAGTCAGATACCCTACAATCCCTCCGAGGGCTCCGAACAGAAGCACATAACCGCTCATGAATCCTAGCATCAGACCAACACTGATCCCGCCGATCAGCAGAATCAGCTTGAATCCGGTTACCGCTCGGATCGCCGACGGCGAGTAGATCCCTGCCATCGCCAGTTGTCTGCGAAGGGTGGATTGTTTTTCGCGGTTCTTGGGCATAAAAGGCGAAGCCGCTGCCTGACCTAGACGAGTAATCAGCCCTCGTAAATCTGGGTGATCCTTTTTCGGTTGTGGATCCAATTCTTGGTTGTTTTCGTTCCTTAAACGACTGTAAAGCCGGTTTTCCTTGGATCGGATGATGGTGGTCAGAATAAAGTAAATGGCCGCACTTACCGCCCCACTGATGCAGAGGAAGAAAATGTTCTGATCCGTACTCATGATTGGCCTTTCGATCACTTGCAATCTTTACACTTGTACCGTTGTCAATCGGCGGATAACGAATAGTCCGATGAGCTGCAGGAACAATGCCCCTCCCAGCAGACACATTCCGGTCGAGTCTTCCAGCAACCGACCCGCGTATTCCTTGTTCAAACAGTAACTCAGTACGAACATCAATGCGGGAAAACCGGACAGGATGTAACCCGTAAACCGACCCTCAGCCGTCTTGGCTTTGACATGCTGTTGCAAGCGCACCCGTGCGCGAATCATTGAGGTAATGTTATTCAGGACTTCACTCATATCGCCCCCCGTTTGCCTCTGGATCAGGGCGGAAGTGACAAAAAAAGCGAAATCGGTTGATTCCACTCGTAACGCGGCTGCCCGAAGACAGTCATCCAATGGTGCGCCGAGAGAGTGCTGCTCGTATACTCGTCTGAACTCCCCAGCGATCGGTTCGGGCAGTTCCTGGCTCATCATCTGAAATGCCGTCACCATCGAATGCCCGGCCCGTAGTGCCCGTCCAAGGAAGTCAAGTGCGTCGGGAAGCTGGTCGGCGATGAGTCTCTGACGTTTGTTCCGTTTGTTCATCAGTACCATGAAAGGTACCACCGCACCCAGAACACCTGCTACGAGCGAAACAACCAAACCGGTCGTGATCAGAAACACCAAAAACATCGCGGACAACGCGGAGGCTGCCACGATGTAAAGAAACTTCTGTAAAGTCAGATGAGGCGCCGACTGCAGTAGCGTTCGATTGATCTGGTGGACTATCTCGAACTTACCAAGAATACCCTGGACCTCATCCAGTCCCGTTCGACGACGAATGCTTCGGGATAATTCCTGCTGAATCCGGCTTTGCACGCCTTGGGTCAGACGGGATTTGATCTTCCGTTCCTCCCTGCGAAGTAATCCGGGGATCAAACGCCAGATTCCCCAAACCCCCACAGTAACGGAGGAAGCCGTCAGAACAGGTAGTGCGATCTCGGTCATATCCAACCTCTTTCATCCTGTCAGTTATGGGGAGAATCCATCACCCGACGAGCAAATAAATCTGCGGGAAGTCGGATCCCGCGGTGCTCGATCCGGTCGGCACATTTCGGACGGATCCCGGTACAAATGAAATGCCCCACCGCATGACCATCCTCGTCCACACCTTTTTGCTCGAACGTGAACAGGTCATGCATTTGCACGTTGTCACCCTCCATACCGCAGATTTCAGTCACGCGAGTCACTTTCCTTTTTCCCCCTACCAGACGGTTGGCCTGGATGATCAGGTTGACCGCACTAGCCACTTGAGTACGAAGCGCCTTGGGAGGAATGTCAAAACCGGCCATCGAGACCATGACTTCCAGACGAGACATGGCGTCTCGCGGGTTGTTAGCGTGAATAGTCGTCATCGATCCGTCATGCCCCGTGTTCATGGCTTGCAGCATGTCCAAAGTCTCTGCACCCCGGCATTCACCGATGATGACCCGATCCGGACGCATGCGCAAACAGTTTTTCACCAAATCCCGTGCGGTAACTTCGCCTCGACCTTCTGTGTTGGGGGGTCGGGTTTCTAGTCGGACCACATGGGGTTGTTGCAGTTGCAATTCGGCTGCGTCTTCGATCGTGATGACCCGTTCTTCAGCCGGGATGTACCGTGACAGACAGTTCAGAAGCGTTGTTTTCCCGGAACCGGTACCTCCGGAAATGATGATGTTACATCTCGCCTGAACGGCCGCTGCCAAGAAGTCCATCACTGCCGGTGGGAACGCTCCGTGTCGGATCAGATCTTCCAGTTGAAGCGGTTTAGACCCGAATCTTCGGATCGACATGGCTGGTCCGTCCAAGGCCAACGGAGGAATGATCGCGTTCACACGCGAACCGTCTGCCAGACGCGCGTCACACATCGGTTGTGTTTCGTCAATACGACGACCGACCGCCCCCACGATGCGATCGATGATCTGCCTTAAATGAGCATTGTCCCGGAACCGGACATCCGACAATTCGATCCTACCACGGCGTTCAACATACACACGATCAAACTTATTGATCATGATGTCGCTGACGGTGGGATCTTTGAGCAAGGTTTCCAACGGACCGAGTCCAAAGGTCTCGTCCATCACTTCGTCCATCAGTCGTTCCTGTTCCTGGCTGGACAAAAGACCTTTTTCGCTTTGGCACAGCTCGCGGATCAGTTGTCTGACTTCCTGCCTGACCACCTCCGGCGCCAAGGCACGCATGCCCTGCATGTCCAGTCGTTCAACCAGTTGCTGGTGGATTCGCACCTTTAACTGATTGAGATAGATTTGACGTTCGGTCGGTGGAGGCGGCGCCACAATGCTGGACCTCGGGGGCACGGGAACCAGACGGGCCGATGTCTCCGGAGTGGGGGATCCGACTACCGAAACTTTGCTCGATTCCGGAGAAGCAACCGTCGGGGCACTGCGACTGAAAAGACCCATGATCTATCTCCAACAACTGAACGAACCACAAAATCAATTTCTGAACTCTGTAACCTTCTCACGCCGCCTGACTGACGACTTTTCCCATCAGCATCTGACCGAACTCACTGATGCACTGGCTGATCTCGGCCCGGGGGGTACTGATGACGAACGGTTCTCCGTAATTGATCGCAGCGATCGCGGTCTTGAAATCATTCGGAATCAACCAGCTGATTTTCAGACCCAACGCCCGCTCGACCTCGACCGGATCGATATCCCATCCTTTTTTCACGAACCGATTGACCACAATCTTGATTTTGCTGCTTTCAACCCCCATCCGTCTCAAGGTAGCCACGAACCGCTCGGCATTTTTCGCTGACGGCACATTCAGCTGCATAATGATGACGTTGGTGTCGGCCGACTGAAGGGTTGTCGCGTACATCGGATCGACACTCATGGTCGAATCAATCACCACCGCATCGAACATTCGACTGATGATGTTGAGCAATCGGACTAATCCGGGTTGGTTAACTCGCTGGGTGTCTTCTAGAAGATCCGGTCGGGCCAGGATCGCGACATTGGTTCGTTGATGAACAGCCAAGGCGTTATCCAGCAGTTGACGATCCACTCGTTCCGCAGACTGCATCACGTCGGCGATGGTGTATCGGGGTTTCATGTCGAAATACCCACCGACCCCGCCGCGAACCAGATCCATGTCCAGCAACGCGGTCCGACGCGATTGTGCCAAAGATGCGGCCAGATTGCAGGCGATGGTCGTGGCACCGCATCCGCCGATCGTCGGGATCACGTTGATGATTTTGGCACGCTTACCCATCCCGTGTACGGAGGCCAGACGTTCTAGGGCAGCCGTAAACTTCTGTTCGTTGATCGGAAGAGGTACAAACTCTTTCACTCCCAGGTGCATTGCTTCCATTAGCAGGTTCGGGTCCAGCACCTGGCTGAGGACAAAAAAGCTGACATTATGGAACTGACGGGGAAGGTGTCCGATCTTATGCAGATTGTCCATCGCGCCGGGGTCCAGGTTCACGATCACCACCTGTGGTGCATCAGACCGATTGAGCAAATCGGCCAATTGATCGGAGTTGGGCAACTGGGCCGCGATACTGAGTCCAAAAGTGCTGAGGAAGCTGGCCATTTCCCGACGGTTGGCTTCATCCGCATCAACAATGACACAATTCAGTTGCACGTGCATGACATATCCCTGCTAAGAAAGACTCACGTTTTCACTAACGCTTATTCTCTGTTATCGGTGGTTGCAATGGTCGGCTGAACGTCGTTCGAGGCGGTTTCATCAAAACCGTGAGGTCCGACAAAACGAGGGGTCGCGACGACCGTATCCTCTTGCGTCTTGGATACCGACCGAGGTCCTCCCAGATCGCCCATTCCAAAAAGCTCGGCTTCATTGGGATACTTCCAGTTCTGACCCGGTGTCGGAGGAACCTGATCGGGGTTCATCGCCTGAGCAAGTCTGGGTGTGACAAGGATCACCAATTCGGTCTCCGACCGTTGATAGCTGACATTTCTGAACATCGCTCCGATGATCGGCAGATCACCTAGAAGCGGTGTGGACTGGTTACGACTATCGACCCGTCGTTGGAGTAATCCCGCCAGCGCCAGGGTCTGACCTTCGCTCATTTCCACGATCGACTGGACTTTTCGTGTCCGCAGACCGGGAATCGCCTGACCGGAAATGCTGGTCGTGTTGTTATAATCCAGCTCAGAAACTTCCGGAGAAACTTTCATCCGGATCCGTCCATCTCCCAGAACGACGGCGTTATATTTGAGGCGGACACCGAACTCCTTGTACTCGATCGTGATGGTTGTCCCGCCACCGGTTGCCTGGGGAACCGGGATAGGAATTTCCCCCCCCGGCTAGGAACTCGGCATCTTCGCCACTGACGGCTACCAGATTCGGCTCGGCCAAGGTGCGTGCAAGACTATTGTTCTTGAGAGCGGATAAGAATGCTTCAAATGCCATGCCCCCGATGTTTCCGGACCCGAAGATCGTCAAAGCGGTTCCTTCGGGAATGGTCGGACTTCCACCGGTTGCGAGTGATCCGACGGGAGAGGCCCCCGGACCATTCAAGGTCCCGATGGTGCTGTTACCGTCCGTGAAGAATGAGCGAAAACCCAGTTCGTTGCTGGCAGCGCGTGACATTTCAATGAACTGTACGTGTAATACGATCTGTTGGCCGCCACCGACTTCGAGGAAGTTCATGACCTTCTCTGAATACGCCTCTGCGACGCGGGCGGCCTGTTCAGCCACTTTGAGACTCGGTACACGTCCTTTCAATGTCACCTGTCCGTTGAGCACTTCGACCGTGATCGGGGCATCCGGGAACATGCGTTTAAACTCTTCCCGCAACGCAGCCACATCAAAATCCACCGACACATCAATCACCTGGCTTTGATCTTTTTCGTCCCAAACGATGATTTGCGTGGTTCCGTATTTCTTGGCAGTCACCAGGAGAGTCGTCGGACCGACCGCCGTCACATCGGCAATCTCGGGTTGACCAATACTGAACCGTTTGTAGTTGGTTTTGGTCGTCACCACCGCTGTTTTGTTGACGGCCAACGATAATCGGCCGTTTTCAAGACCCGAATCAACAACCGGTCCGGAAGGTTGGGCTGCGGGTGTAAAACCCACTTGATTGACCACCGGTACGGGTTCTGCAGCTGTCGCAGCGGTGACTAATCCGCAGACGACAAGACCCACCACCTGTTGAAAGACTTTTTTCATGGCGTTTTTCGGATGTGCTTTTTCCATATCATTGACCTCGGTGCGTGTTATCTGATTCATGATCCTCGTCCGTTTTACCGTTGGATTTCCACACCGCCGGTCACGGGACCGAAAGGCGTTTGAGTATTCACCGTTTCTGAATCGCTGGTCCTGGGTTCGATTTCGAACGTCTGTTTAGAAGTAGTTCCTGCCCGGATGATCTCGACCGTCCATTGGCGTTTTTGACCGGTCTGCTGTGCCACCGGAAGCGTCGTGGGCAACGACCCTGAGGTCAGGGTCACTTCGGGAAGAACAAACGGATCATTGTCATCGGATTTGCCTTTGAGGTCTGCCAACGTCACGCCGGGGGTGTTCAAAGTGGTTTTGTCTTCACCATTCCGCAAAACCAGACGAACCCGGGTGCTACTAGAAGCCAGTTCGAGCTTCTCGGCCTGTTCCGGGGTGCAAAGAAGCGTGATTGTACGAGCAGGTTCGACAGGTTGACCCTGTTCGACCGGTTGTTCAGGTCCCGTCCGCGACCCGACAGCCAACACCTGAATATTTTCCAAAATGGTCTTGGCGATCGATTTACCGTTGTCCTGGAGAGTTCCTACCACATCCACTCGACAGGTCGGTTGAATGAATCCTGCTACCCCCGAGACGTCATTGATCTCGACGGTAATGGCTCGCATACCTTCCGGAAGGGTCGCACCGATGCCTACCCCGGCTTCTTTTTCAGCCAAGATACCGGGTACGATCGGCTGGTTCATTGACAAGGTGATTTTAGTCACCCGTCCGATCAAAGACTGCGGATCCGTAAACGCCCCGACCGGAACATTACTCGATTCGACTTTACCCATCTTGATATGCTTTTCGGTCAGGCATGTCCCGGCAGGGATATCTCCTGCTGCCATCACCACGGGGGTCAACTGTACTTCACTCGATATGACCCCTGACTGACGCTCCGACACCAGATTCATGGCGACTCGTGCAGCCAGCAGACCCAGAACAATCGCGATCCCAAGAGGTAACCAGGCTTTCCAGTTCATGTTGTTCTCCGTGCAAACGTTATTCGAGTTCTTCACCCTCAACTTCGGATGTATCGATCAGAGGGTTTAGGTGAAATTTTCCGATGATTCGTGCGGGAGGTTGTCGGACCTTGGATGCTTGTCGACTTCTTGCGAGGGTTTTTCAATACCTAGAATGCAAAATGACCCGTCATCACGGGCCACTGATCGGTGCAGGGTATGACAGGAAAGTTCAAACGGACAATTAGCCTTCCTTCCGCATGGTAGTCTGTCCGCGGACGACTTTATCGGAAGAAATGAAGCTCATGAACGGGCTGGGACGAAGCCCGATATCGCTCCAGACGGCTTCGACTTTGACCAGGATCCCCGTCCCGGCGGGGATGGAAGAATTCAGGGTCAGATCGAAGGTGTCGGTCGAGTCACGGACCTTGGTGGTGTATTTACTCGGAACCACTCCGGCTGCGCTCATAGAAGCATTGACGGCGGCGATCACGTCAGCGTTAGTGCTACCGGGCACGGCTGCGGCTCGGGCACCTTCTCGGGCTGCCCCCTGGAGGGTGTGTTTCATGTAAAAAAAATGCCCGAACTCCACTGCCCCGAAGGTGATCCAAAGTAGTATCGGAAACACCAACACGGCTTCGATGATCGATCCACCACGCCTGATTGATTTCAAACGGTTTTGTTGTAGTCGGTTGCTCATATCACACCATGACCCGCGCAAGCAGATACCCTGTCGTCGCCAAAAATAGCGGAACCGCATAAGGTAATGGTCGATCAATGCTTCGGAAACCTTGTCCCGTCTGCTGAAGGTGATCGACCCCGACGGTCCTGACATGAACCAGATTGATCGCAAGAACCGCAGAGTTTCTCGCTAACAACGTGAGTTTCCCCGAACAGGCCGCTTGGACAACCGCCATCAATCCCCCGATCATGGTCGATCCGAGCACAACCACCACAATTCCCACAGGCCCGACCCACGCGCCCACGGCCATATGCTGTTTCAGATCTCCCGCGCCGGTAGCTCCCAGCAGCACCCGGGGGATCACCATCCCAAACCCTACTAGCACTCCCAGTAGACATTCCCATCCCGAAATCGGTAACCCTCCTGTTGTCACGGAGAAAACCCCGCCCAGGAATATAAGAAGGTTTAACCAGTTGGGAATACGTCTCTGTCGCCAGTCGATCACGACGGCAATTCCCAAAAGAATCAACAACGGAAGATAAGACAAAAGGAGGATCATTCGGACTCACATCGAACTGCGAACACTCGTCCATCGTGCAACGACCTTGGTCCCGAAGGCCCCGATCACGGTAATACACGCCACAGCAATCAATCCAAGAATCAGTGCGTATTCGATCACTTCTCCCCCCGTTTCATCCGGAATATATCCCCGAATAATTTCAAGAAAACCTTTCATGGTGTCACCTTACCGGGTCCGTTTGTGTCTGTATCGGCCTGCTCCGGGTTCTTCTTAAGGATATTTCGACACATCTCCCGAATCACCAGGTCAAAAGGCCCGGTCCGCACCAAGCAGACCGAGCCTTTTATACGGTTGCGATTGAGTTGACATCCGCTCTACCGAGCTGAATGAATCACATGGAACGGTTAAGCGAGTTCCATCGGGCCAACACCTTGCCACCGACAGCGCCGATTACGGCGATAGCGGCAACAACGATCAGACCGGCGATCAGGGCGTACTCGAGAACTTCGCCACCCTGCTCATCTTTCACCAGCTTCACAAGCAGATTTTTCGCCTTCAACATGGGATCTCCTTTACAAACAGGCGAACAGACGTTCCCGAGTCGGGCATTCCCGAAGAATTTGTCCGACCAAAAGGTTCGGATCACTCGAGAGCAAGCACCATCCGATGCCAGATCCGGTGTTACACCACACCGACCCGCCGATTGAGGATTCTGGCAGACCTCAAAACGGTTGCATATATCCCATCGGATTGAAACATTGCTCGATCAAGTCTTTTTTCGTTTTTTTTTTGATTCCCGATTATCGGCCACAGGTTTGGATAGATCATTCAGCGGGTTACGACCGTTCCGCTTTTGAGCATCGAATCGATAAACTCTGTTTTCAGAAAACTATGGGGAAAACCCAAATCGATCCGACTGATCTCGTCCAGCTGCTTCAAATGGGTCTCCGAAAGCTCGACTTCCAGGCTTTGGAGATTGTCCTTCAACTGATTCACACGTCGTGCACCGATGATGATAGAAGTCACACCCGGCTGATCACGCAACCAGGCCAACGCCACCTGGGCCGGACTTCGACCGATTTGCCTGGCGATGGAAACCACCGTTTCGGCAATGTTGAGTGATCGGTCGGTCAGGTATTTTTTGCTCATCTCGTGACTGGATGCTTCTCGAATCGCAAGGCGTGACCCTTCTTCCCGCGCCCCCTGGTTAAACTTACCCGTTAACACCCCCTGCCCCAGCGGACTCCAAGGTGTTACTCCTAAACCCAGTTCTTTGGCCATCGGGATCAGATCGCGTTCGGCTGAACGCTCTATCAGAGAATACTCGATCTGTAGTGCGACAAAACGGTTCCACCCGCGCAATTCCGCCAATGTATTGGCTTGCGCGACTTTCCAAGCGGGATAATCGCTGACCCCGACGTATAGTACTTTCCCCGACCTGACCAAGTCATCGAACGCACGCATCGTCTCATCGATGGGGGTCAAACCATCCCAAGCGTGCACCCAATACAGGTCGATGTAGTCTGTTTTAAGTCGTCTGAGAGAGGCTTCGCAGCACTGGATCATATTTTTCCGACTGTTACCCCCGGCATTGGGGTCGCCGGGACGCATCGAAAATGTAAATTTGGTCGCCACGACGAATTGTTCGCGACACCCTTCAAGAAACTCCCCGAGGAACTGTTCACTGGTTCCCCCGGTGTACATATTGGCGGTGTCGAGAAAATTACCCCCGGCTTCCGCGTAAGCTTCAAAAACCGCGCGGGAGTCCTCTTTCGATCCCCCCCAGCCCCATTCTTCTCCGAATGTCATGGTTCCCAGACACAACGGAGAAACCCGCAACCCTGACTGACCCAGCAAACGATAATGATTTAATTGTGTTAAACTCATTTCCGTACCCTAAAAAGAACCTCAGGACAAGACACCGTAAAATTCCTGTTCAACGGACCCTTTGACGATAGCGTGAGATCCCCCGAAAACCCATAACCGGCTGCCCCCAAAACTGTTACGATTTTTGTCATCACTTGTATCGTCTAAGACCCCTCTTGCAGCAATCATCACCAGGTTCATTCGTCGTTGGGAATAGTTATCCACCGATCCGGTGTGTCCAACCGGTGGATAACCTGGGGCAAGACACAGAAATTTGTCGTCATCACTCCGGTACAACATATCCTATCCCCTTGTAATTGCTGATTTCATGAATAGAAGGTCGCACAATCTACATTTAGTAAAGTTTTCTTGCAGGCATACAAGATATAGTATATACTCAGTCTATTACTTATTCGGATTTTGAGGATGACAAAATCGAATGTTAGGACTATGATAGGTATGAGACCGGATGGTGTCCCATCACTACTCGCCTCTGGTCAGACAAGCGAGAAAATCGCTTGGATGTCGTGGTTCCGACCATTCCGGAGTGTGTCCGTTCAGTGTCATTTTGAGTGATTTACAAGTGAAACCGGTCGGATCAGGCAGAAGAAGGTCTTTCTGCCTCGGGGTTTTGTTCCGTTTCCCCGACCGAAAACCTTAGTAAACCCTTTTGTGGGGGAGTACAAAACTATGGGCGTGTTGTGTGATACACAAATCCGGGAACTCGTATTCATCGAACCCTTTGAGGAAAACGTCAAACGCAACGGCAGAATCAGTTACGGCGTTTCTTCGTACGGATATGACGTCCGTGTGGGAACGGTTTTCAAAATTTTCACCAACGTCTCACGTTCAGGTCAACAGACCGTGGTCGATCCCAAAGCCTTTACCGATGACCTGTTCGTCACTGTCGACACTAAAAACACCGGTAAAGACCATGTCATCATCCCCCCGAATAGTTTTGCTTTGTGTGAAACCGTGGAGGTCTTTCATATCCCCCGGGATGTGCTAGCCATCTGTGTGGGCAAAAGCACGTACGCTCGATGCGGGATCATCGTGAACGTCACTCCCCTCGAACCGGAATGGCGGGGAAAGGTGACGATCGAAATCTCCAACACAACCCCATTACCCGCCAAGATTTACGCCAATGAAGGTATCGCGCAGATGGTCTTCCTCAAGGCCGACCGAGTTTGTGCAGTTTCCTACGCGGACAAAGGGGGGAAAATACCAGGACCAAGCCGGACTGACACTTCCTATGGTCGATTAACCGTTGTCTCATTCACCCCAAGGTCGGTCTCGTACATGTGAAATCAACATGAGAGGAATCGAGTTATGAAAATCACCCGACGATTCACAAAAGAAGGTCAGGACGTTTTTGAAACCGTTCGAATGGGAAAAACGCACGAGCCGGATCACCAATCCCGATGGATCGGTGGTCTTTGAAATGAAAGAAGCCGAAATCCCCAAATCGTGGTCTCAGCTGGCTACTGATATAATGGTCAGCAAGTATTTCCGAAAGGCCGGTGTGCCTCAGGAAGACGGTTCGACCGGTCCGGAACGATCAGCCAGACAGGTCATTCATCGACTCGCAGGTTGTTGGCGCTACTGGGGAGAATCCCACGGGTATTTTGATACCACCGAGGACGCCCAAGCGTTTTATGACGAGCTTTGCTACATGATGCTGCACCAGATGTGCGCCCCCAACAGCCCGCAGTGGTTCAATACCGGTTTGAACTGGGCATACGGGATCACCGGTCCTGCCCAAGGTCATTTCTACTGTGACCCCCAGACCGGAGAGCTGAAAAAGTCCACCAACGCCTACGAACACCCCCAACCCCATGCCTGCTTTATTCAGTCCGTATCCGATGACCTGGTCAATGAAGGCGGGATCATGGACCTGTGGGTCCGTGAAGCCAGACTTTTCAAATACGGTTCAGGAACCGGCTCGAACTTTTCCCGTCTACGAGGGGAAGGCGAAAAACTTTCCGGTGGAGGACGATCGTCAGGACTGATGAGTTTTTTACGGATCGGGGATCGGGCCGCTGGGCGCCATCAAATCCGGAGGAACCACCCGTCGGGCAGCAAAAATGGTCTGCTTGGATCTGGATCACCCCGACATCGAAGATTTCATTAACTGGAAAGTCCGAGAGGAATTGAAAGTCGCCGCACTGGCTGAGGGGATCAAGGTACTTCCCAAAGATCAACAGGAACTAGCCCGGAAACTCAATCTCAAGCTCGATTACGATTTCAACGGTGAAGCCTACGCAACCGTTTCCGGACAGAACTCGAACAATTCGGTTCGAATCCCCAACAGTTTCTTCGAAGCCATCGACAACGACGGGACCTGGGCGTTGACCTACCGCGTTAGCGGAAAAATTGCCAAAGAATTACGCGCGCGTGATTTGTGGGATCAGATCAGCTTTGCCGCCTGGCGGTGTGCAGACCCCGGGGTGCAGTTCGATACCACAATTAACCAATGGCACACGTGCCCCAAGTCCGGACGGATCAACGCCTCCAATCCGTGCGTCACCGCGGATACCCGTGTCCTGACCCCGGGAGGGATCTGGCGTCGAATCGACTCCATGATCCATCTGCCTTCTCGTCTGGTGACCAACATCGACGGGAAACAAATCCAACAGACCGAAGGGGCTTTTCCCACTGGTAACAAAGAGGTCTTTGAACTCCGGACCGAATGCGGATATTTCGTCAAGCTGACCGCAGACCACAAGGTCTGGACACGCCATCGCGGGTGGGTGCCTGCAGGACAACTTACCGGTGAGGATCAGATCCGCTTACCCGATTTTCATGCAGCCTTTGAACAAATCGGCGAACCGACCGACCCGCAGTTCTTCCACCTCGCGGGGCTGCTGATGTCCTCTGCCAACAACGACATCAACCGGATCCACCTCGAAAAATGCGTCGGACATGATCAAGCCGTCCGACTAGCCGACTACATCCAAAACTCGTTTTTTGTCAGCCGATATCCGGATGATTACACCCACGAGCTGATGCTGACTCAGGACGATTCACAGGTCGTCGATTCCAGCACGATCACACTGGTGGTCAGCAACCGTCGGCTTTTATCCCGCCTACGGGCTTATCTGACCCGTTCGAAGGGTCAGGTCCGACTGTCGGACGAAGCGTTTACCGCGGGCCTGGCGGCCCAAAAACATCTTCTACGGGCCCTTTTCACCGCCGACGGTAAGATCCAGAATGATACGCTTTGCCTCCAGCACCCCAGTTCGGGCATGCTTTCAGACATCCAACTGATCCTTCTCGGATTCGGCATCAAATCACGCCTTGAGCTCGACCGATTGATCATCGACCCCGGGTCTTTGGGTACTTTCATTCAACACATCGGTCTGCTGGACGAGTCACGAATCGCCAGTCTGTCGAAAGTCGTTTCCACCCTTTTACCTTCGCAAGACATGTGCTGGGATCGGGTTGCGTCGCTTACACCCCTGGGCAAGCAACAGGTGTTTGATCTGACCGAACCGGTCACACACTCGTTCATTGCCAACGGGTTGACCGTACACAATTGCTCTGAGTACATGTTCCTGGATGACACCGCCTGTAACCTGGCTTCACTGAACGTCATGAAGTTCTTCGATGCCAGTGAAAGGCGGTTCGATATCGAAGGGTTCAAACATGCCGTGCGGATCTGGACTATCGTGCTTGAAATATCGGTCCTGATGGCCAGTTTCCCGTCCGAAGCCATTGCCCGACTGTCCTACCGGTTCCGAACATTGGGACTGGGATACGCAAATCTAGGTGCGATGTTGATGCAAGCGGGAATACCGTATGATTCGGATAAAGGCCGCGCCATTTGTGCCGCAATCACCGCGATCATGACCGGTGAAGCCTATGCCACCAGCGCAGAAATGGCCCGGGAACTCGGAGCGTTTCCGGGTTATGAAGAAAACCGTGTGGACATGCTACGCGTGATGCGTAACCACCGTCGGGCTGCCTACAACGTACAGAACGACGACGGTTATCGTCGGGGATTGGGCGATTATGAAGGTCTGGACATCAAACCGGTGGGAATCGACGGATCGCAGTTTTCACCTAACGATTCCCTAGCATCGCGTGAACTTCTTTTGTCGGCGCAGGAATGCTGGGATCGGGCTTTGTTCCTCGGGGAAAAACACGGATACCGAAACGCCCAAGCAACCGTCATCGCGCCCACGGGCACGATCGGTCTGTTGATGGATTGTGATACCACCGGAGTGGAACCGGATTTTGCCCTGGTGAAGTTCAAGAAACTGGCCGGGGGTGGTTACTTCAAAATCGCCAATCAATCATTGCAGCCTGCCCTGGAAAACCTGGGATATACCCCGGAACAGGTCAACGCGATCCTGCAGTACGTCATGGGTACGCTCAGCCTCGATAACGCTCCGCATATCAACCGGGCGTCCCTGATGAAACGGGGTTTCACCCCCGATATCCTCGACCGTATCGAGCAACAGCTTCCCAGCACGTTTGAGCTGTCGTTCGCGTTCAATGGCTGGTCTCTAGGGGCGGATTTCATGCAAAAACTGGGTATCTCTGAAAGCACCTGGCAGGCGCCTGGCTTTAACCTGCTGAAACATCTGGGATTCAGCAAATCACAGATCGACGAAGCCAACGATGTCATTTGCGGAAGAGGAACCGTCGAAGGCGCCCCTTATCTCAAACCCGAACACCTCCCGGTTTTTGATTGCGCCAACAAGTGTGGAAAGCATGGAAAACGATATATCCACCCCCACGGACACATCCGAATGATGGCAGCGGCGCAGCCTTTCATTTCAGGCGCGATCTCCAAGACGATCAACCTCCCCAACGAAGCCACGGTCGAAGACATCAAGTCGGCCTATCGTCTTTCATGGGAATTAGGGTTGAAAGCCAATGCGCTGTACCGCGACGGCTCGAAACTGTCTCAACCGTTGAACATCAAATCCGATGACGACGCGGAGAAAAAGACCGACGCGGAAGACGAAGATGCCGTCCAATCCGCCCGTGAAGAGGTCGCTGCGGATGTCGCCAAGGTCGCCACAGTAGTTGCCTCAGCGACCAGTGATCCTTCCAATGTCGAACCGGTCCAAACCCACGTGATCGAGAAGATCGTCGAAAGGATCGTTGAAAGACCGCTTCGACGTCGTCTGCCCGATACCCGCCATGCCATCACGCACAAGTTCGATGTTGCCGGTCATGAAGGATACATCACGGTCGGTCTGTACGAAGACGGACTCCCCGGAGAAATGTTCATCACCATGGCCAAGGAAGGATCGACCATCGGTGGACTGATGGACACGATCGCAACACTGGTGTCGGTGAGTCTGCAGTACGGGGTACCGGTCGAATCCCTCGTCCGCAAGTTCGAACACGTCCGATTCGAACCCAACGGAATGACACGGAATCCGGAAATCCCGATGGCCAAAAGCTTGACGGATTATATTTTCCGATGGATGGCGATGGAGTTCGTTCCCGGATACCGGGCCGCCAACGCTCCAACCAGAACGACCCGATCCGCTCCGGTGGTTCCCATCGCCCGGGTGTCGTCACCACAGTCAACCCTTGCGTCAACGGATCAGAATCCGACCGATGAATCCCCGGACGCTAAACCGTTCGATTATGGTTCGGGATTGGCTTCCAAAACATCGCATTCGTATTCAAAACCCTCAGCCGCCCAACAGGCTTTGACCGTTCCGCGTCTTGTCTCGGTCGATCCGTTGTCTCAGCAGGGAAGCCAGATGCAGGCCGATGCCCCCGCGTGTGATGTATGTGGTTCGATCACGGTCCGAAGCGGCACGTGTTACAAGTGCCAGAACTGCGGAAACTCGATGGGTTGTTCCTGAGTGGCTCCGGGAATGATCCGACTCGAACTCGGTCGAACCCGCAAAAACGCCTGCCCTGCGGTACGGATGCCGCGGGGCGGGTCGTTTTAAGACAGCTTAGGGGATGTCTGCCCACCAATCGGCGTCGGTTGCAGCGATGGAGATGGATCGTGACGCTTTTTCTCTCGCGCGACCACCACCATTCCAGCATCGTGATTTGCCCGATTTATTCGTGAGCAGTCGTTCCTGATTTGGCGTACCCTTTGGTGCTGTAACCGGCTTGGTGAATCAGTTCGATTAAACGCGGAATCTGGACTTTGCCTGCATCAAACAAAATGGACGCTTGGCCGGAAAGAAAATCGACCTCCACTTCAGCGACCCCTTCTTCCCGACCGAGAGTCTGTTGGATTGTCTGCTCACATTTGTGGCAGTGCATTCCCTCAATACGAATGATTGCTAACTGATTTTGAGTGATATTTTCTGCCATTGGTTTAGATTTCAAAAGACGACTTTAATTTGCAAATAATCTTTTCTGAGTACGTTTTGTACAGAGTATTGTAAGTATCAAATGACAAGTCCGTCTAGTTTCGATGTTTGGTATAGCAACTAGGGAAAACCATTAAGAAGTCTGATATTGATTGAATGAATCAGAAAAATCGATAAAGTTGCTTTTCAGTAATTCATCTTCGACCAACCGCCGGGGATGAAAGATTGGGAGAAAATGTCGGGTTTTTTCTGTTCTATTCATGGGGGAGTTTTAATCGGATTGGTGATAGCAGGGTTGTCATTCCCGACCATGGGGGGTTTTACATTCCAAGATTCATTTCCCATCGACCCGATCAGCAGTGTCCAAGAACACAAGAAGGGAGAGAACTTATTTGGGATCGATTCGTTGGATCTCTCCAGCTGGGTTGTCGTACCTGTCCCGGAAGCCTCTTCTGTATCGGGGCAAGTCGGTTCGGATCAAGTGAGCGATTTTCAACCCGTTTGGAGGCAGACCGAGGCGGCATCGCTGTTTCCTGTTATTCAAGGCGGTGCATTGAATACGATCGCGGGAAGGGCTTATCCGCAGGATGAGTCGGTCAATAAAATCTGTCAGCCGGCAGGGGATACGTCTGGGATACATTCTCAACCCTCTTATTTTCATGCCATCCCGACGACCGAGCCGGCCACAATGCCTGTATCGGTATCGGCTTCGATGATCCCTGTTCCCCCCGCCTTGGTGTCCGGGGCTGCGACTCTAGTTCTGATCGGAATCCTGCGAACGATCCGACGATGGCGATAAAGGCATTTTTTCTTGACACATCCATTCAAATCGATCTGTAATATTTTTGGTTTTTGGAAGATTCCTGCTATCGGAATCGAGTTTGATCCGATATGCTGAAGGTTTTGGCAGGTTGGCCGAGAGGCGTGGGCCTCGATCCCATTCTGTCGGTTTCTCGATTCGCCCGTTCGAAGCGGACGTCTCCTTGCTCTGGGCAAGTCACGTCCTGGCCGGTTTGATTCTGGTCTTCGTACGGGGGTGAGGATAACTATGAAAATTGATCCCCGTTTCCTGACCGAACAAGGTCCTCAAGTCTTTAACGGCAACGAGCTGCTGGTCAAAGGATGTCTTGAAGTTCCGGGTGGAGTTCATCTGTATTCGGGTTATCCCGGGTCACCGGTTGCCACTTTTTTCGACACCTTGGGTTCGATCGCCCCGTTGTTAAAAAAGCACGGGATCCGCGCATTCCAAGCCAATAATGAAGCCCTGTCGGCTGCGGCTTTGAACGGGTCACAAATGGTAGGGCTCCGAGGCATTATCGCTTTCAAATCGGTCGGACTCCACGTGGCTTCGGACGCCCTGGCGTTAGGAAATCTCGCCGGTCCGCATCCTCAAGGGGGGGCGATCGTCGTCTGTGGTGATGATCCATGGTGCGACAGCACCCAAGTCCCCGCCGACTCTCGTTTTCTTTGCGAACACCTCCGCATGCCCGTGGTCGAACCTGGTTCGATCCAGGAAATGAAGGACTGGATCAGTCTTTGCTATGAATTGTCCCGTCGTTCGAGTTTATATATCGGATATATTGTCACCACAACACTGGCCGACGGTGGTGGAACCGTCCGATGCAGACCCAACAGCTTTCCCGAGATCAACACCCACAACCGCCTCGAGATGGATACTGCTTCCATCGACTTGGAAAAGGTGTTGTTGCCCCCCCGAACATGGATGCGCGAATTGGAAATGCCCGGACGACTGCAAAAAGCCTGTGAACAAGCTCGCGTGCTGGGTTTGAATCAGATTATCCCTGTCGAGACGAGTCAGGGATTTTCCGGTACGGTTCATCCGATCGGGTTTATCACCACGGGAATGGGGCGTATTTATCTGGAGCAGGTTCTGGCCGAGTCGGGACTGGCTGGTTGTTTTCCGATTCTCAACTACGGAATGCCCTACCCGGCTGATGTGCAACTGCTACGTGATTTTGCGCATCGTTGCCAGACCATGATCGTTATCGAGGAACGTCGAAGTTTCCTCGAAAAAAACCTGCGTGATGAACTTTTCAAGCGTTTCAGCGTTGAGGAAGCCTCAGACCTGTCCAGACGTCTTTTTGGCAAAACCTTTCCCGATCACCAACCGGGAGTTCCTGAAACCCGTGGATTAAATCCCTCGGTCCTTGCCCAGACCATTTTGCCTTTGATCCAACGGACCGAATCCATTCCCGCTCATTTGCGCAACGGGAATATCAGCACCATGCTGGAACGTATCCGCCGCACGAGCAAGCGTACGCTGGAAGTTCTGGGACAGGTATCGGTCCAGGTCCCTGAGGAGGACAAAACCCTTGCAAGACTTCCGACCTTTTGCCCCGGGTGTCCGCATCGGGATTCCAGTGCTGTTTTGCTCGAATTGCGGAAGAATCTGGCTGACCCCCAATACATGCAACGGTGGCACCACCGTGGTCCAATCGATCTGGTCGCCCACGGAGACACCGGTTGCTACACCATGCTAATGTTCCCCCCCACCGAACCGTTGATGCATAACTACAGCGGGATGGGACTAGGAGGCGGAACCGGATCAGGCATCGATCCGTTCATCAAAAACAAGCAAATCGTCTTTATGGGGGATGGGACTTTCTTCCATTCCGGAGCCGTGGCCATCAGTCACGCGATCAAATCCCGCCAGGACATCACCTTCATCATTCTGGAAAACGGTACGACAGCTATGACCGGACATCAAGAACACCCTGGCACGGAAAAGGATGTTCTGGGAAATGAGACCCCGATCCAACGCATTGAACCGATCGTCCGGGCGATGGAAGCCGATGCGTCTCACCCCCTTCACGTGGTCCGCATGAACCCGGCCGAACGCGAGAAGTATTATAACATTCTCGAAAAGACCATCCTGAAAGACGGGGTGAAAGTTGTTATCGCCGATAAAGAATGCGGGATCACTTATCACCGTCGTCAGGCCCGTCTCGAACAGGATCAGATCAAGAAATATGGTTTCCTCCCCTCTAAAACATACATGAATATCACGCACGAGGTCTGCGAACACTGCCTGCAGTGCACCCAGCAGACGGCTTGCCCGGGGTTGACGATCATTGATACCGATTACGGACCCAAGGTCGATACCGACCTGACCTGGTGCGTCAACGACGGGGCCTGCGAACGCGTCAAAGCCAGCAACGACTACGGGACCCACGTCAAACCCTGTCCGAGCTTTGAACAAGTCACCATCATCCGCAAGAAACGTAAACGATACATGCTGCCCCGCATGGACCTGGCCAAACTCCCGACCCCGACGTGGGTTAACGACATGTCGAAGGAAGGATCGACCTGGCGGGCCCACCTCAGCGGGGTAGGCGGAATGGGGATCGGACTGGCCTCAGCCATCCTGGTCCGTGCAGGACATAACGAAGGTTACGACGTTTCGTTCTGCGACAAAAAGGGATTGGCGATCCGAAACGGGGGTGTTTATTCCCAGGTGACTTTCGTGCGTCGAGGTCCTCTGAGCGATCAACTCAAAGGATCAGGATTGATCCCCTACGGAATGGCAGACTGTTTGATCGGAATCGACATCCTCGAAGCCGCCCGTGCGGTCGACCCGCGAGAACCTTTCCGGGTGGCGTCACCCGATAAAACAGGGGCAGTCCTGAACACCCACAAGCAAGCCACAACCACCGTGCTTCTGGGACAAAAGGATTTTGACCCCAAACAACTTCAAGAAAAAATCACCGGGCATTGCAACCCCGAGAATGTTTTTGCCCGGAACTTGTCCGAGTTATGCGAGCAACGTCTGGGGAGCAAACAGTTTGTCAATATCATGATGCTGGGCGTGGCCTGGCAGATGGGGTTGATCCCGGTGTCATTTTCCTCGGTCGTCTGGGCGATCAAAGAAACCGTTAAACGTAGGCACCGACAGAATATCAAAGCCTTTAATATCGGACGGAAAATCGCGTTGGAACCCCGTGTTCTTCCTGCTCGACCGGAACCCCGGACCTGGCAACAACTGGTCACTCAGAAAAGCAAGATTTTTCGTAAGTTCACTTCGCGCGGATCGTATCTGGCCAAAAAGTTTGAACAGCTTTGTCACATCGCCACCCAACAAATGCCCCAGCTCAGTGAGCAGAGTAAGTTCCATTTGGCTCTTCGGATCTACGACCTGATTCAGTACGAGTCCCCTGCCTATGCCAAACGGTACGTCGATCTGGTACGAACGATTTATCGACGGGATTGTGCCGACCAAGCCTTTGTTGCCACAGATGCGGTCATTTTCAATCTTGCCAAAGTCATGCTGATCAAGGACGAACCTTATGTTGCTTATCTGCTGACACGTTATGAGAAGAAAGTTCGAGACATGCAGAAGTTCGGTGTGGACGAAACCAACGGAGACCGGATCATTTATCGACACCACACCAGTCCGGAATTTCCTATCGGTCCGTATCGTCTTCGACTCAGAATCACTACCACTGACTGGATGCTGAATATCGTCAAACGTCTGAAGTCGCTTCGCAAACTGCCCGGATGGCATCACCGCGAAGTGGAGTTTCGAGAATGGTATATTGGGCTTTTGTCCCGGATCAGGCTCGACACCCAGGAACACTACGAACAAGCCGTCCGTGTTTTACGTTGTGCTGAAAGCGTCAAAGGATATCGCGAAGTGCGGTATCCGACGATCGACGCCGCAAAAGCCTTGGTCGAAGCGGATCTATCCGGTTCGTTGACAATCCGCCCGACATCGGGCCCGACGGGAACAGATGTACGATCCGATTCGAGCATGCCGACCTTGGCTTGATCGTCATTTCGGATTATGGTTTTGGTCGAACGATTGGATATCGGGTGTACCCCCTTTCTGAACATTTCGGGGTGCGTCATTTTTTCCGAAGTTAGGCCCCGATCTGATCCCAACAATTGTCTATAATTTCGGCATGAAAGCTTGGGTTTTACCCCAATTCGGTTCGATCCAATCCTTAAAACTGGTGGATTATCCGGATCCGATCGCGGGTCCGGGTGAAGTGGTGTTAGAAATGACTCTGGCTGGATTAAACCCGGCCGACCGGTATTTGGCAGAGGGTCAATACCCTGCTCGTCCGACTTTACCCCACATTTTGGGACGAGACGGGATAGGAACCGTGGTTCAGGTCGGACCTGGTGTACACCATTGGAAGGTCGAAGACCAAGCCGTTCTGGTCCGTTCAGAAGTGGGCGTTAACCGACCGGGGACATTCGCAGAAAAAGTAGCCGTTCCTGCCGAGTCGTTGGTACGTCCGCCTGAAGGATGGACGATCGAACAATCTGCAGGTGCAACCCTGGTTTATCTCACCGCTTGGCAGGCCTTGACCCAGTGGGGCAAACTAGATCCCTCGGTCGTCTTGGTCACAGGAGCCTCGGGTGGGGTTGGTGTAGCCACCCTTCAGCTCGGACACGCGTCAGGTCATACCTTGATCGGGATGTCGCGTGGGAGTTCTAAAGTCAAAAAAATCAAGGACTTAGGGGCGGACCTGGTGGTTGATCCTCACGACACCCAGTGGCGACGACGGGTCCGAGAGTTTTTGGGGAACCGGAAAGTGGACCTGGTGGTTGACAACATCGGCGGGCCTGTGTTTGGCGAATTGATCGACACGCTGGGAATGTGGGGAAAAGTCAGCGTCGTGGGACGTCTGGCCGGGCCAGTCCCACAGTTCAACACCGCGTCGTTGTTTTTCAGAAGGATTCGAATCGGTGGGGTAGCTGTTGGGACCTACACCGCCGACGAATCGAGAGAAGTCTGGCAGCACGTGGTCCAAACCCTGAATCGAACGGGAGCCAAACCCGTTGTGGATGAGATTTACCCATTCGATCGACTCCCTGAAGCGTTCGAGCGATTGTCTCAAGGACCTTTCGGTAAAGTCCTGCTTCGGGTCCGGTAATAATGGATCTTGATTTTTCCATCGGACAGGCCGATCTGATCGAGGCAGATCGAAGGAGAAATCCGGTGACAAACTTTTTCAACCCACCTTTTTCGGTCAATCGGCCTCGAATCGGGGTCACTCGATCCAACATCCCCGTCCGGGTCAATCATTCGATAGGTGGGTTCCTAGCAGACCTCGGCCCGGACGGAATCAGCATCGTGACCCAATCCCCGTTGCAGATCGGTAGAAAGATTTCAATCGAGTTTGAAACCTTCGGACATCACATCCAAGGGGATTTTGAAGTTCAGTTCATGTGCCTGATGCCGAACGGACGAATCAGATCGCGACTCGGACTGATGAAATCGGATTGTTCTTCGACGGGATCACAGCTTGAACAGCTGACAATCCTGTTGCGACACCATGGTCAGGATAAACCCAATCGGGCCGCGTAATGAGAAAATTCTCATCGCCCGGGATTTCGTCTTTTAGATTGTTGTCATTGGTAGGCAAGCGTGGCAATAATTTTCTATCATGATGGAGAAAACAATGCCCGGATGGACGCGGATCTACGGACTGCTGGTGTTGCCGATGCTCTTGTTGATGGTCGGGTGCGCCAGCGACAAGCAGGTAATCGCCCAAGCCAATGACGTCCATACCCAGATCAAACCGGCCGTCATCACGGACCCGACTCTGGACAGTTATGTCCAGCAGATCGGAGACCGGATCGTCGCGGTAGCCAAAGAGATGCACGAACAAGGTTATGGTCCTAAGGCGCATCAAAGTGCAGATTCCGAATGGATGTTCAAGGACGTCCAATTCCATCTGGTCAACTCCCCGACATTGAACGCATTTACCACAGGGGGTCAACATGTTTATATGTACAGCGAACTGTTCATCATCTCCAAGACCGAGGATGAGTTTGCAGCGGTTGTTGCCCACGAGTTTGCCCACATTTATGGGAGACACGTTCAAAAAGGGATGAACCGCCAATATGCGATTCTGGGAGGCGCTGCCGCCGCAGCCGTCGCCGGTGCCGCCATTGCCGGGGAGAATAATCGGATGACCGGGGCTTCGATCGGCGCAGGGGTCGGGTATGCCGCAGGTCAATTTCTCGGGCTTGGTTTTACCCGGGAAGACGAAGACGAAGCCGACAAGATCGGTTTCCAGTTTTATGTCCGTGCGGGGTATGATCCGAACCGTTTCGCCGATTTTTTCCGTCAGATGATCGCCAAGGGATACGACAAATCCCCCGAGATCACCTCTTCCCATCCCAAGCTTTCTAATCGTGTCAAAAATGCCGAACGACGCGCCGGAGAGCTACCCCCGATCGCCAAACAGTGGCGCAAACCCAATATCGCCTCGGCCGAACGATTCGCAGAGCTTCAAAACCGTGCCAAGCTGTATGCTAAAAAGGTCCCCCGCGACAAAACGCTCGAAGCCGCACAACTGTTGCTAGCCGCTTTTCCGAGCTGTGTCGCACCGGAAGATTTACCCGAACAGAAACAGGCTCAACAGAAAATCCTTGATTCGTTAAACACCCGGGAAAAGTGATCTTCTGTGTGCTATCAAACAATTAATTTCATCTTGCTGATTCATGTCCGCCATTAAATGAGCATTTCATGGATCGTATTTTCACTTTTGAGGCGAGCGAGATTTTTCCAGTGCACGAAAATAGGCTTTCAGCGACATCTCATATTCCCCAAACTTGTTCTCGATGGCCCCGAGAACTTTTGGCATATCCGGAGAGTTTGACGCTCCGGGGATTAAACCCGACCAGACCCAATCTTCCATAGATTCCGTAGAAGCTTCGTGGTCGTCTACCGATGACATTTCGTCCATGTCAAAGTTCTGCTCTGATCGCTCATCCAACCAGGTCAGCAATGTCTCGCGCACACGGTCGGCTTGTTCCTGATGGTCAGAGGTCGGTTCGAGATGAGCCTTTTCCAGAACCTGTGTCGTTTCGAGAAGATCAGGGAATGGCGCGTCGGGAAAAGCCTGGATCGCTCGAAGAATGAGCCTCAAATCCTCTAACCAGATCTGGTCCTTATCGTTGCGCAGTGAAAGCATCCGAGCGACGGCTTCGATCCTCGCTTGTTGTCGCTTCGGATCTTTTCCGGAAATCCAATCCCGGATTATCTGAGAAACGGTTGGCACGGAATTCTTTTTATGAATACGCTCTTCTTGTTCGAGCAAAAACTGGAGCTTATCCGCAAGATCTGGATCCGATGTGTCCAGTCCCAACTCCACAAGCATAGATTCACGTTCGGAGCGGACAAGTTCAAAAAACACCTCAGCGACAGAAGAAAGACTGTCCGTCGGCTGCAATCGCCGTAACTCAGCCCTGTTCAGATCCGTAAACCGTATTTGTCTAGCCAAAAATGACTGATAAAGAGCCTGTGAATCATTGATCAGTTCCTGAAGCAACTGCCGATCGGATGGTGTCAATGATGATGTTCCGGAATCAACTGCTGACAGGATCGAATGGATGCGATCTATTTGCACCGCTAGAAAATTATTGAACGTGGTCGAATTGTCCGCTTGCAACATCTTGAAAAATGTGTTTTGACAAGCCTTTGCCGCCGATGGCCAATCGATAACTTTTTGCGCCTGAGAAATGGCTTGTCGAAGCATCTGTGTCTGCCGGATGAGCTCAGGATGAATGGATCTCGGCGTCAGCAGGATCCTGCAAGGTTCAGAGGCACGGGTCTGTCCGGCCCGATCAGTTGCGACCAGTCGTACCAATATCATCTGACCAACGTCCAGATCCATGGCGGATAGATCGACTATTACCGAATCGCTAATCATCGATCGGGGATAATCCGAACGGACCGGCTGATAGAACCATGGAATTTCATCCAGTTCGATTTGAAGAAACATGTCCTGGATCGAAAGATCGTCCTGAACAATAAAGGGAAGCTTTACGTGCTCAGAAGGATGGATCTGCAAGTGCGAATATAACATCCGTACAACAGGAGGATGATCTTCGATGGCTTGGATCTGCATATTTTCAAATCCTTTTGCCTCTATGCCTCTTTCGCTTACGAGAGTAATCGACCATTCGCCGGTATTCTGAACGGTAAATCGTGCGGATCGGACGCAAGGATCGGGTGTAGGATCGGTCAGATGAACTTGGCCCTGAATATCCAGGACCGCATCGGACAGGGGCTCGGTAGCGTACAGAGTCAGAGTCACGTCCGTGCCCTTTGGTGCCCGGATCATGCCGTTGTCTGATTCCACGATGGTCGGTTTTTGCTCTAAATAAGCTGGGTAATCCAGCCGGATCTCGAGCTTGGCCAGCATAGGACGGGTCAGAATCCTTAAACGATGAACGGAAGAAACCGCGTCGCCCGAGCGGACTTGATAAACCATGTCCTGCTCAATCCCGGAAAGGGTAATCGCAAACCGATCGGCAAAGGTCCGGGACATGTTCATAGGAACCATTTGGTCGGATGACGGTCCGATGAATAAGGTCGCCTCTCCCGGGCCGTTGGTGATATCCGCAACGACAGCAACCGAGTGCCCTTGAGGGACATCCAGATCCCCGGTTATTAGTTGTATTTGGGTTCGAGAGACCGGGGGTAGATCCGTCCACGGGGCGACCTGCCGGGCCACGAGCCTGGGCAATCCCAATCCAGGAACAAACAGCAAACCCATCATCAGCAAGGCTGCTAGGAAGAGCAACAAGACCGCCGGGGCAATCTGCCGATCGGTAATCAGCGTGTCCGGAGGTCTTTGGCACAAAATCTCCGTCACTTGCTCTGTCAAGACCTGCGTCAATTCTTCACTGCCCCGTTTAGCCGGTGACATTGATTGTTGGGTCACAACGGTCAGCAACCTTTCCTGCAATGCAGGGGTCATGGCTTCGATTTGCTTCGCCGCCAGGATCGGATTGTACCGTCGGACCCAAAACAGACGTGCTATACGAACGGCTGCCCAGGAAACCGAAATCCCCAAAACAATCAATAAAATCAAACGCACGCTCGACGAAAGCGGCATCAATCGGTCGATCAGCGCAACGACCATGATCCAGACCAGAACCCATGCGCAAATCAGACAGAAAATTCCCGTCGCACGCAACTTTCGTCGTCGACGAACGAAGTCAGAAAGAAACTGATCCACGTTGGGCATCATGCAAGCCCCGATCGTTTTCGGATCACCCATTCCAGTCCCAGACACGACACCATCAAGCCAAACCAATACGGACTACACCACACGTCATACGCAACAGCAATCGGTTGACTCTGATTCTTCTCCAGGACCGCTTTCTCGACCCGGTCCAGTTCTTCAAGATCAAAGACCTCTCCTCCGTTCGAAGCCGCAATTCTTTGGAGCAGATTCAGATCGGGCTTGGAATCCGCGTATTCTAGTTTGGGATCCAATTCAACCGACACATCGTTCGCTAGCTTCTTTTCGCCTTGTTGAACCATTAGCTCATAATTTCCGGCTTGGGAAGGAACCCAGGTAACCATCCATCGTCCGCTCGAAGGCGACAACGATCTTAGCTGGACTTGCTCCCAGATTGAGTCCTTCGACCTGACCTGCACAACAGGCTCGGACGTTGGATCGACGTTGGACCGAATCCATAGTCGAACTTCCTCACCCGGTCTCACTTTTTGTTTATCTACTTTGACAGCCAATCCGTTCTCATCCCCTGTGTAATCCGGTTCTACCAGATGACGAACCACAAGATGCCAGAATCGTTCAGAAGATACCGCGCTGTCACTCCTCTGCCACCGCCAGGTTTCATCGATCAGAAGCGTCAGCACCCGACCTGATCCTGCAACCGATTCGGTCAGGATAGGCGCCGAGGTCTCCCGATCCGCCAACAGCACCCGGACACGCGGTTTGAGATTGGTAATCCGGATCACCCTGCTCAACGGGGGCAGACTTAACCATTGTCTCAACGAATCTTCGAAGGAATCCGACGTCCGGAATACCTCCATTTCCACAACCGATGAGGTCGGAATCGGGTGAAAACCACCCGTCCCGAAGGATGATCGCCAAACGGGTTGATCTTCAGGAAACTGAGGCACACACAGGTTTAGCAACGGATCAAACGCGTACTGTCTGAGCAGGTCGGGTGTTAAGCCCATCACCAAAACCGGTTTGGAATACTCCACAATATACCGAAAAATCGCCTGCTTTTGATGGTTTGAAAGGGATTGTGGTCCGACACCCGCCAGGATGATCAGATCGTGCTCGAACCATTCCAACGATGAATAATCCGAAACACCCCTGCCGACAAGTGATTGTTCTTTGGCAATAATCCATGGCGTTCTTATCAGAATATCCCGAATATATCGGATCTCATCGCTGCTTTTTTCGGAAAGCAGCAATACGCGGACCTTTTTGGGATTGATCCGGACGGTCGTTTCGGCGGAATGTCGTGTCTGGGCCTTATCACCTGAATCCATCTGTACTTCGGCCTGAAGGTGGACCTGGTCCGTGCCTGAAAGAGAAACAACAAAATTCACGCTGTGTGATTCACCAGACAGCGTGACCGATTGCACCCATTCCTTTGTCCCGTCCGTCAACCGGACTTTGACAGATCGACCGACAACGCGTTCGCTGATGATTCGCACCGAAACCACAATTTGTTCGCCGGACAAGGCTGTCTCCGGTGCATCGATCGAAATTAGCTTGATCCCTGGAGCAGTTTCCCGCGGTGCACAAAGCACAAAGAACACGGGTATTCCTGCCGAACTCAGGACAGAAGGAACAGAACGATCGGATTCTGTTAGTCGTCCGTCCGTCAAGCAAATCAGAGCATCGGCCTTGTTGCGCTGCAACTTTTCCATGGACCGACGCAGATGTCCCGGAAGATCGGTCTGTCCGAGGTCCGGTCGGATTTTCATCAGCTGTTCCGGTGTGATTTCTGCTCGGAAGGTGGATAGTGTGACTCGGCTGTTCGAGTGACGATTCCGGAACAGGGAAAGACTTGCCAGTCTTGCCAGGTCAAACCGACTTCGATCTGCCAACTGATCGATCCTTGAACTAAGTAACGGATCCAGCTGGACCATTTGTTCCTCAACCCGCATGTCCTGTCGGACCAAATCCACTCGGAGGGATTCGATCAACTTTTCGGGCTGGTCTCGACGCGGGGAATCCAGGTATTCTCTGACTTGCCTAAGTTTCGGCTCGATGAACCGGAGGGACGGATCGCTCCGAACGGTTTCGATCAGAGAATCGGTTTGAAACCGGATACTCGCTAGGAGTTCTCTGGATTTTGACTGAAGTCCTGCGTCAATCGTTCCCCTTGTTTTGGATTCGGCCAAGCGCCCCCATACGCTGCGTAATTGGGTCAATTCGTGATTCAGGTCATTCAGTCGGTCGATCACGCGTCTGAGCGGACGTTCGACGGGTGACAATTCAATAAAGCCGATCCTTTCTCCGATGCGCACCAGCGACGCCATCGAGCGGTTCTGATCCACTACCGACATGCTGACGGAATCATCGATCAGAAGATGAACGGATGAACCCGGATGATCGGACCGACCGGGCAGCATCAGCCGGGGTTGAAAGGCACCAACGCCTAGCAGAATCAGAACCACCATGCGAAGCAACATGGCTGTGCGCAGAGATTTGCTGCGAACCGGGTCACCGGATCGAATGTAATGCCATCCGGTATGAAAGATCGCCAGGATCGTCCCGGTCAGGATCAACCAGGCTGTCAGTCCTTCCTGCCAGAGAACCTGTGGCATCAGGCTTTCCTCCACAAACCACTGCCCCGTTCTCCCAAAACCAGTTCCAGGCTCAGAAAAACTACTGCTACCGCTATCAGCCCGACCGACAAGTCTGTCGGATCTCTCGAAGATCCAATCCATCCGGAGACCTGTTCAAAGCTCGTTAACTCGATGGACGTCTGATCCAGGATGGTTTTCAACTCCTGATCGTTCATCAGTTTCAGTTCGGATTCTGACTGATCGGGTTGAACCAGATACTCGACGGGATTTTGTCCTGACGTTCGAAGAACGTACCGACCCGGGCGGTCCGTCTTCAGATAGATTGCAATACCGCGATCCTGTGAAATCACCAGCGGGATTCGTTCGGTTCGTCCGTCAGGACGCAGAATCGTCGCTGTTCGGTCTCGGGGGGATTGATACACCTGTTCGATCCGCTGATTCAGCTTCAGATTTCGGGATTCGACCTTTGCGGTTGATAACCACCGAACCATCGAATGCATCATTGGAAGAAACAGTGGACTTGCGGGTAAACCGCTTGAGACCCCATCGATCGGGAACGCACAGACGATCACACGTCCTTTACCAAACTGATGATGAAACAGGACCGGATCGCCACCATTCAGCTTCAGGATGACAGATCGTTCTTGCAGTGGCCTGAACCGCATCCATTGTCCAACGGGGATCAGACCGACTTCTGAAAGGTCTTTCCCAGCAAACGGGAAGATGTCCGTTCGCGCGCCGAGCTGTTCTGGCTGGATGGACTGATATCCTGCCCATTGAAATTGTTCGGCGTAGCACGGGGCTAGTCCCTCTCCGTTCCGAAATAACCATTGATTCCAAATCGTCGTATCCGTGTGAGGACCGACCACGATTAGAAGTCCTCCACCGCTGGCGATGAACTGCTCTAGTCGTTTGACACGCTGTTCGTTTAGTTGAACATCGGAGAGAATAATGACTCTTTCCCGGTCGTCATCCCAATCCGGCCAGGGTTCGTCCGACACTTGGCGGTATCGAAACGCCTCGGACTTTTTCTCTCCGGACACTGAAAATGGGGTTAACACCAAGCGAAAAAAGTCCAAATCGACGGGTAAAGAAGATAACCCCTGACCAACAGGTGTCAGGGTCGTATTTCCACGGATGTTCAACACTCGAATCGGATCGACCACGGTTGACATGAAAAGAAACTGGTCATCCTGAGTGATCCCAGAGCTTTCGATACCAGCACGGAACAACACCGATCCGGTTTTGGACAGAATGACGGGGATCTCAACCGTTTTTGATGTCTGGGGTAGTAAACCGATTTTCTGTTGTGCCAGAACCTGATCGTCCGTCCGTATGGTCAGAGGTAGATCGTTTCTGGCTTTGGACGTGTCATTACGGACTCGAACAGCCAGACGGGTTTCCTGTCCTACAACGGCCGGGGGATTGACCAGATCGACCGACTCGATCCAGATATTCGTGTTTTCCGTCGAGCCAATCGGTATTGCGAGAATATGGGTGTTCGAAGCCGATTTCGGTTGGATCGATCCTAGGTTTTGCCATGCGGAAGCTTGTCTGTCTCCGATCAGGACGATGATGGCATGGGTTGCGGCTGCGGATCGGATCAGCTTTTCGGCTCGTTGGATTCCTTCGGCATGATCAGCGAATCCGCCACCCGGTTGCATCGAAGCCAACTGAGAAGCCACTTCCTGAAGGTCATTGGTAAGAGGAATATCGGATTCGTCGTTTTCTCCGAGGGATACAACCCCCACCTGATCCCCTCGTCGCAATTGCCCGATGAGGTTGAGTGCGGTTCGCCTGGCTAGTTCAAATCGACTCGACCCGTATTCGGAATGGGTCATCGAAGCCGATCGGTCCAGGACAATCACCATCCCGATCGGTTGACCCGAAGCCGAATCGGCGGGTAACCGAAAAACCGGTCTGGCTAAAGCGATCGCGATGGTACACAGAATCAGGACACGCAAGATCAGCAGCCCGTATCCGGTCACCTTGGATCGATCGACCCGATGTGGTTTGCTTCCCTCCAGAAAAAGCATCGCACCCCACTCGATCCGACGAAACCTCGCTCGATTCAACAAGTGCAGCACAATCGGAATGACGGCTGCGGAGAGACCTGCGAGCATGATCGTGTTCAAAAACATGCATCCTCACTGGTATACCGCGCTTCCGTGAACGTGTTGTAATCGACCCGATTATTACGGATTCAACGCCTGCTGGGGGGCTGACGGATTCGGGCGAAATGCCCGTGGAATAATCACGATCAACCGTTCGAGCTGTTCGCTGGGGGTGTTCTGGATCAAAAAAGCACTACCAATTGTCATTTGGTCGCGGGCTTCGGTGGACGGACCAACGACCAGAACACTATTGAGGGGCAAATCCACGTTAAGATTGGCATCGTACTGGACTTCTTCGGCTTTGTACTGTATCTCGTCTTCAGCTCGACCGGGGGTTGCAACGTATCTCAACCTTTTGTTCAATCCGCGCACCGCAGGCGTCAGAATAATTCTGAGATAATTCTGTCGACGTGGGGTGGGTTCGAACGAAAAATAAAATAGATTCTCACACCGATCGTACCATCGCCCGATCAACTGACCGGTCCGATTGAAATAAAACAGCGTCTGTTGAGGGATGTCATTTCGAATCGGGATTTCAATGGCTTTACCCGAAATCCCCGCCAACCGCGTCAGATTGCCCTTTCGTTCGTCTACCTGTTGCTGGATCAGGGACAATTCCCGAAGAGGTAAGGCTCCCACCCGGACCCCGTTCTTGAACAAGATGGTGTATGCAGACAAATCCAACAACCCTTCGTTGACACGTTTCCAGAACGACTCATCCGAACTGATACTGTCTCGCGGAAGCAATATCTGCCAGATCTCGACCGAATAAATCAGTTTCAGGTCCGGCGGAGCATCTCGCGGCGAATCGGGAAATGCCTCGGTAACCTCCGGAAACGCGTTCTGAGTCGAAGGAACATACGGAATAAAAGGTGAATCCTCTTGACGGACGGGTTCTGAGGAAACGGGTGGGGACGGAGACTGACAACCGACGACCAGTCCCAGAATCCACAAGACGATAAATCGTCCGATCCGTAACCTCATCACACACTCTCGATCAACCGGATCAATCGATCGATCCCTTCATCCCACAACGATTCACTGATGTTGATCGGAGGAGCCAATCGAATCACCTTCTTACTCGTTAGATTCGTAATCAATCCTGCGGCCAGGGATTTGTTTATAAAATCGATCGGTTCGGCTCGCAGCTCGATTCCCAGGAAAAGACCACGCCCGCGAACGTCCTGAACTTTATCTGTGATCGACGATGCTTTTCTCAACCGGGCAACGGCTCGTTCCCCCAAAGCAGAGGCGTGTTCGAGAAGATTTTCCTTCTCAATCAGATCAAAAATCGTCCGACTAACAGCCATGCAAATCGGATTCCCTCCCAGGGTACACCCGTGACGTCCGGGCGTGAATAACCCTGCCAGATCGGTCCGTGCATACATCACACCCACCGGCAACCCTCCGCCGACCGCTTTTCCAAGGGTCATGATGTCGGGAACCACGTCTTCGTGTTGATAAGCAAACCAACGTCCGGTCCGACCACACCCCGTCCAGACCTCATCAAAAATCAGAACCAGATCGCGTTCGTCACACAACTGACGCACTTTCTTCAGATACCCCGGAGGATACAGATTAATGCCCCCTTCACCCTGAACCGGTTCCATGATGATGGCGCAGGTTTGATCATCGATCGACCGTAGGACAGAGTCCCAGTCCAAGGGATCGACGTTGGTGAACCCGGGAACCGGTGGACCAAATCCTTCTTTCACGGCAGGATTCCCGGTCGCAGCGATCATCGCCAACGATCGACCGTGAAAGGACTTAAGGAATGAAATGGTTTTCCAACGGTTGCTCCCGTTTCGCATCCCGTACAGGCGAGCAAGCTTGACCGCGGCTTCGTTGGCTTCGAGCCCGCTGTGACAAAAAAACGCCCTCCCGTCAAACGCATGGGCCTTAAGACGTTCGGCAAACTCGATCTGGGGAAGGGTCCACAAGGCATTTCCCACATGCCACAGATCTTGGGCCTGTCGGGTGACGGCTTCGACCAAGGCCGGGTGTGCATGACCCAACACACTACCCCCAAACCCTGCAAACAAGTCAAGATACTGCTTACCGTCCGTGTCCCACAGATAACACCCCTGCCCACGAACCATGACAACCCCTGCCCTGCCGTAATTTTGCATGACCGAGGCTTGGGCACGGTTTAGAGTTTGCTGCGTTATTGACATCCGTTCTCCGTTTCTTACCGGGATGCTACCAAGACGGATCGATCCGAGGTAGTCGGGACATTATGCGTGATTGTCCATTTGACCACAATTTTGACCGCAATGTGGACAAAACCGGGCGTTATCGGGGATATCTCCGCCGCACCGTCGACACCGTTCCCCCCGACCCGGTGTTTTTTGACGGTTCAAATCCAATGCGGTGGTCAAGATAAATCCGATGGCCAAACTACCAACCAGAATCAGAAAAATAACCACCAGAATGATTAAAACCCGCATCGGCCTGATTTTAACCCTTTTTCAACGAACCGGTCATGGATTTCCGTGTCAAAAGAAGAAAGTTTGTCCTTATCCGATCCCCATCGATCCCGGCACACATTTTGTGAAACTCTGACCGAGACGGTGACATCCGGTCAAGGTTGACTATAATTTAATAAGCTATGTATGACCCGCATCTGTTGCCGGACAATATCCTGACCACCAACTTGAAGCGCGTGGTAAACTTTGCGCGTCGGTCTAGCCTCTGGCCGATGCCCTTTGCGACCGCCTGCTGCGGGATCGAATTGATGGCCACTGCGTCGTCAAGATATGACTTGGCTCGTTTCGGGGCAGAAGCAATGCGTTTTAGTCCCCGTCAATCCGACCTGATGATTGTGGCCGGTCGAGTCACCATCAAAATGATGCCCGTGTTACAGCATATTTATCAGCAAATGACCGAACCGAAATGGGTCATCAGCATGGGGGCTTGTGCTTCGACCGGGGGGGTGTTTGATGCCTATGCGACCATCCAAGGCATTGACCAGTTCATGCCCGTGGATGTGTATGTACCCGGATGTCCTCCCCGTCCGGAAACCCTGATCGAAGGGATCATGGCCATTCAACGGATCATTGATGAGGAAGGCTTACCTCCTGCCGGACGACGACGTCCCCTGCAACTCGCGATCGAACCGTCCTATGTCCCGGCACCCCAACCCGTTCCGGTTTCCATCGGGGGAAAACCCATTCAAATCTAAACCATTTATTGACATAGCTTTAACGCTTTTCAAATGGGTCTGAATATCGGACGACTCGGTAACCATTTTTGGTCGAAATTACTTAACTTTTCGGTTGTTGGGACCGATACCCATTCGGGTACGTGAGTGAATCTAGGCGCCTTGGGTTGATTGTAGGACCGGAACCGGTATTTATGTCAGAAGCATCTATGAGCCTTTCTGCCACCAACTCCCCTGTTTCATCGACCATTGGGACACCGGACCGGGACTACGAAGAAACCATCATCCGTCCCAAACAAGGTTGGATCGGGGTGGATTGGCGAGAACTGATCAGCCATCGAGAGTTGCTGTTGTTCTTGGTCTGGCGGGACGTCAAAGTCAAATATAAACAAGCCATCTTCGGAGCGGCTTGGGCGATTGTCGTTCCCCTCGTGAGTGTGCTAATTTATACGATCATCGGCAAGTTTGCAGGATTTGCCAACCGTACGGTGACCGTCAACGGTGTTCCAACCCCTTATCCGGTCTACATTTACGCCGGATTGTTGCCTTGGCTTTTTCTCCAGACCGCCATTAACGGGGGGGGGTTGTCCCTGGTTAATAATCAACCCCTGTTGAGCAAAATCTATCTTCCACGGTTATTCATTCCAACGGCCATGATCGGGTCGGCGTGCGTCGATTTTTTCATGTCCAGCATCGTCTTTACGCTCATGATCCTCTACTACGTAGTTCAAACCCAAGGCACGTTCACACCAAGTTGGCAGATCGTGTTCATTCCGGGGTTGATTGCTCTGATGATGATCGGTGCGTTGGGAACTGCTTATCTGCTTTCCGCATTGACGGTCATGTTCCGAGACCTTCGATTCATCATTCCTTTTATCACGCAACTGGGAATTTGGTTAACCGCAGTGGTTTATCCTCAGACCATTTTTACGGTACCCCAAAAAACTGCGGATGGTCAGATCGTTCGGGACATTCACGGGAATGCTGTTTTGGTAGCAGACTATCGGGATTGGTTGGCGTTGAACCCCTTTGCCGGGATCGTACAGGGTTTCCGGTCCGCGATCCTTGGGGAACCGTGGCAGTGGACTCAACTCATCGGGTCAATCGTCTTATGCAGTCTATTGTTTGTTCTCGGACTGTTTTATTTCAAGCGGGTCGAACGTCGATTCGCGGACATTGCCTGATCGGATATTTATCAAGGTCAAACCGGTACGAACCAGACCTCGGGTCAACCCATTGATTTATCATGAGCAAACCAGCTATTTCCATCGAGCATATTTCCAAAGCCTATAGGATTGGTCTGGCTCAACAATCCGACTCGTTCGCTTCCACGGTGAAGAGTCTGTTGAAAAAACCCCTGAAAACCCTCCGAAAGTTCAATGAAGACTATTCGAGCGGGCAAGACGTGTATTGGGCTTTAAAAGATGTCTCTTTTGAAGTCGAGCGCGGCGAAGTTCTCGGACTGATCGGACGCAACGGCGCCGGAAAATCGACCTTGCTCAAAGTCCTTTCACGGATCGTCGAACCGACCTCCGGACACGCCATCATGCGTGGCAGGGTCAGTTCTCTTCTGGAAGTCGGTACGGGATTTCATCCGGAATTGACCGGACGGGAAAACATTTACCTTAACGGCGCGATCCTTGGAATGAAACGATCGGAAATCAAACGCAAGTTCGACCAGATCGTTGAGTTTTCCGAGGTCGGAAAGTTTCTGGATACCCCGGTGAAACGATATTCGTCCGGAATGTATGTGAGATTGGCATTTAGTGTGGCTGCTCATCTCGAACCCGAAATCATGATTGTGGACGAAGTCCTGGCTGTCGGAGATGCGGCCTTTCAACAAAAGTGTCTGGGCAAAATGAGCGACGTGATGCGCCAAGGACGAACCATTATTTTTGTCAGCCACTCAATGGACGCAATTGCGTCCCTCTGCTCCAGTGTCGTCCACCTCAGAAAAGGGTGTGCGAGTGAAAAAATGAGCGTCGAGGCAGGTATCCGAAGCTATCTCGACGAAGCCGCTGCCGGGGACAATTTACCATTGTCCCAAAAGCCGCGGACCATCCAAATCGACAACCATCCGCCGGTGTTTCATGACCTGAAAATCCGAGGCCAGGATGGTCCGACGGTGATGATCCCAGTGGGAACACGTGTCGGTTTTGATGTGACCCTGAGGAACTTTGCTGACGTCCCTGGTCATCTTACCCTCGGGATCGGTTTGAATAACGTCCGCGGACAACGGGTTGCGTTGTTTCATACCGAATACCACAAGGGATTGACTTTCCGGGGGGTAGACGAATTGACCCTGCATTGTGATGTCGAATCCTTACCCTTGGTACCGGGGACCTATACGATCGATCTGGTGCTGGCTGACGGTTACAACATGCTCGAAAAGGTAGAACGGGCTGGTCAAATCGAGGTGGTCTTCAATGACATCCTCGGAACCGGCAAGTTGCCCAACGGAAAACAAAGCGTGGTCGTTCTTCCCTGTACCTGGAGCAATTAAACGAGTCGGTAACAAGTGAATCGTTGATCGTGATCACCACCCATCCCATGCCGCTTGTATCGATCATCATCCCAACCCACAATCGAGCCGAACTGCTGATGCAGACATTGGCTTCGGTTCGTGCTCAAACTTTTTCCGATTGGGAAGCGGTCGTCGTGGACGATCATTCGACCGATCAGACCCTGGAAAAGCTTTCGGAGTTGGAATCGCAGGACTCGAGGATTCGTCATATCGTGTTGCCCGAGGGCAAACACGGCGCCCAATCCGCCCGGAATGCAGGCATAAGCACAGCCAAGGGAGAGCTCCTCATTCTCCTGGATTCAGACGACCTTTTGGCCCCGGACTGTCTGAAAAATCGGATCAAACACCTACAAGCCAATCCCGAACTGGATGCAGTGGTTTTCGGGTGTGAAGTGTTTCGAAGCACACCCGGAGATGTCCATACGCGTTGGAACATCTTCACCGAGGAAAATGATCTGGACCGTCTGCTGAAATGGGATGTCCCCTGGCAGACGAGTTCTCCGATGTGGAGGACCGAGTCGATTCGTCGGTTCGGAGAATGGGACGAAACCGTGGAAATGGCTCAGGACTGGTATTTTCACCTGACAGCGTTGTGTCAGGGGATGAAATACCAGAAGTTCTCGGAAATCGACCATTACTGGCGACGACCGGACGGTCATCGGGATTCGATCGGAACCCGGGCGATCAAGCCTCCCCTACTACGGTCCCGTGCCAGGACCATGTTCAAAGCCTTGGAAATACTTCGTCAGACCGATCAATTAACGGAACCCCGCAAACGAATGGTCTGCGGGTTGATTCTGCTTGCAGCAGAACGTATCGCGGAGAAAGTCAATCGAAAAGAAGCCCTAAGTCTCTGGGAACAGGCTATTTCTGAGAATATCGTCCCGAAAGACCTTGCCCGAACCGGATGGTGGTATTTCCGTTTGTTCCGGTTCCCGGTGTGCCGACGCCGACTACGTGATAAGATTCAGGATATGCTCCGGGAACTCCCTTTGGGACGTTCACGGACATCGCTGGTTTGCCCGGTCGGAGACCGACCCACGATTTCATGTGTCATGCCGGCCTATAATGCCGAGCGTTATCTTCGTAGCGCGATTGAAAGCATCCTTCAGCAAACTTGGGGCGACTTCGAATTGATTGTCGTTGATGACGGTTCGACGGATCAGACTCTAACCATTCTCCGGGAGTACGAGAAGAAAGACGCTCGAGTTCGACCGATATCCAGGCCGAATACCGGTCACACCCGAGCGATCAATGACGGAATCACCGCCGCACGAGGAGAGTTTATCGCCAGGATGGATTCCGATGATCTGGCTTTACCCGAACGATTTTTCAAGCAACTGAACTTCCTGCAAGAGCATCCGGAAGTCGTCCTGGTCGGTGCGAGTGTCGAACTGATCGATCCTTATGACATCCCGGTTGGGGAGTCGATCGTCCCAACCACCCATGAAGAAATTGATTCCAAACTCCTACAGGGATATGGGGGAACGATTCCGCACCCGTTGGCTATGTTCCGAAGGTCGGCCTATGACCGGGTCGGACCTTACCGCGAAAAGTTTAATGGTTCTGAAGACCTGGATCTGTGGTTACGGATGGCCGAGATCGGAAAAGTTGCCAATCTACCCGAAATCCTCCTGAAATACCGACGACATTATCAATCCTTCAGTTTCGCTAAGAATCAGATCCAGATGCAGCACAAAACCCACATTCTGAATGAAGCCTGCAAACGAAGAGGACTTTCCACTCCCGATATCAACTGGAACGACTACTGGAAACCTGCCCCTATGGAACAACAAGTTTTGAAATGGGGTTGGCGAGCCCTGAAAGTAGGTCGAATCGATGCGGCGCGCGGTTACGCAAGGTTGTTGGTCAAAAGAAAACCGCTTTCCCTGGACAGTTGGCGGTTGTTATACGCGTCTTTGAGAGGTTATTGAGAATTGTAGACAAATGCCCAGAATTAGTGTCATTCTCGCCGCCTACAACTCCGAAAAGTACCTGGTGTCGGCCGTGGAGTCGATTCTCCGGCAAACCTATCGGGATTTTGAGCTATTACTTTTTGACGACGGTTCGACCGACTCGACACCCCGAATTGTCAGTGAGTTCGGGACAAAGGATCACCGCGTCATTCCGATTTCAAGACCGAACAAAGGTTTGACTCGAACGCTCAATGAAGGGATCGAACGGGCGACCGGAGAATACCTGGCCCGAATGGATGCCGATGACATTTCACTTCCCGACCGGTTCGAGAAACAGGTGGCTTATCTCGACGCCCACCCGGAATGTGTCTGCCTCGGGACCCGGGTAACTCTCATCGATCCGTATGGTTCACCCATTCGCGTGGGGGACCACAAGCTCACCCACGAGCAGATCGAATCCGATCTGCTTCAGGGAATCGGTTGGGCGATTGTTCATCCTGCTGCCATGATGCGGACCGAGGCAGTGCGTCGGATCGGAGGTTATCGTGAACAGTTCAAAACCAGCCAAGATCTGGATCTGTTCCTGAGACTGGGAGAAATCGGTAAGTTAGCCAATTTGCCCGAACCCCTGGTTCAATACCGACAACATTTTGAAAGCGTGAACAACACCAAAGCCGATGAACAATGGCGGGTGAAGTCGATCATAGTCGCAGAGGCCTATGACCGGCGCGGGTTGCGGCGTCCTGATGAGTGGAACTTTCAAAAACGCGTCCCCAAACCGGTCGAAGCACAGATCAGCGACTGGTTCTGGGCAGCGATCAAAACCGGAAACCGCTCGGTGGCCTTTCAACATGCTAGAGATCTGTTGCGTTTGAAACCCTTTTCCACCAATACCTGGAAGATCCTGTACTGTGCTTTGAGAGGGCGATGATCATGCCTGTCGTCTCGATCGTCATGTCGGTTTACAATGGCAAATCGCTGTTGCCTGCCACCATGCAGAGCATGTTGAATCAGACATTTACCGATTTTGAGTTCATTATCATCGACGACGGTTCGAACGACGGTGCGACGGACTTGCTCCGCGATTACGCCAACAGGGATCCGCGAATCCGTCTGACGGTCCGTGAAAATAAGGGGTTGACCTACACCCTCAACGAGGGTTTGCGTCAGGCAACGGCTCCGCTTATCGCCCGCATGGATGCAGACGACATCTCCCTACCGGATCGACTGGAAAAACAGGTCCGGTTCATGAACGAACACCCCGAAGTCGTTCTTCTCGGGGGGGCTCACGATTATATCGATGTCCAGGGTCGACGACTGTTCACGATTCGACCGCCACTGGATGATGCGTCTTTGCAACAGCAATGTCTCGAAGGCACGACACCCATTTGTCATCCCCTGGCGATGTTTCGTCGCGATACCGTTTTAAAAGTGGGTGGATATGACGAATCGTATTCGGTGGCTCAGGACTTAGAGCTCTGGTTGAGACTGGGAGAAGTCGGAAAACTGGCGTGTCTTCCGGACGTGATCCTGCAATACCGTCTTCATGAAAAAAGCATGAGTGAAACACGACAATCGCTGCAGGTTTCGGAAATGCGCCAAGCGTGCGAAGCGGCATGGAAACGACGAGGGATACAGGGAACCTTCAAAGGCGAAAAAGGCTGGCGGGCCGATGGTCAAGCCGGTTCGATCCTGCGTCAGACCCTGAAGTTCGGCTGGTGGGCTTGGAAAAGCGGCGAAAAAAGCACAGCCCGGTCGTACGGATTCAGGGCAATTCGTTTATCCCCCTTTTCGCTCGAGGGTTATAAACTGGTCATGGCCAGTTTTAAATCGACTTCGGGGAGGACAGGTTGATGAAAACGCTCCTGGTCACCAGCGTATTGCCTTGGCCTTTGCGAAAAAACGGGGGTGGACAACGATCGGCGTTACTCAAAAAGGCGTTGGAACGATTTGGACCTGTTGACGTCTTTGCTGTGGGGGGCTCAGCGTTGAAGGAGAATACGCCGGAGTTTGACAGTCTGCTTCCTTCGCAAAACGTGATAGATTGCATTGTTCGCAACTGCCCCGTCAACGATATTCCGGCTTGGGGATTCGGACCGTTCAAACAGTTGGCACGAACGATCCGCCAATACCAGTTCAATTATGAACCGGACCCGACCGTTCAGGACCGGTTGCAAAGGGTTTTGGAGCAACACGGGCCTTATGATCTGATCGTCGGACGATACCTTCAGCCGGTCATCCAATCCGGAGCCGATCGGATCAAAGATATTCCCAAGCTTCTGGATTTTGACGACATCGACTGGCAAACGCTGAAATCGAGCATTCGCGAAAAACCCTGGCCAGGATTGGGAGGAAAAATCGGGGCATCCTTGCTACTCTCTCGTGTCAAACAGGCCTGCGAAAAATCGCTGGACCGATTTGATCATGTTTTTGTCACCAGCGAGGAAGATCGAACGTTGCTGGACCGTCCTTCAACGGTTTTGCCGAACATTCCATTTGCGGATAACGAATCGGTGCGGATCGATGCGTTGGAAGCCGACCCCGCAAGCCGGCGTATTTTGTTTGTAGGCGACTTGCAGTTTCCACCCAACCGTGAGGGTTTGGACCGTTTTTTGAGTCGGATATGGCCGGAAGTGATCAAGCAAGTTCCGGACGCGACGGTGGATATTGTGGGAAGAGGATTAACCCCAGAACGGGCCGATCGATGGGAAAAAATACAAGGAACGAATGTCGTTGGCTTCGCGGATGAACTGGTCAGTTTTTATAAACGATGTGCATTCAATATCGTTCCGGTCTATTTCGGTGGCGGAACCAAGATCAAAGTGCTGGAATCGCTGGCTTACGGTAGAACGGTCGTGGCCTGTTCGCACGCGATGCGGGGGTATGGTTGTCTGACCGAAACAGATCCTGCCGTCGCTGTAGCGGAATCCGACGAAGATTTCATTCATGCCTGTATCCGTTTGTTGACCGATCCGGGTCTCCGACAAGCCATGGCAGAACGGGGCAAACGAATCGTTGAACAAGTGTTTTCATTCAACCGGTTCGCATCGATCGTGGCTGACCATGTTCCACAGGAGGCGATCCGATGAGAATCACCTTTGTTTTGCCCGAAGCGAGTAATGCGGGAGGCATTCGCGCGATCGCCACTTACGCAGAGCGGTTGGCAGCACGAGGTCATGAAGTATTGATAATTTCTCAACCTCGAAAGACGATTCCGATTCGACGGAAGATTAAATGCCTGATATCGGGTCAGGGTTGGCCACGGGAAAAACGGTTAGGTCCGTCTCATGTGGACAACGCCAAAGGGATCACGCATCGCGTATTGGAGAAAAGACGCCCGGTAGTAGCTTCGGACATACCTGATGCGGACGTGATTATTGCGACCTGGTGGGAGACCGCGTTGTGGGTCCACGATCTGCCCCCATCCAAAGGCGCCAAACTGCATTTTGTTCAGCATCATGAGACCGTTTTTGATGGTCAACCGATCGAACGGGTCCGGACCGCACTACGACTACCTCTTCCCAAGATTGCCTGCGCTCGATGGATCGCCGATACTCTGCAACAGGAATACGGGCAGTCGCAAACGCTCGTCATTCCATACGGATTGGATCACACGCTCTTCAACGCACCGCCTCGAGATAAGCAACCGATACCGACGGTCTGTCTGATGTATTCCACGACATATTTCAAAGGGTGCGACATTTCACTACAAGCCGTCAGACTCGCCAGACAGGAGATCCCGGAGTTGAAACTGATCGCGTTCGGACACTATGACCCGGCCGATCATCTTCCGGTTCCCGAAAATACCCAGTTCGAGCGTCAACCTCACCAGAAACGTATCGCAGAGCTATACGCGTCGGCCGATGCACTGTTGTTCGGTTCGCGTTGCGAAGGGTACGGTATGCCGATCCAGGAGGCGATGGGGTGTCGAACCCCGGTGATCGGAACGCCGACCGGAGCTGCCCCTGAAACGATCATTCACGGGGGAGGAATCCTAGTGGAAATGGAAAACCCCCGTTCAATGGCCGATGCGATCGTTAAAATCGCCCGAATGTCGAATGAACATTGGCGACAGATGAGCCAAGCCGCTTATGAGACCGCACAGATGTTCGACTGGGAACGTTCTACCGATTTGTTTGAGTCCGAGCTGAAACGCCTTGTTACCCTGCATCGACGATCGGTCACCTGAGACGGAGTCGGGTCTATGCTCAGCACAATTCTGCTGCTTGTGATCTTTCTAGCCACGACGCTGATGACCCTCACGAAAGGGATCGGACAAACTTTCGTCTGTCTGTTCGTCCCGGTGATGCTGTTCTTGAACCTGCTTGTACCGGTCAATCTGCCCGGAATCCCCGATCTGTCGGCGGAAACCGCGTTGGGTTATGGAGTCATGGCAGGATGTTTGCTGGCGTTACCTGCACGGTGGAAAGAGATCAGTCAGCTTCGTCTGAACTTGCTGGATATTTTTATTCTGCTGATGATGATCCCTCCGGGTATTAGTGTGTTTATCAATGATTCGATTTGGGACGCGATCAGCAAAACGGGTCAACTTTTTTTCCGTTGGGTAATGCCTTATTTTCTTGCCCGGGTTGCGTTTTTGAATCAGGACGCCCGACGAGCACTTCTGCCGGTGGTTTGCGTCTCGGTCATGGTGCTCGGATTTTTTGCCGCGGTCGAAGCACGTCTGATGCCTTATTTCATTACCCGCGCCATGGAACAGTTGAATCTGGCGAAGGTTGCGAACTCCCAGGTGTTTTATCGGTTCGGGCTGATGCGTGCACAGACGTCCTTGGGGCATCCGATCGACCTCGGAAACATGGGTGTAATTCTGGGGGGACTAATAATCGTACTGACGCCTATTGCCGCACGACGGTTCACGCACCCGCTTGTCGTTGGGGGGATTCTTGGCGCAGGCGCCATGGTCGTTGGATCGGTCAGTTTTACGGGTCTGACCGCGACGGCAGCAGCGTTTTTTTTCCTCTTTCTCTTTAGTCGTCCGCGTTACGGAGCCAAACTGGTACTCCCTGCTGTGATCGGGCTGATTTGCTTCGTCGGATTGGTGATGAACAACATGCTGACCAAACCAATCCCCGAAGAAAGACCGACCGATCCGCTGGAAGCTTCTGTCTGGATTCGTATCCGGATCATCCAGGAAGGTTGGGAAAAGGCCATGAACGCGGGGTTTTTTGGTGAAGGACAATATATCAGCACAGAAGGAATCGGAACCGGAAGCATTGATAACGCCTATATCCTGTTTGTGATGCAATACGGGTGGGGGTATCTGATGATGTGGATTATTTTTGCGATTCTTATCGGATGGTATGCTGGCCATGCTTTGCAACGGACCCGCCTTCCCAGCGAACGATTCCCTGTTGCGGCTTTGTCTGCCTGCATTTGTGCGATCTTTTTGGCGATGTATACCGTTTACTTTGGATTCGTGTACGCCGTGTTCTTCCTGATACTCGTAGGGATTTTGTCCACGATGTACCAGATTTTCTCGGTGTTGGGTCCGGGTTACGCTCCGGTTTCGAGCATTTCTCCGGTCCGGACATCGGTTTCGTCCGGTTCATCGTATCACCCCCTTCCCGGAGGTAGGGGATGAGGGCGATCGGTCTTGCCCAATCCGGAGGGGTCATCCTGTTTGGTCTGGTTGCTCTGGCGATTGTCTTACGCGGAACGACCATACATTATTCAGGTGCACTGCAGTTTCCCTCAGGCGAAGATCAATCGATCGCGCGTCATCTGTCAGAAGGACGAGGGTTCAGCCTGGGTGAATACGGATATTTTGGTCCGACCAGCCTTCGTCCCCCGGTGTATCCGATGCTCCAAGCCGGTACCCGGATCCTTTTGGGGAAGGAAAGTGCCTTTACTTCTCACCTGATGCTTGTTGTCAATGCCTTGGTAGGAGGACTGAGTGTGCTGGCGGGCTTTCTGCTGGCCAAACAGATTTTTCGCTCCGACTCAGCCGGTTTGTGGTTGGGTTTTTTCCTGGCAATCCTTCCGACCCAGCTTTATGCCTCTGCCTTTCAGCAGGGGTTATCATTGGCAGTACTTTTGCTGGTATTGACGGTCTGGATGATCCAGAAACCGGATATCCGCTTGGCCGTTCCTGCGGGAATCTTAGCGGGTTTGACGGTCTTAACCGAATCGATCCTGGTGTTGCCTTTGATCCTTGTGATTCTCTGGACCGGCCATCGGCGGATGACGCATACCCTCCTGATCCTGTTAGCCGGGGTATGTGTGGTCTTTCCGTGGATCTATCGTAATACGGTCGTACACCGGCACTGGACCGGTATCACCAATCAGCTGTGGTTGGATGTCTTCATCGGCAACGGTCCGAACGCGACCGGATCGCCTCATCTCTACGGGAACCTTTCTCCGCTGGCCCATCTTTCGCCGGATCAAACGGATCGGCTCAAATCCGTTCCCGAACCGCTTCGAATGGAGCATTTTCGCAACTGGGCTTTGGAATGGATCCGAAGTCATCCGTTGGACTATTTGCGACTTTGTGGACAACGACTTTTGAAAACGATCTGGCTGGATTGGGATCACCCTGTGGGTTTACAGCCTTTAAATCTTGTTTCTCGAAGCCTTTGCCTGCTGGGGTGGGTAGGCGCATTGATCCTGATGATCAAATATCATCGCTGGGAATCGGTTTCCATGGGTCTGAGTTTGGGTCTGATTCTGGCGACCGTTTTTACCCTCTCCGAAGCCAGGAACAGTGTTTTCATGGATGTTTCACAACTGCTGGGCATCATGGGGGCAGTCTACCGGAGATCGTGTTGATGCGGATGCTGGTTGTATCACATATTCCCGCTTTTGCCGGTCAATCTCCCGGGGTGATCCGGTGGGACGAAGCCTGGCTGGCCGATTTGAATGCCCAGGCCCGAGCCATGAATCATCTGGGGTATGAATTGGTCATCATGGCCCCACTTCAACCGTCGTTGAGTACGAAATATCTTTCCAAACGATCCGTGGCAGAAGTGAAATTATCCGATGCTCCGTTTGTTTTTGTTCCTCTTCCAGCTTATCAGACCGCAACGCAGTTTTTGACCGTCCGATCCCTGATCCGCGAACAATTCACTGCCCGGATCGGAGAGGTCGATGTCGTGCAAATCGGACCGGGAGGACATCCCGTTTCGTTAGGACAGACGATTTGGCCGATTCTGCGTAAAACACGTGTTAGGAAAGTGGTTCAGTTTCATTCTGATCCTATTCCGGCCTGGGAAAAATATGCCGCCTCCGGACGCAACCCCGCTAAACGACTGGCCAAGCAACTTGCGGTACGAAAGCTCGAAGCTTTTTGTCGACAAGCCGTCCTTCGATCAGACTTGGTGATCGCCCACCATCCGTCGGTACGGTCTCGGTTTGAATCCGTCTGGTCTGATCATTGTCATACGATTTTTACAACCGGTCTCAGCGAATCGATCATCGGTGTTCAGCGTCGTCCGGACCCGATGCGTCCGATGATCGTTTTTGCCGAGGGTTCTCCGTATCCGACCCGAGGACTCGACCACCTGATCCGGGCAGTCGCCAAAGCCAGACGATTGACCGCCAGGATCGAATTATATCTGACCGGGGATCTGCAAAACGCGCCGGACCTGATCGAGCTGATTCGGCAGGAGAAGATCGAATCGCACGTGCGGTTGCTCGGCCCGATCCCGAAACACCTGTACCCAACATTCCTTGATCAGGCCGACCTGTTGGTCGCTACCCCCCTGATTTCTTTTTTTGATCCGACTTTTAACTTGGCACAGGCCCGTGGATTGCCGATGGTTACATACCGAACCGGATTACCTGAAGAACAACGTTTGGGTCACGGAAACGGGTTGGTGGTTCCGAAAGGCGATGTGGCGATGCTGGCACGGGTCTTGATTGACTTGTCGAGAGATCGTGAAAAACTGGCTCATATGTCTGAAAAAGCCATCGAGCAATCGCGTGCATGGTCTTTGGAACAGGCACACCACACCAAGGCTAGGCTTATTCATCAGTTCTTTTGCGGATCATGAAAGTTCTCGTCGTCATCGTCAATTATCGGACACCGGATCTGACCATCGACTGTCTCAAGTCGCTGGCCGATGAAATTATACAAGTTCCTTCGGCAAAAGCAGTTGTGGCCGATAACTGTTCGCCGGATGATTCCGTGATGCTGATCGGACACGCGATCGAGTCGATGGGGTTTTCTGACTGGTGCCAACTCCTCCCTTTACCGAAAAATGGGGGATTTGCCTATGGGAATAACCAAGCCATCCTACCCTACCTGCAGAGTTCGGACCGTCCGGAATATGTCTGGTTGCTCAATCCGGATACCCTTGTCCTTCCCGGGGCACTGACGGAGCTGGTGAGGTTCATGGAATCCCACCCCTCTGTAGGAATCGCAGGTGGTCGTGCGGTGAACCGGGATATGACGGTCCGGCGTAGTTCATTCCGTTTTCACACACCGTTAAGTGAACTGGAAAACGCGTTACAGTTCGGTCCGGTCTCAAGGCTGCTTCATCGGTATGTTGTCGCCCCCCACGTTATCGATCATCCCCAAAAGGTGGATTGGGTCAGCGGCGCGAGCATGATGATCCGACAACAAGTCTTTGACCGAATCGGGTTACTGGACGACGAGTATTTCATGTATTTTGAAGAAACCGACTTTTGTCTGCGTAGTGCCCGGGCCGGGTTTGAATGCTGGTACGTCCCTCAAAGCCGAATCATCCACCTGGTCGGCCAAAGTAGCGGGGTTACCGGCACCCAACGATCAGCCAAACCCCGTCCCCGATATTGGTTCGAATCTCGGTCCCGCTTTTTTAGGAAAAACTACGGTTGGGTTAGTCTGCAACTAGCGAATCTGCTTTGGTTAATCGGATACCCTATCGGACGCATCTGGTACCGATGTCGGGGGAAAAAACGGGACGATCCCCCTCAACTGTGGTGGGATTTTCTAAGATATAATTATTGGCCATGCATCCGTTGAGCGAACAACAGATTGCCGACGCAATTCATACCCCCCCGCCGACCACTCCTGTTCCGGGGACGGGTGATCGACCGCAAAGCGATCTTAAACTGGGGACTTTCAACCAGAATCCCCCGGGAATGTCTTTGTGGGCACTATGGAAAGAGGATTTTGAAACTCACGAACGCGATCCCTTCAGCCAAGGTTTCTGGGCTATTGCCGTCCACCGATTCGGAAATTGGAGAATGAGCATCGAAAACCGGTTTTTGCGACTTCCCTTTTCGGTTCTGTATAAAGCTCTTTACAAGTTCGTCGAGTGGACCTGTGGGATCAGTCTGAACTACACGGTCCGGGTCGGACGACGTGTTCGAATCTGGCATCACGGGGGAATGATTCTTGGCGCCTTGGAGATCGGGAATGACGTACACATCCGTCAAAATACGACTTTGGGGGTAAAACGACGAGGAGACCCTCGATGGATGAAACCCATCATAGGTGACCGATGCGATATCGGGGCAGGGGCCGTCATCGTCGGACCCATTACAGTCGGGCATGATTCGATCATCGGGGCCAATGTGGTCCTGGCCAAAGATGTTCCTCCCAACAGCATCGTTGTCGTAGGATCACCGGTGATCAAGGAGAAAAAATCCTCATCCAATCAGGGAACTGCGTCTGCAGTTCCTTCGACCCACTCATCCGAATGAATACATGCGCAGACATGAAACTCGGTATCGTCGCCATCGGTCGAAATGAGGGAGAACGACTGCGAATCTGTTTACAGTCATTGACCCGACGCCCCGGCGCGGTCATCGTGTACGTGGATTCCGGATCGACTGACAACAGTGTGTCACTGGCCCGATCCTTTCAAGCCCATGTCGTCGAGTTGGACATGAGTCGCCCGTTCACCGCAGCACGCGCGAGAAATGAAGGATTTGCGCAACTGCTGAAATTGGCACAGGACATTGCGTTTGTTCAATTTCTGGACGGGGATTGTGAGTTACAACCCGACTGGATCGATCAGGCCATTCAAACGTTTCAGGAGCATCCCCGTGCGGGTGTAGTCTGTGGACGACGACGAGAACGTTTTCCACAAAAGAGTCTCTACAACCGGTTGTGTGACATCGAATGGAATACCCCCGTAGGTAGGGTAATGTCTTGTGGTGGCGATGCCATGATTCGTGTGCAGGCCTTTCAGGAAGTCGGCGGATACAACCCGAATGTCATTGCCGGGGAAGAACCCGAAATGTGTGTTCGTCTTCGTGCAAAGGGTTGGGAAATCTACCGTATCGATGCGGAAATGACCCTCCATGACGCCGACATGACCCGTTTCAGCCAATGGTGGAAAAGAAATTACCGTGCCGGACATGCTTACGCCCAAGGCAATGATCTACACGGTAACCCGCCAGAACGTTTCCGCGAGAAAGAAGTCCGGAGCAACACGATCTGGGGATTGCTATGGTTTATTCCTCTTGCGTGGCCTTTGCACGCGATCCTGATGCTGAAAATCATGCATGACATGAAATCCCGCAGGGGATTACCCACCTCGGATGCATTCCTCTACGGCCTGTTCGTTACACTGGGCAAACTGCCTCAGTTTCTGGGTCAACGCAAATACCATCGCAACAGGATGTCCGGGAAACAATCCACCCTCATCGAGTACAAGACCGCCTCGACCTCATGAAATCCATTGCTTACATCGCAGGTCAGTTTCCCCTCCGTAGCGAAACTTTCGTCTACCGCGAGGTCCGAGAGCTTCGTCAAAAAGGGTGGAATGTCGTGTGTGTCTCTCTTCACCCGAGCACCGATCCCCCTGAACAGTCCGATGACCTGATCGATGGTCTGATCACGGTTTACAGCCCTGCTTGTCGTGCGAAGGGTTTAGCTTCGTCTGCTTGGATCGATGCGTTATTTCCGGGCGAGCCGATCGTGTCGACTGATCGACTTAAACTTCTTTATCAAGCCCGGGCCGCTGCTGGCCTAGCTGACGCATTGGCCCGGAGAAATATCCAGCACATTCATTGCCACTTCGCCCACGCCCCCACCACGATTGGTATGTATGTTGCGCAACACCTGAATATCCCCTTCAGCTTTACCGGGCACGCAAACGACCTGTTCCAACGACGAATTCTTTTAAAGCGCAAGTTGCAACGTGCCAAGTTTGTTAGTTGCATTTCTCACGAGCACCAGAAGCTGTATCAGCAAATCGTCCCACGGGACCCGCAGGCTTATCCGATCATCCGATGCGGGGTCGATATTCGGTCTTTCACAACGTCGTCAGAACCCGGTTCAACACGCCCCATCCGGATCCTGACCGTCTGTAGATTGGTTGAAAAAAAGGGCGTCGATACGTTGATTCGCGCTTTCGATCAGCTTTCAGATCTCGATGCACAACTCCTGATCGCAGGAGAAGGCCCCCAACGCAACGAGCTGGAACAATTGGCGGATCAGTGTGCGAAAAAGCAGGATATTCATTTTCTCGGGGCTGTATCCAACGATCAAGTCCGCCAATTGCTGCAGTCGGCCACCCTATTTGCCCTGCTTTGCAGGGTGGATCGTCATGGAGACAAAGACGGGATTCCTGTGGTGTTGATGGAAGCCATGGCGTGTGGATTGCCCGTGATCGCAGGCGACCTACCGGCCGTCCGAGAATTGGTGATAGATCAACAGACCGGATTGGTTGTGGACGCAACCAGTCCCCTGCCTGCCGTCAACGCACTACGGTATCTTATAACCCACCCCGACTCCGCCCGATCCCTCGGCCGGTCCGCAAGAGATCATGTGATCAGGGAGTTTTCGCTCGAAACCAACATCCAACGATTAGAAAACGCTTTGAATCGATAATTCTTTCGACGCTTCGTCAGATGAATGTTTAAAAACCGGTCGTAGCGATCTGAACACTTTTGAGCAAGGCCATGGCTTTGTTGCGACATTCGTCGTATTCGTTAGCGGGGATGGAATCCGCGACCACGCCCGCGCCAGCTTGGACGTCAAACGTGCCATTTCGGTATACGATCGTTCGAAGCGCGATACAGGTATCCATGTTGCCGGCCAGATCGAAGTAACCAACGGCTCCACCGTACGGCCCGCGTCGGGTCGGTTCGACTTCGTCGATAATTTGCATGGCCCGGATTTTTGGCGCACCGCTAACGGTCCCGACGGGCAGACTCACTCGTAACGCGTCAAACGCGGTTTGATCGGGTCGTAGTATTCCGGTGACGTTGCTGGAAATATGCATGACATGACTGTAGCGTTCAACGACCATGCACTCATCGACCACCACACTTCCGATCTGGCAGACGCGTCCGATGTCATTTCGGTGCAGGTCCACGAGCATGATGTGTTCGGCGCGTTCCTTGGGATCGGATAGCAGTTCGGCTTCCAGCGCCTGATCCTGCTCGGGGGTCTGCCCGCGCCGGCGGGTGCCTGCTAAAGGACGGGTAACGACCTTGCCGTTCTGAACGCTGCACAACACCTCCGGAGACGATCCGATCAGAATGCATCCCGGCGTTTTGAGATAAAACATGTATGGAGAAGGATTTACGACACGCAAGGCGCGATAAACATCGAACGGATCGGCCTGACTACTGACCCGAAGGCGTAACGACGGAACGAACTGGAAAATATCTCCCGCTCGAATGTACTCGATCCCCTTTCTCACCCCCGATTCATACTGCTCACGGGTCAGGTTCGAGGAAAAGTTCAACGTCAGCGGAATCTGAGGATCCACTTCGCCCAGACGGGAAACGGGTGGTTGTTTTAATAATTGCACCAGACGATCCACGCGACGACACGCGTCCAGATAGGCCGGCTTAGGGTCTGAACCCTCTACAAACGCATTGGCGACGACTTTGACCGTCTTATCCACATGGTCAAAAATCACCAGTTCGTGATAAAGTCCAAAAACAACCTCCGGTAATCCCCGGTCATCGACCGGAGCGTGATTCAGCTTTTCAGACTCGTAATAACGGATCAGATCATACCCGGCATAACCGACCAACCCTCCGGTAAAACTGGGAATATTGGGCAATCTCGCGACTTTACGCGCGGGTAACAACCGGGATAGATCCGCCAGCGGGTCGTTGGTGGAAAATTGTTCACTCGGTCGTCCCCAACGAACCACCGATGCCTGACCTTGCAACGCAGTATACAGTGCAGCCGGGTTCGTCGCGATAAAACTAAACCGACCTATCTTTTCACCCCCAACCACGCTTTCGAGCAAAAAGGCATTGGCATCACGCCCGAGCACCTCAAAAGCAGTGACCGGTGTCAGATGGTCGGCAAGCAACTGTCGATACACCGGAACGACTTGCGCTTCTGAGGCCAAGGTGCGAAACGTATTCTCATCAGGGAAGTACCTGGGCATATATGGTCAGATTCGGGGATCAGGCGACGGAATGCAAGCTCTAAAACGTGCATGATCCATCCCGGTTCAAAGTGCTGGAACGGGCATCGGCGCATATCGAGTGACCAAGGGACGTAGTTCGACATAACGATTCAATAGATCCGAAATTCCCTGAAGGGTCGTTCCGTCCTGAAATCGTTTGGCAGCCTGGTCGGTTTGTCCGAGACGATCGTGCGCAACTGCGACCAGTGCGTACGCATCCCCGACACGATGTCCAAGTCCCCGGACCATCACCGGCAGATGATTCTCAAATATCTCGATAGCTTCCTGAGCATGGCCGGTTTTGACATCCCGATAAAGCTCCACAAGGCGCAAAGCCCCAACGAACGTTTCCTCCGGAGAAGTTGAAGCATGATAAGGGTCGATCCGTTGAAGCTCCTGTTCAGCTCCACCCCGGTCGATCAACCGACGCAACTCATGAATGGCCCGATCCGCGTCGTACAAATGATCGGACTGAAGCATGACCATCGCCCGAGAAAGCTTGACCATGGCTCGGCTCGGACCTGCGATCTGCTGCAAATCAACCAATTCGTTGTACACATTTAGCGATTCTTCGTACCGTCCGAGTTTCGCCAATAAGCTTGCCAGTAAGATCATCGCTCGTAGACGAGATGGGTCCGAACGCATGGGTTGGCTCATGAGCCGCTGTAACTGCTCGGCTACAAACACATAACTTTTAAGCATCATCCCGTCTTCGATACGGTTTAGAAGTGCGGATTCTTGCTTTAAATCCCGAACCAACAACCATAAATAGAGCATAATCCCCACAAATCCGCCCCACAAAAGGGTTTCCAACAATAAAAGTGTGGACCATCGGACCGGTAGAAGAAAAACAAAACCCGCAGCCAACATCAGAAAAAACGCCGTCTGGGGTCGAAGCAGACGTGGTACGGAGCGGACCCGAGAAGAATCGATCAGCCGACCGGGATCGTTCAACAGAACTTGGGTTGCGTGATAATCTTCTTGCGAGGATACAGCAGAAACTGAGGGGAGCGGAGTTTTGGTCATCCTGGCAACTTTTGGAAACGAAAATCCTTTATACAAGATTTTGCATCCAAAGACGAACCCTGCTATGATGAAAATACCAACTCGCTCCGCGTGCTGGGCACGCGACAGGTCACGTTAGGAGATTGTCATGCAAATGATCGAAGCCATCATCAAGCCTCAGAAGCTTGACGACGTCAAAAATGCCTTGGGCGAGATCGGTATTCTTGGTGCAACTGCTTCTGAAGTGAAGGGGTTTGGACGCCAAGCCGGGCATACCGAACGGTATCGTGGCGCGAAAATGGATATTGGCTTTGTTCCCAAAGTCCTCCTGCGCGTTTGTGTCAAAGATGCTGAAGTACAGATGGCCATCGATGCAATTATCAAGGCGGCACGCACCGGTGAAGTCGGAGATGGGCAAAATCTTCGTTTCCCCCGTGAGCACAGTGGTCCGGATTCGCACCGGTGAAAAAGACGAAGCCGCTCTGTAATCGCTTCGCGATACGGGTTTCCAAACGCGTTTGACCTTTCAAGGTTAAGATTTTCAATCCGAACTGTGTGATATCTTGCGTCACAACAGTTCGAGAACGCTGTTATTTTCTATGCCCGAAAACTCCCCAACCCCGACGCCGTGCGTGGAATATTCACGCACATCGGAAATGGGGAGTTATTGCTTTTACTGATCCAAAAGAAGTACTTCCGTCGGAATGACCCGGAAGACTTCTTCTGTGCTGGTCAATCCACGGGCGACTTTCAAGAGAGCGGCTTGTCGAAACTCCAGCATTCCCTGCGAGATTGCATGATCTCGGATCTCTTTGGCACTGCGTCCTTCGGCAATCATGCTGCGTATATCGCGATTGATCGCCATCAACTCATAAACTCCCGTTCGACCTGTATATCCGGTCATCTGATTGCTCTGGGCCGGTTTCGGTGCATAGAGTTTTTTGCCTTCCTCGGGCGATAAATACTTTTGTACCTCGGCAAACGTGTCCGGGGCGCAGGAAATATCAAACTCAAGTCGGTTATCCGGGTCCAGGGTTCGAACCAGCCTCTGGGAGACAATCCCCCGAAGGGCAACGGAAAGAAAGTGATTCGGCACCCCGTAAGCCCGCATGGACTGAATACCCGCAGCCGCAGTGGGTGCGTGCAAAGTGGCGAGCACCAAAATCCCGGAGTTCGCGGCGTGGGTCGCTACACGAGCGGTCTCTTCATCCCGAATCTCCCCGATCATGATGATATCAGGACTCTGTCGAAGGATACTTCGGAGCATCTCCGCAAAGTTCATTCCGATATGAGGATTGACCTGTGACTGTCGGAGCCCTTCGACCGCGTATTCGATCGGGTCCTCGATCGTATTGATCTTCTTCTTCCCGTCGTTCAACTCGATCAGCGTCGCATAAAGAGTGCTGGTTTTACCCGAACCAGTCGGCCCTGTGATCAGAATCAACCCTCCTGGGCTCCCGATCATCTGCCGATACTCCTGCAACTGGGAGGTTTCCATCCCCAGCTTTTCGAGTTGTAGAAGTGCGTGATTGCGAACCAACAGGCGAATAGCCATGTCTTCGCCGTACATGGTGGGAATGGTGTTGATCCGAAGGTCAACACTGTCGCCTTCATCATTTTTATAAATCCATCGTCCGTCAGCAGGACGACGACGGTCATTGAGATCCATGCCCGCCATGTTGCGGATATGGGTGAGAATACGCTTGCCGTTTTCCGGGGTTTCGACGCTAATCGGTAGAACAATACCTAGATGTCGGACCATCACGGCCAGGTGTTGCTCGTTGCTGAGAAGAAACAGGTCACTAGCACCCATTTCCACGGCATGGTCGATCAATCGTTGGATCGCTTTTTCCGGGGGCAATTTACTGACATCAATCATCAAGGGTTTGGAACTCATTGAGCACCTCCCGCCGCCGTGCGGGCTTCTTGTTCGGTTTCACACAGGGGAACTACTTTTCCGACTTTGAGTAAATCCAGGACCTGTTTGACCGACGGTTGAATACGATACACCGCCAATCCACCACCACCTTCTTTGAAGCTTTTAGACGTGGCAATCAACCATCCGATCGCACTGGAATCAATGTAAGGGACGTTTCCGAAATCCAAAAGCACGCGGAACGTCTTCCAAGAAGGACCCAACAAGCCCTCGATCGGATTTTTCCCGTCTGGTGGGAAATCAGTTGCCGTAATGCTGCCTTCAATGACAAGTTTGACGTAACCGTCCCTTTCGATACCACCCAAAGCAATTTTCATAAGCTGTCGTCCGCAAGAGTTAAAATGTGTTATCCGCGACGACAGTTTAACCTCCGATGCGTCAATGCCAAACAAACTTTCTTACGCTCGCAATCGTTGGATAAACTTTCCGAAACCGGTCGTCTGGGCCTTGAGACGGTCTTCGATGGCAGGATCGGTTATTTGGCCTGAGTCGTTCAGTTTTCCGTTGATTCCCGGAATAAAAACCCGATCGGGGTAAATATGGGCGTTGCGGTACGAAAAAATATGCTGCAGCTGTTCGACCGCGCGTAGCGCTCCCCAGGTCCCGGCAGCCTCGCCTGTGAACGCGACGGGTTTCTGTTCAAAAGATTCGGGAAATTTGAGCATGTCAATGAAGTATTTCAAAACCCCCGGAAATGAACCGTTGTACTCCGGGGTAACCACATGCAACCCGTGAGCATCCAGAACCCGCTGTTGAACCTTCAACCATGGCTCGGGTTTTTTCGCATAACTGGCAGGATCAAAAATCTCAACAGGCATCTCCGACAATGAATAAATACCTGCATCCAATCCGGAAGAGGCGTAATAGCCTCTCAGTATCTGAGAAATTTTTAGCGCATTGGCTCCCGGACGGTTGGTACCGGAAATGATCAGTATCATATCACTCCTTGCTATTTAAGTTGCCGACGGAATGCTAGGCAAGGAGTTGAAGAATGAAAAGGGGGTCATGATTCGAGTCCCCTACCGGAAGTTTCAACACGTTGTTCGAAAGATCCGATGGGCCCGAATCGAAAATAATCTATGTCGGCATATTCTTCAGCCTGCACCGAAGGACCACGTACGAAAAGTCCGACTTTAGCGCCGATCCAATGTCCCTCGGAAGCTTGAAAAGGCGTACCCATAACAGTTTCGGACGGGAGATCGTCAAAACCGAAAGAAAAAACGCAATTTCCTCCCGATTCGACACTGACTTTAAGCACAGCCTCTGCGGATCGGATCTGACGGGTATGAATGACCCGATCGTCCACTCGATAAACCAACTGATGACACTCTCCGGTCTTTGCAATCACCAACGCCGCATGAGAACGACCCATCACGGTCAATCCTGCCTCAGTGCCGCAGGTTTTGGCCTGTAATGAAATACGGGTTTCTACCGTAAAACAACGGGTAGGGAACTTTTGGAGCAACAGATTGGGTTGGAATCTTAGTTGTGGCTGGGCTTGTTGTGCGTATAGCCTCAACCACCCCTTTCTTGCGGACAATGATGCCCAATCCGGTCGGTGGTTGGCATGCCATTGCCACTGCAAACCCAACACGGGTGAATTAAACTCGTCACTGGTTTCCGGAATGACTATTTCTTTTCCAGGGATCGGTTTAACGTGATGTAAAACCGGTTCCCCGATACCATTACCGTCTTGATCGATCCCGGTCATAGGCCAGCCGTCTTTCCATTCGACCGGTTGGAGGTGCACGATCCTTCCATAAACCCCGACATCCTGAAAATGCAAAAACCACCACCGTCCGTCCGGGGTGTCCACATACGCACCTTGGTGCGGACCATTAATAGGGGTTTTTCCTTGTTCCAGAACCACCTTTTCCTCATAAGGCCCCCACACGTCACGCGCTCGCAATATCAGTTGCCAACCCGTGGCCACCCCCCCAGCCGGGGCAGCAATGTAATAGTACCCGTCTTTTTTCATGAACTTGGGACCTTCACACGTCGGGTGACGTTCCGGTTGATCAAAAACAACTCTGCCTTGCCCGATCAATTGTCGGGCGTCGGGGGTCATCTCGACCACTCTCAAACGGTGCTTGATCCCACAACGGGAGTTGGCGTAAGCGTGCACTAAATACGCTTTTCCGTCCTCATCCCAAAGCGGGCATGGATCGATGAACCCCTTGCCTTCCAGCAATAACCAGGGTTCAGACCATTGACCGCGTGGATCGGTCGCGGTCGTGACGTAAATGCCCTCATCGGGAAGTGGAAAAAAGATCCAGAAAAGTCCTGCATGCTTACGAATCGCTGGCGCCCATACTCCGCAACCGGGCTGAACCGTGTGAAACACCCCCCTCGGATCAGGATTGTTCTGAATCGCGTAATTGACCAGCTTCCAGTTCACCAAATCCCGGGAATGCAAAATCGGCAATCCCGGTGTGCAATTAAAACTCGAAGCAGTCATCCAAAAATCGTCTCCGTCCCGGATGGCGTCGGGATCGGAATAGTCGGCATACAGTACCGGATTTCGATACGTGCCGTCTTGTTGATCTGGAACCCAGGGATAGTTGTAATCACAAATCATGTTTTTGTCTTGACCCGCCGAAATATACCTAGCCTTCGCATCGATCACACCGATGAATTCGCGTCGAAAGCTTTCACTTTTGCGTCAGTCCATCAGGTCCTTCCAACTGTCGTTCAAAATTAAAAACTTTTGACTCTAACGTAAGAATCTGTTACGAGTCTTTATGAAGTACGAACGATTTCGTATGGGAAATGTCTTCCCGGCATTTTCACTCAGGTCTAAGACCTGATCTTTTATTTTCTTCAGTTAGGGGGAGAAAGTGGGATCAAACAATCATGTCAGTTAACAACGATTTTCATGGGGATACCCCTGTAGCCACATCAACAGTGCAGGGCAAAAATAGAGACGCGATTTTTGTTATGGGCAATGTGATGGGAGCCGTTGGAATCGTCTTCGGCTTGTTGGCCTGTTTAGTAGCCTTTATTCCCGTGATAGGCGTGGCGGCTATTCCCTTTACGATACTTTGCTTCTTACTCTCATTCACTGGCGCTGCGATCCTCTTTTTTGGTCGAAGAGCTTGGCCGATTGTTCCCGGAATCGGGATCGGGTTTGCGGTACTGGCGATCATCATTCTGATTTTGGTCAACGTACTGTTTGTTTCTGCTGTAGCTAGTAATATTGATGGTACGAAAAACACGGCCTACACCCGGTCTTTAAATGAATCACCGGATGATGACTCCTCGAGCCTTCTTAATAGATCGAATCGTTCCAACACTTCGCCCGTCAATCCCTGGCAACAACAGCGGGATTTTGTCGCCCAACAGGCAACCGAACGACTAAAACGGTCACAAGGTCTAAACTCTCCCATGATCGAACAAAGTGGGGCAGTAAACGCCAAACCTCAACCGACTCAAGAAAACCACCTTTCCGTGGAACGTCTGAGACGCTTGAGTATGGCAATCGCTTTGCTGAGCTACACCAATCCAAAAGATGCGTTGAGTATCGAGAATTTGAAAAAAGCGGGGTTGGACGATCAGGATGCTCGCTCGGTTTATTCAAGTGAAAGTATGTGGGTACACAAGGGTCTAACCGCCGAAGAAGCCGCCAATGCCGAGTACGGCATGGTTCTGGCTTATGATCCGGGGAGTTATAAATCCAAAGGACTCGTCACCGTTCTTTACGGACGTGGCCAAGCCGATGCCATCGACCGTTCTCTTTTCGAAATTGATTTCAATCGAGCCGCTGAACAGGCCAAACGAAACGGAAAAAGTACCCTGGCCGATTTTTCACTGCCCAAACCGTAACATTTGGGCATTTATTATTCTCATGATCGAGTTCCGTATCTTTTTTTTGTATAGGCGTTTCCCATCTGACCCGAATTAAATCCTGATCCCGATTTAGGGATTTTACATCGAGGTAAACTCGTGCACACCTTCTCTAAACACATAACCGTTCCTGCGGTCTTCCGATTTTTTTTGATAAGCTTGTTCACCCACACAATGGTGTTGGCCGAATCTGACACGATCCGTTCAGAGATCGCTGCCCCTGCACCCACTCGAAACACTCAATACGTAATTTCACCTAGGGGACATCGGGTGGCAACCGTAGACATGAAAGGGAGTCGGTTTTTCGTTGAGGTGGATGGAAAGTCTGGTCCTCTTGTCGACGAAGTGCTCCCGGTTTGTGTCCAAGTGGGTGATAGCAACATCAGTCCTGAGGACCGTCGAAGTGGTTACAAGCCTGAAAAGAGGATTGTTTGGCAAGGCTCCGTCATTTTCAGTCAAGACGGGAGTCATTTTGCTTATGCTGCACGTATCGCGCAGGAGACGATTCTATATCTGAACCATCAGGAGATAATTCGGGTTCCGGTGTCCGACAATAGCAGTAGACCTGCGATCCGACGAGTTTCATTTACCCCCGACAACCAGTTGATCTACACTAAATCGGCAAAATATGACAATATTCTGGTGATCGGCAAGTTCGAAAGCCCGCCATTTTCGGGAGATGCTTGGCCGACCTTTAGTCGTGACGGTAAACGATTTGCTTTTTATGCCAGTACTCCTCAAGGATTACGCTCCGGATTTTTGGTCGTGGATGGTCAAGATCAGCGTTATGTCGCTGACGTCGTTAAGTTTACCCCGGACGGTCAACGGTTACTGACTCACCGAAACATTCGTGGTTATGAAGCCTATGGTCAGCCTCAACTGTGTCTCGAAGCCAACCCCTTCATTAATATCCGAACGGAGAAGTATTTTATTTCAGATACGGGCCTAATTGTTGCTGTGGGCGTTGGTCGAAAGGGGCCTTGTCTTTGGGTGATGGGAGATCACTTTGATCTCGGGTCAGGACGTTTACAGGAACTGGTTTTCAGTCCCGACGGTAAACGTTGGGCTGCACGGATCAATAATGGTCAGCGCGAATATGTTCTGGTGGACGGAAAACCCGGTCGGGAATATGACCGGATCCGAGATATGACCTGGTCTGGAGATTCTACCCGATTGTTCTATGCCGGATATGTGAAGGACAATTCTTTTGGGGTCATTCATACGCCTGAGGGTGAAATCGAATCCGAGGAAGGAGTGGAAGGAATTGAAACCGTGGTCTCCGGGGGATCTGATTTCCCGAGCTTTGCCTACGTGGTTCGTAATCGAGAACGTCAATGGGTCGTTTTTGAAAACCACAAAGGACCCGAAGGACTAGATATTGAACAGTTGACGATCGATCCGAGATCGAATCGCTACGCGTATCTGCATCATTCCCGCGAGCAAGGTTGGCGAGTTCTTGTGGATGGCAAGGCACTCTCTATCCCGCCAGCATATTATCAGCAGAATCTTCTATTATTCAGTCCTGATGGTAAAGGATTGGCTTATGTGGGGGAGACCGATCGTCGGCTGGGTCTGGTGTTGAATGAACAATTTTTTCCATTACAGGAAAATGAAAGTCGTCCTCAATTGAAAGGATTTCTACCGAACGGTCAGGCCATCGTCTGGACTGTATTTGCTCATTCGGACAATGAGGAGATTACACGCTGGTATATTAACGATCAAAAGGTTGCTACTTTCGGTCGCATCCGTGGTCTTGAGATGTCTGACACTCAGGAGCACAGCATCGGACCGGACGGGGAATTGGTTATTCTTGGTCCGACTTTGAACGGCGAGCAAGGTGGGTTAAAACGTGTCATTATCCCTCCGGGTCAACACATTCGTAACGGCCTGTCGACCTCTCAGCCGCCGGTGCCGGATCGCTCAGTACCCACTGACGTAGAAAAACCACCCACCGGTAACTCGTCGTCCCCCCAAAAACCTTCATCCGAATCGTCGTCATCGGACGCTCCGATTCATGGTCCTGGATCACCCTCGAACATCTTGAATCCTGAACAGGTGGAACTTCATGGGTTGAAACTCGGTCTTTCTCCGGAAGAATTTCAGAAAGCGGGCAAGCAGTCGTTTCCTCAGACCCGTTATGACCCCGCCAGGACTCCCGAACGCCTCCAGCTGACCAATTCCGCAACCCGCGAAGAACTCATCGCCATGATGAACCAGGACAATCGGGTGTTTATGATCCGTTACTTTAAACTGTACGGGATGGGTGAAGAAAAAGCAGCACTTCAAGCACTGACCGACCGATTCGGTCCTCCCATCACGGATAGCGGAGAAGTCATCAACCCTCGTGGATGGAAAGTCCGGACATTTCAATGGACCAAGGGCAATCCGGTAAAGGACGGGGTCGTAACCGGTGAGATTATCACCGCTAAAGACGGAGCCATTTTAGGAATTACCCTGCAACTGCCCGGGAATCACAGGTTGTTCAAACCGAACCCACAATAACCCGCAGACGATACCCTCGAGTTCCAGAAATTTGTTCTACGACAGTCTGGCCATTTCGGGTAGTCGTTTATTTGTATCCGAAAATTGCGGTATCGGATTGATTTTGCCCTTTTGAGACTTTCTTGATCGCACTGATTATCCGGAACAATTGATAAAAAAATTGGCTAAAAGAATAATTCGCTAGACCCGGCGTTTTGAAGGTGGCCCGGACCGATTTCGTAACCAGGTCCAGGGTATGAATGTCTGCTGACCAGTGATGTACGGTGCATGATATGGTTTTTCGAGGCGAAATATGCGAATCGTTCTTTTTCTGATCGCTATCCTGGGTTTATGGGGTGTTGTCAGCGCACAAACCAACGTATCCGGTCACTTAATCCACGACGGTGTGAGTCGCTCGTATATCACTCATTTGCCGCCGAGTTGGTCAGCTGATCAATCCGTTCCTCTAGTAGTTGCTTTACACCCTTCCTTTAGTTCAGGGGCAAGTTTTCAGTCTTCGTCGGGGTGGGATCAGAAATCTGACCAGGAGGGATTTATTGTTGTGTATCCGACCGGTGGCAAAAGTGTCGGATCTGGAACGAGTTATGCCTGGAACAGTTATGATTTTTCGGGAAGTGCACCGGACGATCTGGGATTTTTGGTCAGTCTGATCAATCAACTATCTTCTGATTACAATGTTGACACAAATCGGGTGTATATGACCGGGTTTTCGAACGGGGCCATGATGACAAACACGTTCGCCTCTGCCCATGCGGATAAAGTCACAGCCATCGCGCCTGTTTCCGGGGGTTGGATTACTGCTTACGGCGGAGACGAGTCGGACCTCCAGCCCAACCGGCCCGTCCCGGTCTGGATCTGGCGGGGAGAGAATGAAGACTTCACGACTGGGTCGCCGGGTTCGGCCATGCCCCGGGATCAACAGGATCAGGCGCAGTTGGCGTTTTGGAAGAATCATAACCAAGCAACCCTGAGTACGACTGTACAAGAGTACCTGTCTTATGGAATACTGCCTCGTCTCTACACGACGCAGATTCATGTCGGAAATGCACCCGTCTGGTTTACGGAAGTTTCTGGGACAGCACACCAGTACCAACCCGGAGCTGCGGATTTGATCTGGGATCGTTTTTTCTCACAGATTGTCCCAGAACCTGCCGGGGTTTTATGGGGGTGGGCTGGTTTATCATTGTTGTGTTCTTTTGCCCTTCGTCGACGTTTCAGCTGATGAGTCTTTGATTCCCGGTCCACGGGTGAGAATCACTCGGCTTTACATATCTTATCCGGACATTACTTTTATCGGGTGTTCGTTTCAGGAGGACGCCTTTGAACATCCGACCGACGACCGGTGATTCATCATGGTTTGTCCATGATCGTTTCGGGTTATTCATTCATTGGGGATTGTACGCCTTACCCGCACGTCACGAATGGGTCAAATCCCGGGAGAAGATGTCTGATGAGCAGTATGACCTCTATTTCAAGTACTTTGAACCCGATCTGTACGACCCCGACCAGTGGGCTCAGATCGCTTATGACGCGGGAATGAAGTACTTTGTCATTACGACCAAACACCATGAAGGGTTTTGCTTGTGGGACAGTCGATATACGAATTACAAAAGCACCCAAGCCCCCCACTGCCGACGTGATCTGCTGACTCCGATGGTTAAAGCATTTCGGGACAAGGGTTTAAGGGTGGGCTTTTATCATTCCCTGATCGACTGGCATCACCCGGATTATTGGATCGACAATCGCAATCACCCTCAGCGAGATTTGGTCGCTGCGCTTGGGAAGTTAGATCCGATGATTGGGAATGTTGAGAACGAGCCCAAGCTTTCTCGTAGAGATTCTAACCCTAACCAGGGTCGGGATCAGTCACGATACGCTCGTTATTTGCACGATCAAGTCCGTGAGTTGCTGACCGAGTTCGGACGAATTGATATCCTTTGGTTTGATTTTTCGTTTCCACCTGCTCCCGGACAAGATCGACGGGACTTTTCGATCGGAAAAGGAAGAGAAGCCTGGGAAAGCGAGAAGCTGTTAGCCATGATTCGCCAGCTCCAACCTCAGGTATTACTGGACAACCGTCTGGATCTTCCTGATCTGGAATCGAGCTGGGATTTTGCGACCCCGGAACAGGCCCAACCCCTGGAATGGGTCCGAGTGAATGGGACACGTGTTGTCTGGGAGGCTTGTCAGACCTTTAGCGGGTCATGGGGATATCATCGAGACGAACAATCCTGGAGATCGACCGATGAGCTGATCCGAACCCTGATCGACTGTGTGAGCAAAGGAGGCAATCTGCTTTTGAACGTGGGACCGACCGGTCGAGGGGAGTTCGACGCCAGGGCGATAGAACGTCTCAAAGGTATCGGAGAATGGATGAAACGACACTCCCGAAGCATTTACGGCTGTACCGAAGCCCCCCCGGAGTTTGTTTGTCCTCGCGACTGTCGTCTGACTTACAACCCTGATCGCCAACGAGTCTACATTCATTTGTTTGCGTATCCGTACAAATACCTCCACTTGGAAGGTTCGTTCGTTTCGCGGATCGAATACGCCCAGTTCCTGCACGATGCCAGCGAGATCCGAATCGGGTTGGATTCTTGGCACGCCGATCAGATCGGAACCGCTGATCAGAGAATCAGCCTCAATCTTCCGCAGGTTAAACCGGACGTTGCCGTTCCGGTCATCGAGGTGGGGTTAAAGTCGTCTTGATGGATTTGACCCATCGGGTGGATCCGACAAATAGTTTTGCCGATCCGACCGATGGACCCTTTGGTTTGATTATGCATGATCCGGCGTTCACAAGGAGTGACCGGATGAAGCACCGCGTATTGATCGAAACAGAACTGAACGGACCCACGATTTCCAGGCATATTTATGGGCATTTTGCAGAACATCTCGGTCGGTGTATTTATGACGGATTATGGGTCGGAGAGGATTCACCGATCCCCAACGTACGCGGCTGGCGATCGGATCTGGTCGAAGCATTAAAACGTCTCCGGATTCCTAATCTTCGTTGGCCGGGAGGGTGTTTTGCCGACACGTATCACTGGAGGGACGGGATCGGTCCCAAGTCAGAACGTCCGGGGATCGTCAACGTCTATTGGGGTGGTACGGTCGAAAATAATCACGTCGGAACCCACGAGTTTCTGGACTTGTGTGAACAGATCGGGGCAGAACCCTACATCGCAGGAAATGTCGGAAGCGGAACGGTCCGGGAAATGGCAGAGTGGTTGGAGTATCTGACCATGCCCGGAGACAGTCCGATGGCGCGTTTGAGACGTCAGAATGGTCGCGAAGAACCTTGGAACATCCGTCTGTGGGGGATCGGAAACGAAAACTGGGGTTGTGGAGGTTCCATGAGACCTCAGTATTACGCCGATCTATACCGCCAGTTCCAAACGTATTGTCGTAACTTTACTCCGGGAAAGAGCTTATACAAAGTCGCCTGTGGGCTGACCGATGAGTGGAACGACATCCTGATGCGTGAAGCCCATCGGTTCATGGACGGGTTAAGTATTCATTACTACACCGTACCGGGGGCATGGGCAGCAAAGGGTTCTGCCACGCAGTTTGAAGTCCCGGACTGGCAATTAACCCTCCAAAAAGGGGCCAACATCGAGCAATTTATTATTCGAACCGACCATATCATGAACCGATATGATCCCCAAAAACGGATCGGAATCGTGATGGACGAGTGGGGTACGTGGTTTGATGTCGAGCCAGGAACCAATCCTGGGTTTCTTTACCAACAGAACACGATTCGTGACGCCTTGGTAGCGGGTCTGACCCTGAACATTTTGAATAACCATTCTGATCGGGTTCAGGTAGCCAACATCGCTCAGACGGTCAATGTGTTGCAGGCCGTTGCGTTGACCGAAGGATCGAGAATGTTACGGACCCCGACCTACCATGTGTTCGAGATGTATCAGGTACATCAGGATGCTAAACTCTTACCCACGCATGTTTTAAGTGAAACTTACGTGCCCGAGCGGGACATGCAGGGTACAAGCGGCGCCAACGGAAGTGTCAATCGGTTATGGCAGATCAAGCAAATCAGCGTCTCGGCTTCGCTGGACTCTTGCGGAAACACCCATTTGACCCTATGCAATCTTCATCACGATCAGCCGGCCGAGGTGAGCATTGAGGTGCGCGGTCAAACGGTCAGTCGCGGGAAAGGACGAATCCTGACCGCCCCTGCTATGAACAGTATGAACACATTTGATAATCCTGACACCGTTGTCCCGCAGGATTTTGAGGTTTCCGGAAGAGATAACGCGATTGTGGCTGAGCTTCCCGCACGATCGGTGGCGGTATTGCGTCTGTCCTGAGATCCAAAACGGAATGGGTATGGTCCATGAATGCCCCGGTTGTCAGAGAGTTGTCCGGCTTGCGCCGGGAGAAATCGAAAGAATTCTGTCCCAACAACAGACGACTAGTCCCCGAAAACGGGTCTCGACCCAAATCTATGAATCCCGTCTAGAAATCTGTCAATCTTGTGTCGATCTTCGGTACGGAACCACGTGTCGGTATTGCGGGTGTTTAGTGGCTGTCCGAGCCGCTTTGTCGGATCATGCCTGTCCTGCGCCAGTCCCTAAATGGAAATCCGTCTCCGATTCGGATCAGACGGTTCCTTGAGTTTGTTTGTCTCAAGACCCTGACCTCATATTTGTTTGAATTCGTAAACGGGAAAGGTCTTTCACTGGCGATTGAAAATGACCTCGACGAAATGTTGCCCCGTGTGTGCAAGACGCATTTTGTTCCCGGCAGGCGTGGCATATGCGGGTTCGTCAGCTACAATGAGGGTATGATCCGACAACGGATCATTTTGAGGTGAATTGTTTTATGCCATTTACGCTTACCGAGGCTTCTGCAGACCCTCTGCTGACAGAGAATCTGCCCGATCAGGGAAACCGCTGGACCCTCAATTTCGGACCTCAACACCCAGCCACGCACACGACACTAAGGCTAGTGCTCGAGCTCGATGGTGAACGCATCATTCGGTGTACCCCTCATATCGGGTATCTACATTCCGGTTTTGAAAAGCTCGGCGAACACCTGAATTACAACCAGTACGTCACGATCGTTGATCGGATGGATTATTCTGCTCCGATTTACAACGAACTGGCTTGGCACGGTGCGGTTGAGAAACTGATGGGGATCGAGCTGACACCCCGTTGCAAGGTCCTGAGAACCATTGCAGGAGAACTCGGACGAATCCAGTCCCACCTGCTTTGTGTCAGTGCTGCGGGACTGGATCTGGGAGCCTTTACCGCATTTCTGTACGCATTCAACGAAAAAGAAGCGATTTACGACATCGTCGAATACATGTCGGGACAACGGTTTCATACGTCCTGGACCCGCGTCGGAGGACTGAATCAAGACCTTCCTGATGAAGCCGTTTTCAAAAAAATGGTCCGCAAGTTCGTGAATGACGACCTGCCCAGGGCGCTGGAAGATGTTGAAAAGCTCCTGAATAAAAACCGAATTTTCGTGGACCGGACCAAGGGAATCGGTCAGATCAGTGAGAAGGAGGCGATCGCTTGGTCACTTTCCGGACCGGTCGCCAGAGCCAGCGGTGTGAAACGAGATATCCGAAAGGACGAGCCTTACCTGTGTTTTGCCGACAACTGGGACGGTCAAGGTGCCCCGGCTGTCGATTTTCAGGTCCCGATCATGACAACCGGCGATGTCTATGCCCGGTATCTGGTCCGGATGGAAGAAATGAAACAATCGGCCCACATCATCCGACAACTCATCGACCACATTCCCCCAGGCCCGGTGAATGTCAGCCCGGAAGGCAAGGAGGTATTGCCTCCCAAAGATCAGGTCTATTCCAGCATCGAAGGATTGATCCAACACTTTGAGCTGATCATGACCAATCGTGGTTTCGAAGCCCCTCGAGGTGAGGTCTATGGGTGCATCGAATCCGCCAACGGCGAACTAGGCTATTACATCGTCTCAAGCGGGGATAACAAACCCTGGCGGGTTCGAACCCGTCCGGGAAGCTTCATTAACTACCAGGTTTTCCCAAAGTTGATCGAAGGACATCAAATTTCAGACGTTCCTGCCGTTTTGGGAAGTTTGAACATTATTGCCGCGGAACTCGATCGGTAACAAAGGAACAACGGGTCGGTTTTCCGCAGTAAAGCGAGGTCACATGGCTTGGATATCTGAAGATCGTCGTCAGGCACTGGTTCGGGACGGCAAACCGCTCTTGACCGATGACATGAAAAAAACGCTCGAGGAAAAGTATTTTCCCCGATACCCCACCAAACGAGCAGTGCTTTTGCCCGCGTTGCATCTGGTGCAGCACGAATACAACTGGATCCCCCCGCAGGCGATCGAGGAAATCGCCCAGTTTCTCGAAATCGCCCCTGCCGAAGCCCTGGATACTGCTTCTTTTTATGAAGAATACTGGTTGAAACCCAAAGGCAAGTATCTGCTACAAGTTTGTCGGTCCCTGACGTGTGAAATCTGCGGTAGTGAAAAGCTTCGTGAACACCTTCAAAGCCGGCTGAACATCGATGTCGGTGAAACCACCCCCGATAAACGATTCACTCTCGTCGAACTCGAGTGCCTCGGCGCCTGTGGATCGGCACCGGTCATGCTGGTCAATGAAGTGTTGTACGAAAACATTGCTTCGACCGACCAGCTGGATCAGATCCTCGACCGGCTTCCGGATGACCCTCATGATTTCAAAGACCCCAACATTACGTGGGAACAAGACGGCTCTCATTCAGGATAAGGGCCTTGTAATGTCGAGCATCAAATATCTTATGTTCTGATCCACCAGATGAATGCCCCGATCAGTCCACCGGTCGCCGATAAGATCAACATGACCCGGAGGATCCGATTCCATGGCCACCCTCTTCGGGAACGTCGTCGTAGGTCGCGATAAATGTGTCGATCCGGGCGATAGGCTCGTCGGCTGGCCATCGGGCGGGATTTCCATCCAGAACCACGCAGCACCATCGACGTCTCACCCCAGCTTCTGTTTCAACCGTTCCTGGACCAGTTTGGCGTTCATTCCTTTGGCGCTTTTCATCACCATTCCGACCAAAGCCCCCAGCGCCGTCTGTTTCCCGGAACGATAATCCTGGAGGGGTTTGGGATTGGAGGCCAAGACCGCCTCGATAGCAGCATCAATAGCGGTAGTATCGGTCGTCTGGATCAATCCCAGTTTCTGGGCGGTCTGAACAATCTGTTCAGGTGTTGCGAGCCCCGCCGCTTCGTTCAGAATCGTATCGAGAATCTTTCGGGTCACTTCTTTTGAAGCAGCAAGCTGTCCGGACTCGATCAACTGACCGATACGGGCAAGATGATCGGGGGTAACTCCCAGTTCTGTCACCTTTCGGACGCGTTCATTGCTCATTTCCCGCAAGGCTTCCATCAAGGTGCTGGCCCGTTTGGCGGGAACCCCCGCTGAAACGATCTGTTCGAAAAAATCACCGGTGGACTTGTCCGATGCCAAAGCGGCAGCGTCCGTGGGGCTTAAACCCAAGGCCCGGATATATCTCTCGCGACGCGCGCTCGGTAATTCCCCGACCTGATTTTTCAGCTCGGTCAGCCATTCTTCAGTGACTTCGACCGGCATGAGGTCCGGGTCCGGGAAATACCGGTAATCGTGAGCTTCTTCCTTGTCCCGTTGATGGAACGTCTCCTGTTTCAACTCGTCCCAACCATACGTCGATTTGCGACCCAATGAACCGGTCTCCTCCCACTCACGGATCTGTCGTCGCACCTCATAATCCGTGGCTTTTTCGAGCACGGAGAAGCTGTTCAGATTTTTGATTTCGGTGATGGCGGTTTTGTGAACCTGTCCGTTCTGATCGGTAATATGCACGTTGATATTAGGCTCAAACCGCATGTGACCGAGCTGCATTTGTCCCTCAGAAACGCCTAGGTATTGTACCAGTCGTTGAAGTTCCTGGGCAAAAGCCGATACCGAAGCCGGGGAATCAAAATCCGGTTCGGTCACGATTTCCAAAAGAGGCGTTCCTGCCCGGTTCAGATCGACGATCGATCCCTCGATCGGATAGCCCCCAGGGGCTTCATGGAGGAGTTTACCGGCATCTTCCTCCAGATGCGCCCGACGAATCCTGACTTTTTTGATGCCTTTCTCCGTTATCAGCTCAAAAATCCCGTCATAGCACAACGGAAGGTCGTACTGACTGATCTGATAATTTTTAGGTAAGTCGGGATAGTAGTAAGACTTACGATCCCATTTGGTGAACCGGGCGATTTTGCATCCCAATGCCAAACCCGTTTTGATGGCGTACTCCACCGCCCTTTTATTCATCACGGGTAAAACCCCCGGTAACCCCAGCACCTGCTCGTCCACTGCCGTGTTCGGTTCGGGGGGAGTATCCCCCGCCTTCAAAGCCCCTGAAGCGTTGACCACTCCGGTGAACATTTTGGTCCGGGTGGACAATTGTACGTGGATCTCAAGTCCTACCAAAACACGGTATGAAACACATTTTCTTTCTGACATAAGACAAAGAGTATATGGAAAGCAATGGACTTGCGTAAGATGAGAATATGTCTCTTTTAGGTCAATCCGTGCAACGTTTTGATGTTTTTTTCCTGATCCTGGTCGTTTTTCTGATCATCGGTCTGTTGATTGCTGCGGTGGGACTGATCCGACGAAAACTACTCGGATCGGGACAAGATGCTACCAACGATCCGATGGCGGGGTTTTCCTTGTCTTCCCTTAGACAATTAGTCAAGGAAGGCAAAATGACGCCTCAGGAGTTTGAAGCCACCAAAGCTCAGATTGTCGCTAATGCACAACGGGCTTCTGAGCGAAAAAAACCGGTCGATGGTCCGGCGCCGGATACCAAAATCCACCCCGATGATACAATATAAGATCCTGTAAAATAAAAAATTATCGCCGTTTTATCCCTCGGACTGCTTCAGCCCGTCGGGGGTCCTCCGGCCAACTGTGCTTGGGGTATTGGGCCCGCAATTCTTTCCGAACCTGTGGGTAAGTGTTGCTCCAGAAACTTTCCAGATCCTGCGTCACCTGCACCGGACGGAAATTGGGTCCCAACAGGTGCAATAACACGTTGACCCGTCCACTGGCTAGACAGGGGGTTTTTTCTAAACCGAATAATTCCTGCATCCGCACGGCCAGGACGGGGGGGTGGGAAGGATCCGGAAAATACTGCAGTTTGATCCGCGATCCACTCGGTACACACAGCGTTTCGGGCGCTTCCTGTTCCAGAATCCGGTCTAACGGGTACACCAACCGTGACCGTAGTACCTCGACCAATCTTTCGACAACCGACCGTTTAGAAACCTGACCCCATGCGGCTTCCTGCAATAATTCCCGAACCATCGGCTTATTCAGTGTGGGAAAACCCTGATTCGGAAGATGATAAGCCAAAAAACGAATCCGGTTCGTCAACCCATTCAACGCAGGATGTGATTGAAGGACCTGATCCCATGTTTCGGACAATTCCTCGACCAGAAATGTCTCCGCTTCTTGCGGATCGACCTCAGGGGCTGTGGTTTTCTCGAATCACCAAGTCCTGATATTTCACTCTTACCTGACTGACCACCCGGTCCCGGTCGGCATCGTATTGCAATTCTCGCTGTTGAACGATCGACTGCGGGAACAGTTCCTGCAACCATTCCGGTTCGATCCGAGACGCGATACGAACCCAGGCTTCGCGGTTTCGACTCCGGTCATCCTGACGGGCATCGACTGCGACAAAAAAATCCCCCTGCAACACCGAACAATCCGGCGACAGTCGGACACCCGATCCCCCGACCATGGTACCGGTCCGAGGATCAGATCTTCGACGACATACCCGATCCGGGTATGCCAGAAGGACCAATTTTTGAACAGACAAGGATGATCCGTGGTCCTTCGTGTCGGTCGATTCGGGACCGAACAGACGAATGAGTTGATCGCGGACACGAATTACTTGTCGAAGGGCAGAAATATCCACAGCACGGCGTGTCGAATCACTGGTTCGGTCGTTTTTTTCCCATTCTTCGATCCAATCCAACCGCCAACCCACATCACTGTCACTCAATAAACGCGTCGAATCGGGGGCTGGTCCTTCACGGTCCGTACGACACACGAAATCCTTTTCAGAAATAATCGCTGCTACCGAACAAGCCATCCGATTCCCGCGGGCCTCGGTCAGGAGTCGTCCGAGACGCGGGTGCAAAGGCAGGGTTCGGATCCGTCGACCGGTGTCGGTCAATCGTCCTGTTTCGTCCAATGCCCCCAGCATTCTCAATAACCGTTCGGCATAATCCAAAGAGCCTTGCGACGGGGGTTCATACCAAGCAAACGATCGTGAATCGGTCTGCCCCCATGCGTGCAGGTCCAGAACCGTCGATGAAAGATCAACCCGTTGAACTTCCGGAATATTCAATGCTTCCAGACGTTGGTGTTCCGATTCGTTCCAAAGACGGACGCAGACCCCGGGAGCGGTCCTTCCTGCCCGACCGGCCCGTTGTCGGGCACTGGCTTGACTGACGCGTTGTAGACGGAGTGTGTCTAAGCCCCGTTCGGGATCAAACCAGTTTTGGCGTACCCAACCTGAGTCAATCACCCGCCGGACCCCTTCGATGGTCAGAGATGTTTCGGCGAGATTGGTCGAAAGAATGATCCGGGGTCTGTCCGATTTTTCGACGGCCTTTTGCTGCTTGTCAAAAGCAAGCGACCCGTACAACGCAAAGACCGACAGATCCGGCGACTGTCGGATCAATGCGTTCTGGACCTGCTGGATCTCTGCAACACCGGGCAGAAAAACCAGGGTGTGCCCATCGACGGGTTCATCATGCACCAGGTCAGAAATGCCCTCTGCCATGTCAGGGTAACGAATCGGACAATAACGAATGTCCACCGGATACATTTGACCCGGAACACGCAAAATCGGCGCATCAAACAAGAATTGCGACACCGGCTCTGTATCCAGCGTGGCAGACATCACGACAATCAGAAGGTCTTCACGTAGGCTTTGCTTGATTTCACGTAACAGCGCAATAGCCAAGTCGGAATGGATTGATCGTTCATGAAACTCATCCAGAATCACACAACCCACACGGTCCAACGAAGGATCGTCGATCATATGTCGATTGAGAATCGCTTCAGTGAGAATACGTAAACGGGTTTGCGGACCGAATCGGCTTTCAAAACGGACCTGATAACCTACTTCGTTCCCGACCGACCAACCATTTTCATCCGCGATCCGTTCAGCAGCGGTCCGGGCGGCTAGACGACGGGGTTGAAGCATCCAAATATCCGGATGAACGGATGACAACAACCCGCTTTTCAGAATCGCCGGGGGGACACGCGTGGTCTTTCCTGCTCCCGGTTCTGCTACCAGCACCAGCGCACGATGTTTCCCCAGATCCTGAAGAATCCGCGGCAAGTACGGATCAATCGGTAAATCATTCTGAACCACGCGGGGCAAGATAGCCCAATTTTTCTTTCAAACCAATCGGAACAGTCTGGTGTGTCTGATCCGTTTAGCGGATAAAATCCAACGATATGAAGATTTACACACGAACCGGCGATGACGGGACCACCGGACTGATCGGGGGAGATCGGGTCCGTAAAAGTGATCCTCGGCTGGAATGTTACGGTACAGTTGATGAACTCAATGCTTCGATCGGACTGGTACAAGTGATTGCCCCGACGTGGCTTGTCGAGTGGTTAACCCCGATCCAGAATGAGTTGTTTGTCATTGGTTCATTTTTGGCAGCCCCGGAAAATGATCCAACAGCCCAGAAATACCTGCCTGCGCTGGACGAAAATATGATCGGGCGACTGGAAATGCAGATCGACCAGGTTGAAACAGAGTTACCCCGATTGAAGTATTTTGTTTTACCCGGGGGAACGGAATTGTCAGCCCGGTTGCACTTGGCCAGGACGGTATGTCGTCGGGCAGAACGATTGGTCGTTGCTTTTTCGATGGACCGACCTATCAACCCCGTCATTCTGACCTATCTGAACCGTCTGAGTGACTGGCTTTTTGTGATGTCGAGGCTGTCCAACCATCGCAGCGGGGTTCCCGACGTACCTTGGATCCCCCAACGGAGTGGGCAAGGTTAGAACTATGTTGGATCGGTCCGGACTATTGACAGAACAACGTCTTGCAGATTCGATGCGACTGGATCAGATGTCTTCACGACAGATCGTTGATCTGATGAACCAACAAGATCTGCAGGCAGTCCTGGCGGTTCAACGAATCGCTGAGGAGATTGCCCAAGGCGTTGATCTGATTGTCGATCGTTTCAGGAAAGGAGGACGACTGATCTACGTCGGGGCTGGTTCCAGCGGTCGGTTAGGCGTTTTGGACGCCAGCGAGTGTCCGCCGACATTTCGAAGCGATCCGAACCAGGTCATCGGGGTCATAGCCGGGGGTCCACAAGCCATGTTTCAGGCCCAAGAAGGCGCAGAGGATCGATTCGAGGACGGGATCGATGTCATGCGTCGCCTGAAAGTGTCATCGTGTGACGTGGTATGCGGGATCGCTGCAGGAGGAACCACCCCTTTTGTCCATGGGGCATTAGCTCAAGCCAAATTTTCAGAGGCTGCAACGATCTTTATCACCTGCGTGGAACGATTCGAGCAAGAACCGATTTATGATCTGACGTTGCGTGCTTTGACCGGTCCGGAAGTGTTGACAGGATCGACTCGTCTCAAAGCCGGAACTGCCACCAAACTGATCTTGAATCAGTTGACTACCGCTTCGATGGTTCGTTTGGGAAAATGTTACGAAAATCTTATGGTGGACCTCAAAGCTTCCAATCAGAAGCTAAAGGACCGTGCGGTTCGTGTCATTCAAATGATCTGTGGAACGGACCGGGAAACTTCGACCATTTTATTGGAACAGGCCAACGGTCATGTCAAACCGGCGGTCGTCATGTGGAAGCACGGTTGCAGTTTGACCGAAGCGCACCGTCTTCTCGAACAATCTCAAGGATCGTTGCGACAAGCTTTGGAGAAAGAAACCGGAGAATGATCAAAAGACAATTTTTACCGGATAAACCCGGCATAAATCAAAATAGACAAGACGGCTAGTCCTATCAAAACCCCGATCGCGATCAGTTTTAAAATCAGTTCTTTATTCAAGACGTCCTCAAATCATGATTTCAGAATCTCGGACAGAACTTCCTTAGTGAACATAGCCCATTTTGCTGATGAATGAACGGAGAAGAAGGGTTAAAAATACTTCATTTTTTCATACGGCGTTCATATTTATTTTAATCTATATGAAACGGGCAGACCCCGACGAAAGAGTCAGGGCCTGCCAGGGCATGGGGGATGGAAGGGTTTGAACAGAAAAAGAACAATAAACCGAACTTTTTCCGTCCATTGTTGTATTACATGTGGTATAATAAATTCGGTTCTATGACTTTTTTCTGAATCTCCTCTAAAACTTCGTTCACACCCCATTTTTGCCTAATCTCTTTTAATATAGACTTTTATGCCCGACCTCATCCGAGAGCAGATCCTCCAGCACATTCGTTCCGACCAGTATCATCCGCAAAAACCCCGACAAATCGCTCGTTCGCTAGACCAAGCCGATGAGCACAACTATCCCGCGTTTCGCGAAGCCCTAAGAGACCTGATGCGCGAAGGAAGGGTGATTCTCGGACAAGGGGGAACGATCGTTTTACCCACCCTTAGAACCGGTGAAAAACGGGACGAACTGATCGGGGTTTTCCGACAAAACCGGAAGGGGTTCGGGTTTGTGATTCCCACCGATCCGGAATCCCACGAAGATCTTTATGTCCCTGAGGAAGGTAACCCTCTTGGGGCCATGACCGGGGATGTCGTTCGCGCCAAAATCCTCTCCCGCGGAAAACGCGAAGGAAAAACCATCGTTAGCGGCAGGATCATCGAAATCCTTGAACGAAAAAATCGCAGGTTTGTCGGGTCGTTACAAAAAGTAGGACACGACTGGTACGTCCTCCCGGACGGAAACGCCTACACCGAACCGATCTATACCCCCGATGCCGGTTCCAAATATCTCAAGAAAGGGACCAAAGTCGTCGTTGAGATCACCGAGTTTCCTACCCGGCACGAGGCTGCTATGGGTGTCATCACGGAGGTCCTCGGAAACCCGGGGGATAAAGACGTTGACCTCCGTTCGGTCATCGTGCAACACAACCTGCCGGACACGTTCCCCGATGAAGTCAAAGACCAAGCCTCCGCAGCGGTCAATGCGTTTCTGAAAAACATTAAGGGGTCCGAGCTAGGCCGACAACGATTCGACATGACCCGTGGGCATGTGATCTGCACGATCGATCCCGACGATGCCAAAGACTACGATGACGCCATTTCCCTGACCCTGCTGGATACCGGTGAATGGGAATTGGGGGTCCATATCGCTGACGTGTCGTATTTCGTTCCACCCGGAACGCCCCTGGACGAACAAGCCTACCAACGAGGCAACAGCACCTATTTCCCCGGATACGTGATCCCGATGCTTCCGGAAATCCTCTCGAACGGTGTCTGTTCTCTTCAAGAGGGAGTACCCCGGTTTTGTAAAAGTGTTTTCATTACTTTCGATCAAGATGCTAAACCCGTTCGGACCCGGTTCGGCAACACGATTATTCAGAGCGCCAAACGCCTTCGCTACCGCGAAGCACAAGCCTTGATCGATGACGCACCGATTATCCCACACCCCCAAGGAGACAAAAAACCTTCGGACTATGATCCTTCAATCATCCAGTTGCTCAAGGACATGAACGCCCTGGCCAAACGTATCCAAAAACGCCGATACCAAGCCGGGCAGTTGGTGCTCAATCTACCCCAGGCCGATCTGATCCTGAACGAAGAAGGCAAAGTCATCGACGCTCAGCCCGAAGACCAGAGCTTTACCCATACGTTGATCGAAATGTTCATGGTCGAAGCCAACGAAGCCGTTGCCAGGCTTCTAGACACACTCGACATACCGTTTATCCGTCGGATACACCCCGATCCGGACCCCAAAGCCTCCGAAAAACTCAAAGTTTTCTTATCGGCTTGTGGTCACCGGATTCCGTCAGAGATGGATCGATTTTCACTCCAATCATTACTGTCGAGCGTCAAGGACAAGCCCGAAGCCTTTGCTGTCAATCTCGCGATCCTCCGGTCATTGACACGAGCAGAGTATTCTCCGAAACCGATCGGTCATTTCGCGCTGGCTTCGACGCATTACTGTCATTTCACGTCTCCGATCCGTCGGTACGCCGATCTGACCATTCATCGACTGTTGGACGCTTTTTTTGAAGCTACGACCACGGATCATTCGCAGGGTCCTATCGCACGTCCGAAGGGTCGGATCCGGCTGAAGAACATCCCGTCACTCGATCAGTGCACCGAAATCGGTAAACACATCAGCTACACCGAACGGCGAAGCCAAGATGCCGAGCGGGAACTGCGACAACTCAAACTCCTGGAACTGATGCAGAATCACATCGGAGAACAATTCACCGGAGTCGTGACCGGCGTGACCAGCTTCGGGCTCTTTGTTCAACTGGACACCTACCTGATCGAAGGACTGATCCGATATACCCAGCTTTTGGATGACTGGTGGGAGATCGATGAAAAGGTCGGTCTGATTAAAGGTCAGCGGACCGGACAGAAAATCCGGATCGGGGATGTCGTACGTGTCACAATCGCGCGGGTTGATTCAGCCCGACGTGAGCTGGACCTGAGCATGGTTCAGGTTCTCACGCGAGGGAATGGGCAAGGCAAGGAAAAGAAAAAGAAATCCGAAAAGAGGAACCAAGAGTCGGTAGCTCGTCACCCCCTGCGAAAATCCGTGGACGGTGCAACCCGACGGGCTCAACGGTCCAAAGCTCGCGAACGCCGAAAGACCGATCATCGTCGGGGGCGACCATAAATCACCCTCCCACCCGGTTATATCACAATTAGAAGGATGAGGGCTTTGTTATTACACTAGATACCTATGCCCATCGAGGTCCAATTCGGTATTCTGATCGTTCTGACCTATTTCGTCGGTTCCATTCCATTCGGCTTGTTGGTCGCCAAGACCAAAGGATGCGACCCTCGACAGTTCGGAAGCGGTAACATCGGCGCGACCAATGTCGGACGCATGTTAGGAGGTAAGTTTTTTGCCATCGTGTTTAGCCTCGACCTTCTTAAAGGAATGGTTCCTATGCTGATCGGGGCTTGGCTGATCCGATCCTATCCGGTAACTGAAAAGCCCTATTTATGGTGGATGCTGGTCGGTTTGGCTGCGTTGCTGGGTCATATTTTCCCGGTGTATCTGAAGTTCAAAGGGGGAAAAGGTGTAGCCACGGCTACGGGAGTGTTGCTGGGCCTTTTTCCGTATTACACGATTCCCGGACTGATCGTCATGGGAATTTTTATTGTGATATTTTTGATCTGGCGAATGGTGAGTTTAGGGTCGATGGTATGCGCACTAGCATTTACACCGGTTTACATGTTGGTCGGATACGCTTGGGGTTGGCCGGTTACGAGACAGCAACTTCCCTTATTGATCTTTGCCGTCGTTATGTCATTGCTGATTCTCTGGAAACATCGAAGCAACTTCAAACGGATCCTGGCGGGGACCGAACACGTTTTTCGGAAAACCTGAACCGGGATCGGATCCAATCTCCCCATTCCTTTCGGATCATGGAACGTCCGAATACTGTTTAGGTCAGAATCTCGATGGCAATTCTTTGGTCCAGAGGGTCATTGTCCGAGCGATCGGTATGGCTGCCGCCGATCAAGGTGTCTCGTCCTGCTTGACCTAAAAGATTATCCCGTCCTGACCCGGCGTGAATCCAATCGTCGTCTTGTCCTCCATAGATCCGATCGTTCCCGATCCCTGCATCGATCGTGTCATTTCCCGCGTTTCCATAAATTCGGTCGTTTCCGTCTGCTCCATTGATCAGATCGTGTCCCCCTGCACCGACGATGAGGTCATCGCCCGGACCGCCATCGAGGGAATCGGGTTGGGCGTTTCCGTAAATCGTGTCCGGACCTGCGCCTCCGAGAATGGTATCCCGTCCGTCCCCGCCTTCGAGATAAGTCGCCCAAACCCCTCGTCCGATGGTCACGAGGTCATTCCCGGATTCGGATTTTACCGCAACGACATCGATCAGGTTCCGTTCGAAGACCAAGGTTTGAGCATTTCGTATCGCGAAATATGTCGTATTTTTTCGGAAAACCGTTATTTGATCATTTCCTTCGGTTCCCTGAATTACCAGTGTACGTCCGACCAGACGCGCAAAGTCCGGGGTTTCGGGTTTCGCGGGCGTTTGAGGACTTGTCGGCGTATCAGGGGGTAACGGGTCAGAGGGTGTCGAGGGCTCTGTTGGTGTAGAAGGATCCGGTTCACTGTCAGCGGTCTGACCATAGACAAAATCACGTTTGACGTTTTGGTTCCCGATCGTGACCGCGTTGTAGTAGATGGTCGAAGTCAACCCTCCACCCGAAGCTTGGATGTTATAAGTTCCCGCGGGAAGGGCCAGGGAGTATCCGCCGCTAGCCCAGGTCGTGGTGGTGAAGACGGTGTTGTCCGTAACTCGCGTAGCCCGAACAGTCACCCCCCCAAGACCTTCGCCTACGGAGTAAAACTGATCGACGACCACGTTGTCACGATAGGCCACTCCGGTCAGGTAGGTGTTGTTGTTTGCAGCAAAGTTTTGCGTGCTAACGAACGCATTCCAGGTCTTTCCGTTCATCACCCAAGGACCGGTAGCGACTCCAACACCCACCTCCTTGAAAAACGCATTCATCATGTTCAATCGATGACCGCGTCCGACAATAGTCATGTCGGTGAACAGATTCTGGTGCTGACGGGAAACCGTTGTTGCGGGATCCAAGGTCCCGCTGGACCAGTTGATTGCGATATTTTCTCCCCAGGTAGTGGCGTTGGAGTAACCGGCTGCGGACATCCGTTGACCGGGATTGGAACCTCCGGATCCGGTATGATCGTAGGTATCCGCGTCGATCATCCATTGGCTATGAGTTCGGGCAGCGTCGGTCAGATAGGGATTGATCGCCAGCGGTTGTTTGCTTGCTGACGAAATTGTTCCTGAAGCAAGACCTTCGTTGAGCTGTCCGTTGAACCGGTTTCCTGGAATATCTGTAAAACCATTATGTAAAGCAGCTTCGGCATTCGGGTTGGCCCGGGCGCGGTTCAGCAATTCCACCATATACTGCTCGACGGCTGTGGGGTAGACCGTTGACCACAGTTGACGCGATTCGAGTCTTTCGCAACCGATGGATGTCGTGGAGTAAGCCGTCATTTTCATAACATCGAAATCAAACGACTCAAAAGCCCGCTATTTGTTGCAATTTTTCCTTCGACCCGCCCCTCCGTTGTCTCTCCCAAACATCATAACCCCTACATCAAACCGATTTTCACATTGACTCGATCCGGTTAGGCTATTTGCTGATGACGTTTCGGATGATTTATCGCGGCTGTTTGAGACGGGGACAGATTTATACTCGATTTGTCCCTTCGACACGGGTTCAACACCCTCAGGTTGAACAAGCGATCCAACGGGCTTGGGAAGAGGCTTTGTCCCGTCCGGGTGTACACCTGTTCGATGGTCCGGTCTGTCGGATGGAGTCGATGCATTGGCAGGGAGAAGATTTATGGATTCATCTGAGTCAGACGTCTTACCGGATCGTGGTCGGGACGAACTTTGCAAATCCTGATTTTGCTGACACTTATGGACCACAGGTGATGGCCAATCCGCTGGGGGTCAGCACTCTGGTTCTGACACGGGATCAGCATCTGATGATGGGACAACGCAACGATTCGGTTGCGTATTATCCCAACCGCGTTCATCCTTTTGCCGGATCGTTGGAGGTCCGGTCCGAAACGATCGACTTGTTCGACAATGTTCAACGAGAATTACAAGAAGAAGTCGGACTGATGTCGTCGGAGATCGAATCGATCATGTTTTTCGGGCTTACCGAAGACCTGAATCTCCGACACCCTGAATCCCTGTTTTTGACCCGTACCTGCCTGACGCGCGACCAGCTCCGGTCCCGGCTTGACCCGGCGGAGCACAAGAATATCTGGTCTGTTCCCGCATCAGCCGAAACGGTACGTCAAGTTCTTGAGTCACCCGCCACTTTGACTCCGATTGCACAATCCTTGTTATTTTGCTGGTTAGAATCAGCCCGCTTGTAAGCCGAAACCCCATACCACATCGATTATCGGTCGCGTGTACTGTCTAAGACCATCGTTAAGCCCTTTGTCTGATTCACCGAAACATTCCTTGACGTCGCAAAAACGATGTGGTTGGGAAGGCATTAATCGTATGAGCAGTGCAGCAGCGACCAGACAACCGATCGACCCCAAGTTGATTATCCCGTTTGTCAACAGTGTGAGACAGGTCTTCAGTACGATGGTCGGTGTCCCGGTCACCATCGACAGACCGAGTATCAAAAGTTCGCCTGGTTCGATGTACGATGTCTCGAGTATCATCGGATTTTCTGGAGAAGTCGTCGGGGCAGTCGTCGTCAGTTATCAGAGAGAAACTGCACTGAAACTGGTGGAGTCTTTTGCGGGAAGCCGGTTTGATCTGCTTTCCCCGGATTTTGCCGATGCCATCGGTGAGCTTGCGAATATGATCGCGGGATCTGCGAAAAAGGATCTCGGCGTCAATGCAAGTATCACGATTCCGAATGTCGTGGTCGGTCCCTCGCATAGTATTGCGAGGTTGAAGGATGTGCCTTGCTTGGTTGTTCCATGCAAAACCCCCGTAGGCGATTTTGCCGTGGAAATTAGCATTAAACCGATGCAGAAACAGGCCTAGACGATCGGAGAACCGAATGAAAGTGTTATTGGTCGATGATTCAAAAACAATGCGGAATATCGAGAAAAAAGTTCTAGGTACCCTGAATGTCACCGAGTTCGTTGAAGCCGGAGACGGCCTCGAAGCACTCTCGGCTATCGCAGCCACACCGGGTGGATTTGACCTGGTGCTGATCGACTGGAATATGCCCAACATGGACGGACACACTCTGGTCACACGAATCCGGGAAAAGGACAAAACCACTCCGCTGATCATGTGCACCACCGAAGCGGAGAAAAACCGGGTCATCGAAGCAATCAAGGCCGGTGTGAATAACTACATCATCAAACCCTTCACACCGGAAATACTCCTTGAAAAAGTCCAGGCCACGCTTCAGAAACTCAAAGCAGCCGCCTGAGACGTCGTATGGTCTGAAATAATCCGTCCGTCTTCCATCGTTACGATCCGTTCGGCCCGGCCCGCCAGTTGTAGATCATGCGTTACAAATACAATGGTTTGACCGGTTTCAGACAGTTCACTGAACAACCGCGAAACATTCTCGCTGTTGGCTCGGTCCAGATTCCCGGTCGGCTCGTCCGCCAGAAGTACCAACGGATCGTTCGCCAGGGCACGCGCAATCGCCACCCGCTGCTGCTCACCCCCGGAAAGTCGATTGGCTTTGCGCTTGATCTTCGAACCTAAACCGAACCGTTCCAGAAGTTTGGCTGACTTTTCCATCGCCTGTGACCGCGAAATCGCTCCCGCACGAAGCATCGGCAAAGCCACGTTCTCCTGAGCAGTAAACTCTTTGAGCAGATAATGAAACTGAAAAACAAACCCCACCTTACGATTCCGCAACATGGCTAGTTCGGTTTCATCCAGATCGGAGGTGTTCTGACCATCGATCCAAACACTGGATTTCGACCCCACGTGCGGTGACGGGCGATCTAACCCGCCCAACAGATACAGTAGGGTCGATTTCCCCGAACCCGATTGTCCGACGATCGCGACATACTCGCCACTGTGAATCTTCAGGTCCACACCTTTGAGGATATGAGTCAGTGTCTCTCCTGTTCCGAGAAAGCGATGAAGCTGGCGTGCCTCGAGCAAGACCGATTCAGTGGGCGCCACGAATCACCTCCACCGGATCATACCGGGCGGCCCGCCTAGCCGGGTATACGGCTGCTAACAACACAACAATCATGCTGGCTATGAAAGCAGCGACATAATCGCTTCGGTGCTCACTCATCAACAACCCCTCGGCCTTGACCAGCCCTTCCATCTGTATCGGAATACGTCGTAACACTTCCACCATCAATTTCCCAAACACCAACCCCAAGGCAGATCCGATCAGCCCGATTACCAGACCTTGCACCAGATAAACCCGGGTAATGTCATTTCGCGATAACCCGAAGCTCTTCAGAATCGCAATATCATTCACACGTTCTAGTACAGCCATGATCAGAATGTTCAAAACCCCGAACGCAGCGACAATCATCAACGACCCGGTGATGATGTAAGTAATGATCTGCTGGATCCGAAAGATCTTCAGAAAGTTGGCGTTGGCTTCCTGCCAGCTTTCGGTTTTATATCCGCAGATGCCCTCGATCTGTGCTGCAAACTCTCTGGCTTGAGTGTAGTCGGAAGTGCGCAGGATGATCTGATTGATAATGTTCTTTTTGTCCAACAGCGTTTGTGCACTGCTTTGGACCATATAAGCTCTGGAATAATCCACAGGCGTCACCCCGGTCTGGAAGATCCCCACCACCTTCGCGATCGTTCGTCCACCGGTCGGAGATGCCAGCGTCACCTGATCGTCCAGTCTGGCACCGAGCAACGACGCCAAACCCCAGCCCATCACAATCCCGTCTGCGGTTGTGGAGAGTCGGTCGAATGAACCTTCGATTAAGTCCTCTCCGACGGTCGTCACCTGAAGATGAACGCGAGGATCGATCCCATAAATCGATACGGTTGCGGTCTTGGTCCCGTAGGTCGCAATGGCATCCCCATTGACCACCGGCGCCGCAGCCAGTATCCCCGGTATGTTCCGAAGCCGAAGCATCAACCCTGTCGGATTCTTGATCTTTCGGATCGTGTCCCGTGGCTTGGATCCGTGCAACACCAAAACCCCCTGAGATTCGGGATAATGCATCTGCAGCAACGGTGTCTCGGACTGACGTGGTTCGTCGTGAATCGTGATATGACCCGACGATTCGACGGTCTCAATGATAAACTTGTCCGTGAATCCCTGCATCATGGACGACATGGTGATGAACATCATGACGCTGATCAGTACCCCCGCCACGCACACCAAAGACTGACGGGCGTGGGCCAGTAGATAACGCATCGACACGAACCAGATCATTTCCACATCTCAATTCAACACACCACGTTCTGATGCCTTGACTCAATTAAATCCTTTGAAGGCTGATTCGTTGACCTCGACTTCTCGGGTCGGAACCAGGCCCGAAGCTTCCTGCGGACTGATCTCATGAGTACGCACGCGGTGACCGACGGACAGGTTTCCGATCGGACTGATGACGACCCGATCGTCCTCCGAAACACCCTCAATGATTTCAACCCTCTCAATACTACGAATCCCGATCTTCGCGGGAAGTTCTGCAATCCGACCCTCACGTACAACATAAATGCGATCATTCTGCACGGCTGTGGTGGGTAATACTCTGGCGGAACGTTTTTCAGCAAGAATGAATGCTAGCTCTCCGGTCATTCCGGATGACAACAACTCCGGCGGATCGTCGAACCGCACGTCCACTTCGAAGGTCCTTCGGTCCGGATCCGCTTCGGGATAAATCCGGGTCACTTTCCCGGTCAATGGAATTCTCTCAAACGCATACAAGCTCATCTTCACAGCCTGACCGATGCGGCAATGTGTCACATCTTCTTCATCGACCGAAGCCCGCATCACGAGGTGTTCCTGCGTGACATTCGCAACACGCATGAGAATATCATTGATCGCCACACGAGTACCCTGACTTGTCGGACGATCCAGAACTACGCCGTCGATTGGGGATTTCAATATCTGCTGATTGATGTCTGAGACGGCCATTTCATAGTCGGCACGAGCCACTTCGACCTCACGATTGAGCTCCAACTGACGTGTTCTTCTTTGGGATTTGAGCGATTCTAGTTGGGCCCATCGGGTTTTGAGTTGGTCCACTGCCCGGTCCAAATCGACGCTCGAAGCAGCACTGGTCGCAGCCATCTGGGTCAGACGATCGACCTCTCTCTGGGAAATCGAAACCAATTGCTCGGCGACTCGAATGTTCGTGTCGAACTCAGAAAGAATGGGAGAGCGTTTCTCGTCCGCCAGAGCGATTTTTTCGTCGAGAATCGCTTTGGCTCGTTCCGCCCGAAACTTCAACTGAGGATCCGTCACCACGGCCAGGGTTTGTCCTGCACGGACAGGATCTCCTTTATCCACCATCACCTGTTCCACCGTTCCCTGAACGGGTGTCCTGATCGGGTACTCTCTTTCGGGGCGAACCGTTCCCGTCGCATAAAACGCCGAAACCACCGGGCCGTTGGTAACACGAGTCACAGTGACTTTTGGCGAGAGGAGGATTTGGATCACCCACCATCCCACCATCGCCCCTACCAGTGCGACGCTCGGATAAAGCAACAGCTTGGTTAAACTTTTACCTTTCAACATGCCGACTCCGCTGGGGGTCACTATGATGACACAAGCTATCTATTATAGCCGCCACCCGTTCACCCGTGAGCGGGGCTTTCAGTCGGAGTGCGGTGAATGGTCCGCCAAAACCCGGATCATGCTCTACCCGCACCACGTCAACCGGAATCGTCGCGAGGTATTGGTTCAAAATATGCGAAATAATCATTCCTGTCCGGAATCAGCTCATTTTCCTGTTTTTGTTTGTCTTTATTCCCCATCGGACACTGGATCGGTTAAACTGCTTTGCTCGCCCGGGCGAAACCGGGTCGTGGGTAAGGAAATTGACGATTCGAAACATGCTCTTTGCGATCTGGGATACCACTCGTTTGCATATTTTTGCGACCGTTTCACGGGACGATCTCCAGCCCGTTGAGCCAGCTCAGATCCGTATCTTGCTGGGGGATTTGTCCGACGATGCGCTTCTTCCCACCGCAGCCGAAGAATCGACTCTGGCTGTGAATGTCCCTGGTCTGGGGGTGTTAAATGTTGGGGCACTCCGGTTTGATCCCGCAGAAGCCATTGACCTGCTGACCTCCTTGCCGATTTCGCTTCCGTCTTCCTGCTCGGATTCGGTACGGGTGTGGCAGGTCTTGGCACGCTTGGTCCAAAACGCCTTAGCGCATCAACAGTTTTATCCTTCACTTCGGTACCAGGACGGAACGTACACCGCGGTCTGGCAGCCGTTGATAGGTGGACGGTCGGAGGTGGAAAAGCTCCAGCGTTTTGCTTTAGCCATTCCGGCGGTTTGTCGTGCGTTGCCCGGGTTACAGGAAACGCCCCCCATGCGACTAGTCGAAAGCTTTCTGACGGAAACAACGGATGCCTTGATTCGCAGGGCTGTGGTCACCGATTCGTTTTTCTCCCGTGTCCACGAACGACCCGCCCCGATCGACGTGCGGTGGTTGTCAGCCCTTTTGGGCCAAAACAGGCAGGTCCAAGCCGATCCCGCCGAATTGGTAAAACTTTATGACGACGTTCATCTTTGGCTCGGACCGATCACGGACACGTCCGAATGGACCAATTTCCGTCTGGGGTTTCGGCTCCGGGAACCGCAAGACGGTTCAGACCTCTGGCCGGTGGATTTCAGGCTCGTCAGTGAGGAAACGGATCCTCTCACTATGGTTACCGCGACCGAACTCTGGCGACAAAAACCCAGTCCGCTGACTTCGCTCGGACGAACCATTGCAGAACGACAGGAACAATTTCTCTCCGAACTCCGACGGGCGATGGAATATTTCCCTTCACTCGAGCGGGCTCTACTGGCCGAACGACCCACCGGGATTGAGCTTTCTGCTCCCGAAGCCTTTGCCTTCATGCGGTCTTGGGCGTTTGCTCTGGAAGATGCCGGGTTTCATGTTGACCTGCCGGATTGGGCTTCCCCCCAGGACAGCGAACTGAGCCTCCGATTGTCGATCGCTCCGTTGAACGCACCGGATGATGCGGACGATGACGGTTGGGAGACCGGTTTTTCCAGCAACCCCGGAACCGGCCATCTACTGAGTACTCCCGGAAATGTCGGACTGGACGCGCTTGTCCGGTTCGACTGGCGGATCGCGATCGGGGATCAGCACCTCACCCTAGTGGAGTTTGAGTCACTGGTCAGCCAACAGTCGCCGTTGGTGAAGTTCAAGGACCGGTGGGTTCAAATTGACCTCGAAGCCGCCCGCAAAGCCCAGGAAATGATGACCCGGTCCTCCCGGGGGTTGATGACCTTGGGAGACGCTTTTCGTGTGGCGTACGGGTTGTCCGGCGAAGAGGGCGTACCGGTAGGCGGATTAACCGGTGCTGACTGGATCGGACACCTGATCGATCAGATCCCGGACGCTCGGCTTCAGGAAATACCCCAACCCGATTCGTTCGCGGGAGAGCTGAGACCTTATCAGCTTCGAGGTCTGCAGTGGTTGGCTTATCTGGACAGACTTGGGCTTGGCGCCTGTCTGGCAGACGACATGGGACTTGGGAAGACGATTCAATTCATTTCTCTTTTGCTGATGGAGCGTCACGGGAATGTTCCTGAACGTGTCCAACCCGGTCCGACCCTCGTTTTTGCGCCTGCCTCGGTTTTGGGCAACTGGATGCGGGAATTGCAACGATTTGCCCCCTCTCTGAAGGTCATGTCTCATCACGGGCCCGCCCGACTGCACGGACACGCCTTTGCCGAAGCCGCTCGGGCGCACGATGTTGTTTTGACCGGTTATGCACTGGCCCATCGGGATATTGAGGATTTCAGACAACTGGTCTGGCACCGGCTGGCGTTGGATGAGGCGCAGAAGGTCAAAAATCCGTCGGCAGCCGCCAGCGTGGCGATTCGATCGATTCCTGCGCGCAGACGAGTAGCGCTAACAGGCACACCGATCGAGAATCACCTCTCCGAACTCTGGTCGATCATGGAAACTCTCAATCCGGGACTGCTCGGGTCACCGACCCAGTTCCGCCAACGGTTTGTCATCCCCGTGGAAAAAATGAACGATCATCGTCGGGGGCAACTCTTACGAGAAATGATCAAACCGTTTGTCCTCCGACGGACAAAATCAGACCCGGAAGTCGCTGCCAACCTTCCCCAGAAGATGGAAATGCGTGTCTTTACCTCGTTGACACCCGAACAGGCGGCCATGTACGAACGGATCACGGCGGAGATGCTCAACAGTGTCGAAAACGCCAGCGGCATCCGTCGACGCGGACTGATCCTGGCCGGTTTGACCCGACTTAAGCAGGTCTGTGATCATCCTGCCTTGCTGACCGACAACAAGAATACCGACAGTCGATCCGGAAAAGCAGAACGACTTATCGACATGCTCGAAGAAGTCTTAGAAGAAAATGAAGCCGCCCTCGTGTTCACCCAGTACCGCGAAATGGGTCATCTTCTTCAGGAAATGATCCGCAGACGTCTGAACCACGATCCGCTATTTTTACACGGTGGGATTCAGGTCAAGGAAAGAGACGCGATGATCAACGAGTTCCAAAAAGATGGAAGTCAACATCGCATCTTCATTCTCAGTCTTCGCGCGGGAGGACTCGGACTCAATCTGACTGCCGCCAATCACGTGTTTCATTATGACCGTTGGTGGAACCCCGCCGTCGAAGCCCAAGCCACGGACCGCGCCCACCGGATCGGGCAGGATAAAATCGTTCAGGTCCACAAGTTTGTCAGCATCGGCACGGTCGAAGAACGGATCGACAAGCTCTTAGCCGACAAAACCGCACTGGCTGAGAACATTGTCACCAGCGGCGACCAATGGTTGACCAATCTTTCCACCGATGATCTGAAACGATACTTGGCCTTGTCGTCCGAAGCCGTCGAAGAATCCACTTATGAATCATAACATACAGGTATGATGAGTATGTCCGACAACGAACTCAATCTCGACTTCATCGATGCAGGAATCGATATCAGTGTTTTGGATGACCTCACATTCGCCGGTAAACCAGGGGTTTTAGAACGACTCGGACCGGCTCATTTTCGTAGCAAAGGGTTTTCTTTCATGGGGTTTCTTCAGACGGTTTATGACCATGTCGTGGATCAAATGATGAACTCTCCTTTTCATCATCGAAAAGAGTTCCCTTAACGAATCTTCCTATAGGATTTCGCACGTACGGGGGTGTGGGGAATGTGACCCTGAGGAACTGCATCGCGATTAATACACGTGCCGGGTTCGAGATCGGCACTAATGATACTTCAACCACGCCAACCAGACTGGAAGGGTGCATCGCCTTGGGCACCGAACGCGGTTATTTGCTGGGATCGAACGTCATTGCCCGGAATTGTCGCGGAAATATCATTCATGGCCCCTTGCTTTATCTGCGAGAAAATACCATGAACTCGGATGTAGAACTGGAACTAGTTGGTGGAATGCCCGTCAAAACCGTACACACTATCGCGACCATTGCGGGCAAAAATCATCGAATCCGGATTTTCAAAACCGAAACCGATTCGTTGGTGCCCGCTTTACCGATTTATGTTGGATTCGGGATGCCTGCTCATGGCGAAATGTCATCCCCCATACTGCCAGCCCCGACAGAAAAAGTTACTTTAATCAATGAAGTATCTCGACTTCCTGTAATTATCCATGACGAAGCCTCTGATTTATCGATCGACTCCGTCAGTCCTGTGATTAAGAACAGCGACTCGATGCTTTTGAAAAATGCCCGTGGTCAATGGCCTGATGGAGGAGTTGCCCGGTAACCAATTCTACGTGAGGGCCATATTTAAAGTCATTTGACCGTTAAGCAATCCAGATGCTCGAGGAAAAGGTTGATCAACGCGTATCTGCTGCAAATCGTTCGAATCACGCTATAATCAGCTTGCATGCACCGTCAGATGCTGGACCAGCGGTTGCCCGACATTGTGCGAAAGCTCGTGGAGAATATCCATGCGTACCCGACCATTCGTCGGCTAGGCAATGTGATGCTTCCGGACCGGGATCAGATCGTGGGAATGATCGATCGGTTACGACAACTGGTGTTTCCTGGGTATTTCGGTTTACAGGGATTAACAACAGAAAACCTTCCGTTTCGGATCGGGGAACTGGTTTTGGAATTGACCGGTACGATGTACGAACAGGTACGATATTGCTTACGGTACCGGGAGGGCAAAGCCCCGGACGAGACCCGGGACCCGGCCTGTGAAGAGTGTGATCGTGAAGCTGCACGGATTACAGCGGTCTTTTTTGATCGGTTGACACATGTCCGAGAGATGCTGGCTTCGGACGTCCAGGCCGCCTTCGAAGGCGACCCTGCCGCTCAGACGACGGACGAAACCATTCTCAGTTATCCCGGTCTGTTTGCGATCATGGTCCAGCGACTGGCCCATGAGCTTTATAAACTGAACGTGCCGTTGATGCCCCGGATCATGACGGAGCATGCCCACTCATTAACGGGTATTGACATTCACCCTGGGGCACAGCTCGGACGTTCATTTTTCATCGATCACGGGACCGGCGTGGTGATCGGTGAAACCACAATCATTGGGAATAATGTCAAGGTCTATCAGGGCGTGACGCTGGGGGCTTTGGCACCGGCGTATGGTCAGATCTTGCGGGGGCATAAACGTCATCCCACGATCGAAGATGATGTGGTCATCTATGCCGGAGCCACTATCCTGGGAGGAGAAACGGTGATCGGGCGAGGATCGGTCATCGGAGGAAATGTATTTATCACGTCGAGTGTTCCGAGCCAGAATCAGGTGGTGGCTGAACCACCCAAACTCAAGTACCGGGATCGACGCGCCAAAGGCCAACAGGTTGATTTTCTGGATTTTCAAATCTGAGATTTTTTTCTCAAATCCTATTTTCCCGGCCGATTTTGCGGGATTTTAGGATACTCCGTAGGACGATTATCGAGAAACGTCCGAATGATTGTCATCGAGGATCTTCTGGACCGTTGCGTACAATTGCTCGACCTTGGGTGGGATCTGTGATAACTCCTCTGGTGCCGATCCTAAGATATCGACCAAGTATTTGTAACTGTTGGCGATTCGTTGGCATTGTAGTCGAATCGATTTGAGCCGATCCCAATCCTGTGGCGTTAAACCTTGTTTTTGATGGGCAGGTTCTCTGAGAGATTTTTCGGATCCGGGTGCGGGTTCGACCGGTTTTAACTGCTTTGCTGATTCCCGGATTTCATCAACCTGTTGGGTGGATTTTTCGACCCAGGAATTGACCTTTCCTGCCCAGAGTTGGATGACCTGTTTGATTAGTTCCTGAGTTTGTTCCGTCGAATCGGAAGCTGCCTGTTCGACAGGGGTCAGTTCGTTCGCTGATTTTGCAATTCTTTGCAGTTCGCGGAACTCAGGGTCGGTTTTCTGCTTTTCGAGTTGGGATTGCAGTGTCTGATACTCTGCCTTGAAAAAAGCTTGAATCGCGGGACGACGATTTTCAGGGTTTTTCAGATCAATCCAGCCCGGATTCTCGCCCGGACGGGACGGGGGAAGTTTGAACCCCCGGACATCAGTCTTACGAAGTACTCGTGACAACGCAATACACTGCGCCACCTGTCCGGGATCGATTCCGGGTTCTTCAGAAGCTCGTTCAAAAGATTCAGAAGCAGCGATGAACAGGTTCTGTTGGAGCTGGGCTTCGGCCTTGAGCTGCCAGACGGTCGGACGGTCATAAGCCTGTGCGACTTGTCCTTTGAGCAAAAGCACTCGAGTCGTCGATTTGAGAAGGTTTGACCAATCGTGATTTTCGGCGAGTTTTTGCAATTGTTCGGGGGTGGGCAGATCGTTCGCAACAGCCGAACGAGCCAGAATCAGCCAAACTACCAGCAAGATCGTTCGCACGGACATATCAACTCCTGTTACAATCTTATTTCCGGACATTTCCGTTAATCGCAGTTGAGTCACGATTGAGTCACGATCGATCATATTCCGACTTCCATTTCAGGATCAGTTCGAAGGCCTGTCGTGGAGATAGCTCGTCCACGTTCAAGGCCCGTAGTTCATCCAGCAATGGAGAACCCAGGTCGTCAAAAAGTACCATCTGCCATTGGTCTTTTCTCTGGACGGTTTTGACAGCATTTGTCTGTTGAACGTGGTGAACAGCCAACTGTGATAATAGTTCCTTGGCGCGATCGAGAACGGGTTTGGGTACTCCTGCAAGTCGTGCGACGTGAATGCCGTAGCTGCGATCTGTTCCGCCTGCAACGATCCGGTGCAAGAAGATGACCTGATCCTCCCATTCGCGGACGCTGACATTCAGATTCTTCACACCCGTATGCCGTTCGGCCAATTCGGTCAGTTCATGGTAATGGGTGGCAAAGAGGGTGCGAGACCGGATGACGCTGGCCAGGTGTTCGCTGATCGCCCAAGCAAGGCTAAGTCCGTCGAGCGTACTGGTACCACGCCCGATCTCGTCGAGAATAACCAGGGATCGGTCGGTAGCATTGTTGAGAATGTTGGCCGTTTCGGTCATTTCGACCATGAACGTGGACTGTCCGGAATGCAGCTCGTCACTGGCACCGATACGGGCAAAAATATGGTCGCAAAGCCCTACGGTTGCGGATTTCGCAGGGACGAATGAACCGATATGAGCGAGTAATGTGATCAGTGCTACCTGTCGAATAAAGGTTGATTTGCCTGCCATGTTCGGGCCGGTAATCAGTTGAAGCGTGTCGGTTTCAGAAAAGTTCAGATCATTGCTGACAAACTCGCTTCCCAGCTGCTGTTCTAGAACCGGATGTTTGCCTTCGGTGATTCTGAGCAGACGTTCTGACACGATCTGCGGTCGGCAGTACCGTCTTTCCAGAGCCAACTGGGCCAAAGACGACAACACGTCCACTCTTGCCACACTCCCTGCCAAATCCTGGAACCGTGGAATATGAGGTAAAAGTGTCTGTCGGACTCGCTCGAAAAGCTTTTGTTCTAAAGCAATGGACCGGTCCCGAGCCCCGAGGGCTTGGGTTTCAAACTCTTTGAGTTCTGGGGTGATATACCGTTCCGCTCCTTTGAGGGTCTGTTTGCGGGTCCAATGGACGGGGGCTTTATCTCGTTGTGCTTCGGACAGCTCGATGTAGTAACCAAAAACGCGGTTATAACCAACCTTGACGGTGGGAATACCCGTTTCCGAAACGAGTTTGGCTTGGTAATCTGCAAGCCATTGTTGTGCGCCGTCGGCAAAGGACCGAAGACGGTCAAGTTCAGCGTCATAACCCGGGGCGATCACTCCCCCTTCTCGCAAATGCAAAGCCGGTTCGGGCAAAATAGCCTTCCCGATGAAACAGGCTTGCTCGTGCGCAAAATCGCGCATGGCCGCGAGTTCCGGGGCAATGGCCGAAGGATTGGGTAGCTTTTCAAGACGGTCGATCAGGTTCGGAACGGACTGAAGACATCGGGCCAAGGATGCCAAGTCTCGAGGTGTCACCCGCCCCACCGTCACCCTGGCAATGATTCTTTCGATATCACAGATGTGGTCGAGTTGTTGGATCACGTCCTTGAGTTCGGGGGGAGATTCCAGGAATGTTGCGATCGCGGATTGACGAGCTTGGATCTGCTGAAGATCGCAAAGCGGAAACCGCACCCATTGTCTCAGAAGTCTGGCGCCTAAAGTGGTTCGAGTACGGTCAATGGCTGACAATAAGGACCCTTCGGTGCCTCCGGAACGCACGGTGCGTTCAATTTCCAAAGCCCGGTAGGTCGCGGGGTCGACAGACAGGTATTCATCCGGATGATGCTTTCTGGGAGAGCGCAGGTGCTCCAAACGGGTTTTCTGAGTTTCTTCCAGATAGCTGAGCAACGCCCCTAAGGCACTGTTGGCAGGATCATCGGTCGCAAAACCAAATCCTTCGGTCGTGCTTGCTCCCCATTGTCTTCGGATCATCTCCGAAGCGTGGTGCAATCCGAATTGCCAACCCGGTCGAGGGGTGACGGCTTGAACTCCTCGTTCGAGGATCGGCTTCTGAACCGGATGGGGTTGACCCGATGCCAGCTCCGGGATCAACACCTCCGCAGGACGAAGACGCGCGATTTCGTCTAAAACACGCGACTCCCGATCACTCATCACGACACACGCGCCGGTAGATAATTCCACCCAGGCCAAGGCAGTTTTGAACGAATCACCTTTGGACATTCCAAAAGCTACGCACGCCAGGTAATTTTCGCTACGTCCGTCCAACAACGGTTCGTCGGTGAGAGTACCGGGGGTCATCAGACGGGTCACTTCTCGACGAATCACCCCCTTGGCGGTCGAAGCGTCTTCGGTCTGCTCGCAAATCGCCACCCGATACCCCGCAGCGATCATCTTCCGCAAATATCCCTCGACCGAATGAAAAGGCACCCCGGCCATCGGAACCGGATCCGGCGAATCCTTGGATCGGGTCGTCAACGCAACCCCCAACACGCGGTTGGCAATCCTGGCGTCTTCCCAGAACATTTCGTAAAAATCCCCCATCCGGAAAAACAGGATATAATCCGGATACTGTTGTTTGATCTGCACGTACTGCTTCATGGCCGGAGTTAAAACGGCATCCGGCGAAGGCATCGGTGCAGAACCAGTGGATAAATCCGGCATAGCATCGAGCGTACGACGACGGTCGATCAAGTCAATGCCCAAAGCCCCCTCCGGATCAAAATGACCCTTGGGTGCTGGCTTTTTTTGAACGAACCCTTTGCCTATAGTTGGACATGTCACATCCGAGTGCTGCTACCATTGGCCAGTTGCGTCAGACCGGTTACCGGTATATGTCGGTTAAAGACGAGCTTCGCAAGAATCTGATCGCGAAGCTCCGGGCAGGAGAAGAAATTTTTCCGGGGATCCGTGGTTATCGCGAGACCGTGATTCCCCAGGTTATCAACGGTATCCTGGCCAAGCATGATATGCTTTTTCTGGGGCTTCGCGGTCAGGCCAAGACCCGAATGCTCAGACTTTTACCTTCGTTGCTGGATGAGTGGATTCCCGTGTTAAGCGGGGTTGAGATCAACGACGACCCGCTACAACCAATGACGCGCACGGGTCAGCGGATTGTCGCAGAGCAAGGAGATGATGCGCGAATCGAATGGGTTCACCGGTCGGCCCGATATCAGGAAAAGCTGGCAACCCCGGACGTCACCATCGCCGATCTGATCGGAGAGATCGATCTGGTTAAACACGCCGAAGGACGATATTTGTCGGACGAATCCACCATGCATTACGGGCTTATCCCGCGGTCCAATCGGGGTATTTTTGCCATTAACGAGCTTCCGGACCTTGCGCCACGTATCCAAGTGGGTTTGTTCAATGTTTTGGAGGAAAGGGACATTCAAATCCGGGGGTACCCGATCCGTCTGAATCTGGATACGTGCCTGGTTTTCAGCGCCAACCCCGAAGATTATACCAATCGAGGCAGAATCGTCACACCGTTGAAGGATCGAATCGGGACGGTGATCCGCACCCATTACCCCGAAACCACCGCAGAAGCCCTCCAGATCGTTGCCGAAAACGCCTGGTTAAATCGAAACGCCGGTCCGAGTCCGAGTGGGGTCAAAGTGATTGTCCCACAATTCCTATCGGAAATTGTGGAAGAAGTCGTCCGACTCGCCCGAACCAGCCCTCATGTGAGTCAGACCAGCGGGGTGAGTGTACGGACCAGTATCGCCAACGCCGAGTCGGTCGTCAGTAACGCCGAGCGCCGTGGGATTCTTACCGGGGAATCCACCGTCGTTGCTCGAATCTGTGACCTTCAGTACATCGCTGCGAGCACCCGGGGCAAGATCGAAATGACCTTGGCGGAAGACGACACCAGTGAGGATAAACTGATTCAGTCTCTGATAGGCGAAGCCGTCAAAACCGTCTTCAACCGGTTGACCAAAAAAATGAACTTTGATGCCGTCAGTGAAGAGTTTTCTCGAAACATCACGTTTCCTTCCGGGGACGACATCTGTTCAGAAGAGTTCGTCGCGAATATGAAAATGATTCCCGTACTATCCCAAACCAGCGGAATGTTGTTAAAGACGCTGGACCTGGAAGATACTCCCGGATTCCGGGCTGCCGTCGGGGAGTTCATCCTTGAAGGGCTTTATGTCAATAACCAACTGAGCAAATATAATAAGAATGGACAGACATTTTTCAGAAAATAGGTTTGTCCGGTTCTGACCGTCGAGCCTTTTTGCGTTCAAGTCGTTATAATCCGCCGACCCATGAGTCGTGCCCGTCAAGTTCGGATAATCGTTTTGCAGATCCTGTATGCCTGGGATACGTCCGGCGAAGCCGAAGAATCCACCGCTTTACAGATCGCCCATGACTCCACCGACAATGCCACGATCCGTCTGCGAGCCATGGACCTTGCTAATAAAGTCTGGGAGTATCACCCCCAAGCCGACGCCTGGGTTCAACGGATCGCGCCTCAGTGGCCGCCGCACCGACAACCGGTCGTGGATCGAAACCTGATCCGAATGGCGTTGTGGGAAATCATCAGCGGGCAAACCCCCCCAAAAGTCGCTATCGATGAAGCCATCGAACTGGCCAAAATATATTCTGGTGAACAGTCTCCCGCATTCGTCAATGGTGTTCTGGACGCTGCTCTTAAAGAAATCCAGACCCTTCAATCACCTCCCCAATCCGGTTAAGAACACTCCCGCCAATATCTTGCCTCTTCGAACAGTTTTTCGAACGACTGCTGAATCTGACTGACGATCTGGTGATGATCAAGATGATCCATTCGTCGGGGCTGATCATAAATGACCCGGATTTTCCCCGCCTTGGGGAAAACAGCATGACGGGGAAAAGCTTCATATGCCCCCACAATAATTGCAGGAAGCACCGGCACTTTGGCCCGTCGGATCACCAGCGCGACGCCTCCCTCGATCTTGTGAAGTCGTCCGTCCGGCGTTCGGTGCCCTTCCGGATAAACGTTTAGAACCTGTCCTGACTGCAATAACCGGATCGTCTCCTTCATGGCCCCGACATCCCCTTGGCCCGTCCGTATCGGAAACGCATTGAGCTTTCGGATCAACCATGCAAAAGGTTTGAACTTGAACAAATACGCATCGGCCAGAAATGCAAACGGACGATCAAACATCACGGCCAGCACCACCGGATCCAAAAAACTCTGATGATTGGAAATCACCAGAACCCCCCCCGTGCGGGGCAGGTTCGACTTCCCCCCGGACTTTCAAATCGAATACTACCCTCATCAGGATGCCAGCAATCATCTGGAGAAACTTCCATGTCCAGGAACGATTCGAGGATGAGGTAGTCACTTTGGCTTCCCTGCCCCTTCCACCTTGGCAAGGATCTGCCTGACCACCTCTTCGAAGGAAAGCCGGGTCGAGTCGATTTCGATCGCGTCCTTGGGTTTTTCAAGCGGTCCGACCAGACGTTCACGGTCACGCTTGTCTCTGGCTAGGATCTGATCCAAGACTTCCTTGTACTCGACGTATTCCCCACGGTTTCTCATCTGGTTATACCGTCGATGAGCACGTTCTTCGGGACTGGCGTCGATATAAAACTTAAAATCGGCTTGGGGAAACACAATCGTGCCTTGATCCCTTCCTTCGGTCACCACATTGCCTAGCATCTGTCCGATCTTCTGCTGTTGATGAACCATCATCTCACGAATCTGAGGTACGACCGCGACATACGACGCGGCTTCGCTGACTTCTTTGCTACCCAACAGATGAGTGACTTTTTCCCCGTTCAGAATCACGGTTGGAGGAACCTGTTCCCAGTCGAACTCGATTCTTGCATGTTTTGCGACAAAAACGAGCTCCATCGGGTTATTCAGATCGACTTCCCGTCTGCGGGCAGCCAGTCCGATTGCCCGGTACATGTGTCCGGTGTTTAAAAACGAAAACCCTAGACGACGGGCAACTTCTTCGGCAACCGTCGATTTTCCCGAACCCGCAGGACCGTCAATTGTGATGATCATTGCCCTTCGTCACCTGCTCAAGGACTCAAAACATCATCGACACGCCCACAAAAAACCACGCCTCATAATGGTCAAACAGGGTTCGGATTCGACAATATTGGCCTGATGACCTAGGGAATTATAAAACACCCTTCCTTTTCCATAGTATCGGGTCCAGATCACCGGCATGTCGAAACGACCGTTAGGTGTATGTGGACCGTCAGCGACAGGGAACTCGGTCGTTGCTAATACCCGATTGCTTGGATCGACATGCATGTAATACTGTTCCGAACAGACCTCAAAATCCTCGATCCCTTCCACAATTGGGGAACTGCCTTTAATCACCCGGACCCGATATCGTATCCCGTCATTTCCGGGGTGCGCGACCCATTGCCCGCCGGTCATGAACTGCCATTCTGTATTATCTCGAAAACTGTCGCACATTCCCCCATGACACCCTGCAATCCCAACCCCATGATCTCGGACCGCTTGGAAAACCGGGGACGACTGTTCCTGAGAGATTTTGCCCATCGTCCAGATCGGTACGATGAGGGACAAGGCACTCAAACGGGATTCATCCTTGAACGCATCAAGCGTATCGGATATCTCGACCTCAAATCCCTCCTGTTTCAAAACACGGTCAAAAATCTCGGCCACCTGTTGGGGTTGATGGCCTTGCCATCCACCCCAGACGATCAACGCTTTGCGGGACACGATCCAACTCCTTGTTCGAAGGACGTTTAAAGATAAACACTCTGTGTCACCTGTCCAAATATCTGCTCCAATATGTGCTACATCGTGGATGACGATTTCTGACAGGGATCAGGTCGATGACGTCGGAGAATGGACCGAGCAGGTATGCTGCGCCGGCGCCACCCCCGATAGCCTGCAAATCACAAGCAAACATACTGTAAACCAGTTCCGGGGGCATATGATGAGGCGTGTCGTGATAGTGCAAATGCACGTCCAGACAAGCCACCCGGTCGCTTAGTGCCGTTACCGCTCGCAGGTCGTGACTGACAAAAATCACCGTCAGTCCCAGTTCGGACTTGAGACGGGTGATCAGATCCACAAACCCGCGTTGGCCACGCATGTCGATGCCGGTGGTCGGTTCATCCAGAATCAAAATCTTTGGACGATTGGCCAACGCCCGGGCGATGAGTGCTCGCTGGAGCAGACCCCCGGACAACTGGAAAATCGGAAAATCAGACCATTCCTGAAGCGCTACTCGATCGATCAGTGTTTCAACAAAATCCAGATCTTGCTTGGAATACGTCCGAAACAGACCTGTTCGACCGACTAGACCCAATCGAATCATCTGACGGACGGAAATCGGAAACCGGGATTCGAATTGAGGATTCTGAGGCAAATATCCGATCAAATCTCCTCGTCGCACCGCTTGCTGAGGGGACAGACCCGCGATACGGACATGACCCCGGTCTGGTTTGAGAAGCCCTAACAAAATCTTCACCAGTGTGGTTTTCCCACCACCGTTAGGACCAATCAGTCCCAGCGTCGTCTGAGGCTCGATCCGAAGATCCACCCCGCAAAGCACCGGCGTACGGTCGTAAGCAAAATCTACCGATACGATATCGATCATGCACCCATTCCCGAGAAAAAAACGACGCTCTCCAATAAGTTTAGTGTAACGCCTTATCAAAAAAAGGGATAAAAATATGCTCGTTGTCCCCGGTAAACGCTCCTCTGCGTCAAATCGTACAAACCTATGAATTGCCT
>BPJO01000014.1 GCA_026004655.1 Phycisphaerae bacterium
CGGTAAAGCAGCATCTGTCATAAGTGTTCTCGTTTTTCAGTCTTTCAGTCTTCTCAAACGTTGACAGGGTGACGGACAAACTCGATCAACGATCCGGTATTCGAAACAACACGTATCAATGGTGGTGGGCGTCTTTATCCGGTTTGTAATTCGGATCGATCTGCCAGTCATATTCACCGACCTGTTTCCATTGGGCAATGTCATAAGGATCGTCTGCCGTCATGACCTGGGAGAAATTGTCATGCGGAGGTGGTGAACTGGTCTGCCATTCGAGGGTGTTAGCGCCCCACGGGTTGGCTGAGGCAGGCGCACCCATTTTTCAGACCATGCAACCAATTAAACAAGACACCGACCAGACCCAGACCCATGATATAAGCCCCGATCGAGCTGATCACGTGATAAATCTGATATCCTTCGGGATAGCTCGCGTACCGACGAGGCATCCCATGTGTTCCGGCCAGGAATTGAGGGAAGAACGTGATGTTAAACCCGATGTACACGATGATGGCCAAGATCACTCCCACCCGTTCGTTGTACATTTTTCCGAACATCTTGGGGAACCAGTAATACATCCCTGCCAGGAATCCGAACAACATCGAACCCATCATGACATAATGGAAATGGGCGACCACGAAATAGGTGTCATGCAGAGGGACATCGGTGCTCATCGCAGCCAGGGGAAGCCCTGTCAGCCCCCCCACGGTGAACAGACCAATGAATCCCAGCGCGTAAACCATGGGTGTCTTGAAACGCACCGAACCGTTGTACATCGTGGCCATCCAGTTGAAAACTTTGATGGCCGAGGGAATGGCAATGAAGAAGGTGATTGCAGAGAAGATCGCGTTGGCGATTGCTGACTGTCCGCTGACAAACATATGATGCCCCCACACCAAAAATCCCAACAACGCGATCGCCAGGGATGATAAAGCAATGAACTTATACCCGAAAATGTGTTTACGGCTGAAGGTGGTGATGACCTCTGAAATGATTCCAAAGGCCGGTAAAATCATAATGTAAACCGCGGGGTGCGAGTAGAACCAGAAAAAGTGCTGATAAAGCACCGGGTCTCCACCGTATTTCGGATCAAAGATACCGACGTGAAGAGCACGTTCAGCAATCAGAAGCAAAAGCGTGATGCCCAGAACCGGGGTGGCCAAGATCTGGATGATGCTGGTCGCGTACAAAGCCCAGCAGAACAAGGGCATCTTGAACCAAGTCATTCCCTTCGGACGAAGGGTGTGGATGGTAGCGATGAAGTTGACCCCGGTCAGGATCGAGCTGAATCCGAGAATGAATGCCCCAAAGGTTGCGGGGATGACCGAGCTTGTGGTTGTCGTCGAATAAGGGGTGTAGAACGTCCACCCGGTGTCCAAACCCCATCCGCCCCACATTTCGATCCCGAAAGCCGATCGGAGTACCCCGGATAACAGAACATAAGTAAAGAACAACGCCCCGACCAGCCACAGATAAAAGCTCAACAGGTTCAAACGGGGAAAGGCCACGTCCTTGGCACCGAGCATGAGAGGCATGGCGAAATTGCCCAGGATCGCAGGCACGGCCGGATGATAAACATGAACACCATCACCGCTCCGTGAAGGGAGAACATGTGGTTATAAAAATCCCAGTTGGCCGTCGGTTCGGAGATAAAGGTCGGTCCGGGGGTCAGTAATTCGGTCCGGACCATCATTGCAAACACGCCACCGAGGAGAAACGAAGCACAGACCCCGATCATGTACATGATCCCGATCCGTTTGTGATCGAGGGTAAAAGCCCAGGACAACAGCCCGGACTGGTGATTCAGGTAATTATCCCCGTGCGGCTTCTCGGCCGGGGCATGGGTGTGAATCGCAGGATTAATGGTGGACATATCCGTACTCCTATTTCACAGTCATCCGCACGACCGAAAACCGGTCGTGTCGGGTTCGTCGGCAGACATAACGCCTACGTTTATTGCGTTTGCAGATCCCGATTCACGCTTTCGCGAAAACCGGGATGAAAAATCATCGGGCCGAGGCCTGCGGTCCGACAGGCTTGGCTTTGGGGTCAGGCAGGGGAGCGTTCAGCTCGTCCAGAGAACCCTTGTAGTTTTCACTGATCGATTTCATGTAGTTAATGATAGCCGTGATGTCGCGGTCCGAGAGTTTACCCAGGTAACTGGGCATTCCGGGGGCAAAACCGGCGACGATGTGTTTGTTCGGGTAAAGGATCGACTCACGGATGTAGTCCTCGTCGGCCTTGTAGGATTGACCGTCAACAAACCGCCCGCTATGCCCGAACAGGTTCTTCCATGTCGGCCCGATCTTAGTGGTACCATCGACGGAATGGCACTGGAAGCACCCATTTTTCTTGGCCAAGGCTTCACCGATCTGAGTCGTTGGGGTGGTTTTACCGTCAGGACCGACACGATAGGGGTCTGACGCTTTGGCCAGCCATTGGGCGTAAGATTCATAGGTCGGATGGACGTACACTTTAGACAACATCCGCGAATGGCTTGTGCCGCAATACTCCGTGCAATAGATGTCAAACCCTTCAGCGTAGGTCTCGGGTCTATCGACATCAAAGCTGAAGCTGGATGGTTCGGTCCAGTCCTTACCCTCGGCGAGTGGGCTGGTCTGAGTGGCGACGACCCACATCTTGTTATATCGACCCGGGACGGCGTCTTTTTTGATCCGGAAATGAGGGAAATACAGACTATGAATCACGTCCTGTGAACTGAGCACAAACCGGACTGGTACGTCCTTGGGAATGTGCAACGTTGGTTCGCTGTGCCCGTTGGGATAGATGAATCGCCAGCCCCATTTATACGCCTCGACCTGAATCTCAAGGGCTTCTTGGGGGATGACACTGAACTTCATATATCCCTGGAAGCCCCAGATGGCAATGAGCAACACAATGATTCCCGGGATGACGGACCAGGTGATTTCGAGGATGGTATTATGGGTCGCCCCTTTCCCGTTGTCGTTGACACCGGGTTTATGTCGGAACCGCATCGCGATCAGGAACGTCGTCACCAGGACTCCAAACCCGAAAATGATGCAGACCCAAGTGATGAACCAGGTCAGCCAGTCGAACTCAGCTGCCAAGGTAGATGCCCGGGCGGGCAGGAGAAAATTACCGGTCGAATCAGCCAGAATGCCTAACATAGTCGTGTTCACGCAGTTATAACCTGTTGTTGTTTTCGGTGTTTCAATTCCCGTAAAAGCATCAATCCGATGAAACTACCGAGCAGGATCACGCTGACGGCTCCTCCGAATCGCATGATCGCCATCCAGTTCTTGGTGTATTTGCCCGCGTAGCTGTCGTAGTGATAGCAGAGCATGATGATCCGGTCGAGGGTATTACCGATCTTTCCCTGGCCGGCTTCGATCAGCGCCATTCGGAGTGTCCGGTCGGAATATTCCACGCCGTACAAGTATCGGCTGATTTGGGCGTCAGGGGTCAGGATCGTCAGAAGGGTCGGATGGGCGTAATCGTTGCTGCCTTCGACTTTCTGATAGCTGAAACCGATCTCATCGGCCAGGGTTTTGACGTGTTCCTGTGTTCCGGTGAGGAAGTGAAATCCGTTGACCGACCCCGGACGGTTGTAACTCAGGGCATAGGCCCGTTGCTTTTCCTGGGCGAGTGTCCAGTGTTCGTTAGGATCGATCGAAACATAGATCATGTCGTAATCTTTTCCGATCGTCAGGTCGCCGATCTGATCGGCTGTTCGGATGACCTGGGTGGAAACAATGTCACAGATCTGAGGACAGCGGAAATACCCCATCTGTAGAATGACCGGGCGTTGGCGGTTGAAAAAGTCGGAGAGCTTAACGGTTTTCCCGGTCGAATCGACGAATTGCAGGTCGGTACGGATGCGTTGACCGAGCTTTTCGTTGACATCGACCTGTTTGACATTGTTTTGAAACTTTTCCGGGACCGGTTCGTAACGACTTTCTGGTACGGGAGCTTGCGCGTAGGCCTGATTCACGCCCCCGATCAGGGCGATTGTCAGTGCTAGGGTCTGAAGATGTCGTGCCTGCCGTGCCATTCCGGGGTTTGTTGATGATAATCCTAGTGCTCGGGGTTCTTAACTTTCTTTTTACTTCGTAGGTTGTGTCGAAGGCAGCTTTCCACCGGTTGCGACAATTTGCGCCATCGCTTCACGGATGGGGATCGAGGTCCACTCGGGGGAAAGATGTTTTTTCTGTTCCTGTTTCAGGGGTTCGTAACTGTTAATCCGATACATTTCTGCTTTTCGAGCGGTTTCGATGTAGTTGTAGTGGTTGTAATACGCACGCACGCCTTCGACGATCGTCATGGTCAGGATGGTTCCGACGATGCCAGTGGTCAGGATAGCGGGGATATTAAGACCTTGCGGTTGAGCCATGATAGTCCTCAAAAGTTTTGAATCGCCAGTGATTCGTGCACCCGGGGGTCTTTAATCGGACGTAACGCGTGAGAGGCCAACATCCGGATTATGTTGCCCATCCACAAGGCCCCTGCGCCCAGGAGACACAGGATCTCGGGCAGACCAAAGACCGGTTCACGTGAAAACTCCGGGATCACGATCAGATACACGTCTACCAGGAAGCATAGGATAAGCCATACCGCCCAGAAACCCACACCGAACCGATTTCGTTTCACGTGTCTTGAAACCAGACCCAAGAACGGGATCACGAACCGTCCGATCAAAAGGATCAATACCAGCGGACTGTACCCGTTGGGGTACATCGTGCTGTAACCCCGCTTATCGTACCAGAAGGTTTCTTCCGGCAGATTGGCGTACCACTGGAGCATGTACTGGCTGAACGCGATGTAGGCGAAAAATACCACGAACGCGAACATAAACTTGCCCATGTCGTGATAATGTTCTTTGTTGACCGAAGCCGTCAGATATCCTCGGGATTGCAGGACTAGACAGATCAGGATCATGAACGCCCACATCGCCTGGGTACCGGTGGCGAAGAAATAGACCCCAAACATCGTGCTAAACCAATGCGGATCCAACGTCATGAACACATCAAAGGCAATGAATGTGACAATCAATCCCGCAGCGATGAGGAAAGGACCGGATATTTGCATCAGGTTCATGGATATATCCGGATCCCCGGAGACATCCTGACGGACTGATCGGGAATAGAAGTACCACCCGATCAGGGACAAGACCGTCAGATAGACCACCACCCGGACGGTCCAGAAGATCGGTTGAAGCCAACCTTGGCGTTTTTCGTGGATCAGTTCGTCGTAATGACGTTCGATGCCGGGCATGATCTGTTCGTCACGCAGCTTTTCGGAGACGTTGGGCTGGTACCGGGCGTCGGTATCCCGTCGTGAACCCGTTGGTTTGGTTTCGGTCTGAGAATGATCGGAATGACCCTGTTCGGATGAATGTGATTCTGCCGAGACGGGGGTTGTGACATATCCGGGGGCGTGATGCACCACCTCAGTCCCCTCGGGAACCGCCCAGGAATAAACCAGGGGTCTTTTGTGGTCTCCGTGTTCGTCCTGCCAGGTCAAGGCGGTCGCGATCACCACCGGGATCAATAGCAGACCGACCAGAGGCACCTGCATGGCCAGGGTTTCCAGAATCCGTCGGACATTGGTGATCCAACCCGCGCGGACCAGATGATTGATCAAAACAAACACCAAAGCCGAGCAGCTGACGGATAAAAAGGCGCAAACCGCGAACAGCAACGCTGCATAGCCCCGTGTCCCATGACCCAGGACAAACCCGACCACCACGGCGATCAGCCCGACGATCATCAACACGAGACCTAACCGCTTGGAACTGTTTCCGAGCTGAACCTTTTCATCCATCACTGAATGAGCCTGCGAGTGTGAACCCACGATTTTGCTCCCATCTTTTAGGGATTAACATCATTGCATTCTCGGCATAAAACGGAGCGCTCCATTTTGTGCCATCCAAGTGTCATGAACCTCTTGATCATTCATGTCCCGAATCCGTCCGGGACCGGTTACTCAGTCGCCAAAACGGTCTTTTCCGCTTTCGGTTTGGAACCGGTATGCGACAGTTGCAACGCCCGTACATACGCGACGATCGCCCAACGATCATTCACGTCCGTCACTTGGGTTCCGTAACCGGGCATGTTTCGGATTCCGTTGACGATCGTGTTGTAAATATGACCGTCCGGACGCGCCATGATGGTCGCGTCGGTCAGATTGGATGGTGCTACCCAGCTCATCCCGGCGACGCCGTTTTGTTGCAACTGGGTGGCTCGGACGGAAACCGGACCGTTGCCCAATCCGTCATACCCGTGACAAGGCATGCAGTACGTATTGAACTTGGTTTGTCCTCGGGCCAACAGGTTCGGGGTGATTTCGACCGGAATCCCGTTCAAAAAACGGACTTGAAACTTGTTTTCGGAATTGTTCCACGTGGAACTGTATCCCCGGTACAGGTGATCGTCGGTTTTGAGTTGACCCCAAGCGACGGTCCCGGGGATTTTGGGACGGATTGACAACCCGTCGGCGAAGACCTCGCTAGCGTGCTGGGTCTTGACTTTAACCTGGTTGTCCATGTCCTGGATCAGGTGCACCCGGGGCAGGTGAGAAAAGGCGCCCCGTGAACGCAGAATGCTCATGAACACCAACAGGGATAAACATAAACCGATCAGAATCACGGACGTCAACCAGAACGGCGGTTTGGGGAACCGTCCGTTGATCATCGCACGAGGTTTTTTGTTGTTCTCAGCCATCAGCGTCTCGTCGTTTATTGCGCTTCCTGTTTTGTTCGGTCCGGGTTCGTTTCACCGTTTCGGGTCAATCTTCGATCGTTTCCACGTTCAGCGGTTGGGTTGAACGAAGCAATTCCAGTGTTTTTTGTTCGTCGTATTTCGGGTCCCCTGCATCGATCACAATGAAGAACCGGTCGTCAGTCACCCGTCGAAAGTTCTTAAGTTTAAACAGAGGGTTATAAAGCATCGGCAGACGGTTCAACAAAAGCATCCCAAAGACCGTCGTCAACGCACTGAACAATACGGTGCACTCGAAAATGACCGGAATATTGGCAGGCAACGACCACAGGGGCTTACCACTGATGAAAAACTGATACCCCTGCAGGTTTACCCAGTCAAAAGGCGCAGGAGGACGGGCTTCGAACGCATTGATCCAAGCGGTCATGAAAATCCCGAAACAACACCCCGTCAGTCCTCCGACCAGCACCAACCACGGCAAAATCGTCGGTTTGTTTCCCATGGCTGCGTCGATCCCGTGGATCGGAAAAGGCGAGTGCACGTCCCAGATCGAGTACCCGGCGTCCCGTACTTTCTCCGCAGCCAGGGTCACTGAGGTCACATTGTCGTACTCAGCCACCAGGCCCACCACCTTGGGGATTTCCACGTCCAGAGACGGGGTGACGACCGTTTCAGCGGGGGTGTCTAATGTGCTCATATCTCAAACCTCAACTTCATCACCACGATCCAACACCTTCAATGCTTTTGCACCTCATCCGGGTTGTAATCCGAACGACGATGGTCATACGTCTGTTTATGAGGCTCGTCATGATGAACATGGGCCTCGGGCATTATCGATTTGACCTCGGCCATGGCCACGATCGGTAGGAACCGACAAAACAGCAGGAACAACGTGAAGAACAACCCGAAGCTCCCGATGAACATTCCGATCTCGACCGGTGTCGGCCAGTAAAGTCCCCAGGACCCGGGCAAAAAGTCCCGGTTCAGTGAGGTCACGATGATAACGAAACGTTCCCACCACATCCCGATGTTGGCAATATTGGCGACCAGGAACAGGATCCAGGGGTTCAACCGCCATTTTCTTACCCACAACACCTGGGGTACGATCGCGTTACAGAACATCATCGCCCAGAACGACCACGCGTAAGGTCCACCCAGGGCACGGAACTTGAACAACGATTGTTCGTAGTGCACTCCGGAGTAATACGCAATAAACAATTCCATGCAGTAGGCGTACGAAACGATCATTCCCGTCGCGAGCATGATCTTGGCGCAATTGTCCAGGTGACGCATCGTGATGATGTCTTTTTGACCGAACCACTCCCGGGCAGGAATGGCTAGCACCAAGACCATCGCGAACCCACCGAAAATCGCCCCGGCCACAAAGTAGGGGGGCAGGATCGTTGTATGCCAGCCCGGCAGTTGGGATGTCGCAAAGTCGAACGACACCACCGAGTGCACCGACAACACCAAAGGCGTCGCCAACGCTGCCAATAGCAGATACGCCCGTTCAAACCGTTGCCAATGACGAGACGATCCCGTCCAACCAAGGCTCGCGATTCCGTAGGCGATTTGCGCAAGACGGGCTTTGGATTTGTCCCGAAGCGTTGCCAGGTCGGGGATCATTCCCACATACCAGAACAGCAGCGAAACGGTCGCATACGTTGAGACAGCAAAAACGTCCCACCACAAAGGTGAACGCGCCTGAGGCCACATGGCCATTTGGTTCGGGATCGGGAAAAGCCAATATGCCAACCACACACGTCCCACGTGCAGCGCCGGGTACAACCCTGCGCACACCACCGCGAAAATGGTCATGGCTTCTGCGAAACGGTTGATCCCCGTCCGCCAGTTCTGACGGAAAAGGTACAAAATGGCTGAGATCAGCGTCCCTGCGTGACCGATACCGACCCAGAACACGAAGTTGATGATGTCAAACGCCCATGCGACCGGTTGATTGTTTCCCCACACCCCCACGCCCGTCGTCAACAACAAGAAGACGCAAGTCACGTACAACAGAAACAGCAGGAACGAGATCCCGAACCCGATGTACCATCCTATCGGGGCGGGTTTGAGGTTGACGTCCGTGACCACTTCGGTCACAGCGGCAAAGTCGCGTCCACCTAAAACCAGGGGGGCACGTTTGCCCGGAACTTCGATCGCGTTATCGACTTCGCGATAGATCACAGAAGAGGGATCGGAATAAACAGTCGCCATTGTAATTCTCGTGGATCACGCACCCGTCTGCCGGGATTGACCAATCTTTCCGTTTCCAGGTGGTGATCGACTCTCCTAATGAACCTCTTGCTTCTTCTCGGACGCGGTTCCCGTATCCGTTACGGGGTTACGAATCTTGGCCAGGTGGTGCGTCCGGGGACGGTTGTTCAGTTCCTGGAGCACCTGATAAGCCCGCGGACCCGTCTGTAGTCGGGTGACCAGGGCATCTTTGTCGTTCAGATTTCCGAACACAATAGCCTCGGTCGGACAGACCTGCTGACAGGCGGTGACCACGTCAAAATCGTCCACCGTCGGGGAAGATCGTTTCCCGTTGACCCATTCGTTTCGACGTTGGATGCTGGCTGATTTGATCCGTTGGATGCAGTAGGTGCATTTTTCCATCACGCCTCGCATCCGCACGGTCACTTCCGGGTTGAATACCAGGGCTTTGATCTTGTCGACCGACTCTTTCTGCTGAGTATCCGGGATATTCAACCACGGAACCCAGTGCTGTCGGGGGTGTTTGGACTGATAGTCCAGGTAATTGAATCGACGCACCTTGTAGGGGCAGTTGTTGGCACAATATCGGGTTCCGATGCAACGGTTGTACACCATGGTGTTCAACCCTTCGCTGTCGTGGACCGTGGCAGCCACTGGACAGACCTGCTCACACGGTGCGTTTTCGCAGTGCACGCAGGTGATCGGTTGGTAGGTCACTTCGGGGTTGTCGTCAACAATCTTTTCAGAATAACTGTCCGCGCCGGATTTGAAGTAGCGGTCGATCCGCAACCAATGCATTTCCCGGTTCACCATGACCATGTCTTTACCGACCACCGGGATGTTGTTTTCCGCCTGACAGGCGATGACGCAGGCATTGCACCCGATGCAGGCGTTCATGTCCATGGTCATTCCCCATGCATGGGGGTTGTTGAACGCGGTAGGCGCCTGATCGTGCGCCGCAGGGGTCTTGTACGGTTCGGGGAACAGTTGCAGGGGAAGCAGGTTGTGTGCCTTTTTGTGGGGCGCAGCCGGGTCTTTCAAGTAGGCGGCCAGGGTCGATTCATGGACGACTTTGCCCCCTTCGTTTTTGACCCCGACCCGTTTCTCAGCGATCTCAAACCCCATCGGTTCGATGATGTAATGCGTCTGTGTCGAAGCAATCTTATAACGGGTTCCGGTCTTCTCAGGTTTGGGAATGTTGGCTGACCAGAAACTCGTGCTGGTCCGTACGTCGTAGGTATCAAAACCGATCTGGTATCCGATCGAACCGGGGTTGTCCGTCAACAGGATCGCGCCGGCACGTTTCCGACCGTAACCCAGCGGGAGGGTGATCACGCCACGGGGTTGACCGGGCAAAATAAAGGCGGCGATGTCGATCGAACGGTCACCTACTTTCAGACGAATGACGTCGGTCGAATAATCGTCCTGATGGATGCCTAGCTGCTGGGCGTCATAGGCACTGATCAGGGCGGCATTATCCCAGGTGATTTTGCTGACAGGGTCGGGCATTTCCTGCAACCAACCGTTGTTGGCGAATCGACCGTCGTACATCGAATAGTCTGCGACGAAACGGACTTCGTACAGGTCCGCTGGTTTGGCTTCGACACGGACGGTCGGTTTGTTCACAGGGGTTTTGACCGTGAACGGATCGGACGAGATAAAACCGTCATGCAACGCTTGCCGGAATGTCGGGTTATTGGCAACGAACGGGTCCTTGAAAATCCCCGACCACGTCCGGTACAGGACCGCTTGGTCGAGAGTAATTTCCTTAGCAGCTTCGGCGGGAATACCCAGAATCGACTCGACCGTCTCTCCCATCAGGGCAGCCAGGAGCGATGCAGGGGTGAATCCGTTGAACAACGGGCGGATCAACGGTTGTTGCAGGCAGATTGAACCGTCCCATGCTTCAGAATCTCCCCAGGATTCCAGGTAATGGGCTCGGTTGACATGCCACTGACAGGCGTGGGAAGTCTCGTTGTCGTAAAGAGACAAATGAACGGTCGTACCACCTCGCTGGGTCAGTGTTCCCAAGGCATCGGCGAACTTCAGATCCGCGGGTGCGTCGTAGACAGGGTTACCACCGAGGATCAGAAGGGTATCCACCGACCCGTTTTGAATCGCATCGACCAGTTCACGGATTTGTTCCAAGTGAGAGGGCTGATCGATTTCCGGACGAAGCTGGATCGTGGTACCGTAGGCGCCTAACGAAGCATTGATTGCGGAGATCATTCCCAGTACTTCGGGTCGCAGGTGCGGACCGCCGGCGACGACGACCCGCCCACGGTGGGAGGAAAGATCTGACCACATTTTGGCAACGAACGCCACTTCACGATCGCTGAGGTTACTTTGGGCGCTTTCCAGTCCCGCATGATGGGCCAATTGCAGGATCAATTGTTCGATCTTGCGAACCGACGCGGGCAACCGTTCGTCGGCGACGGTACCGGTGGTCGAAAAACCGGATTCCACCACGTACATCCGGTTCATGGTCCGATCGGTATCGACTTGTTTTCGACGTCGGGCCCAATCGTTGGCGTGACGAAGAGCGTACGGATGCAGGTTCAAAAGGTCGGCATCGAAGCTGACGATGATGTCGGCTTGGGACAGATCAAACACCTGACGAACGGACTGTCCGAACGTCTCTTTGTCGGACCGAAGTTGGTTCGAATATGAAACCGGTTCGTATTCATAAACCTTTGTCCCGGGATACTTTGCAACAAAGGCATCGATTTGCGCACGGGTCGTGCGCGAGTGCGTGGCTTCGTGGAGAATCGCCACACGGGTTCCGAGCTTGGTCCGGATCGTGCTAAAGAACTGTTCCGGTGACTGAGCAACGCCTTTTCCTTCCACCAGTCGGTGAATGATCCCCCGGCTTCGCTCGGGGTCATACATGTCTAAAAGGCTGGCTTGGGCAAAGGTGGTCGATGCGCCCAACGGTCGTTTGGTGTCGGCAAACGTTCGGGTCATCGGGTGCAGGGGATTTCCTTCCACCTTGATGGGTCTTCCGTCCATGGAGCTGACCAAAAGAGGCTGGGCGTATCCTCCGAGTTCAAAAGCCGTCGCGTAGGCTTCGGGAACTCCGGGAACGCGATCCTCGGAGGTCGAAGTCTGAGGGACCACGTTTTCCTTAGGCCAGCGACGACACCCGGTCAGGGTGATTCCCGCCAAAGCCATCGAAGCCCCGGCCAACTGGAGAAAACGTCTCCGGGAGGTGTTGACCATCGCACCCGGGTCATAGCTGGGAAACTCTTTTTCAATGGCTTCGCGAACGGCGGGCGTGTTCGCCAACTCGTTTAACGATTGCCAATACGTTCGGCCTGTGTTCTGTTGATCGTTCATCGGTGGCACGTAGAGCAACTGGTCATGAAATGATGATCACGAATCCCGTACTTCTTCTTCAAAAACTCGCCCAACTTCGATTGTGTGATTTCCTCATTGGGCGCCAGGTTCATTTCCTGCAGGATCTGGAAACTTTCGGTCCCCGGTTCGGCCAATTTCAACTGATCGGGGGTCCAGCCGAGATTGGTCACCTGGTCCTTCGGACGAAGCGCCTGTTCGGGGTTGCGATGGCAATCCAGACACCATCCCATGGACAGGTTCTTGGCCTGGTAAACACCTTCTTCACCCATGTGATCCACCCGTCCATGACACGAGACGCAGGAGACACCTTTGTTCACGTGGGCAGAATGGTTGAAATAGCTGTAATCAGGAAGGTCATGGACTTTGACCCACTCGATCGGTTTACCGCTTTGCCAAGACTCCCGGACCGGGGCCAGTTTCGGGGATTCGGTCCGAACGTTCGTGTGACAATTCATGCACGTCTGTGTCGGAGGAATCGCAGCAAAAGCGGCTTTGTCCACGGTCGTGTGACAGTAAGTGCAGTCCAGACCCAGCTGACCGACGTGCAACGCGTGACTGTACGGGACAGGCTGGACCGGTTGATACCCTACGTCCGTGTTTTCCGGAGAAGCGCCCAATCCCACGACGACCGGTACGTATGTACCTGCACCGATCACCAGAAGAACCAGAAGCGGCAGAACCAGGTTCGCCGTCTTCGGGAAGACGTATTTGGATGTGTATTTCTCTGCCATGTTCTTCATGCGACGAAAAGTACCTTCGTCCTTCGAGAGAATGGAGAAGATAGCGAACTATGCGCCGGTTACAACTTAAACTGCTTTCAATAATCATCTTCTGCACGATTTCGTCCAGTAAATGACGCGGAAGTGCGACATTTAGACACACAAAAAAGGACTTGAAAGTCCTTTGAAAGGGTGTATCAAGGATCGTTTGATGATAAGGACGTGATATTTAAAACGATGACGGTCGGGTTCTGCGCGTGTTAATCCGGGGTTTCAGGACGATCCGGAATGACTAAGACTCGTTGTCGGGGTTCGGTCAGAGACAACAAGAACGCTTTCAAATCCGCTTTTTCCTCGGGGGTCAGGTCAAGAGGTTTCAACAACGGGGATTTGGTTGGAAAAAGCGGATCGTTTTCCTGGTGCGGTTTCCGTCGAAGGGTGGGCATGCCTGCGTTGTACAGATTTATCACCCCGTCAAGCTCAAAAAGACCGTTATGCATATAAGGCGCGGTCCTTTCGATATTCCTGAGCGTCGGTGTCAGGAAAGCGCCGACATCCTTCGGATCCTTTGTAACTTCATATCTACCAAGATCTTGCAACCTTCTTCCGTAATAACTTAGTCCGACATCATGGAACTTACCGTCCGTGAAGTTCGGTCCGTTATGGCAATTGATGCACCCGGCTTTGGTCCGAAACAGGTGAAGTCCACGAATGGCTTCATCGGATAACGCGTCATATTTGCCTTTGAGAAACTGGTCGAACTTACTTCTTCCCCCAACGATTGTACGTTCAAAGCACGCAATGGCTTTGGCGATATTTTCCATGGTAATGGCATTGTCCCCGAACACCTTCCGGAATCGTTGTTGATAATCCGGATTCTGACGGAGTCGTTGAACGATCTCATCCGGGTCCCCTTTCATCTCATTAGACGCCAGGATGGGTCCCATGATCTGTTCTTCCAGAGTCGTTGCCCGTCCGTCATAGAACAAAAACGGTTTGTGGGCAGCATTCATGATCGTCGGGGCGTTGCGTTTGACCCGTTGACGATCATGTCCGAAGGAAAGGGTTTGACCGTCTGCCCAACCTAGTTCAGGAATGTGACAGGAAGCGCAGGCCCATTGTCGGCTTCCGGAAAGGTCCTCCTCAAAAAACAATTCTCGACCCAGGGCAGCTTTTTCCGGGGAATACGGGTTGTCGGCGGGGTGTTTCACGGGAGGAAGCAGACCCAGTTCCACGTGTTGCACGGAAGGATCGACTTCCGCAGCCGGCCATTCGGACGGTGGACGACTATAGGCGATCCGCAGGGACATGACTGGCTGGGTGGTAGGCGCTGGCTCGGCATACAACCCCGAACCGGAAAGTGTCATCCAACCGACCAACGTCACCAGACCGAGTACCAGCAACGACATCATCGACAAAGCAGAAAGATCCGTGCTCGCCACGGACGAGTCCGATCTTGATTCAGAACCGGAAGAGGCTGGAAACGGTTTGCAAGGCATAGGGTTCACGATTCAAGACTCATTGAATTTGGTTGATGGAAATATGCCCCCCGATTTTCAGTTCGTAAAACGCCCCTCGGATTCCGTCGGGTCTTTTGAAACGGTGGGGATAAACTCGTTGAGCCGTAGGAATGCTGTATCCGGAAAATGGTCCGATGAATCCGGATAATCCCGGCATCAAAGCAACGTTCTCGTACACCATGGTGACGGTTTCTTTGGCCCGTCCTCGACGTAATGACCCGCCTGACAGGACCGTCGCGTTTAACGTAAAAGCGTAGGTGTTTTGAAAACGCTTTAAATAATCGGGTTGAGCTTGACAGACCCAGATTTCGCTCGTGCCGTCAAGATACTTCGCTGGGGGGAGGGGTAAAGTCAAGTTCACGTCATTCGGATCGATCCCATGAAGCATGGCTGCGAGTCCATACCGTTCCGGACGAGCTGCCGGGTCGCCGGGGGTTTTGTCTCCCGGTCTCATCCGGTAAGCATGACGACCGAGACTTTGGGGGTCAGGAAACCGGTCTCGATTGTCGTTGGCGTACAAAATCAGCCCGGAATAGATCTGACGCAGATTCCCTTGACAGCGGACTTCAAGCGCCTGTTTGCGCGCCTTGGTCAGAACCGGAAGCAGGATCGCCATCAGGACCGAAATGATCCCGATGACGACCAGCAGTTCGACCAGTGTAAACGCCATTGAACGGCGTCCAGGCGACATCTTCATACCCCTCTCCGTCTTCGCAACACAAGTCCCATGCCCACGCCAAGCAGCGTGAGCATCCCGGGTTCAGGAACCAGAGCTGCCATCACGTCCAGACGGAACTGACCCGTATACCCTCTGGAATCGACCTGCCCCAGGGTCAGGTGAGGAAAACCTAAGACATTTAACCAGGTATGGGCGAACAGGTTCACATCCACCGCATTGACCAGATTGGCATCCGCAGCCGTGGCGTTATAGACCGTCGCCAGGGGATCGAGGCTGGCAATGTCCCCTTGTGCCCAAGTTTTGTCAGCAGAACCCCCGAGGGTGTAGTAATTTGCTCCCAGAATGTCCAAATCGTCAAGCGTCAGTGCCCCGTCCAGGTTGACATCCCCGTTTTGAAAACCAAGGAACGATTGAAGAATTTTAACGTCCTTCCAGTCAACGCTTCCGTTGCCATTGAGGTCGTATTTGCCTTTATTGCTTAATTCTTCTGAGCTGATTGGGGTTCCGCGAGGTGTCAGTGCCGAAAGAAACATTGCTCGGTCCGCGGAATCGACCAGTCCATTTCGGTCAAAGTCTCCCACTTTGTAAATATTAATTCCGGTCACGGATTGGGTTTTATTCTCCGCGTATAACAGTTGTTGGATCGTTCCTGCAGTGGTGTGAACAATCTGGCGAACTTGCATTCGTAACGTGTTAGAGTTCGGACTGTCGTTAAGAAAGGCTTGACGCTGGGCTCTATTGACTAAGGTGACCAAACGTCCCTGGGGGTCTAGACGCATGACCGTTCCCGTTCCGTTGGTGCTGTTGAAGTACAAATTGCCTTGGCTGTCGGAAGTTGCTGAAAAAGTCGTGGGTATGACATCCCCCTGATCCAGAAAATCTTTCAAAGCATCACGCGACAACAACACACCGATGGACGAGGTGGTATTGGTCGACGCATCATGGTCGATATAAACGAGGCCCCCTTCATCAGGTCCTGTTCCTCGAAAAACAATCCGATCGACACCACCACCCGGGTTTAACACGGCCACTTCGGTATTGGCCCCGCTGACGGCGACCAACCTGTCGGCTTGGCCGGTCAAGGGGTTCAGTTTCCACACTCCTCCGAACGCGGTGGATGTGTCCATATGATAAATCCGCTGTCCGTCATTAGACCAGGCGAATTGTCGTCCCCAGTTGGACGAGGTATTGCTTGTATTGACGACGTTCTGAAGGTCGCTGAGTGTTGTCAACGTGGTGATGGCATTGACCGGGTAGGTATCCGGTATCACGGAGGGATCAAACCGATAAAACCGTTTGGTGGCAGCAGGGTCAACCGTTGTGCTACTGGGTAACCGTGTCAATGACGCGTCGGTAGCCCAAATCATGGTGTACGGTGCGAACGAACCAACGGTTTGAGGATTGAATAAGAACCCGCTGATCAAAGGGGTGGTGACGGAACGGTTGGTATCGTTGTTTCGGTAATAGAGTTGAAGTTGTCCTTCCGAAAGCACATCGGTCGCGGTCTGGCTGCTGCTGACGTTGGTGATGAGTCGTATGGCGCCTAGACCGCTGAAGGGACTGGAACCGTAGTTGGTGACCAACATTCGATCATTGACCGGATCGTATGCAAAAGCGGCGATCGCTTTGCCATTCGTCGCGTTGGCACCATTGACGACGGTGACCAGCACATCATTCCCGTGGGCAAAGGATCCAGAAACGACCACCACACTGGCGGTTAAGACGGACATGGAACGCATTTTCGAGGCTCTCCTTATCAATTGAGATTGAATCTCATTATAAATCTCAATCGCTTATTTTCAACACGACTTCCCAAAAAAGGAGAACTGTAAAATACGAAACGATTCGGTGAATCGCCGAGAAGGACCCAAGGTCCGACCTATGGGGCCTATCAGGAGGTGGAGGTATTTATCGACCTAAGATCAGCACCAAAAAAACGATATTCAGAACGACGGACAGCCCGACGAGGCTTAGCAAGGTAATGACGACAGGGTTTTGCCAGATCGTAGGGATAAGCGAGGGGGGCGCATCAAGATCGAGTGTCTGGGTGTGCTGCTCGAGCTTTTGAAGGGCATCCAGATCAACCGTGCGACGGGCGTGTTTGGGGGGTTGACCTTCTTTGACCAGTTTGAGGTCTTCGAGCATGTCCTCGGTGGTCTGATAGCGTTCGTCACGGTTTTTGGCCATCGCGACTTCGATGATTTCGCTGATCCCGCTGGATAACGCGACATTAATATGATCCGGCGGGGTCAGGGGTTCACGCAGATGCTTGTGCATCACGGCAGAAGGGGAATCCCCGTCAAAGGGGGGGTGTCCGGTAACCAGGTGATAAAGCGTCGCGCCAAGGGAATAGATGTCAGCCCGATGGTCGATATCGATATCCCCGCGGATCTGTTCCGGACTAATATAATAGGGGGTTCCGTAGGCTTTTCCGGCTTCGGATTCGGCGGCCTGTTTGTCATCGGTGGAACGGGCCAGACCCAAATCCGTGAGTTTGGCGACATTATTGTGTGTGAGAATGATATTTTTGGGTTTGACGTCGCGATGGATCAACCCTTTGCTATGGGCATGGGCCAGGGCGTCCGCCATCTGGATACCGATATCCAGAGCTTCGGCTTCGGAAAAATTGCGTCCTTCCCCGACGGGCGGGGGCTGCATGATGTCATAGAGGGTTTTGCCCTCGACGTATTCCATGACAAAGTAATGAAATCCGTCTGGGGTGCTCCCGACGTCGATGGCTTGGACAATGTTGTTGTGTGACAGTTTGGCGGCGGCGCGGCCTTCTTTGTAGAACCGTTCCACAAAATCGACTGAATCGGAGTTTTTCTTCGGAAGGACTTTAATGGCCACGATGCGATCCAGAGAGACCTGCCGGGCTTTGTAAACGGTGGCCATTGCGCCTTTGCCGAGTTTGCCGAGCAGGACATATCCGGGGATCTGAGAATTGCGGCGTTCTTCGAGGTGTTTACGGATGCGCTTGGCTTGGTTGGCGGTAATAAACCCGTGCTCAACCAGGAGATCGGCCAAGGAGCGCTGGTTCGGATCGGAGGACTGTTTTTGTTGTTCTCGACAGAAGTCGATTTCGGGTTTGGTGGCCAAGCCGGTTTCCATGACGACACGACCGACCTCGGTATCGAGATTGGGTCCGAGCCCAAAGATCCCCGTCTCGGTGTTGGGTTGAGGCTTGGTGTCCATTGGAACGTGAGTCATCGAGCGATCTGCAGCTTAACCCTAGATTGGTGCAATCGTTATGTCAAGAAAAATGAACACAACTTCGTACCCCGTCAGGAAGGGTCCTGCGTCAAGGCGGTCCGGGGTATCTGACCGGTATAGATGGTGGTTTTTGACCGTTTTAACAGCGGACTCTCGAAAACGGGCTGTTGAAAGATCAGGCCGAACGTGATATGTCTGATAAACAAGTCGGTTATGATCCTGCCGAGCCAGATGAGACACCTGAAATACCTGCCGCTGGCGTTTTTGGCCGGCGTTCATGGGTTTGCCATCCTCGCTCCGTACCTCGGCGTTTGCGCCGCCATCCATGCGTTATCGGTCCAGAGGCGCCGTCGATCCAGCCCTTCTACGAAAGCCATTGACAACAGATTTCGGGGACCAACCAGACAGAGGAGCTACTCACAGAGCAAGTGGCTTAAGCGGTCGGGGGGGTGGAATCCTTGTCTTCGGCGAGTCGTTCCAGAATCAGGGTGGCAATATCTTTTTTGAGCAGATCGGGATAAAGCCCCAGAATGGCGGCTTGGATGTGGTCCGGCTGATTGGCAAACCATTCCACCAGCCTGGAAGTGATGGCGATCTGGGTTATCCCGAGCTGGTCCGATAGCTCCATGAAGTTTCTGTTTGGCCTCGGTGCTCAGCTGGATGCGATAGACAACGCGTTCTTTCATAAAAAATCCTTCGTCAAACCAGCGCGTGGTTCTCGATGTCCACTTTGTGGTTTAATGTGGTGCGCGGCTTTGATTTCGGTGCACTCAATCTCGCTTGAGGCCTGAAGCATGAGCATGAGTTACGAGAACTCGTTGATGGGTTTATCGGCCCCTTCACATCGCAACGCAAAGCCGCCCGGACCAGAGATGCCAGACTGTCCACGTTCATCTTTCCGCATGACATTTCCACGATGAACCTCGATCGTTTTCTCACTCAGACCCAGCTTCCCGGCGATTTGTTTGTTGGCCAGCCCGCTGACCACCAGTTCCAGAACCTGTCGTTCCCGTTCCGAAAGGGTCTGAAAATGTTCTCGAATCCGGTTTTTTTCTTTCAGATAGGCCCATTCCGAAGCGTCATGAGCGATGGCCCGCTGGATGCTTTGCAGAAGGATTTCGGGTTCGACCGGTTTTTCAAACAGATCAAAAGCTTTTTGCTTCATTGCCTGAACGGCTGAGGAGACCTCGGCTTTTGCTGACAAAATGATCACGGGCAAGGTGATGTTTCTTTTCAACAGTTCGGCTTGAAGCGCCAGACCGTCCATGTCCTCCAGACACAAATCTAGCACGATGCAACCACGAAAGTCAGGGTGAACTTCTGCAAGAAACTGATTGGCTGAGAGATAACACGTTGAAGCAAATCCGCCTCTGGAAGCAACCTTTGCAACAAAAGCCGAAGCTACCGGATCGTCATCAATGATATAAACCTGCTCGACCACTTCCTTGACCCTTTCCTGCGCCCGAACGAATTGTCAAAATCGCGATGCATTAATCTATAGCAATTCAATAGGAAATAGATAGTCTTTACAGTTAAAACCTCGAAACGTATTGAATTACGTCAATACGTTATCGAGGGTCTTCTGTCGCGTGACAAACCGAAGATGAACCAGATCAACCTCGGAAAGGCTTGCCAATGCTGGAGTTAGCACTCGGAGCAGGCGCAGGATTGTTAGTCGGACTTGGTATCGCAGGTCTGGCCGGGTGGTATTTGAATCGTCGGTTGTTGGCCGCCCGAGAACAAATGCGCCAAGCCGAGCGTCTGGCCGAACTCGGGTCACTGACCGGAGGGTTGGCACATGAGATCAAAAACCCGTTATCCACGGTCCAGTTGAATCTTCAATTACTTCAGGAAGATTTGGCATCGGACCGATCAACCCCGCCGGGGGTTTTGTCCCGTCTGTCAACGATCACGCGAGAGGCTTCCCGGTTGCGCGATACCCTGGACGACTTTTTAAGGTACGCAGGTCGGATCGAAATCCAACCCCAAACGGTCAATCTTTCCCAACTCCTAGGCGAACTGGTCGATTTTCTGTCTCCCCAGGCGCAATTGGCTAAGGTTCAGCTGCGTCATGCCAACCCCGACCAGGAAGTATTGGCGCACGTCGATCCGAAACTGATCAAACAAGCCTGTCTGAATCTGATGATCAATGCTATCCAGGCCATGCCCAACGGTGGAGAGCTGATCGTGTCGGCCGGTCCACGAGACCGTTGGGTCGAGTTGTCAATTACCGATACCGGACCCGGAATCCCACCCGAAGAACAGGACAAAATCTTCCAAGCCTACTACTCAAAACGCAAAGGCGGAACCGGAATCGGTCTGGCCATGACCAAACGCATCGCACAGGAGCACGGGGGACGGGTCGAACTCAAATCCGAAGTAGGAAAAGGGTCACGGTTCTCTATCCTCTTGCCTCGCGGCAAATCCTCTTCCTGAATCAAAACAGTCTCAGACGAATCAGAGAAGGAAACCCGATCGTCTCAGAGAATGACTTTGCCTGGTGACGACGTACAATATCCAGATATGTCTGACAACAAACAGGACACGGCTCGTATTCTGATCGTCGATGATGAGAAGGACCATGCCCAGGTCATGTCCGATGCACTGATCAGGTTGGGACATTCCCGGGATTTGGCTTACAACTTGGATGAAGCACTTTCTAGGCTTTCTCGCAAGCAGTACGACGTCATCATCACCGATTTGATGATGGACGGTCACCCCCAGGGGCTCGATCTGCTCGCCCATGCCATGAAATTAACTCCTACTCCGGTGGTGCTGATGGTCACCGCCCATGCCGACATTCCCACGTGCAAGACGGCCTTGAACCAGGGGGCTTTTGATTACATCGAAAAACCCCTGGACCTGGAATATTTTCGACTCAAAGTCCAGCAGGCTTCTGAAAAGGCCCTTCTCCGACGAGAAAACGAGGTGCTGCAGGCGCAACTGGTCGAAACAGGGGGGTTCGAAGGGATCATCGGACGTTCCGCTCAAATGCAACAAGTCATCACGACGGCCCGTCAGGTCGCTGCCAGTGATATACCGGTCCTGATTCTCGGAGAAAGCGGAACGGGCAAGGAGCTGATCGCCCGGGCGATTCACAATAATTCTCGTCGTCGTAAATCGCGTCTGGTGACGATCAACTGTGCCGGTCTGAGCGAATCGATCCTGGAAGATGAGCTGTTCGGACACGTGAAGGGCGCCTACACCGGTGCACAATCGGACCGTGAAGGTCGGTTCGAATACGCCGATCGAGGAACACTGTTTCTAGATGAAATCGGGGACATGCCCGCGTCCATGCAAGCCAAGTTGCTCCGTGTCCTGGAAAGCGGAGAAGTAGTCCGGTTAGGAAGCAATGAACCCCGACGGGTGGATGTTCGGATCATCAGTGCGACCAACCGTCATCTAGAAGAAATGGTCCAGGAGAAAAAGTTCCGCGAAGACCTGTTCTTCCGGATCAAAGGCATTACGATCCAGTTACCCCCGCTTCGAGAACGCAAACAGGACATCCCGCTTTTGACCCACTTTTTCATCAAACAGATGTCCGAAAAATATGGCAAAACCATCGACGGGATCGATTCGGACGCCCAAAATCTGCTGATGGCGTATTCTTGGCCAGGAAATGTCAGGCAACTCCGGAACGTGATCGAAAACATGGTCGTCCTGGCCCGGGGGAATCATTTGACAAAATCCGATATTCCCTCAGACATCAACCCTCGTGCCGATACAGGCGCCGGACCATCGATGGATCATTTTGTCGGTTATTCGATCGAACAGGCTGAACGCGAGCTGATTCGCAATACACTCAAAGCCACCAACGGGAACCGTGAACAGGCTGCCCAGATCCTCGGTATCGGCGAACGCACCCTTTATCGCAAAATCAAAGAATATCAGTTATAGACCTTTGCATTTCTAAGCGTTCGAAGAACCGATCAGGTACCCGCGCCAGCCTCGAGTACATCTCAGAGAGTTAGTGTGGTTCAATGGAGGGATTGACACAGACGGTGCTCCCTTGACCGGAACTTCAACGGATGCTCAGTTATCCGCAAATCCACTTTCCCAGGCACGTGATTTGTCATGATTTCTCAAGTCGATGTCGTGATCGACCGCAGCCTTCATGGCCAGGAGCACCGAAACCCAGCCTGCCACCATTTCCATGCGAATGGATTCATCAACATTCGTAGCCAAGAGTGAAAGGTCGGTACCCGCCTTTTCCGTCACCGGATAAAGAGAACTCAACAACGGTTCCAAAATACTCGAGGCTGAAAACGGTAGGTTCGTTCCTGACTAAAATCCGGCCTGAGAATGGTTCATAATTCAAAATATGGAAGGTGATGACCCCATCGACCTCCGGCGCTGATTCAGCCCAGAAACGAGCTCGCCCTTCATCCGTAGCTAGTGCTGCAAAGACCCTCTCCGGGGAAGATTTGAAATGCACTTTCCAACGGATGATGCCCGGTTCTGACTGGAACGACATAAACACCTCACTATTGGCTGGATGTTTCGTTGTCATCCAGGTCAGCCTGCGAGATTCGATGGGGTCATCAGACGTGGATGACCAGTCGGAGAGTTTATCGGTTCTCCAGTCCACTAGGACCATGGTCAGCGATGTCGAGACCGGTCCAAAGCCCGTTGTCTCGGACACCATCTCCGTTGGAATCATCGATCTGGTCGAGAGTGAGCATTTCGCCATGTCCGTCGCAGAAAGCGACAGCGATCCTACCCCGGTGTCGTTCATCGGGCAAAGAACGATAAGCCGATTTGCCTTTGAGAGATGGGTCTTCATTGGAAGCCCTTGACCCGCTACCGTTACGATATCCGTAATTGTTTGTATCTCGATCGACGGGGTTGCCCGAGAGGTTTCTCCTACCCCCTTTGGAACCCAAGTTATACGACTGAAGCGGTGGGTCGATCACGTACACACCGTCGCCGTTATACGGATTGGCAACTGCGTTGGTACCACGGGTGTCTGCGACGGCGACCGTTCGAGAACTGGAACGGATTTTAGAGGCGCGTTGCAAAAAGGCGGTGCGGTAATTCGGATCCGCAGCGGCCGGGTCGTGTCGTCCGTTTCCGAGATACTGGTAGTTATATCCGTATCCCCCAAAGTATTTAACCCCCTGAGGGGCCCAGGTCGCGTACGGTGGATTCGGTTTCTGAGCGTCCGGGACGATATCGGTCGTGTGGTTGAAAGCTTTGTTCATGTTGGGATACCAGACCGGATCTAAAGAAGGGCAAACGAAAATGTCCGTGTTCCTAATATGCGGATAGATGGCATCGACCCAACGTGTCCGGGCGACATTGGGTCGTTCCGCCCAGGCGCCGGGGGGGTAGTATCCACGGTTTTCGTTGACGTACATCGCGATGGCGTTCCCGATGTTACGAATATTCGACAGACACTTAACCGAAGCGGCCTGTTGACGGGCGATATTCAACGACGGGAGCAAAATCGATATTAACAAGGCGATAATCCCGATGACCACCAACAGTTCGACAAGCGTAAATGCTTTTTTGATATTGCTTTGTGTAAAAATGGATGGAGACATAGTAATCCTCTTATATGAGATAGAGTCTCAATATCATATAAGTCGGAGACGATTCTGCAACACCGTAACGTGATTTGTCCAAAACAATTTAAAAGTGCAAAGATTGCTCAACTTTGGACAGGGTTCAAAACAAACGCGGTTTATCGTGTCCGACGGGCAATGATGATCGTCTGGTCATCTTTAGGTGTCGTCCTGTCGGACCAGGTACGAACGATCTGTCGGAGGTGGGCGATTTGTTGATCCGCGGGTCGATTCGTTTGAGACCCCAGAATGGTTTCGAGACGCTGGGTGCCCAGTTGTTCACCGGACCGGGAAGGGGCTTCGAAAATTCCGTCCGAGACCAGCACGATCTGACCGCCCGGTTGCAGGTGAAAGATCGGGTAATTCTGCACGGTGGATTCGGGATCGACCACCAGAGGTAATCCCGAGGCATTCCATTGTTCAAACACCGAGTCGCCCGAACTCGAAACCAGGATCGGTCCATGACCTGCCGACGCCATTTCTACCTCACCGGTCGAGGACAGATAAACCAACACCGCTGTTACGAACCGGTTGGGGGATAGGTCCTCCGAGAGTCGGGCGTTGACTTTATTCAACACGTCCGCGGGGGAAAGAGTGTCGGTCGTCAACACTCGGATCAACGACCGGACCTGCGCCACCACCATTGCCGCTGCCATCCCATGACCGGCAGCATCGGCCAAGAGCATCGCGAGTCGCCCGTCGTTGAGTTGCCACAAGTCATAACAATCTCCTCCGGTCACCGAAGCAGGGACCGACCAGCCAGCGACATCCAGCGTCGTAATCGCAGGCACTTCTCGGGGTAACAGCTCTGTCTGTACCTGCGCCGCCAGCTCCATTTCGTGTCGTATTCTGACGGATTCTATCACTTGCTCATGAAGCCGGTGTCTTTGCACGACCACCCCGATCTGGTCGGCTAAAAGCTGACACAGGTCCAGATGCGTCCGGGAAAAACCATCTCGGTGGTTGATGGCTTGTAAAACACCCACCGGACACCGGTCCAGATCGAGTATGGGAACGGTCAAGAGGTCGCGGGTCCGAAATCCGGTCTGTTCATCCACAGCCCGATTGAACCGCGGGTCGGCGTAAGCATCGGGTGTCCAGACCGATTCTCCGGTCTGAAACACGTGCCCGGCCAGACCTGTTCGATAATCCAGACGGATCGGATCGGTACCGATCGCAACCTGTGTCCACAATTCGTGGGTCGATTCATCCAAAAAATAAACACTCGCACGTTCGCACCCGAGCACCTGACACGTAATCCTCGCTGCCCGGGGTAAGAGTGACTCGAGGTCCAGGGTGATGGCTAGAACACGCGACAGATCCAGTAAATGGGTCAATTGATCGGATGACAGCGACATGACATGTTCCCTCCACATTTCACCCTATCACAGTCGTGTGGGTTTCCCAAACAGAGAATATTTTTCCAGGATTCGATCAAACCGTATCATGTCGCGGATGGTTCGATTTATTCACATCACCGACACCCACATCGGTCCACACAAGGATTTTACGCTCTACGGGCGAAGACCTTATGAGTATCTACAAGTGTTGATCGATCAGATCAACGCCCTCCCGTTTGAGGTCGATTTTGTGCTCCATACCGGCGACGTGGTGGATGATGCCAACCCGATTTCGTACGAACTCTTTCGTGATCAGATATCACGTCTGAGGTTTCCGGTCCGGTATGCGATGGGGAATCACGATCATGCTGGGGAACTTCAGACTCGACTGATGGAGTCGCGCACGGTTCTGGAACGGGTGGACTACCGTTTTGACATAGGCGGGATTCGATTCGTGATCGTGGATACTCGCGGACCGTTCGAACCAGGGGGACGGGTGGAACAAGGACAACTTGACTGGTTGAAGACGCAATGCGCCCCTGACGGTCCTCCGCTGGTGATCGGGATGCATCATGTTCCGACGTTTTTGGATACGCCTTGGCTGGACCATCCTCCGCGAGGTTGGGGGGGGAAGTTCATGTTCATCGACAACGCATCGGAATTGTTGGAAACGATTCGTCCTGCCCGGTCCCGGATTCGGGGGATTTTCACGGGTCATGTGCACGGACTTTTCATAACACAAGTCCACGGGCTGATGGTCTGCGCGGGTCAAAGTGCGTTCGGTCCGTTACAGTCTTATCCCCACACCGATGAAGTGACCGTGGACCACGAACAAGACGTCATGTTCAACCTGGTGACGGTGACAGCGGAACAAACCATCATCCGACCGAGGACCTATTCCCTATCGGGAGGGTAGGAAATGGTTACTCCAAGGATATTGATTCAAGGGATATTGATTCAAGGTCCCGGGACATAACCCCGTTCGATCAGAAGCTGGATGATTTTTTGACAACAAGCGTCGATGTCGAGCTGATCGGTGGGAAGGACCAGGTCGGGTCGTGTTGGTTCGTCGAAAGAGGCGCTGACGCCGGGGAATTGCTTGATTTTGCCTTCGTCGGCGAGTCGCCAGGCGCCTGTTTCATCCCGTTGTCGGCAGATCTCAGGGGGGCATTTGAGATAGACGCTGACGAACCGGTCCGGACCGATGACCTGACGGGCTTTTTCTCGAACCGAGTCATGGGGCGCGACAAACGCACAAATGCAGATCTGTCCCGAATCATTGATGATCCGAGCGACTTCGGCGCTTCGGCGGAGGTTTTCGCTCCGGTCGTCAGCGGTAAATCCCAGATCGCGACACAATCCCTGGCGCATATCCGGACCGTACAGAGTGGTCACCGCACATCCCCTTTCCCAAAGGGTTTTTTCGACGGCATAGGCGATCGACGCTTTGCCCGATCCGGTCAACCCGTAAAGCAGCACAGTGACCGGTTGATGTCCATAACGTTTGGAACGTTCTGAAGTTGAAATCAACGAGGCCTTTTGTTTGAGCTTACCCGCCACCGGTTGTTGTTGCCACAAATCCCCTTGGCTTCGACGGTCGGTGTGTTCCAGGATCATTCCCGCGCCGACGGTATTGTTGGTCAGACGGTCGATGACGATAAAAGCACCGGTCGTCGGATTCACCTTGTAGGGGTCAAACACGAGAGGTTGATTCAGGCTCATCACCACGTGAGCTACTTCGTTCATCCCTAGTTGAGAAGCCGCACGACGTTCGAGGGTGTTGACATCCACCCCGTAACGGATCTCGGCCAATTCGCCGGAAACGGTTCGGGTGGTGTGTTTGATCCAATACGAACGTCCGGGGACGAACGGTTTTTCGTGCATCCAGACGATCATGGCTTCGATTTGGCTGGAGACATGGGGTTCGTTACCCGGTAACACCAGCATGTCCCCCCGCGAGATGTCGATTTCATCCTCGAGTGTAATCGTTACTGCCTGAGGGGCAAAAGCTTCGGTAAGTTCCCCGTCGAAGGTCACGATCGATCGGACCTTGGATTGTCTCCCCGAAGGTAGCACCAAAATGGGATCTCCTTTTTTGATAATCCCGGACGCGATGGTCCCGCAAAACCCCCGAAAATTGAGATTCGGACGAAGCACATACTGGACGGGAAAACGAAAATCTTCCAGATTCCGATCCGACGCGATATGAACGGTTTCCAGATGTTTCAAAAGCGGGGGACCGAAATACCAAGGCATGGCCTGAGATTTTTCGACCACGTTATCCCCTTTTAACGCTGAAATAGGGATGAACTGCACGTCAGGGATTCCCAGTTTGGCGACGAATCCGGTGTAGTCGGATTTGATCTTGTCGTATACGTCCTGAGAGTAATCGACCAAATCCATCTTGTTGATCGCGACGACGACGTGTTTGATCCCAAGTAGAGAGACGATAAAGGAATGCCGTTTGGTTTGGGGCATCACCCCATGTCGGGCATCGATCAGGATAATCGCCAGATGACAGGTCGAAGCTCCGGTGGCCATGTTTCGGGTGTATTGTTCATGTCCGGGCGTATCGGCGATGATGAACTTTCGTTTGTCGGTCGAAAAATAACGATACGCCACGTCGATGGTGATCCCTTGTTCCCGTTCGGCTTTGAGACCGTCGGTCAGAAGCGCCAGGTCCACTTGTCCTGCACCGGTGGTTCCGTGTTTGACCGAGTCTTTCTGGATCGCAGCCAATTGATCTTCGTAAATGCCTTTTGTGTCATGCAACAGACGTCCGATGAGCGTGGATTTGCCGTCATCGACGCTTCCACAGGTCAAAAAACGTAACAATTCCTTGCGCTGGTTGCGTTCCAGATAGGCATCAATGTCAGTGTCAATTAATTGGGCTTCGGTTTGCATGGTCAACAAGAAATAGTATTGGTCGTGTTTGGAAGATCAGAGGTTGGAGATCAAAAATAACCTTCACGTTTTTTTTGTTCCATGGAACCTGCTTCGTCGTAGTCGATCAGACGTCCCTGACGTTCGGAACGTCGGGCTAAAAGGGTTTCCTGGATGACTTCGGGGACGGTTTTGGCGTTGGATTCGATCCCGGCGGTCAACGGGTAATCACCAAGCGTACGGAATCGGATGACTTTTTCGACAATCCGATCTTCCGGGGTCAGACGCATTCGGTCATCGTCCACGACGATCCATTGTCCGTTCCTTTGAACCACCGGTCGAGGGGCGGCAAAATAAAGAGGAGGCAGAGGGATTTTCTCCGCATAAATGTATTGCCACACGTCCAGTTCGGTCCAATTGCTCAAAGGGAAAACCCGGATCGATTCCCCGGGATTCACTTTCCCGTTATACAAAGACCAGAGTTCCGGTCGTTGGTTTTTGGGGTCCCATTGCATCTGTTTGTCCCGAAAACTGTAGACACGTTCTTTGGCACGGGACTTTTCCTCGTCCCGACGGGCACCCCCAAATGCTGCGTCGTATCCCCCTTTTTTCAGTGCCTGAACCAACGCTTGGGTCTGCATTGCTGCGGAATACTTCGGTGTCGGATAATCGAACGGATTGATCCCGGCAGCCAGTGCTTCTTCGTTCGTGTAAATCGTCAGATTTAACTGATTTTCCGCACAATACCGGTCACGAAACTCCAGAAGTTCCCGAAAATCCCACGTCGTGGCAATGTGAAGCAAGGGAAACGGAACTTTTCCCGGCGCAAAAGCCTTTCGTGCCAGGTGAATCAGACACATGGAGTCTTTCCCACCGGAATAAAGTAACACCGGTTTTTCGAACTCGGCTGCGACTTCCCGGATGATATGGATGCTTTCGGCTTCCAACTGTTTTAAATGTGTCAGGTGATAACTGCTCATGGTCGCGAATCCGCAACCTATCGGGGACGTTTGTTACTGTCAACAATTCAGATAGGAATAGTGGGAATTACACCCCCCGGACGACTTTTCCCCAACCGGCGTGAAAATCACGACCGGAGTCGAAACCTGCCGGAGAGTGTTGAGGGTGAGACGAATTCCTCGTTTTAGGGCTGAGACGATGAAACCGGAGAAGAGGGGGATGAATCAAGCATCGAAGGGTTCTGAAGTTTCAACGGTTCTTCCCCTTTAGGAAGATCCTGGAGAGAGTTCAGACCGAAAACCTCAAGAAACCGTTTGGTGGTTCCGTACAAGATCGGTCGTCCGGGAACTTCAGCCCGACCGGCAATCTTGACAAGGTGTTTTTCCATCAGACTCCGGATCGTTTCACCGCAAGCGACCCCACGAATGGCTTCGATGTCTGCACGCAAGATCGGTTGCTTGTAGGCAATGACAGCCAATGTCTCCAACGCGGCTTTGGTCAACTTGGCGTCGGCTTCTTTCATTTGATGCTTTTTGATCAAGGGAGCAAAAACAGGCAAAGTAAGCATCTGATATCCCCCTGCGACCTGTTCGATCCGGAACGAACGATTCTGTGATTCGTACTGGCGGTTGAGTTCACGGATAGCTTGCCGTACCGGACGGGTCGAGTTGAGCTCTAACAACTCTGCCAATCGTCCTGCGGTCAAGGGGTGATGTGTGGAAAACAATAAAGCTTCGACCGACGCCGTATCGACCGTCTCGGGGGGAGTGTTTTCGGACGGGGAATGCGCCTCACCCGGTTCGGTTTCGACCGGCCCGTCTGCTGGCTCTTCTTGTTGATTAGGATCGACGTCCTTGTCTTTCATACGGATGACCTGTATCAACGATCGGGAATGACGATAGCGGAACGTACGTTCCTGTAACCACCCCACCAGGGGTAGAACCTGATGAACTGTATGAAAGTTATCCCCGAAGATCAATACACAACCTGCGACATGCTCGGGATCAACAAGAGCAGTCGAAAGTCGCGATCGGAAAGAACCTTTCGGCATCGAGGTATAACATTGTCCGCGACGGGAATAGAAAGATAGGATAAAGTTGATGGACATGGATCAGTCGTTTCGGATCGGGTTGGGATATGACATACACCGGATCGAGCCCGGTGGGCGGCTAATCCTGGGGGGGGTTGTTGTTTCCGAGGAACTCCATGCGGTAGCTCATTCGGACGGTGATGTGGTGATCCATGCCCTGGTCGATGCGATCTTAGGTGCGATGGGAAAAGGGGACATCGGTGAGATGTTTCCCAATTCGGACCCACGATGGAAAGGGGCTAGCAGTTTGGTATTTCTCGAACAGGTGTTACAACTGATGAAGGCGTCAGACTTTGCGGTCGTCAATGCCGACCTGACCGTGCAAGCAGAACGCCCCCGGCTGAAAGAGTATAAACCCCTGATGCAAAAAGTGTTGGAAGAAAAACTGGGTGCGCCGGTCGGGGTCAAGGCTGGAACCAACGAGTCGTGCGATTCGGTCGGACAGGGACAAGCGATCTCAGCCCAGGCGGTCGTTTTGCTCCGACGTGTGTAGGTGTTACACTCGCGTTACGTGAAAAATCTGATCATCAATCCTTGAATACATCATCAATGAGACTAAGAGTTTATAACACGCTAACGGGTGAAAAAGAGGTCTTTGAACCGGTGGTTCCTGGTCGAGTCGGGATCTATTTGTGCGGACCAACCGTTTATAAACCCCCTCACCTCGGACATTTGGTCGGACCGGTCATTTTCGACACGATCAAACGTTACCTGGTTCATAAAGGATTTCAGGTCACGTGGGTCGTCAACATCACCGATGTGGATGACAAGATCATCGCTGAAGCGCAAAACCGGGGAATGGACTTTTCCGCCTTGGCCGAGGAACAAACCCGCCTTTACATGCAAGTGCTTGCGGATCTGGGAGTTAAAGATCAGATCGATCATTTTCCCCGCGCCAGTCAGCACATTCAGCAGATCATCGAATTGGTGGATTGTCTGATCCGTAAAGGACACGCCTACACGACCGAGCACGGGGACGTGTGGTTTGATACGACGTCCGACCCCGATTACGGAAAGTTGTCACATCGTCGGTTAGAAGAACAAGAATCAGGCGGGCGTGATCTGGCAGGGTCGGGTAAACGACACCCTTCCGACTTTGCGTTGTGGAAAAGTGCCAAACCCGGGGAGCCGGCCTGGAAAAGTCCTTGGGGAATGGGAAGACCGGGATGGCATATCGAGTGCTCGGCCATGAGCATGAAGTATCTCGGTGAAACGTTTGACATCCACGGTGGGGGAGACGACCTCAAATTCCCCCATCACGAAAACGAACGAGCTCAGTCCGAGTGCTGCACCGGCAAAACATTTGTCAAGTATTGGTTGCACAATGGTTTAACCCGAATTCGAACCAAGGCCGCTTCCGGGGAATGGAAAACCGAAAAGATGAGCAAATCGTTGGGCAATACGTTGGACGCACGATCATTGATCGATACGCACGGTCCTGATGTGATCCGGTATTTGCTGTTAAGCACGCATTACCGAAGTCCGATCGAGTTTTCGGAAGAAGTCCTGGGGAATGTTAAAAAAGCCCTAGCTGTCTTCGCGAGGTTATTCGAACGGGTTGAACGCATCGGCGCCGGGGCGGACGAGGGGACTTGTGAACTGGTCCAACCTTACGAGACCAAGTTTTTGGCGTCGATGGATGACGATTTCAACACCGCAGGCGCGATCGCATCGTTGCACGAGTGTGCCGGTGCGATCAATGCCCGGATCGAGAAAACCGGGGTCGAAAAAAACCCGGGATCCGCAGGTTCTCCGGGAGATCGGCCAGGCCGTACAACGGGTCCGATTTTTGGGTAGATTGCTCGGGTTGTTTGAACGATCTGCGCACAAGACGATAGACGATTCGCTGGTGGAGGGTTTGATGGATCTGATCATTCGCATCCGTGCCGAAGCGCGAAAACGCAAGGATTTTGCCACCGCCGACGCGATACGGGACGGGTTGGCGGGTCTGAAAATCGCTTTGATCGATCGTCCGGACGGGACCGGTTGGGAAAAACGCGACTGAAGGCGTTTTTCTTTTGATAACCCGTAACGCATCGGCTGAGGATCATGCCGGATTCGTGTCAGAAAGAGACCCATGCGTATTGTTGGTCTGGATCCTGGTTTACAGTTGACGGGCTACGGGGTGATCGACTTTAACCCCGGTCGGCCACGTCTGGTGGATGCGGGGGTGATCCGGTTGAACAGCAAAAAGACCGTGTCCGAACGATTGTTGGAACTGGAGCGAGAGCTGGAGGAGATTCTAAAGGAACATTCTCCGGAGGTGGTCGCGATCGAACAGTTGTATTCTCATTACGCCCACCCGCGGACGGCCATCATCATGGGTCACGCCCGGGGGGTGTTGATGCTGGTCTGTCAGCGTCGATCGTTGCGAGTTCGAGAGTTTCCTGCCAATCGGATCAAGAAGAATCTGACCGGCAACGGTCATGCGTCGAAGCTACAGATGCAACGGGCAGTGCAGATGCTGTGGAATCTTCCCGAACTTCCTCATCCGCCGGATGTCGCCGACGCACTAGCGATCGCGTTGTGTTGTGGAAGATCGAGCGGATGAAGCCTTTTTTATCGGACTCGACTTGTTCACCGAATCGGACGTGTGTCTGAATCATCAGAACCCGCGCCCTACAAGCCAAAATCGGGTAGGATTCAATCTGACGTATGACACTTACTGCTGAACCGTCATCTGCTGCTACGTCTGCCGGGGTTCCGGGGGGACGTCGACGTATTGAGACCGTTGTTACCGACCGTGTAAGAAGGGACGGCAAGTTTTTCCGTCTCGGGGACGAGAAGTTTTTTGTCAAAGGGGTGACTTACGGTCCGTTCGCCCCCAATTCTCTGGGAGAACACTATCCCGAACCGGAGCAGGTCCGACGTGATTTTGCGCAGATCCGGGAACTGGGCGCCAATTGTATACGGGTGTATTGGACACCGAGTCAGTGGTTTCTCGATATCGCACAGGAAACCGGGTTAAAAGTCTTTGTGGACGTTCCCTGGCCGAAGAATCTGACGTTCATCGGAAATACGCAGGTCATGAGTCAGGCGCGCCAAGCGGTTCGTGACGCGGCTCGGGCTTGTGGAAATCATCCGGCGACGTTTGCGATATCGGTGGTGAACGAGTTGCCTGCCGACATCGTGCGGTTTGTCGGACATCGACCGATCGTCGATTTCATCGACGAACTGATTGACATCGTCCACGAAGAAGCCCCCAACTGTCTGGCAACATTTGCGAACTATCCGACGACCGAATACCTGAATCCGCGGAACGTCGATTTTGTGAGTTTCAACGTCTATCTGCACAAGGAGCAGGTATTTCGCAATTACTTGGCCCGGTTGCAGATGATCGCCGGGGAAAAGCCTCTGATGCTGGGGGAATACGGGATCGATACCCATCAGGAAAAGACCGAACAGGAACAGGCCGAGATCCTGGCAACCCACGTCCGTTGCGTTTTTGATGAAGGTTTGGCCGGTACGTTCATTTTCAGTTATACGGACGACTGGTACACCGGGGGAATGCAGATCACCGACTGGGCGTTCGGGCTGGTGCGTAGCGACCGAAGCCCCAAACCCTCGTTTCATGCTGTCAAAAAGCTTTTTGACAGAGTACCCCAGGTCAGTGACGAGACTTTCCCCAAAGTCAGCGTGATCATCTGCAGCTACAACGGGGCCAGTACCGTCGAATCCTGTCTGAGGTCGATGGAAAAGATCCGTTATCCGGGAGAATACGAGGTGGTATTCGTCGATGACGGGAGCAAGGACAACACGCAGGAGATCCTCAAGAAGTTCCCGTGGGTGATCAACATTCAGCAAAAGAACATGGGGCTTTCGTACGCGCGGAACGTGGGAATGCATGCTGCCACGGGAGAAATCATTGTCTATACCGATTCCGACTGCGAAGCCGATGAGGATTGGCTTTATTATCTGGTCCTGGCGTTAAAACGGTCGAGTCATATCGGGATGGGAGGTCCGAACCTGATTCCGGACGAAGGATCCTGGATCGCCGATTGCGTCGGACTAAGCCCCGGTGGACCGACGCACGTGATGATCAACGACCGTGAAGCCGAACACGTGCCCGGGTGTAACATGGCATTTTATCGTTACGCGGCGTTGGAGGTGGGAGGTTTTGATCCACAGTTTCGTGCAGCCGGGGATGACGTGGATTTTATCTGGCGCCTCCAGCAGAGGGGGTATACCATCGGTTTTTCCCCTGCCGCACAGGTCTGGCATTACCGACGCAACAGTGTCGAAGCCTATCTGAAACAACAACGTGGGTACGGTACGGCTGAGGCGCTATTGAAATACAAGCACCCGGACCATTTCAATACACTCGGGGCTAGTTTTTGGCGTGGCAAAATCTACGGCGGAGAGGATATCGGGGTTAAGATCGGGTCGGACGTGATCTATCACGGGATCTTTGGAACGGGATTGTTTCAGACCATTTATCGTCGACCTGTGTCGATGGTCGCCGCCATGATGATGAGCATTGAGTGGCATCTGCTCTCGGCGTTTGTCACATTCCTGGGTCTGGCGATCCCTCAACTGTTTGTCGTTGCAGCTGCGATGTTTGCCACTCCGGTCGTGTTGGCGATTGTCGCAGCCTATCAGGCGCCGATGCCCAGGCACCGATCGATCTGGTCTCGTCCGTTGATCGCGTACCTTCATTGGCGTCAACCGATTACACGCGGGTGGGCACGGTATGCGGTTCGACTCCGTGCCAAAACGATGACGCTCAAAGGCACTTCCGATCGACGACGGGAATTGCCTTTTGACCCTCAGATGCCCGGTGTGCTGCGGTACTGGAGCAAAAGTCATGAAAGGCTGCACCTGCTGAGTGAAATCGCACGTTTGGCTACCGAACAGGGTTGGCGGATTCGTACCGACTCGGGATGGCAAAACTGGGATATGGAAATCTATGGTAGCCGGTACGTGAAAATCCGATTGTCCAGTTGCACAGAAATCCACGGCGGCGGGGCGATGCTGACACGATTGCGCGTGCAACCCCTGATGAGCAAGTTCTGTCAGGTGTTGACGGTGGCACTGGTGATGCTCAGCGGTTTGTTGTTATGGCACCTGTGGCCTTACTCGCGTCCGTCGGCACTAATCCCGGTGGTGATGCTGGCGATGTATTATGTGAATCGTGCTCGGGTGCTACGCCCGGTTCTCCAACTGATCGATGATGCTGCGGACCGACTCGGTTTTATTCCCGTACCCCGTAAACAAGCCGGCAACCAGATGATCCATGAGCTAAAAACAGAAACACCATCGGGCCCGGTGGAGATTTCCGCACACGCTGGTGGACAAAAGGGGTAGTCCAAGATGCGATTGATCCGACGAGCACTCCATTATTACCGGGAAGAAACCGGACGCATCATTCTGCTTTTGGTGATGATCGCGGTCGGTACGGGTTCTTTGATCCTGCAGGTTTTCCCACTGGCGATTCTGGTGGACTATTTCGCCGGACTCCGAGGAACCGGATGGGTCAGTCGCATTTTTTTTCATCTCACGCCCGATCATCCGGTAGCGGTCGTTATTGGGATTGCGTTGTTTTATCTGATCCTGAAGCTGTTGGAAGAGGTTCTGAGGATGTTCCAGACCCTGTTGAGTATCCGGATCGGGTACAGCGCCTTGATGCGGGTTCGGTGTGATCTGTTCAGGAAACTGCAGGAACTGTCATTGGCGTATCACCGGTCGCAGCCCCAGGGGGATGCGATTTATCGTTTGTCTTGGGACACCTACGGGATCCAGACGGTCGTTCAGGGATTTATCCAGTCGGTCGTGGTCAATTCGCTGACGCTGGTTTACATGGCCGTGATCATGTTCGCCAATAACTGGCGATTGACGCTGGTCGCGCTGGCGGTGGCGCCTCTGTTGTACTGGACGACCAAGCTGTATGCCCGGGTGCTCCAAGCCAAAGCTACCGAAGCAAAAGAGGTCGAATCACAACTCACGACCACGATCCAGCGTTCGTCAGCCACGATCGGTCTTGTTCAGGCGTTCAACCGCGAAAAGGACGAATACCAGCGGTTTCATACGAATGTGACCAACAGCGTAGCAGCGTATCTCCGGTTGCACTGGCAGGAGGTGCTCTTCTGGTTGATGGTGGGCGTGATTCTGGCAGTCGGAGCCTCAGCCTTATTAGGCTACGGGGGGTATCTGGTTTATCAGGATCAAATGGTGCTGAAAAAGGGAGACGCGGGCTTCACGCCCGGACAGTTGACAATCTTTTTCGGTTTCCTCATGCAATTGTATGGTCCGTTTGAAGAACCTGTCGGGATCGGCTTCGATGCTGGCTACGGGTGTGGCAGGGTGTAAACGGGTTTTTGAGGTGCTGGACCGTGATCCGGTGATTCGCGATTTGCCAGGTGCCATCAGCCTGCCCAAACAACCCCGGGTCCTGGAGCTGGATCGTGTGGTATTTCGATATCGAGAAGGTAGCAATGTCCTGGACGGAGTGTCTTGTCGGATTCATCCCGGAGAAATGGTCCGCGTTTTGTCGGATCGTCCGGCGTTGGCAAAACCACGTTATTGAACCTGTTGCCCCCGATTCTACGATCCGGTGGAAGGGTCGATTCGTCTGGACGGTCATGACCTGCGGGAGATCCGGGTGTCGGATGTGCGTCGTCATATCGCGTTGGTTCTGCAGGAAAACGTGGTGCTCCCGACGAGCAATCCGTGAAAACATCGCTTACGGTCGTCCCGATGCCACCGACGAGCAGATCCGACAGGCGGCGGAACTGGCCGGGGCGTCCGGTTTCATCGAAAAGCTCGAACACCAGTACGACGAGCAGATCTCTGAATCCGGATCGAATCTGTCCGGTGGCCAGCGTCAACGGATCAGTATCGCCCGGGCATTACTTACCGAAGCGCCCATCATTATCATGGACGAACCGACCAGTGCCCTGGACCCCCAACACGAACAACTCATCATCGAAACACTCAAAAAGATCAAAGGTCAACGCACCTTGATCCTGGTCTCTCACCGATTGAGCACCGTGGCGGACTGTGACCAGATTTTTGTCATGGAAGCCGGAAAAATCATCGAACAAGGACGTCACGAAGAATTGATTCGTCGACATGGGTTGTACTGGACCATGGCCAGACACCAGCTCAAACTCCAGGACGATGTCCCCGGTGCGCCGACCTCGACGGCTTCGGTATGACAAACGTGTTAAAAGATCAGAGGGTCTGACTAAATAATCAATCGTTATGACAAAGCTTCGGATTATTGTCGGAGGGATGGTAGGCCAGTTTCCGCTAGGCGGGGTGGCTTGGGACTATTTTCATTACGTCTTGGCGTTTCATGAGCTCGGACACGAGGTCTACTATCATGAAGACACGAACACGTGGCCTTACAATCCGTCGATTCGTCAGCCGTCCGCGGACGGGGTTTATAACGCCCGGTTTATTCAGTCATTTTTTGAGAAACACGCCCCCGAACTGTCGGACCGGTGGCATTACCGTCTTTTGCAGGATCGGTGTTTCGGAATGTCCAAACAAGCGTTTGATGACATCGCCAGGGGGGCCGATCTGTATTTGAATGTTTCGGGAGTATGTCGGTTGCCCGAGTCGTTGTCTTCCCGTTGTCGACGGGTTTTCTTAGACAGCGATCCGGGGTACAACCAGTTCGGGTTGCAAGAATTACTTGATACCGAAGGTCCTGATGCTAAACGGTATGTGGAAGTCGCACGGGATCATGACGTGCACCTGACCTACGCCGAGAACATCGGTCATCCGGACTGTCAGTTGCCTGATTGCGGGATTCGGTGGATTCCAACGCGTCCGGTGGTGACGTTGGGTAATTGGAAATCCGGTCTTCAAACCCCTCCGGATCATCGACAGTCGTTGACAACCGTGATGACCTTGGATTTATCCAAAGAGCCAAAACGTTTGCACTATCGGGGAGTGGATTATTTTGATAAACGGGTGGAGTTTGAACGATTTATCGGGTTGCCGCGTCGGGTTCCGGGGATTTCGCTGGTTCTGGCGATCGGAAACAACAACGATCAAACGATCCGACCGCTTCAGGAGAACGGGTGGGAGGTGACGGATGCCCATGACGCCAGTTTAACCCCCGAAGCCTATCAGGAGTTCATTTTCAAAAGTCTGGGGGAATGGAGTATTGCCAAAAACGTCTACGCTGCGACCAACAGCGGGTGGTTTTCGTGTCGGACCTGTTGTTATCTGGCGTCAGGTCGTCCTGCGGTCGTCCAGGATACGAGTTGGTCGAGATACATTCCAAGCGGTTCCGGGGTGTTCGCATTTCGGACAATGGAACAAGCCGTTGCGGGATTGGAATCCGTCGCCCGTGACCCCGTGAAAGAAGGTAAAAATGCCTACGAAATCGCCCGGGAATACCTGGCAGCAGATCGCGTGATTGATCCCATGCTGCAAGCTGTTTTTGCGTCAGAGGCGGGGAGTGAACGAGAATGAGGATCATTCTTTGCGGTTACATCGTTGGTTATCCGCTAGGGGGGATGACGTGGCACCATTTGAATTACATACTCGGGATGGAGCAACTCGGGCACGAGGTGGTGTTTTATGAGGACTCCGGACAGTGGCTTTGGCCTTATAACCCGGTCGACAATACCAGTTCCGAAGACCCGTCGTATGGAATCGACTATCTGAATCGAACGTTTGCCGAAGAAGGCGTCCGGGGGAGGTGGTGTTATTACTCGGAACTGCAAAACCGGTATTACGGAATGGACCGACGGGAATGGATCGATCAGTTGACCGGAGCGGACGTTTTGATATCCGTCAGCGGTATAACCCCCTGGCGGGAAGAGTTCGCCCGGGTCAAACGCACCTGCGTGATCGATACGGATCCGGTATTCACGCAGCTGAGAATGCTGCATGATCAGGCGTTTCTGGACTATTACAAACGATTTGACCGGATAGCGACCTTCGGAAGACTCATCGGCACCTCGGATAGTCCTTTACCGACAAACGGGATTCGATGGATCGGGACGAATCAACCGATCGCGATGGATCATTGGCCCAAGGTTCCGATGCCTACCGGATCGGCTTTTAGCACCGTCGGGAAGTGGGAACACTCCTCGGATCGTCATTTTGAATACAACGGTCAAACGTACGCCAGTAGTAAGGGGTTGGAGTGGATGAAACTTCTGGAGTTACCCCGGCATACCGGTTGGACTCTGGAAATGGCAATGGCGTCGATGCCGATCGAAACTGAAAAATTGTTCGAATCCCATGGGTGGCGTCTGACGGACGCGACCCGGGCATCGATCTCAACCCAAGCCTACCGCACGTTCATTCAATCCCGAGCCGGGGAACTGACTGTTGCTAAACAAATCTATGCAGGGTTACCCAGCGGGTGGTTCAGCGATCGCAGCGCTGCGTTTTTAGCTTCGGGGAGACCCGTTGTGACGCAATCCAGCGGATTTGAACATTGGTTACCCACGGGAAATGGGTTATTTAGTTTTTCGACGCTCGAACAAGCAGCCGAGGCGCTGGAAACGATTGCGACAGGACCCCATCCGCCACGCCGATGCTGCTTATGACCTGGCACGGTCCTATTTCGATTCGAAAACCGTGTTGACTCACCTGCTCGACCAGCTGGGTTAACAGATCGGTGGGGTTGAATGGTTTAATTCCCCACAATACCTGCCGGAACTCAGGACAATTAGGACACGGAAACCCGACCCGACCACAAAACCACTAAATTAAGGTCCTGTGAACGCGGAAAGGTTATCGAAAAGAACATAGCGGTTTAGCGCCAGAACCCGGGCCAGACCAGACCGGTAAACAGGAAAATTACCAGAAGGATCAAGAAAATGATGATCAGTTTCTTCTGATTGCTGCCCGATTCCTCTTGACGGTAGTTCTTTGCCATGGCGTGTTTCGTCTCCTCAGCGGTGCTAGAATCATTCACAGGGGTTATGTGACTGACAATCATGCCAGCCTGAGCGGCTTTGCGTTCTGCATCACCCTTGCTGGCTGCGGTTAGCTCAAGAGTCATGCGGGCACTGGTCTCACGGTTGGAACCCGTTACCCGAAACTTTGGCATGGGTCATATCTCCCTGAACGTCCCCGATCATATCATAACACCATTCAACATGTTAAGTCATCAGCCTCTTTCGACAGCCCGGGTCTGGACGGATTCATCCGAAGTTCATTCGGGATCGGACAAACCGTCATATCAGAGCCTGCGTCACCCGGTCGCACCGGGCCGGGGGATGAAAACTTGCGTCCGGCTTTGGCTTTGCCATAATCCTGTCCAGATTACTTGACTCATCGAGGGAACGAATGGCCAAAGCACGTGCGATTGTGAAACGTCGAAAAGCGGTCCGAAACATCCGTAAGATTACCCGGACCATGCAGATGATCGCCACCGCCAAGTTTCAGAAATCGCTGAAAAGGGCGGTCGGAACCAAACCGTATGCCTTGAAAGTTCGTGAAATCGTCGGGGACGTTGCACGGGCGGCCGGGGATGTGGAACACCCGTTGTTCCGACAGGTCGATCCTCAGACGGCTTCGAAACGAGTGGCTTTTGTCATGCTCACCAGTAACCGGGGTCTAGCCGGGGGGTATAACGGAAATGTCATTCGGACCAGCATGAAGTTCATCCAGAACCTCGAAGCCCAGGGGTTGACCGTTGATTTGTATGTGGCGGGGAAAAAAGGGGCTACTTATCTCAATTTCCAGAAAAAACCCATCAAGGCCAAAGTCACCATCAGCGACCCCCCCAAGTTCATCGAAGCCGAACAACTAGCCGATGAACTGATGGCCGAGTTCGCTTCGGGGAAGATTGACGCCGTGTATGTCGGGTTTATGAACTTTATCTCCACCGGTGTTCAACGACCCGATGTGATGCCTTTGCTGCCCCTCGGAGCCTTGAAAGAGACGATCGACAACATCGCCAAACAGGTGGCCGAAAAGGAAGAGCAAGCCAAACGCGGGGCCTTGGACGACAAGCATATCGGTGTAACTACAACCATGGTCAGTCCCGAACCATCGGACAACAATTTAATGTATGAGTTTTCTCCCGACGCCAAAGAATTGTTGGACGAACTGATCCCGCTAGCGGTCAAGACTGCATTCTTTCAGACGTACCTGGATGCTGCTACCAGTGAGCACGTTGCGCGGATGGTGGCTATGAAAGCCGCTACCGACAACGCCGAGGAAATGGCCCGGGCACTGACGCTTCAGTACAACCGCGCCCGACAGGGTCAGATCACGACCGAGCTCTCCGAAATCATGGGCGGCGTCGAAGCCATGAAAGGCTAATCAACTGCCTCCCGATGCGGGCAACGGATCGCAAATCCTTTTGATCTGAGTTTGGAACCGGGATCAGGATCATTTTTTGGTTCTGCGGATCGCGACTACACAGGATTTGGGCACATCCCCCAGTTTGCCCGACGGGAAGTTGCTTCCTAACGGTACGGTTCGGATTTGAGTGAAGGTCTGTCCGTCGGGGTCAGTGAGCACCATTCGTCGTTTTTCCTCTGTAGGTTGGTTCACGTCTTGTTGGCCACGAGTTCCGTGCAATTCCCCGGGATGTTGGATCGCTGCGATCAATGTGTTTCCGTCTTCGGTAAAAGTTGGTCCGGTGATTTCGCATTCCATTGGTCCGATCCCGAAGCAGAAGGGCTGACCGGTGTACGGACCGGTGGTAGGAATACAGAAAATCGCGTTGTTTCCGAAGATACCGACGAACCCGCTATTGCCCGGATTGGTCTTATCGTCGAGCTGTCGTGTAACGGGAAAATTATGTCTGGGAGTGGAAATGTCACAAACCATCCACAGATTCGCGTTCGGATCAAACACGAGGTTGTCTGCGCAGGCAAACCCCGAGCCTTGTTCATACACCTCTCCCGAAGCCACAAACCGTCCCCACGTAAAGGTTGTGGCGTGGGGTTGGTTATCGGTTTCGACTAATCGATAAATCGCGCCATATTGCCGGGAGTTTTCGCCTTGTGAATCGGGGAAAATACTCACGTCCGGATACCCATCTCCGGACCCGGTCGAATCGGTAAAAGCGATGTAAACACTCTGATCGACGGGGTGGACTTCGATATCCTCAGGACGGGCCGTCGGTGTGGCGCCTGCGGCGTTGGCCATTACGTAGGCGTCCATCAGGATAACCCCTTGTTTGGCAGTGACGTCCAACCCGGGATCACACAAATCACCGAGGTTGCTTTGATCCAGGGGTTTACCGGTAAACATCTCGATCTGTGAGATCCATCGACGCAAGCTCATCTGGGAGCTTTTCCCGATCCCGACCGCGACATGTCCTCCCTGAGGACGATACGGTAACCAGAGCAGGTTTCCGGATGTTTGTTCGGGTCGGGGACGGGATAAGGGTGTCTGAGGCGTCAATGCCACCCATTCACCCGTGAAATCGGGACGAAAACGGGCAGCGTACAAGGTACCACGTTCCAAAAGTCGAGTGTTCTGAGCCGACGTGGGGTCTTGGACCGGTTCCTCGGAAACAAACTTCCAGACATGTCCCCCGCGTCGGTCATCGCCCATGTACGCGACAAGGGGTTTGCCGGACTCGACTCGGAGGGCTACGTTCTCATGACGGAACCGTCCGAGACAGGTGTGTTTGCGGAGGGTCTTAAGGACCGGATCGACCTCCACGACCCATCCGAATTGCCTGCCGTCCAAAGGATCATCCAATCCCGTGCCCAATCCTTCAAACTCGTAAGGCAACCCCGTCGGATGATCTTCACCAATCCCACGGAATAGTTTCGAGTCATCCGGAAGGGGTGTCCCGGAAGGGGTAACAAACTCCGGTACCTGGTCCTGGAAGTTTTCTTCACAGCTCAGAAAAGTGCCCCAAGGGGTGGTTGCACCGGAACAATTCGAAAACGTTCCCCGGGGGCGTCCCAGCCACGGGGCCGCAGGTCCGGTGAATGACATCATCCTCGGGTCAAAGTTCTGTCCTCCATACCCGTGAACACGGAAATGAAGTGTCGAATCGGCAACGACCTCAAACCCACCGTCCGGGCGACGTCGGACGTGCAACACCGATAATCCCAGATCAGACAACGCCCGAGCGCATAGATTCTGAATACCTTCTTTCAGATCAGGGTCTAGGTCATGGTTGTGGAGCAGGTCCACCTCCAGACCGAGCAATCGGTGACCGGCGATGCACCCCTTTTCGTCCACGAATGCTTGACCATGGACCTCCTCAACCCCCTGTAACCATGGACGAGCCGAAATGTACTCATGATTGACAATCAGGAAGTATTCGTTCGGTCGATTCCGGATAGGTAACAAACCGGTATAATCAGCAGAGGTTCCGAAAACGATCGGTCCGAACCGGTCACCCCATTTGGCTAGAACTTCATAACCCCATCCTTCGGGAAGGATTAGATCATCAACAACGTCATATTCCGCGAGCCTTTGATTAACCGGAACCGAATCAGGCGAATCTGTCGGAAGGGGCAGGGGGTATCGAACGCTGGTAAACCGGGGAACCCCATCCGGTCCGATCCAGCTTTCGACCAATGGGGTGGTCCCGGCAGTGGACTGAAAAGGACTTAACCACCCGCTAGCGATGGTCGCAGCAGTCCCATATCCGATATATCGCAAAAAGGATCGACGTGAAACAAAGACATCGCAACTCATATCGCTTAACATGCAGATTTGTGTTGAGATCGAATCAGGAACATGTAAGCAAAAGGTTACTATAGGAAAAACCTTGTTTACGATCGAGGGACTCTTAACACTGGCCTATGCTTAGGAATATGTCGAACCTGAACTATCATCATTTAGAGTACTTTTGGGAGGTAGCCCGTCATCGGAGTGTTTCTCGGGCGGCAAGAGAGTTGGGGGTTTCTCAACCGACCGTAAGCGCGCAAATCAAATCCCTCGAGCAGGCATTGGGGACAGAACTATTCATCCGTACAGGTCGCGATCTGGTTCTGACCAATCTGGGTCAGATGGTTTACGAATATGCGTGTGAAATTTTTACGCTCGGACGGGAGCTCCAGCAAGCCGTTCTCACCCGACAAAGCAATCGTTCGCTCCAATTGAGAGTCGGGATAACTGATTCGATGCCCAAACGGGTTGCTCATGTGTTAATTCGACCGGCAATGGGTATCGGTCAGCCCTTTCAACTGTTTGTTAAAGAAGATCGGCATGACCGAATTCTCAGCGAACTGGCGTCTCATCAATTGGATATCGTTCTAGGACACGAACCCGCTCCATCAGCATCGGCGTTTAAAGGAAAAAGCTTTCATCTAGGGGAAAGCGGAGTCTCCTTTTTTGCTGCCAGTGACTTGGCACGACGAATCAAGGGAAGCTTTCCCCAGAATCTCGATCAAGTTCCGATCTATCTACCCACACCGGAAACCACTCTCCGAAGACTGCTCGAAGACTGGTTTGCCCAGGAAAACGTTCGTCCGCGATTGGTCGGTGAGTTTTCAGATAACGCGATGATGGAAACATTCGGACAGGGAGGCGCAGCCGTCTTTCCTACCCTCACTCTGGTGGAAAACGAAGTGGTCCGACAGTTCAGGGTGAGGGTCATCGGTCGGACCGAACAGGTCCGGGAACGCTTTTTTGCCATCACATCGAGCAGACGTTTAAACCCATCCCGGCGTCCAAGCGATCTGTCGTCAGCCCCGATTGCTTGCGGATCTGGTGGATGGGATGCCGATCAGCGACATCGGAGTCTTGAAAAAAATCGTCAAACGACTCCGAGAACGACAAAAACGGTCGCGATCGCACGAGTCCGATTTCTCCCGATCTTAAAATCGATTCATCTACTTCTCATGACGCCTTGAAATGCACACCCCTATCCTTGTTAAGTCATAAATGAACAGGGAAGCGAATCGGTATGAAAAACCCACGAAAAATCTTCCAAGCCCGGGGAGCCGTCGGCAAAGCACTCGTCGTCTGGCTCGCCAGCGGGAGTGTTTTTGCTGCGATTATTGCCTATCTGATTTTTTCGGCCATGGGATGTTAGCCAAACCCGGGAAGTCCTGGACAGTTTTTTTTCCGGTTCGCTTGTTGAGTCTCCGGATCAGTCCGTTTGAGATCGTAAGAAAATGATCGAAAAGACCCAAATTCCCACAGCAGCCAGATAAGCCATCCAGATCGAGGGATATCCGATTACCGGCAAATGCACCAGATGACCCGCCAAGGCGACTGCAGCTGCTAAGTACATCCCGAGTCCCAGCCAAGTGCCTCTGAAAAAGATGCCCAACAGAAGTAACGACCCGGCCACCAGCAGGGCAGACGGTTTAATCGGTTCAGTCAGCGATTTCGGGACCATCGGAATTATAAGCGGTTTCTCATCCGCTTGCGCAGTCGCTTCAACGGCCCGGACCACGGTAGCGGTTGAAATCTCTTTTTGCGAGGCAATGATCGTCTTGTCTTCCTGTCGGGTCGTGAGAATTTCATTCGCGGTCGATAAAATCGATTGACCGTGGTTCACGTTCCACCAGTTGGCGTAAACAGTCAACAATATCAATCCCATCGCTAGACGAAGCATCGAACTAGTCAGTATCTGCATCGGCGTTCCGTATCGACGTCGAAGGTATCCGTGACGGACGTACCCGGGCATGGATTCCAGATTCTTGTGGTGTTCTTCCTCAGAAGCGCCTGAAGTAATCAAGGACATCGCCAACGAAGTCTTTAACATCGCGGGCGCAGTTTCTTTGATGCCTGACGATCCTAGGGTGGGCTCGCCGGGAGGCGCGAGCGTCGCTGCAAGGGATCGGTTTATTTCGCGCTTGATCACCTCAGCGGTACTGATGAGTCTTTGGGCATTTTTCTTAGCCTGTTTGGCGGCAAGTTTTTCGCTGATCCCTTTGGCCTGCATGGCTTTGGCTTCGAGTTTGGCCAGCAGTTTGGCCTCACGTAGTTGCTTGCGGGATTCGATCCTGTAATCGATGTAATGGATCAACGGTTCCCGCCAGGCAGCAAACTTGGGTCGATCTTTTCCTCGCTCTTTGCCCCAAACCTGTCGGGCCTGGAGTTTGGCTTCATAACCAAACAAGTTTTCGAAAAACTCCTCCCAGTGTCTCCCAGCGAACTTGCAGACGAATTGACGAATGGCGTTTTCGTCCAGACCCTTTAAACGCATCTGTTTAATCAGGTGCTCAGCCTGTTTGAGATATTTTTCACGGCTTCGGGCTGCCTGATAATCCACTCCCCAGTAAAACGCCTGTGATAACATCACTGCCAATATCGCAGCCAACAACCAAGGCCAGTGCAATCCGAAGGAGTATATGACAAAACCGAAAATCCCGACCCCGGCGATCCAGAGCAACCAGTCGAGGATTCCCGCCCCGAACACCAGTTGACGAACCTTGCGGAACAGATAGGTGCCCTGCAAAACCCCCAGCGTGATCTGATACGCCAACGTGGTCAGCACCGCCAGTCCGACGACACCTCCAACCAGATTGATCTTCCACGTAATACCGTCCCCCACATAAGCCATCAACACCCCCAACAACACACAGGCAGCGTAAAAGCCCATGATCAGCTTGGGACGAAGTTTGGTCCAGAACGTTTTGTTGTACTGCTCGACCGCGAACTCGAGGATTTTGACCTGTTCCTCCTTGGGCGTGTAAGGACCGGACGACGCAATTCCCAAAAAACCTTCTAGCGCATCGATCACGTCTTTCATGCTCGCATAGCGGTCTTCAGGACGTTTGGCGAGCATGCGGACAATGATCGGCGATAGATTGGCAGGAACATCTTTGACAATCACGTCCGGCGGAGTGACCGGTTCGTGCTGGTGCTTGGTGATGACCTCCATCGCGGTCCGTCCGGTAAAAGGTGGACGACCGGTCACCAGGTGATAAAGCGTGCACCCGAGAGAATAGATGTCGGCCCGGTGGTCAACCCGGGCGGCATCGACGGCCTGTTCGGGTGGCATGTACAACGGGGTGCCCATTGATTTGTTAATCTGGGTCACCGCCACACCGGAATCATTGGCGGCCACCTGCTGCGCGTTTTCGGTTTCGTGGCTACCGACTTTTTTCACTAGTCCCAGGTCGGCTACCTTCACAATCCCTTGGTCGTTTAAAAGCAGGTTTTCGGGTTTGATGTCGCGATGGATCAGACCGTGGTCGTGTGCGAACTTGAGTCCGCGAGCGGCTTGTAGAACATAACTCACTGCCGTCTCCGGGTCGAGTTTCCCGGCTTCTTGTAAGACATTAGCCAAGGTTTTCCCGGAAACGAACTCCATGGAAAAGAAGTTGATCTGTTTGTCCTGACCGATGTCGTGGATCTGAACGATGTTATGGTGACTAAGCTGGGCAGCGGCATAGGCTTCACGGGTGAACCGACTGACCAGTTGGGCATCGGTGGCTAGCTGTTGATGGAGCGTTTTTAAAGCAACATTCCGGTCCAAAGAGACCTGTCGGGCTAGGTAAACCGCTCCCATACCCCCGGATCCGAGTTTATGGAGTACTTCATATCCCCCCAGTGTTGTTCCGCTGGGGATTTCGTTCTGGGTGGGGCATGCTGGGGATCCATTGGCCTGGTGTGGTGGTTCGGCGCCAGCAACGACAGATTCAATGCGAGGTGAAAAGGCAGGTCTTGCTGACGGAACACTTGTTGCTGAGACCGGGACGCTTGTCGCTCCGACTTGGGTGGATGCAACGACCGGTGCGGAAGCCCGTTTCTTGGGCACAGTCGAAGAAGCCGGGGTAGAACCGGTCGGTTTGCTATCCTTGATCCCCAAAGCCTCGGCGACGGTGGCATCGACCCGGTCGTGGGTGGCTGTGACCGTCGGTTGCATGGTCGGGTCGGTATGAATGACTAAGCTGAACTTTTCATGGCATTTCGGGCACTTGGGGTGAAAATGCCCGGGACGCACACCCTTAAGTTCGATCGAAAACGAACAATACGGACAACGAATTGCCACGACCATCCTCCCGAGATGCAAGATGACCAATTCCCCCTATTTCCATAGATTAACACAAGTTTGACCAATCCACACAGCAAATGAATATCTCATAAAACAAAAAACGAATATAAGAAGGTATTCATCCAATCCCTCGATACGGTGTGTTGAATGAAATTAGAAACGAAAAAACGTGCCGTGTACGGACTTGACCTGAGGAACGGAGGTGTTATATTACCCGACTCCCTTGAACTAAGGGACCGAATAACGACTCGGGCGTGTATCCCGGTCGCTCGGGAACAAGTAAAGTATCGGAAGAATGGACAGGTGCTGAAATGACCGGTGAGCGGATTCGTATTCGTCTAGAAGCTTATGACAACCGTGCTCTGGACCAGTCAGCCAAAGAGATCGTCGAAAACGCCAAGCGTACCAACGCGCGGGTTTGTGGTCCGGTTCCTCTTCCGACGCGTGTGGAACGGTATACCGTTCTGCGTTCGCCGCACATCGATAAAAAGTCGCGCGAACAGTTCGAAATGCGAACCCACAAGCGAATCATTGATATTTTTGAAGCCAACGCCCGTACGATCGAGGCCTTGAATCGGTTAGTCGTTCCGGCGGGTGTTTTTGTGAAGATTAAGGCGTAAGTCCTTGAAAATAAAGCTGTAACGAGTAATCGTCGCGGCTCGTGGTGACCCGGACGTGAGGTTCATCCAAGAACCTGTGCCTGATCAACTATCAGGACGCGATCCGGGAAGGTAATTTGTCCTTTTTTGGGACGGGCACCAGGCCTTGGAATTATTGTTAAGGTCTGCTCTGCCCGAGACTTAAGATGACTCCAGCGATTCTGGGCCGAAAAGTCGGGATGACCCGAGTCTACAACGACAAGGGTCAGATTATTCCGGTGACCGTCGTTCAAGCCGGTCCGTGTGTGGTGACTCAGGTCAAGTCCGCCGACGGAAAGGACGGTTACCACGCCGTTCAGCTCGGTTTTGAACCGGTCGATCCCAAGCATAGCACGATGCCCCTGATCGGGCATGCTGCCAAAGCCGGGGTTCAACCCCAACGGTTTTTTCGGGAGGTCCGACTGAAGGAACCGACCGATAAAAAGCCCGGGGATCAAATCACCGTCGGGATCTTTGATGGGGTTCAGTTCGTCGATGTGGTCGGCACGAGCAAAGGAAAAGGTTTTGCCGGAGTTATGAAACGATGGAACTTCGGTGGTCAGCCGGCCTCGCACGGGACCGAACGGAAACACCGAAGTCGTGGTTCGATCGCCTCAATGGCCACTAATCGTGGTCACAGCGGTAAACCCAAAAAAGGCCTGAAAATGGCCGGACACATGGGTGATGAGCGGGTTACCACCCGAAACCACGCGCTGGTTCGTGTGGATGTCGAGAATAACGTCCTGCTGATCAAGGGTGCTCTTCCGGGCGCCAACGGATCGCTGGTGTATGTCCGGAAAAGCATAACTGCCAAGGAAAGCAAAGCCTAAAAACGTCAATCCGTCGCGGTTCATCGTTTCGGCTCGAAACGCGACAATCAAAGACGAAGGACGACAGTCATGATTGAAGTACCTGTATTCAATATCGAAGGCGCCCAGGTCGGCACCGTATCGATCGACGAGCAGAAGCTCGGCGGGGAAGTCAATGCCCCTTTGCTCAAACAGGCGTTGGTTTACTATCACGCCAACAAGCGCCAAGGGACCGTCCGTACCCTCGCTCGGGGCGAGGTCGAAGGTTCGACCCGTAAACTCTATCGCCAAAAAGGGACTGGAAACGCCCGTACGGGTGGGATCCGCAACCCGATCAAGGTAGGCGGTGGTCATGCCAAGCAAAAGCGTCCTAAAGACTGGTCCCTCGATCTACCCAAAAAAGCCCGCCGACTCGCCCGTAACAATGCCCTCCTGGCCAAAATCAAAGATAATCAGCTTAAAGTCGTCGATCAGTTCACTCTTTCCGAACCGAAAACCAAACTGTTCGCGGGTGTCTTGAAGAAGCTCGGGATCGACCGCACGGTCCTGTTCGCGTTGGAATCCAAAACCGAACCCATCGTCCGTGCCAGCCGCAATATCCCCACCACCCGATTGACGACCGTTGCCCAGCTCAATGCCTGGGATATTCTTCGTAACCGTACCGTCCTGATCACCAAGTCCGGCTTGGAGGCACTACTGGCCTAATCGGAGATTTTCCATGGAAGCGACTCAGATCATTATCAAACCCCTGATCACGGAAAAGACCAGCCGACAGGCCAACGGAAGGAATACCTATTCATTCCACGTGCATCCCAAGGCCGACAAAATCGCCATCAAAACTGCGATCGAATCCCTTTATAACGTCAAAGTTCAAGACGTTCGAACGTTGATCCGCAAGGGCAAAGCCCGTCGAACCAAGACAGGATACACCTACGGGACCGATATCAAGCGGGCCATTGTCAAACTGGCTGATGACTCGAAGATCGAATTGTTCTAAATGGAGCGTGGTTACGGTCTTCTGACAAGACGACGGACCTGAAAACGTTATGCCGATTAAACAGTACAATCCGACCTCCCCCGGACGCCGACAGGGTTCGGTGATCGATTACAAAAGCGTGATCACCAAGACCGAACCCGAAAAATCCCTCGTCGTTGGCAAACGTCGTGCCAACGGTCGAAACAATCACGGCGTGATCACTGCCAAGCACCGAGGTGGAGGGAACAAAAAACTCTACCGGTTGATCGATTTCAAAAGAATCAAGGACGGTATCCCCGCCGAAGTCAAAGCCATCGAATACGATCCCAACCGAAGCGTCTTTATCGCGCTGATCGAATATGCCGACGGCGAAAAATCATATATCCTTGCCCCCGAAGGACTTAAAGTCGGTGCTAGGGTGGTCAGCGGTCCGGACGCAACCCCCGACATCGGCAACGCCATGCCTTTGATGAACATTCCGGTCGGTTTAGAGATCCACAACATCGAGATGAACCCCGGTCAGGGTGGAAAGCTCGTCCGTTCGGCCGGTCTGGCGGCTCGGTTGACCGCCAAGGAAGGGGATTACTGTGTGATTACCCTCCCGAGCGGCGAAATCCGACGGGTCAAGAGCAAATGCCGTGCGACCATCGGTGTTCTAGGTAACAGCGACTGGATGAACGTCTCGATCGGAAAGGCCGGTCGAAACCGACACAAGGGGATTCGTCCCCATACCCGCGCCAAAGCCATGAACCCGATCGACCACCCGCTGGGCGGAGGTGAAGGACGCTCGAACGGCGGACGACACCCGGTCAGCGCCACCGGCGTGCCCGCCAAAGGCGGAATTACCCGTCGCAGCGGATTGGCGAGTGAAAAGTTGATCCTTCGACGTCGTAAGTTCGGTCGGTTCCAGCAAAGACCGCAGACCGTCAACGTGTAATCTGGTGAATGGAGTTGTGTACAAACGTCCGTTGCTTGGTGTCCAATAGATAACCTTACGAAAGACCCGATACCATGAGCAGAAGCAGCAAAAAAGGCCCGTACGTGGACGAAAAGTTGTACCTGAAGGTCAACGCCCTCAACGAACGAAAAGCCAAAGCGGTAGTCAAGACCTGGGCCCGCGCGTGCACCATCATCCCCGAGTTCGTCGGGCATAATTTCGAGGTGCACAATGGAAACAAGTTCGTCCGTGTGTTTGTTACCGAAGACATGATCGGACACAAGCTCGGGGAGTTCGCCCCGACCCGCCAGTTCCGCGGACACTCGGGAAACAAGAAAGAAGCCGCCGCTAAATAATGATCGGATGTATAAGGTTCCGCAGACCCCTGCGGGTTGATTGGTGAGAGTCATGGCTTACACTGCAAAACATAATTTCGCCCGCATCGCCCCCCGGAAAGCGAGGCTTGTCATGGATCTGATCCGTGGTCGGACCGTGGATGACGCGCTGAGCATGCTTCAGTTTTCCAAAAAACGGGCTGCGGTTTATATCTCCAAGGTGATTAAAAGTGCCGTCGCCAACTATCAGGAGCAGGAGACGTCGGCAGGTCGTAACCCGTTGGTCGTTTCCGAAGCCCGGGTCGATGCCGGTCCCATCATCAAACGGTTTCAACCCAAGGATCGTGGTAAGGCTTACCCGATCTTGAAACGGACGAGTCATCTGATCGTGAGTGTCGAAGAAAAAGCATAACCGGAAAGAATTTTATGGGTCAGAAAGTCAATCCAATCGGCTTCCGTGTCGGTATCACCGAGGACTGGAAGAGCAAATGGTTCGCTCCGAAATCGGCTTACGGTGAGTTTCTCATCGAGGACGTTCAGGTGCGTCAGCATATCGACGAGAAGCTGAACCGTCGTCCTCCTTACGCCGGGGTTTCGGATGTTCTGATCGAGCGGACGCGGGAGGAAGTGACCGTGACCCTCAAAACCGCCCGTCCCGGACTGGTGATCGGTCCGAAAGGGGCGGAGCTGGACAAGCTTCGGGAAGAACTCGAAGACCTGATCCGTAGAAAAATCGCCCCGATCAAGGTGATCGAGGTCAAAAATCCGGACCTGAACCCCCAACTGATCGCCGAAGCGATCGCCGAGCAGCTGAAAAAGCGGGCAAGTTTTCGACGGGTCATGAAACAACGTCTCGAGGCCACCATGGCAGCCGGTGCCAAGGGAATCCGAATCCAAATTTCCGGACGTCTCGGTGGAGCCGAAATCGCCCGTTCTGAAAAGGCTACGCTCGGTTCGGTTCCTCTGACGACCTTGCAGGCCGACGTCGGATACGGTTATGCGGTGGCTTGTACGACCTACGGTACGATCGGAATCAAGGTCTGGGTCTATCGTGGGATGAAGGGTGAAGAAGTGCTGGATACGGACGTGCGAGTCGGTGGTCCGCTTCGTCGGATCCGCAGGTAACGTTGAAACAGGAGTCGCGTCAAACGAAGACGCGTCGAAAGACTGAGGTGCCAAGATGCCTTTGATGCCCAAACGAGTAAAGTTCCGCAAGAGCATGCGGGGCAAGATGCGCGGCAACGCGACTCGCGGGAATACGGTTGCGTTCGGTGAATACGGCCTTATGGCGCTGGAACATTGTTGGCTTCCGGGTCGGACGCTCGAAGCCTGTCGTGTGGCTGTCGCCCATTTTCTTCGAAGGGAAGGTCGATTGTTCATTCGGGTCCACCCCAACAAACCTATCTCGGCCAAACCCTTGGAAGTGAGAATGGGTTCGGGAAAAGGCGAACCGGAATACTGGGCCGCGGTGATCAAACCCGGAACCATCCTGTTCGAAATCGCCGGAATCGACGAAGCTACGGCCAAACGTTGCTTGGCCCGAGTGGCTCACAAACTTCCTATCAAGTGTCGTTTTGTAACCCGCAAACACGCAGCCGTTTAAAAGTTTATTCAGAGATCGGCCATGAAAAAGAACGCCAAGAAGGAACTGCTGGAAAAAACCGACGACGTACTCAAGCAATTACTGGCTGAGAAACAACGTCATTTGTTTGACCTTCGAAGTCAGTCGGTCACCGAAAAACTCGAAGACCCGACCAGGATCGGAAAAACCCGTCGGGAAATTGCTACGATCAAAACGGTTTTGCGACAACGCGAACTGGCAGTGGTGAAGAAATAACAGAAACGGAATAATCGCCCGAAACGGGCAAGATCGAACGAGACCAACGATTATGGCAACTGCAACCACAACTTCCCGGACCCGGCCTCAACTCCGGACGATTATCGGCCAGGTGACCTCGGCCAAGATGCCCAAAACACTTAAGGTCGTGGTCGAATACCAAACCCGTCATCCGAAGTACGGTAAATACCTCAAAAGGTCCAGCGTCTATCACGTCCACGACGAGAAGAGTGAAGCCCGAGAGGGAGACGTAGTGGAAATCGCAGAATCGCGTCCGTTCAGTCGTACCAAGTGTCATCGTTTGGTTCGTATCGTTCAGAAAGCGCCGGAAAAGATCACTCACGACACCGGCGATGAAATCACCGGAGCTAGCGGCGAAAAAAAGGATAACCAGGAGTAAACCTCCCCCAGACGTCTTCGGACGACTGAGGGGATCGAACATCGGTCCTTGAGATTGGAAACCGACCATGATTCAGCAACAAACCTATGTAGACATCGCTGACAACACCGGCGCCAAACAGGCGATGTGTATCAAAGTCCTCAAAGGGTCATCATCCCGAGGCAAGTTCAAGCGCAAAAGCGCCTACGTCGGGGATGTGATCATCGGCGTGGTTAAAAAAGCCTTGCCCAACGGAGATGTCAAGGACGGCGACAAGATCCGCTGCGTGATCGTTCGGACCAAGCAGCCGACGCTCCGTCCGGACGGGTCGTATATCCGATTTGACCGAAACGCAGCGGTTGTGATCGACAAGGACGGCAACCCCAAGGGAACCCGTATTTTCGGAGCGGTCGCGCGGGAATTGCGTGAAAAAAATTATATGAAAATCGTCTCCCTGGCGGCTGAAGTGGTGTAATCGAAAGTCGAGTACGAGTTATGGCACAACGAGTTAAAAAAGGTGACACGGTCGTCGTCATCGCCGGCGCGGAAAAGGGCAAAACCGGGACGGTCAAACGAGTTCTGATTAAACAGAATCGTGTGATCGTCGAAGGCATTAATCGGGTGTGGAAACACGTCAAACCTTCACAACGGTTCCCTCAAGGCGGACGTATTCAGAAGGAAGCCCCGATCCATCTGAGCAACGTCCAACCCGTTGATCCCAAAACCGGTAAGGGCACACGAGTACGATTCGAAGTCAAAGACGGTGTAAAGCATCGGGTTGCCGTTCGCAGCGGACAAGACCTAGGTAAGGCATAATCATCCAAGCAGAGGCGTGATCGCGACTGTTCGGTCACGAACCTGAAGGAAGACAAATATGGTAGAAACTAAAACTAAAAATGACGCAGCCAATAAAGCCAAGGGTGAAGCAGCCCGGGCCGCTGCCGCGGCACGCAAGAACGCCGGTCCCGGATTTAAAGTCGCTACCGACGATGACACCGGACCAGTTCCTCCGCCACGGTTGTTCAAACTGTATAACGAAAAGATCGGTCCGGAGCTTCAAAAAGAACTGGGCATCAAGAACCGTCTGGCTTTACCCCGTCTGGAAAAGATTGTCATTTCCATGGGACTAGGTAAAGCCATGACCAGTGGCGAAAAGGCCCGGATGGACGTTGCCGAAAAGGAATTGGCGATCATCGCCGGGCAAAAACCGGTCCGTTGTCGGGCCAAAAAATCGGTCGCGAACTTCAAAGTCCGTGAAGGCATGGAAACCGGGCTGAAGGTCACGCTCCGCGGTTCACGAATGTACGAAATGCTCGACCGGATCATCACGTTGGCCTTTCCCCGTGTGAAGGACTTTCGCGGCATGAGTGTCAACGGTTTTGACAAGCAGGGCAACTACAACTTCGGATTTACCGAACAAACCGTCTTCCCTGAAATCGTCGGAGCCGATGTCAACCACCAGCAGGGAATGAACGTGACACTGGTGTTCCGCAGCAGTAACGTCAACGCGTCACGGGAGTTGTTGAAGAAGTTTGGTTTTCCGTTCAAAACGGACGAGAAAGTGAAAGAATCGTGATCCCCGGTCCGTGGCTTGGGGTCTTCAACCCTGACAGAACTGTCGAAGATCACCAGCCACTTAAATGTAGGAACAGATATGGCCACTAAAGCCTGGATTTCAAAACAGAAGCGTCGTCAGGAGCTGGCTCAACGGTATGCCGAGATCCGTCGGCAGTTGAAAAAAGAGGGCAACTACGCCGCGCTAGCGAAGCTCCCTCGGGATGCCAGCCCGACCCGTTCAAAAAATCGTTGCCAACTGACCGGTAGAAGCCGGGGATATCTGCGGAAGTTCAAAATCTCCCGCATGATGCTCCGGGAACTGGCCCTTAAAGGAATGATCCCGGGATTGAAAAAGGCTAGCTGGTAAATGGAGAACAAAAAGAACCATCAGGCTTCTGATCCTGAAACGATTGGTTCTTTGATAAGAGGTTTCTGATGAGCATGCAAGACCCCATCGCGGACCTGTTAACCCGCATCCGTAACGCCAACCGTGTCGGCAGACGGTACGTGTTCGTACCCAAAAGCAAGATCGGTGTCGGGATCCTCAACGTCCTTAAAGACGAAGGATACATCGACGGTTACGACGAGATCGAAGCCAAACCGGTGAACCAGATCCGTGTCCAGCTGAGGTATGCCCTTAGCGGACAAAGCGTGATCCACGAGATCCAGCGTGTGTCCAAGCCCGGACGCCGCGTTTACAGCTCCGTGGAAAAACTGCCCAAAGTGCTTGACGGTTTAGGAATTTCGGTGATCTCGACCAGTCGGGGTGTGATGAGCGACCGACGTGCCCGTGAATCGAACGTCGGCGGCGAAGTGTTGTGTCAGGTCAGCTGATGTCGAATGATTAATGTTGTTATCGCCGGGAAGCCGGCCTCAGGCCGAGAGCAGACCGGAAAGGATGATGCCAGATGAGTCGTATCGGTAAAAAACCCGTCCCCGTCGGAAAAGCCAAAGTCACGATCAACGGTCAAAAGGTCGATGTCGAAGGAACCAAGGGCAAACTGTCGTACACTGCCCCTCCTCAGGTCAAAGTCGAATTGAAGGACAACCAGGTCCTCGTCACCCGTACCGGAGACGACCGTCAGTCCAAAGCAATGCACGGTCTGGTTCGGGCATTGATCAATAATATGGTCGTCGGTGCCACCGAAGGCTACAAAAAGGTCCTGGAAGTTCGCGGTGTTGGTTACAAAGCCGAACTCCGGGGTAAGGAACTGGTGCTTAGTCTCGGTTTTGCCAACCAGCTTAAGGTCTCTGTGCCTCAGGGTCTAACCGTCACGGTCGAACCCGGGCAGGGGGATGTGGCCAACAAAATTACCGTAGCCGGGGCGGACCGACAGCAAGTCGGGGATTTTGCCGCCAATATTCGTAAATTGCGAAAACCCGAACCCTACAAGGGTAAGGGTATCCGCTACGAAGGCGAAGCCGTCAGAATCAAGCCCGGCAAGGCCTTTGCCGGTGCCGGCTCGAAATAATCAGGAAAGGTCAATCGTACCCACGGTTCGAAGCGTGGGTCGTGAGGTTGAAATCAGATGGAAAAGAACAAAGCCAAATCCATTCGACTCCAACGTCGCAAGTGGAGCATTCGCAAAAATCTCGTCGGAACGCCCCAGCGTCCGCGTCTGTCGGTGTTCCGTTCCGACAAGCACATCAGTGCTCAGATCATCGACGACTACGCCGGCCGAACCCTGGTCTCCGCATCTAGCCTGCAGAAGGATGTCCGAGGTTCGTTGCCTAACGGCGGAAACATCGAAGCGGCTAAGTTGGTCGGAAAGGCCATTGCCGAACGAGCCAAGGCGGCCGGTATCACAGCCGTGGCGTTCGACCGAAATGGTCGTCGGTATCACGGACGGATCAAAGCGTTGGCCGATGCGGCACGCGAAGGCGGACTGAGTTTTTAACCCGATATGGATGACACGATCCTCGATTCGTGTCAGAATGAGATATAACTATGAGTGACCCGATCGAACCGCAGAACCAAACCCCCCCAGAAGCGACCCCTACGTCTGAACCCGTCCAGACCCCCGAAGCGCAACAACCCGAGGAGGCATCCCAGCCGGCCGAATCTTCCGGTCGTGCCCGTGGTCCCCGGAGTTCGCGTCGGGAACGAACCTCAGACCGGGACGAGGGAGGCATCGAATCTTCACTCGTCCGAATCTATCGTTGCGCCAAAGTGGTCAAAGGCGGACGTACCTTCAGCTTCGGTGCACTGGTCGTGGCTGGCGATCGGCAGGGGAATGTCGGGATCGGATACGGAAAGGCCAACGAAGTGCCCCAAGCCGTCGAAAAAGCCACCAAGGATGCCCGACGGTCCATGATCCGCGTGCCCCTCAAAGGACAGACCATTCCCCACACCGTCAAGGGCAAATGTGGTTCGTCAAGCGTGACGCTTGTCCCTGCCATGCCCGGAACGGGTGTCACGGCCGGGAAGAGTGTCCGTCCCGTGCTGGAATTGGCAGGCGTGACCGATATTCTTACCAAAGCATACGGTTCGACCAGCCCCAAGAATCTGGTCAAAGCCACGATCGATGCACTTCGCAAGCTCCAAAGCCGCGAAGAAGTCGAACGTGACCGGAAGGTGAAAATCTCCACCGAAACCGGCGCCAAAGAGCTGGCCGAAGTCTAGTAACATCCGTTCGACGCCCGAGCGAGGAATTTCGAGAAAGTTTTAGGCGAGGCGTGCAACCATCGGTTTCATGCCGTTAGTCACAGGAGTATTCATGGCACAGATTCACGATATCACCAAAGGTCTTCGCAATAAAAAGGGTCAACGCAAAGGTCGTGGCGAGTCCAGCGGACGCGGCAAGACCAGCGGTCGAGGAACCAAAGGATCCAAAGCCCGGGCCGGTACTTACATCCGACGCGGATACGAAGGCGGACAAACCGAAATCTTCCGACGGTTCCCCAAGCGCGGTTTCAGCAACTATCAGTTCGAACGCAAGTACTATGTCGTGAACCTCGAAGCACTTAATGCGTTCGACGACGGCGCAACAGTCGACGTGACCACGCTGATCGAAAAAGGACTGGTCCCCGATACCAAGCAACCGGTGAAAATCCTCGGGGATGGGCAACTGACTAAAAAGCTTACGGTCGTTGCCCATGCTTACAGCCGATCGGCCTATGCTGCTATCGGTCAGGCGGGCGGAACGGCTAACAACGAAAAAGGCCAGCCGTTCGAGTTTCCGAAGGAAAAGAAGAAGTTCGTTCCGCGTGAAATGCCGAAGAAAAAAGCCGACGCCCCCGCGGAAGAAGAATCAAAATAGCCTTGCATGGCCGATTCCCGCTTGCAATTGCCAAATACCGGCCGTTGACCGACAATCGGGAATCGGCAATTGTCTGAATGGAAGTCGGTCATGATTAAAACACTGATCAACATCTTTCGTGTTCCTGAGCTTCGGAACAAAGTCTTGTTCACTCTCATGATGCTGGCGATTTTCCGGATCGGGCATTCGGTACCGATTCCCGGGGTAGACCAGTGGCAGTTTCTGACCCGAGAGCAACAGGCAGTGGAAACGGCCAAGATTGCTTTGGCCGATGCCAAAGCCACCGGTGATCCGGAATTGATCAAGGTTGCCGAGGCCGAACTGGCTGCCCGGGAACGGGAAAAGGCGCAAAGCGAAAGCAGTTCGGACAACTCGGCTGCAGGTCGTCTGGCGACGTATGTGTCGATCTTTTCCGGGGGTAACCTTTCGCACTCGACCATCTTCGGTCTGGGGGTGATGCCCTATATTTCCGCATCGATCATTTTCCAGTTGCTCGGAACGGTAGTTCCGGCATTGGAAAAACTACAGAAAGAAGGAGAATCCGGGCGTCGCAAAATTCAGGAATGGACCCGATACGCCACGGTACCGATTGCGGCCATGCAGGCCTATTTTTGGTTGGGCACGATGGGAGCCGACAAAGTACAATCGACTTGGGATGGTCCGATGTTCTGGATCACCGGCGTGATCGCGCTGACGGCTGGTTGCATTTTTCTGATGTGGATCGGTGAGCAGATCGACGAATACGGTTTGGGTCAAGGTATTTCGCTGATTATCATGGCCGGGATCGTTTGTCGCATGCCGGCTGCGATCAATACGGTCTGGTCCAACCTGGACCTTTCGGGTCAGGGGGGAACTGGTGCGTTTGGTCCCGGAACGATCATCGCGCTGATCTGTGCGTTTGTATTCGTTGTCGCGACCGCGATCCTGATCACCCAGGCCCAGCGTCGTATTCCCATTATGCAGGCCAAACACACCCGTGGTCGTCGTGTCTACGGCGGGGCCAAACAGTTCCTTCCTCTGAAAGTCAATATCGGTGGCGTCATGCCGATCATCTTTGCCCAGTCCCTGATGTTGTTCCCCGGGATGTTGTTGGGCTATCTCGACAGTCTGGCACGAAGTCAGGGGTGGGGTGGTTTCGGTAATTTTATTATCTTCCTGAATCAGCAGTTCGGCCATGGACATTTCCTATACGTGATCACGGAAATGGCACTGATCTTCTTCTTCGCCTTCTTCTGGACGACCGTCCAGTTCAAACCGAAAGAAATTGCCAATAATCTGCGAGACTACGGTAGCTTCATTCCCGGTCTTCGTCCCGGAAAACGTACAGCGGATTACCTTGAAAAGGTTATGATGCGAATGACCTACGTCGGTGCGTCGTTCCTGTGCCTGATTGCAGTTGTTCCCACCATCGCGTTTGCTTACCTGGGAATCCCGTATGAAGTGGCGGCTTTTCTGGGAGGAACCGGATTACTGATCGTGGTATCGGTGACTCTGGACATCGTCCAGCGGATCGAAACCAACCTGCTGACCCGCAACTACGCGGGTTTCCTTGGTGCCGGTGAAGGTGGTAAACGAATCAAGGGAAGAAGCGCATAACGCAGCGTCTCTGAAGACGGGTGTCGAACATCACACGGACCAGAAAACCAAGAGACATGCCGATTATCATCAAATCACGCCATGAAATCGAAATGATGCGCCGTTGCGGGTACATCGGTCACCATATTTTAAGAAAAATGGCCAAGGCGGTCCGGCCCGGTATCACGACAGCTGAGTTAAATCAGATCGCCAGGATCGAGCTTCAAAAAGCCGGAGCGATTGGGTTGTCCAAAAACTACCCGACATACAAACCCAACGAAGGATATCCCGCCGAGACATGTATCTCTGTTAATGAGGAGATCGTCCACGGGATTCCCGGCCCGAGACGATTAAAAGAAGGAGACGTGGTGACGTTGGATATTGCTCCGGCTGTGGACGGATACTGTGCGGATACCGCGATTACCGTTCCGGTAGGAACCATTTCACCCGAAAACGAAAAATTGCTCCGGATCACGAAAGAAGCTCTGGACCTGGCGTTATCATTGATTAAGCCCGGAAAGCTCTGGAGTGAAATCGCGCGTCTAATCCAACACAAGGTCGAAAGTAACGGTTTTAATGTTGTACGCGAGTTTGTCGGTCATGGGGTCGGCAAAAGGATGCATGAAGATCCGAAAGTGCCCAACTTTATGACCGCAGAGCAGTTGCGATCGGATTTCAAACTTCGACCGGGCATGACTCTTGCGGTCGAACCGATGGTGGTGAGTGGAGATCGGGAAGTGGAGCAGCTGGAAGACAACTGGACGATTGTGACGGCAGACCGAAGCTTTGCAGCCCATTTCGAGCATACCGTGGCAGTGACCGAAAACGGATGTGATGTCCTGACCGATGGTCGAGCGCCTTGGGGAATTTAATTGTAGAAGTTTTTGAACACTCTTCTCAAGACCGTTTTTGACAAGATCGTTCCCTTGTAGTTATGCTTGCAGTCAAACAAAACCAAGGAGGTTTTTATGTATAAAGTTCTGTTAGCATCGGTCGTGATCTTGGGGCTAACTGCTTTTGAATGCCCGGCCAAGGAAAAATCCGAATCCGGTGAGTGTAAAGTCGATTCAGAAAAGAAAGAAGCATGTGAACACGAGAAAGGTCAGAAAAAGGACGAAACTCGTGAGGAAAAAGTTTCGGCTGATCAGGTGCCGGCGGGAGTCATGGCGGCTTTTAAAAAAGCCTTTCCGGATGTGACCATTGAAAAGATCAAGAAAGAAACCTACACCGATGGCACCGTCCACTATGAGTTTGAGTACAAGGATAAAGACGGGAAAAAGCACGAAGTCGAATTGAACAGCGACGGCGAAGTGCTTGAAGATCACTGAACAAACGAAAGTCATTTCTTTAGTCAGTACATATTCTATAGCCCGACGGTTCGCGTCGGGCTATATTGTTGGGATGCAGAAAGAATTAATAACCCTCGTGTGTTTATGGGGTGTCTGTGCAATTGCTCAGACAACCACCACTACCCCAGAGGAACCTGAAGAGGTTCGTCTTCACACGGGGTCGACCGGGGAGTATAAAACCCTGTTTGAGTTGCCGGACCTCACCGATCAGCAGAGAAAAACGGCCGAGGAAAGGCTTCAGGCCCGCAACCAAGCTCTTCAAGCATTTAATGCTTCTCCGGAAGGCCAAAAGCTCATCACTTTACGGACCGAACTGGCTGCTGCACGCCGCAACAAGGAGACCGAAAAGATCGGTCCTCTGCGGGAGCAAATCCAACCTTTAGCGGATGCTTATTTCAAATTGCGGGCTCAAGGTCGGATCGATATCCTGTCTGTTCTTACGCCGGAGCAACTGGTCCGATATACCGCACGCGCAATACATGCTCGGGCTATGCGGGGGATTGATTTCCGTCAGCTAACGTCAGAGCAATCTGAACAGGTCATGCAATGGTGTGTTGAAGCAGCTCGCCGGCATTTTCAGGAGCATACGCTTCAGGATGACCCGTTTTTTCATACCACCGAACCTCTGGCAACCGAAATTAGAAGGCAAGTTCAGAGTTTGCTTTCGGGTCAAAAATCTTCTGACACAAAATCACCAGACGCAACGCCTCCGGCACGGGCTGAGTAAGTGCATCTCAAAGCAATCAACTGCTTATCCGTTTTCCCCGTGAAAATGGATCATGCTCCGTTTAACGCAACGAACGAATGCATCGATCCGAACAATAAAGGAAAATGCTAAAAACATCGATTGATAGAAAGCGCTCTTGCACTTCCGAGGGCGATCCGATTCCGGTAAGACTTGAACAGCGATATCGATTGATACTGAACGATTTCACACTTCCAGAAGCAACCGAGACGGGTCTTCCAGTAATTCTTTAACCCGCACCAGGAAGCTGACGCTTTCTTTTCCGTCGATTAAACGATGATCATAGCTCAGCGCGATATACATCATCGGACGAATCACGATTTGATCATCCACTACCACAGCCCGTTTCTGGATGGTGTGCATCCCCAGAATGGCGCTTTGGGGAGGATTGAGGATCGGGGTGCTTAGTAATGACCCGAAGACTCCACCGTTGGTGATGGTGAACGTCCCACCGGACAACTCCTGCAGGCCGAGTTTGCCATCACGAACGGCCTGGGCCAGACGTTTGATTTCGGATTCGATCTTGGCAAAAGACATTTTGTCAGCATGTCGCAGGACCGGAACAGCCAATCCACGGTCGGTACTGACTGCAATACCTAGATTGACGTAATCGAATGTGATGATGTCATCGCCGTCGATTTGCCCATTGACCCGGGGAAACTCCTTCAAAGCCGTGGTGCAGGCTTTTGCGAAAAAGCTCATAAAGCCTAGCCCCACACCGTGAAGCTTTTCAAATCGCTCTTTGTGCTTGGTTCGCAATTCCATTACCCGGGAAAGATCGACTTCGTTAAAGGTTGTGAGAATAGCAGCCGTCTCCTGGGCACGCAGAAGATTATCCGCGATCCGCTTTCGGATCTTTGACATTGGGGTACGAGTGACCCCTTGTGATTCTTCCTTGGCTTGGGGGACGATCTGTTTGGCAACCGCAGCCGCAGACATTTCGACATCGGATGCCTGGACCTTCGAAGTGGTCGGCGCACTGTTGGATTCGAGATATTTGACGACGTCTTCCTTGGTCAGTCTTCCGCCTGGTCCGGTGGGGGTGATTTTCGACGGGTCAAGATGATGTTCCTCGATCAACCGTCGAACAGCAGGGGACAGATCTTCGGTCGAAGCAGAAGTGGTTTCTGATCGGGGAGTTGCGGTTTGGTTTGTCGTGGTAGTCGACGTCGGGGAAACCGGTGATGACGGTATGACAGAGGGTTGGGCATTGGGATCGATGGTTCCAAGTGCTTGCCCGACCTGCACGACCGTTCCGGGTTCGATGCCCGGGGCGGGGGTAAACACCCCTGCAGCAGTGGCGGTGACGTCGGCGTTGGCCTTGTCGGTTTCCAGTTCGCAGAGGGGTTCATCGAGAGCAACTTTTTCGCCCGGTTGCTTGTGCCAACGGAGCAGGGTCGCTTGGGTGACGGAATCGCCGAGGTTAGGAACAGTGACCGTAGTGGACATGGTGGTGATTGTATTCAGGAAAATGCAGATCGACAAAGGGTCATCACGAGATAGAAATCGATCTGCAACAGCCGATAAAAAACCGCCGAACGGCAGGGGCGTCCGGCGGGAGGGGATCTATACGGCTTTTAGCGATAAGATTCCTGATCAACGATCACCACTGGAAACCGATCCCCAAACCGTAAACGAACTGTCCGTCGTCGAAATTGCTGTCAGCATCTCCAGTGCTGTCAAATAACCACTCATAAGAGACGGATAATCCGATGAAGGTTGTATCGTTCACGAAATATTTCAGACCGGCTTCGGGGCCTGCGATCCAGGTGTCATTGATATCCCCATACAGATAACCAATGTTGGCCCCGACATAAGGCACCCACCGTTGCTCCGGGTCGTAATTGAAATGGTACTGAGCACCCAGACGTGTTCCGGCGCTCCACAGATTGTCGCTGCCAGTGTCAGTGTAGGTCGCGGTTTGCCTTGCAACGACCGCAAACTCGTTGGTGAAGTAATAGGCTAATTGTGCGGTAAGGTTAAATCCGCCTGCAGTGAAATCGACATCATTGCTTCCGGAACCGAGCAGTTGGAGTTCCCATTTTTTTTCCTGTTCGATGGCAAAAGTAGGACTAGCTGCCAGAACGGAGGCACCTAATAAAGCAAGCGCAGTGGTTCTCATGAAGTCTCCTTATTTAGACGTTGAACCAGGAATCAACAAACACAAACGATGTTGTGAACACAGCCATTTTGATGGCGTGTCACTCAGCAATCACACCACTGATGTTAGATGTTCCGGAATTGAGCTGTGGTAAATAAGCAATAAATTATTGCTCATGAAAATGAATATTTCATGAACGATCCGGATTCTCTGTAAACGCATTTGGGTCTGGATCGGAGACTAGCGGATCAGACGGATGAACAGGAGTGGACGATTTCGTTTTCCGTGGGGGACGCCGGCCTTGTCGGACTTGTTCCTCCAGAGTGGCCTTACGTCTTAGCAGATGGTGATAATGTTGGGCAAAACGATGCGCTTCGTCGCGGAGATATTGGAGAAGCTTTAAACCTACATGATGACGGGGTAAGCGGATTGGTTCGGAGGATGATGGTGTATAGATCAACTCCTCCTTTTTGGCCAATGAGATGACGGCCGGGGGTTGGATCTGCATAAGTTTAAAGGCGTCCATCGCTGCGTGGAGTTGTCCGATTCCACCGTCGATCAGAATCAGATTGGGGTAAAGCTCATGATTGGCCCCGGCCTCCCGATAACGACGTGAAACCACTTCTTGTAAAGACAGAAAGTCATTGTTTCCTTGTTGGTGTCGAATTTTGTAACGCCGATACCCGTTTTTGAAGGGAACGCCGTCGATGAAACAGACCATCGATCCGACCATTTCCGATCCTTGGAGGTGTGCGATGTCGAAGGCTTCGATGATACGAGGGGGTTCGGAAAGTTGTAATGCTTCCTGCAGGGCTGTGACACCTTCTGCGGGGTTTTGGACGAAGGCTTCGGGTTGCCAATAATGTTCTTCCCCTGATTTGGCCCGGGCGCCGAGGGCTTGCAGTGCTTTTATCTCGTCCCGGAGCCGAGCGGCTTTTTCAAACTGCAGGTTTTTCGATGCCTGGCGCATCTCCTTTTCCAGATCGCGTAGGACGCCTTTGCGTTCTCCGTCCAAAAAACGGATCAGACGCTTGATGTCCGCGTGATAATTTTCCTGCGACACTTTGTCCGCACAGGGTGCGGTGCATTGATGAATGGCATACAACAGGCAGGGTCTGAAAAAACGTCGTTTAGGGTCGTCCTTAAGGATTTCGAGGTGACAGGTCCGAAACTTAAACGCTTTTTGCAGGTGGGTCACTGCCTCTTTCAGTTGATACACGCTGGTAAACGGTCCGTACAGTTTGACGTTTGTTGTCCGGGGTTCGCGGGTGATGTACACCCCGGGAAAGTCGTCCCCGGTGGTGATTTGAAGATAGGGAAAGGTTTTATCGTCGGTCAGTCGGGCGTTGAAACGGGGTTGGATGTCTTTGATCAGTCGATTTTCCGCCAGAAGGGCTTCGACTTCGGTTTCGGTTTCCAGGATATCGAAATCGACGACCAGATCGAGCATGGGCGCTTTTTTGAACTCGAGTTTGGTGGAAGGCTGAAAATAAGAACTGACACGGTCCCGTAGACAGGCAGATTTTCCGACGTATATGACCCTGCCCTTGTCGTCTTTCATCAGATAGACGCCCGGGGTACGGGGTAACTGACGGGCTTTGATCAAAAGGTTGTCTAGATGTCGGGAACGCGGATTCATGGGTTACTTGGTATTGTAGTCGCGGTTGTGGATGAATGTGAGTCTGATAACTCAAGGTTCGCGGTTGGGATCATTTCTGCAATGTTATTATCGGTAATCTCCTAGGGCGCAGAACTTGCTCGATATAGAGTTAAAGTTTGCGCAGGGGATTCGTCGAAATGTAATTCGCAGATGTGTATTTAGTCCGACAACGGAATGACGGACGCGAATTAACAAGGAGGTTACCCACCACCTGATCCATCTTTTTCTGCCGATGCGGAGCAACGGCTCGTTTTATCTGTCGCAATACTTTTTCGAAGGTTCAACCAAGCGACATGCGTTTGACCCACGGGAGCACGGGTTCGGAGAACGGCTTCTGAGAATCGGACGAGTAAAGTCGGTTACGGATAACCGACGATCAGTTAACCCTGTATCACGGAAGATACCATGGCCCGCATCAATACCAATATCGCATCGCTGCAAGCGATCAATCGTTACACAAAAAATAATAATTCTCTCAACACCCATCTGGAAAGGCTTTCCAGCGGTCTTCGGATCAATCGGGGTAAGGACGCTCCGGCCGGTCTGATTGCCAGCGAAACGCTTCGTTCGGAAATCCAAGGGATTCGCCAAGCGATTGATAATACGACTCGCGCCGACAACGTGATCAACACGGCGGAGGGCGCGCTGAGTGAAGTGTCGTCATTGCTTCTCGAGCTACAATCCCTGACCAACGAAGCTGCCAATACCGGGGCTTTGTCGCGTCAGGAAATCGAAGCCAATCAGTTACAGGTTGATTCGATCCTGAACTCGATCAACCGTATCAGCAACACGACACAGTTCAACGGTGTCAAACTCCTGAATGGGTCGCTGGACTACATCACTTCGGGTGTCGCATCGACGGCAATCGATGTGTTGCAAATCAATTCCGCTAAGTTACCCGATAACGGCTACACCACGGTCACCGTACAGGTCACCGGGTCAGCGCATTTGGCCAATGTCACGTTCAACGGGACCAGTATTGGTACAAGTGCGGTGACGATCGAAGTCAGCGGAAACGAAGGTACCGAGCAGCTTTCCTTTGCAGCGGGGACGACCGCTAGTGCCGTGGTCTTTGCCGTTAACGCTTTGAAAGAATCCACCGGAGTCAGTGCGACCAATACCGGAACCAGTATCGTCTTTAACTCCACGGCTTACGGGTCGAACCAGTTTGTTTCCATCAAAACCCTCGAAGGAACGTTCACCAACGGAAAGGATTTCGGACAGGATGCCACGGTCAGCATCAACGGCACACAGGCTTCGGTCGACGGATTGAAAGCATCGGTTCGTTCGGGAGACCTGGATATCGAATTGCATTTGGATCCGACCTTCGGGACCACGGTCAGCACCGCCGGGACCAGTTTCCAGATTACCGGCGGCGGGGCCAAGTTCCAGATCGGTTCGCGCGTTAACCGGGCAGGTCAGATTCAGATCGGGATCAGTTCCGTCGCAACTACCAAGCTCGGAAATCCAGTGACCGGATACCTATCAAGCATCGGTTCGGGAGGAAACAACTCGCTGGTCGGTGGCAACACCGTGCAGGCACAGAAGATCATCACCGAAGCCATCCGTCAGGTCAGCACGATCCGTGGAAGACTCGGGGCGCTTCAAAAGAATGTTCTGGAAACCAACATCAACTCATTGAACGTTGCGTTGGAGAATGTCACTGCCAGCGAAAGTGCGATCCGCGACGCCGATTTCGCCGCAGAAACCGCAGCTTTGACAAGGTCGCAGATCCTGGTCCAAGCCAACACGTCCGTCTTGGCCCAAGCCAACTCCAATCCTCAGAACGTTTTGGCGTTGTTGCAGTAGCAAGAACTTTTTTTCTCGCGACGGCAGAATAAGCGCGAAGCACCGGCGACCCCAGGGTGGCCGGTGTTATTTTTTAAAGTCATTGAAAACAAGGGGTTATGATGATTGAGGGGTACCCGTCAGTTGGACCCAAATGGCCTCGGCGGGACAGAAGATCCTCAAGGGGTATTTCGAAAACCCGCACCCCCGACTCGTCACCAGCCAAGTGTTTCCGATCCGATGGACTCCACGCGCAAAACGACGCGGAAGCGCATCGTGCGTCAAAATCGGGATCCCCCCCGGCAAACAGATCTGTCCCCCGTGGGTATGACCAGACAGCACTAGTTCGACACCCATTTCGGCCAGTTCCAAAACCCTTGCCGGAAAATGACTTAACACAATCCGGAGCGTATCGGGTCTTGTTTCACCAACCAGTTCAAACAATGACCGATCCACCGCGTCCAGCGGGTGAACCCCGTGCAGACCAATCAATTCCAAGACGACCCCATCCTGCTCCAGACGCGCCCGTTCATTACACAACAAACGGACATGACCCTGTCGGTTTCGTAAAGGAAGCAAATCCCCGTCATGGTTTCCCAAAATCCCCCAAACCCCCAGACGGGCCTGCAATCCCCCGATAAAATGTTCCAACAAAGGCAACGCAGGACGATGATCATGCTTGCAATCCACCCAGTCCCCGGTCACGACGATCAGATCAGGCGGGGATTCCTGAATCCGCAGATGCAACTGGTCCCAGGCAGGCATCCAAGTCCGATGAACATGCAAGTCCGAAAGATGAAGAATCGTCAATCCCTCCATCACTTCGGGCAGGTTTGGAACAGGCAACCGATACTCCGGAAACTTCAGTCGTCGGATCTTTCCGACCTCAAGCCAAGGCCAGCTCGACGGGGCGTGCGGTTCAGGAAGGGTCGTTGCGGTCTTCAACACATTCCAAGCGTCGAAAGATTTCTCGAAGATGTCAATGCGCCTTGAGCACAAACCGTGCCTTAATTACACCTAGAAAATCCTTTTTCTGGTGGAGTCGATTCTTAATCGAATCATACGGGTCATCGAGTGATTTAACGAGGCATAAAAACAGGCTTGGGGGGGTCATCGTCTCGAAGGGTTTGTTCCGAAGGACTGGTCGGACAAATAACCCGTTTGATACGTGAACCCAATCCGGTCAGAATTTCGTAGGCGATTTGATCGGTAACTCGCGTTAATGCATAAATGGAAGCAGGGGAGTGAGGGTCTGAATCGATGAAAATGGCTTCGTCTCCGATTCCAGCATCAGGGCATCGGGTCAGATTAATAGCGGTCATATCCATACTGACCCGCCCGACCACGCCGCAGGAATGTCCGAGCACGCGGACAACCCCGCGGTTGCTAGCAGCCCGGGGATATCCATCGGCGTACCCCAACGCCACTATTCCGATACGGGTCGGTTCCGTAGCCACAAAAGTCTGTCCGTATCCGACGCTTTCCCCGACTTCGACGTCATGAACCGCGATAATCGGTGCAGCTAACGTCGCAACCGGTGCCAACGGACGATCGACTGAGGGATGCCCGGTCGGGTCTATTCCATACAACGACAATCCCGGTCGAACCAAATCAAAATGCGCCCGGGGTGTAAAAAAAATGGCCCCCGAATTGGCAGCATGTTTGGGGACCGATTCTAAAATCGGATACCCATCCAGGAGACGATTAAAAAATCGTAACTGTTCGAGAGTAAATGGATTACCTGATAATTCCGAGTTGGCAAAATGGGTCCCCAACCCGTCAAGACGCAAGGTAGGATGGTGCAACGTCCTTTCCAGAACGTGCGCAAACTCGTCATACGCCACCCCACAACGACGCATTCCCGTATCGACCATGATCTGGACAGAGGCCCGTTTTTGCAGGTGCATCGCGATCCGGGCAATGTCGTCAGCAGCTGAGGCGCTCCGCAAGGTCAGAATCCAACCGTTCAGAATCGCGTGTTCGATCAGTTCGCGTTGTCTTCCTAGAAACGCGTTCTCCACCGGGCGAAGAATCATGACCGGTTTTTCCAATTCCCGAAGCTCATCCGCTTCTTCAAACGTCGCCACCGCAAAGGCATCAACCCGATCAAACGGGGATTCAGTCTCGATCTGAAGTAAAACCTGAGCGATTACCTTTGCCCCATGACCGTAGGCATTGGCCTTTAATACAGCACAAACCCGGACCGTCGGTGCAAGATGTCGACGGAGGGTACGGAGATTGGTCCGCAACGCGTCAGGGCTGATCAAAAGACGGGGTTCACCGAGAAAATACTTTGCGTCCATGCGTTTTTAAGGCGTTGTTCCGTCAACGCGACTTTAGTCTACCAGAAAAAAACAAAAAAAACGCGGATAAATCCATCCAATAACAGTCTTTATACACGCGCGGGTCTGAAAACAGGCAAAGGGCAGCAACCCCCCAACTCAGATCCCCGGCGCCTATGACTTGATGAACGGTCGATCATGCGTTAATATTAACCTTTCCCGCCCGTCAAGGCGGGATTTTTCATCGACAAAGTTGAGGTTGTCATGGGTTATAAGTACAAGCCGAATAAGGGCTGCGTGAAGCGATTTAAGGTCACCGCGACCGGTAAGATCAAACGTCGGGGGACGTTCAGCTCGCATTTGAGGTCCCGTCGGGATGCTGCGATGAAACGCCGGCTCGGTCGTCCTGCGATCTTGTTCGAAGGACACGCCAGGAATATGCGACGTTTCATGGGTGTCAGTGGGCTTAAACCTCTGAAAATTGCACACGAACGAGCCATCGCTCAGCAAAAAAAGGCCACCGCGGCTTGATGTTCATAACTCAAAAGCTTTCGCACGGTGCGGAAGCGGCTAAGCCGTCTGACCTCGTTCGGTCAGAATCGTGCCTCTGGCTCGGGTTTTAAATGAAAGGAATGGATCATGCCTCGCGTTAAAGGCGGTCCCAAGCATTCTCGAAAACGGAAACGTGTTTTGAAACGGGCTAGTGGTTTTGTCGGTCAACCCGGCAAAAATTACCGCTCGGCTTTGGAGTTTACTCGTCGGGCAGACCGATATGCCTACGAACATCGAAAGGTCAAAAAGCGTCTGTTCCGCGAATTGTGGATCACTCGACTGAGTGCTGCCCTTCGTGCGCGCGGGTTGTCCTACAGTCGGTTCATTCCCGCGCTGGCTCAAGCCGGGATCGAACTCAACCGGAAGATGCTCGCCGACTTGGCCGTGGCGGATGTCCCGGCATTTGATGCAGTCGTCGAAAAGGTCAAACCTTATCTCAAATCGGCCTGATAACTAATTCATTCATATCGATCGAATCCGTGCCCACGCTGAATACCCGCGTGGGCACTATGATTATTTTATATTTCGCCGAAAATGAGTTGTTGTGAGGGAATATTAGTGCTGGATATCCTCGCTGCTTCTACCGAATCGAGCGCAATTACCTCCATCTGGTCAGGTGCTGCTTTAATCGCACTGATTACGTTGACAGTCCTGGAAATCGTCCTGGGCATCGACAACATCATTTTTATTTCTGTTTTGGCGGATAAGTTGCCCAAACACCAGCAAGCCAAGGCCAGAACGTTGGGGCTTACTCTGGCTATGATCATGCGGATTGTGATGCTTCTGGGGATCGGTTGGATCATGGGTTTGACTACGCCCGTTCCCGGGGTCGGTTCCTGGCTGGGCTTTATCACACCGGACAACGGATCAATGACCTGGCGTGATTTTATTCTCCTGGGGGGTGGACTTTTCCTGATTTATAAATCCGTCACTGAAATTCACGAAAAGCTCGAGGGGAAAGAACACGCCCGTGAGGTCACAGTCGGGCTTTCATTTACCAGTGTCATTATTCAGATTCTGATTCTGGACATCGTTTTCAGCCTCGATAGCGTGATTACCGCGATCGGGATGGTTCAGAACCCGTCCGGGGACAGAACCGCTCAGTTGATTGTCATGGTGACTGCGGTCGTAATCGCGGTGGCAGTGATGCTTTTTGCCGCAGGTCCGATCAGCCGGTTTGTTAATCGACACCCGACCGTCAAAATGCTCGCATTTAGTTTTCTCATTCTTGTGGGGGTAGTCCTGATCGTGGATGCGACGCACCGACACATTCCTAAGGGATACATCTATTTCGCGATGGCCTTTTCGATCGTAGTGGAAATGCTTAATCTTAGACTCCGGTCGCGGGGTGAAACCGTTCGTTTGCACACACCGCAGTTGCCGGAATCCTAGAACGTCTACCGTCTTGACAAGGGCAGTCGGGGCAAAAAGCCGATAGAATAGAGGTATGAGAACCAAACCTTCCGATGGCTCAGTCAACGGGTTTACATTGATCGAACTGCTGGTGGCGTTGATCATTTTCGGATTAATCCTGGCGTCGGTGATTCCGTTCATCATGGCCAACCGAGAAATGTCCCGTCGGACCACCTGTGCAGCCAATCTCCGGGCGATCCAGTTTGCTCTTTCTCAATACCGCGAAGCTTACAATTCGTATCCGCGAACCCGGTTCGACCCCACCCAATCGAGTTGGACTGCTTATACCGGATCGGACGAACCTCAGCCTTTCTCGGCTGAGTCCGAGGTCCGACCCAACGATGTAACGGCTTGTCTTTGGCTTTTGGTCCGGATCGGATATTTGCCTGATACGTCGGTTTTTGTTTGTCCGTCCAGCAATCGACGTCCTGATCCGATGACCAATAACAACGGTCAACGAGTTCAACCGACACTACGAGGTAACTTTCGATCCGGGCGTTATTTAGCTTACTCAATCCTTTCCCCATTCAATAACTCGGCCGGTTTTACCTGGGATGATACCCTGCCTAGCAGTACGGCATTGATGTCGGATATGAACCCCGGGATCAAAGGAAAACAGGACGACGTTACAAGACCGATGGCGTCGAATCCCCCTGAAAAACAACAATGGGCCAACAGCAATAATCACGCCAAGGTCGGACAAAATGTGCTGTATTCTGGGGGAAACGTCGATTTTGTCCCCCACGTGTTTGTGGGAATGGGTTATATCCCCGCCAATGCCTTCGATCCGCTGACACGAAAACCAATTCCATCCCAACAAGGGGATAATATTTTCACTTCCTTGCTGCCTCACCCCAACACCCCTGACGGAACCACCCCCAGCAACGGTCCGGGAGCGTTCGGACCCCACATCGGACCGAGCTGGAATTATGACAGCTATCTAATCCCGTCGGACGATGACTAAACCTTCAAGTCAAGAAGTCTTAGGTGGATGGCCTGGGTTCTTTTGAAGAGGGAGGCGATGTGTCTGGTTTGTCATTCCCGTTGGTGGGAGAGTTTTTCCTGTTGACCGAAGGACCTGTATCGGAACCGTTTCGGCGAGAAGGTTTCCCGGGTTCGTCAGGAGCTACGGGCACGATTTTGATCCCCGCCTGTTCGAGCAACGTTTTGCCTTGCCCGGCTTGCAACAGAAGCACATTCTGACCGGGTTGGAGTCCGTTGAGAATCTGCACGTCGGTTTCATTGGTGGCCCCGATTTCGACTGAAACGGGATTGACGGTGTTGTTCTGGACCACGAACGCATAACGTTGACGCCCGGCTGAGTATAAAGACCCAACCGGTATATAAACGGCGTTTTCGATCCGTCGGGTCAGGATGCTGACCTGCGCGGTCATTCCCGGTTTGAGCCCGGGCGGGGGTTTCGTCCAAGACTACGTCCACCGGGTAATCGCGTCTGTCCGGATTGCTCCATCGGTCCACGGAATCAGCGACCGGGCTGATTCTGCTGACACTTCCGATCAGGGGTGTCGAAATGGAATTAAGTTTGATGGTCGCAGTCTGACCCACTTCCAATCCGCTGATAAGGCTTTCATTGACTTTGAGAGTCACTTTCATACGTGAGGTGTCGGGAAGACGCATGAGAACTTGTCTTTCGCGGACGGTGGCACCTTCCTGGATCTGGACGCTATCACGGTTGTTTTCGTTTCGGTAAACGACCAACCCGTCGGCAGGGGCACGAATGGTGCAGTTTTCGACTTGTTGTCGGAGGTGCGCGACCCGTCTTTCGATCACTTCGAGCTGCGATCGTTTGGCAGCCAGGTCGGCAATACGTTGTGAAAGATTGGCGCTGTTTTCCCGTTTGGTGCGTTCGAGCTTCTGTTCGGCTTGGGCGAGGGTGTTTTTCAAATTCGCAAGCTCAGACTGGTGGGTATAAGTCACGAGCAGGTCCAGATCGCTTTTGGCTTTGCTGACGTCACGCTGGGCGGCAGCGACATCGAGTTCCTTGGTCTTGACTTCGGTTGCAGTGACGAAACCCTTTGCAAAAAGAGACCGCGTCTGGGCCAGATCGTCTTGCTTGGTCTTGAGCCCGGTTTCGGCTTTTTCCAAGGCCATTCTAGCATCGGCGATTTGTCCCGGATACACACCTTCCACATATTTAGTCATTTCGATCTGTGCAAGTTGCAAAGCCACCTCGGCGGCTTCGAGATTGGGCGGCGTTTTGGCTTTTCTGGATCTCCAGCATCTCCTCGGCGGTCGTCACATCTGCCTTGGCGCGTTTGCCATTCAATGAGCGTGTCTTCAAGACGCTGGCGTATGGTAGAAGAATCCAAAACGACAAGAATATCGCCTTTTTTTACAAAAGACCCTTCCGGAGCCAGCTCGGTGATCGTGCTAGCACCTTCGACCTGACACACGATGTCAATATTGTCCACCGCTTGCAGGTCTCCACGAACAACCACACGGGATTCGAAAACACCTTTTTTCACCGGAACCGTGGTCAATGATGTCGGGATGGAACTCCCAAAACCTGAGGGCTTTCCGATCAGAAACAAGGTCAAAACAAGACCGAAAACCAGAAACACTCCGATACCATAAACCCATTTCGGAATCGGACGGGAAAGACGCTTTCGGTTGGTGACTGCGATCTGAGTCATGAATGGAAATTGCAAATGTGAACCTTGATATTTTTAACAAATAAAGCAAGCGGAATGAAAAACCGTTATTCGATCCATCCCACAGGCCTGTACTTCTTCACTTATACATATTACACACCAACCAACGTTACGTTTTAGACATTTTAGTCCGGCGGGGGAATTGAATCGGTTTTTTGGGCGTTTTGAAGACGTATAAAAAGTTTCACCAGATCGGGACGATCGGGGTTCAGCTTACGCGCGTGGTGAAGGGCCTCCTCGGCTTCGGTGAGTCGGTTCGTTGCCAGATACGCTTCGGCTGCCCGTATCCAGGCCTCGGCGACCCGCGGGTCACCTTTTCCGTAATGTCGTTCATGGACCTGCACGTTCCGAAGCAACAGGTTCCGGGCTTGCTCGTCTTGACGTTCGAAAAGGGCGATCCAGGCCGCATTGACCAGAACGATCGGTTCATCCGGCCAGTTTTTCAAGGCAATATCCGAGTACTTTTTGGCCATACCCAGATCACGGTTGGCGATGGCCCAGGACGCCAGATTGCTTGCGCCGACTTTTCCGAACGGGGTATGTTCGAACGTATGCCGCATGAGCGTTTCATGGTCTTTCCATACCCGACATTGAACCATCGACACGATCGACCAGATCGCCACCAGCCCGACCATACCCCAGCGGGTGGTCTGCGACTGAGAGGCGATCCGGGCGACAATCATTCCAACTCCGAGCATACCAACGTACAGATAATGGTCGGCCACCGTGCTGACGGATTGAAACTCGAATCGGACCCATCCCAGGGTATGAATCGGGGCGACCACGCTCAGCAAGGCCCCACAGACCGGCAAATATGCCTGCTTTTTCCAGAAATAGATCAAGATCAATCCCATCGGGATAACAAACATCCACGTCCAGTAAAGCTGTCCGGTTTGGATCAGATAAGAAGGGGTGCGTCCGTAATCCAGAACCAAAGGATAAGGAAAAAGAATTTTTCCCCAATAGAAGACGATCGAATCCAACGCAATCAAAGGCCTTGCCCACCAAGGGGATTCGATCGATGATGCGGGTTGAACCATCCGTGCAATGACCATGAACGGGATCACCAGTATCAAAAAGGGGACCTGGTCGCGGACTGAACGTTTCCACGGGGTTTTGAGCAGCATAGTGTCGATCAGAAAAATCAAGGCCGGGGTCGTCATCGCCGAGGGTTTGGACAATAACGCCAATAACAATAAAAAACCTGATATCCCCCATCGAACGAACGATGCTCGTTTGGGATCCGAAATATCGGAAACCTCGACCCCGGTTTCGCGGAACCGGATGAACCAGTAAACAGCCCCCAGCACGCAGCAACCGCTTAGAACGTCTTTTAACCCGCTGATCCAGGCAACCGATTCCACTTGGATCGGGTGCACCAAAAAGGCCAATCCACCCAACAGCGATGCCCGTGAACAACCCAAAATCCGATATAGTATTCGATAAACAATCCCAGCCGACACCCAATGGAACAACCCGTTGGCCAAATGAAACCAAAAACGGGTTCAGACCGATACCCCAATCATTCGTCGGGGTCCGGGCCAGAAACGACAGACCCGCCCAGACCGTATAAGTCAACGGAATGAAAATGGCATACTCGGCGTGCGTCCCAGTAATAGACCCAACGTATCCCAAGAAGGCGGATTCAACCGGGGATTATGATGGATCGTTGTTCCATCATCCCACCACGTGAACTCGGCCGTCAGAAGGGAACCGAAAACCACCATCCCGACCAAGGCCAACACCAGATAAGGTCTTCGGGAGAGGTGTTTTACCCCACTCATAACCGAGCTCCGATAATTGCTGCCATTCGTCCGGTAAGTCCGTTATCCCGACGGTGTGAAAAAAACTCCCGGGCGTGGGTGAACGTGCACCGATCCGTCAGGTCGATCTGTTTGTCGGGCACGCCGACGTCTAACATCTGCAAAATCAGGCACTGACGCAAATCTAGATGGGCGTAATCCGCACCCCGGGGGCTAGGACGACCGGGGGTGTTCCGACCAAACACCGATTCAAAAGTGCGAAACACCTCGATCCCGACTTCGAACGCATCGATGCTGATCGATGGACCGATCGCAGCCAACACATTCGACGGACGGTTGAACCTTTTCAAGGCTTCCAGAATTACCCCCCCAATCACTCCACGCCAGCCGGCATGAACCGCAGCCACCTGACCGGTGATCCGGTCGGCCAGTAACACCGGAACGCAGTCGGCGACTCGAACACTCACAATCGTCTCAGGATCATCACTCCACAAGGCATCGGCCTGACCGATTTCGATCCCACCGTGGATTCTGTCGGTGACCGTGCAAGTCCGGGTATCGACCACGCAAGCCCCGTGAACCTGATGCGCCAAGTACCGTCGTCGTCTCTCACACCCGATCGCCTTTTGCAACCGACGATAATTCTCCGAAATATTCTCGGTCGAGTCTTGGATCGACTGCTCCGATGGGTTCCCCAGGTTCAAGGATTCGAACGGACCCCGGCTGATTCCACCCAGACGGGTCGAAAAGGCGTGTGGAAACCCCTGCTCCAGAAGCACGGGTGATTGGTAAACGACCAGTCCATCAGGATATGTAAAACGTTGGATCACGAACGCGACTCTACACGATTCGAAATAACATGCGAAACTAGATTTTGTTCAGCTGGTAAATGGTCGCCCGCAGATCCTTTGGGTAGGGGGCTTCGAGGGTCAGCGGGTTTCCGTTCGGATGTACAAAACCAAGCCGATGCGCGTGCAAGGTCAGTCGGTCGATCAACGGACGTTCCTGCTCGGTCCGCGCTGGTCGATATCCTCGTTTATAGTTAGACAAAAACAGCGGTGTGTCCGTACCGTACAACGGGTCGATCGCCAAGGGATGTCCGATGTGTGCAAAATGAACCCGAATCTGGTGGGTTTTGCCTGTTTTTGGAAAAACGCGAACGACTGTGAACCGTTTGGGTCGAGATTCGACTTTCCAGTCGGTTTTAGCAGGTCTTCCTTTTTTCACCACCGCCATTCGATCGGTCTGGGTCGGATGCGGGGCGATCGGAGCATCCACGGTCCCTTGTTCGTCGGTTAATTGTCCTGACACGATCGCGACGTATTCCTTCAGAACCGTGTTATTTTGGAACTGATGTGACAGTTTACGCTGGGCGTCGAGATGTTTGGCAAACAACATGACCCCTGTGGTGTCCTTGTCCAGACGATGAACGACCCTCAGACGCGGGTCGGTTTGACCTTTGCACGGGAGTCCGGTCTGTCGGCTTAACCGTTCCAACACACTGTCGGTTTCACCCCGTCCGGGAATGGCAGCCAGATCGGAGGGTTTGTTGACGGCTATGATATGCTCGTCTTCATACAGAATGGTCAGACAATCCCTTTTTTTCATGAAATGGTCATCCTCAGATTCATCGGTCGAGTCCATCCTTCGGCAAAAAAAACCGGTGGAGCATGGTTTGCTTATTGCAGAACTGTCAGATGGCTTCGTGTGATATGGACGAACTTACCTCCGGACTCGGCTGCGATTCGTTTCAACGGGTCATCCGAAGGGCTGTCCCCGATACTAAAGCCATGAATCCGAACGGTTTTTCCCTTGACCAGATTCAACACTTCGGTGGCAAAATCGGTCAAGGCCAGCTGGTCGCTTTTAGCAGTTACCAGGACGATTTCACCGGGGTTTTGTCTGACCGCCTGCTGCAGGGCTGATTCCACGGTTGTTGCTCTACCTAGAGAGACCTCGTCCAACCACCGGACCAGTTTTCTTATTTCGTCCGCGGTCGCGTAGGTCATGCCACCGGACAATGGGTATACGTCCTCCGTGCCGTTGTTCCATAGACATACTGAAAACCGTCGGTCCGGACCCAATGAAGAAACCGATTTGATCAAAAGCTTTTTAATGGACGCAAAGTAGACCGCAGTGGCGTCCCCACGGTCCACCACATACGACACTTTTTCAGACGTCAGGTCTGTGTTGAAAAAGGTGGGTTTCTGGGGCAAAACCGAATCGACCGACTCCGAAGGCGAGGCTTGGGGAGCAGGGTTTTGTGAAAACACCACGATGACCCCGATCAGACACAACACCGCCACGACCGAAAAACCGATGATAAACGCGATCAAGGTTGTCCGTTGAGAAGCCTTCTGCTGGGCGGGGGTTGCGGTCGTGATCGTTCGAGGATCGCGGTTCATCAGACCGCTCGAAAGACCGGAACTGTGTACCACCTCGGCTAATTCTTCCAGACCCGACGGGACGGACGAAATCCCTGCTCGCGATTTGACCTGATACAGCGCTTTGGGTTCACCCGATTCGGTTTCTGCCTGACGGATCGAGCCTCCCTGAGACCTTCCGATCTTTTTGGGAACCGTCTGAATCGTTCCACAGTATTGGCAACGACACACCCCCCCGGCAAAGGCGTCATCAATCTCCAGCGTGTTTCGGCAATTGGCACAAGTCAGCTCGATCACGACGATATCATCCTCTCGGCAAACCAATCCCCACGACTCAGGGTCCTGACTATACTCTAACCCATGCCTTATCGAGTATCCAAAACCGATTTCATGAACCTCGTCAAGGAGGCCCTTGAAACCCTACCCAAACAGTTTGCCGAGTTCCTCGACGAAGTACCCATCGAAATCCGCGATCGTCCCACTCGTCAGCAGCTTAAAAGCGTCGGATTAACCAAAGATGAACTACTGTTGGGGTTGTACACCGGAACCGCGCTTCCGGATCGGTCCGTCGAGATGGGGGTCAGACTTCCTGACAAGATTTATCTTTTTCAGCACAATATCGAATCCATATGTGACTCTGCCGAACAACTCAAGCAAGAGGTGCGTAAAACCGTTCTTCACGAAATTGGCCATCATTTCGGTCTGGATGAAGACGACTTGGAAAAACTCGGGTACGGATGAGCCTAATCATACCCCGTAACCGGTTTACACGACCGCTTCAACCAGTACACTTTGAACCCCTATGGTTTACATCAACGACAATTACCTGAAACTCAAAGCCGGATACCTGTTCCCGGAAATCGCAAGACGCGTCAAAGCATTTACCGAACAAAACCCCCAAGCCAACATCATACGCATGGGGATAGGTGATGTGACCGAACCATTGCCTCAGGTCTGTATCCAGGCGATGCACCAGGCGGTCGATGAAATGGCCCATCGGCAAACGTTTAAAGGTTATGGTCCGGAACAGGGATACGATTTTCTCCGTCAGGCCATTGCCCAGAATGATTTTCAATCCCGCGGCGCCCCGATCACGCCCGATGAAATCTTTGTTTCGGACGGCAGCAAATGCGATTGTGCCAACATTCTGGACATTCTGGGGAATCAAAATGTCATTGCAGTGACCGATCCGGTTTACCCCGTTTACGTCGATACCAATGTCATGGCCGGTCATACCGGACAAGCCGACGCCTCGGGTGAATACGCCGGGTTGGTTTACATGCGTGCCACTTCCGAAAATAACTTTGTCCCCGCTATCCCCGAGCAGAAAGTGGATGTCATTTATCTTTGTTCCCCGAACAACCCGACCGGAGCCGTTTTTTCACGACAACAGTTGACAGCTTGGGTTGATTATGCCCGCAACAACAAGGCTTTGATCCTGTTCGATGCGGCCTATGAAGCTTTTATTTCAGACCCGACTATCCCTCACAGCATCTACGAAATCGATGGAGCGACCGAATGCGCCGTCGAGTTCCGGTCCTTCAGCAAGACGGCCGGATTTACCGGAACACGATGCGCGTTCACCGTCATCCCAAAAAGTCTACAAGGACATACCCGTAGCGGTGAGACGGTCGATCTGTGGCGACTGTGGAACCGTCGTCATACCACCAAGTTTAACGGGGTTAGCTACATCATCCAAAAAGGGGCCGAAGCGGTCTATTCCGACGCCGGACGACAACAAATCCGGTCTTTGATCGATCATTACATGACCAATGCCCGATTGATCCGTGAATCCCTCGAACAAAGCGGGTTAAAAGTGTTCGGGGGCATAAACGCGCCCTACTGTTGGGTCCAAACCCCGAACCAGACCCGAAGCTGGGACTTTTTCGACCACTTGCTTCATAAAGCCCATGTGGTTTGCACACCCGGATCGGGTTTCGGTTCTGCAGGGGAAGGGTATGTTCGGTTCTCGGCATTTAATAGCCGGGAAAATGTCCAACAGGCCATGAAACGAGTGACGAGTTGCCTCTGAACCGTTTTCCGGTCAGAGAAAAAGAAAAACCCCGGACTCCGGGGTTTTTTCATGCGGCTAACTGGAGTCGAACCAGCACGTCCTTGCGGACACAAGAACCTGAATCTTGCGCGTCTGCCAATTCCGCCATAGCCGCGATTGGCTTTGAATTTTGATCAGACCTGCAAAATACCTTCTTTAGTCGGAATATGCAAATCATCCGATTTGTTACCGAAATAACGAAGAGTCTTTCACAACAGACAACGATCTTAATGGGGGGAGTTCGTATGTGCGGGGTATGTATGCGTGTGATCTGGATCCCCATCAACCATCAAAAATGATTGAACGGTTCACAGAGATGAAAATTGTAAAAATTTTCAAAAAATAAAAAGTGCTTTACTATGAAAGTTATTGTGAAAATATTGTAGGGTTTTTCTGGTTTCAATTGATCCGATGATCTGAAAAATAAAAGTTCGCTTGCGGTGAAGAATGCAAAAGCATTTCCATTGGGAAAAGAAAGAAGGGTATTTCACTTTTAGTGGATCTGAAGAATGAGAAAACGGGTGATTCTCGTTCACGATTGTTCCACATGGAACAATCGCATCGGATAAAAAAAAATCAAATATCATAAAATTTTGAGTTTTGCTAATGCACATTGCTGCAAAATTGATATATTTCTCCCGCCATGGCGGATGGGATTCGATCCTTGATTTTCACTTTAATCCGGTCGAGTGTCGTTGTTGGCGGGATTTCCATCGTTGTATGGTGTTTAGCTTGGTTGCTTCGTCCGGATGTTTCGGGTCGTCCGTTACCATACACCCCTGAGCAGATTCGCCAGACTGAAAAGGAACGGGATGTTCGATTTGATCCCGATCACCTTCCTTCGTTGCATCGAAAAATAAAGGTAGTGCCCCAGGGGGAATCCCCGATTCTAACCGACCTGGTTCAGGCGGGGAAGTTGCCGCCTTTGAAAGAACGTCTTCCCGAGACCCCGGTTGTCTTGGCCGGGGTCGACGGGATCGGTCAGTATGGGGGGACTTGGTTGCGTTTGGCAAACGGTCCGGAGGATGTCAGCGTAATCGGTTGGCGATTGAGCGGTTCGACGCTCGTTCGTTGGTCTCCTTTAGGGTATCCGCTAGAACCTCATATTGCAGAATCTGTGGTTCCATCAGAGGACAAAAAAACCTGGACCGTAAAGTTACGAGTAGGAATGAAATGGTCGGACGGCGCGCCGTATACCGCCGATGATATCTTGTACTGGTGGGACCAGGAGGTAAACAACCCTCAAATGCAAGCACTTCCCCCACAATGGATGTACGTCGGGGGAAAACCGGGACGTGTGGAAAAAATCGACCTGTACACGGTCCGGTTCGTATTTGATCAACCTTATGCGATGTTCATGGAGTTTCTGGCCAGTGCGCCCGAACCATGCAACACGCCGGCCCATTATTTGCGTCCGTATCATCCCGATCCGTCTGTCGGGGATCCCCGAGTCATCGCTCGGGACATGGCTGCCTACAAGATGCCAAGCCCCCGGGCGTTGTACGGATTCATGAAGGCCTGGAACAATCCGGAACATCCCCGGCTTTGGCCTTGGGTTTATCGTACGTTCAAAGGAAATCCCCCTCAGGTGTTTGTCCGAAATCCCTACTATTTTGCGGTGGACACCCAAGGCAATCAGTTGCCTTATATCGACCGGATCCAATTTGATGTACAGGACGGTAAGTTGCTGGCCTTAAACGCTGCCAACGGTGGGGTATCCATGCAAACCCGTCATATCCGGTTCAGCGATTACACCGAACTCATGAGTCGTAGAGAGATCGCGGGAACGCGGATCCTTCATTGGTATCCTGCGATCCGCGGGACCTGGGTCATCAATCCGAATCTCAATCGTCGAATCGACCCGAAAGATCCTTCCACGGCTAAAAAGGCCGAACTGCTCTCCGATCGACGATTTCGTCAGGCATTATCATTGGCGATTAACCGTCAGGATATCATCCGTGCCGAACAGGTCGGGATCGGTGAACCGTCACAGGTCGAACCCGGTCCCGAATCGCCTTACCACAGCCCGGAATTGGCCAAAGCGTTTGTCGAATACGATCCCCAACGGGCGAATAAAATCCTTGATGAAATCGGACTGACCCAACGCGACAGCGAAGGCATGCGAACGTTCCGCGACGGAACGCGGATGACGTTTTATCTCGATTTTACCGCGTTCACGGGTGTCGGACCTGCGCAGTTCGTCGTTGATAACTGGCGGGATGTCGGAATCCGGGTCATTATCCGAGAACGTGCACGCCCCCTCTTCTACAGCGAAAAGGATTCGATGTCGTTCGACTTCAACGTCTGGAGCGGGGAAAGCGATTTCATGCCGATGGTCAAACCAAGGTATTTCGTCCCCGACGACACCGAATCGTTCTATGCCGTGGGATGGGCCCGCTGGAATATGAGAGGCGGATTCTTCGGAAATCCCGACGCCAATATCAAAAGTGCTATTCCTGTTCCGCGCGACAGCCCGATGTACGAAGCGCTCTCGATGTTTCATCAGGCGCGACAGACCCCCGAACCCGAAAAGCAAATGGAGCTGATGCGCAGGATCATGCACATCGCTGCGGAAAATACCTGGACAATCGGACTGGCGACGCCTCCCCCGGTTCCGGTAGTCGTCAGCAAAGACATGAAAAACGTTCCACCACTAGCCTTGGTGGGTTCCGTATTTTCTACCCCAGCCAATGCGGGGATCGAGACCTATTTTTTCGAAAAACAACGATCTTCGCCGGGTGCGATCGAGGAGATCAAAAACGCCATCCTTCAACCCACCCTGCGTCCGGGGGGAAGTCTTTCTGCTACCGGGACTCAGACCTCCTGGAGTTCGCGAATCATTCAATGGACCTTGATTGTCGGAACCGGGCTAGTCCTTTTGCTGATCGCATTGAAACATCCTTATATCGGTAGACGGCTGCTGATCATGATCCCGACCATGGCGATTATCTCAGTGATCGTGTTTACAATTATCCAGCTCCCACCTGGGGATTTCTTGCAAACCCGAATCATCCAGCTTCAGGAAAGTGGGGATCCTGCCAATGAACAGGCGATCGAGGACATGAAACGTCTTTTCCACTACGAGGAACCCGCCTGGAAACTGTATCTGAGATGGATCGGTTTGCGATGGTTCATAACCTTTGATCCGGCGGATGAAGGTTTGCTTCAAGGTAATCTCGGACGTTCGATGGAAACCCAGCAACCCATCAATAATATGGTCGGGGATCGAATCATCCTGACGGTCGTTGTTTCGCTGCTGACGATCGTTTTCACGTGGTTTTTCGCGATCCCAATCGGGATCTATTCAGCCGTTCGACAGTATTCGATCGGGGATTACGTTCTAACACTGATCGGGTTCATCGGGATGTGCGTTCCTCCATTCCTGTTGGCGTTGGTCCTCATGGCAGTCTCAGGCGTCTCAGGGTTGTTTTCTCCGGAATATGCCGCTCAACCGGAATGGTCTGTCGGAAAACTGATCGATCTGCTCAAACACATCTGGGTTCCGGTCGTAGTACTGGGGATCGGTGGAACCGCTGGGATGATCCGTGTCATGCGTGCCAATCTTCTGGATGAACTGAAAAAACCTTACGTCACGACCGCCATGGCCAAAGGTGTCAGGCCACTGAAATTATTGATCAAGTATCCCGTACGGTTGGCTTTGAATCCCTTCATCAGCGGGATCGGCGCGCTGTTTCCGCAGTTAGTCAGCGGTGGGGCAATCGTATCGATGGTTTTGGCGTTACCCATGGTCGGACCCTTGTTGTTGCAAGCCTTGTTCAACGAAGACATGTACCTGGCCGGCTCGATGCTGATGGTTCTTAGTTTGCTCAGCGTCATCGGGACGCTTGTTTCAGACCTCTTGCTGCTTTGGCTTGATCCACGAATCCGGTTTGAGGGGGGAAATCGATGATCAGTCTGTTCAAAGCCCGGACAATGGACGCGGGTTCATTAAGTCAGTGGCAACTGGTCAGAATCAATTTCGCCAAACACCGTCTGGCGATCTGGTCACTGTATGTTCTGGTGGTGCTGTATGTCATCGCGATCTTCGCCGAGTTCATCGCCCCCCAGCAACCAATGAAAAAAGACCTGGATTATCAGTATTGTCCGCCTCAGTTATTGCGGTGGAATTGGTCCGACGGTTTGCACGTGCGACACATGAGGCAGGTGCTCGATCCGGTCACCCTCCGGAGAACGTACGTTGAGGAAAACAAAGCAGTTCCCGTCGGTTTCTTTGTCAAAGGTGATCCTTATCATCTTTGGGGATTGTTCCCGATGGAACGTCATCTGATCGGGGTGAAACGTGATCAGACGGATGTGAAAGCAATCTATCTGCTTGGGGCTGATCGTTACGGGCGAGATTTATTCAGTCGGGTTGTGTACGGGTCACGCATATCCTTGTCCGTTGGTGTGATCGGCATCACGTTTACCTTCCTTTTGGGAATGACGATCGGAGGTATTTCCGGTTATGTCGGGGGTCGAACCGACAACTACATCCAGAGAGGAATCGAAATCATCAATGCCCTGCCCCAGTTGCCTTTGTGGATCGCTTTGGGCGCGGTGATGCCCCCGGACTGGTCCCCTCTGATGGTCTATTTCGCGATCACGATCGTACTTTCCGTTTTGGGTTGGACAGGATTAGCACGTGTCGTCCGGGGAAAAATTCTCTCACTCCGCGAGGAAGATTATGCAATGGCAGCCAGATTGTTGGGAGCATCTCATTCGAGAATCCTGTTCCGTCACCTCTTGCCGGGATTTACAAGTCATATCATCGTCTCGTTGAGTTTGGCAGTTCCGGGGATGATCCTGGGTGAAACGGCGCTCAGCTTTTTGGGACTGGGTCTTCGACCACCGGTCGTCAGCTGGGGGGTTTTGCTTCAGGATTGTATGGACGTGCAGGCAGTACGGTATTACCCCTGGTTGATGACGCCGGTCTTTACGATCGTCGCTACGGTCTTGTGTTTTAATTTTGTGGGGGACGGTCTGCGTGACGCAGCCGATCCTTATTCTTCCCGATGAAACCGATGACGGACCATGTTCTTGAAGTACGCGATCTTTGCGTTGAGTTTACCACGCTTCACGGCATTACCCGCGCGGTTCGGGGCGTGAGTTTCGATCTACCACGCGGCAAAACCCTGGCACTAGTCGGGGAATCCGGATCGGGTAAATCCGTCACCAGCTACTCCATCCTCCGTCTCATCCAAAAGCCCGGAGAAATCGTCGGCGGACAGATCCTGTTTCATCCCAAGGACGGACCTGTCGTAGATATTGCTCAACTGTCTCCCAAAAGCGACGAACTATATCGAATCCGCGGCGGTAAGATCTCCATGATCTTTCAGGAACCCATGACCGCGCTGTCCCCGGTGCATACCATCGAAGACCAGATCACCGAGGCTATTCTGCTGCACCGAAACGTTACCAAAAAACAGGCCATCGACCTGGCCGCGGAAATGCTCGAAAAAGTGGGTATCACACAGGTGCAACAACGTCTCAAACAGTATCCTTTCGAGTTCTCCGGTGGAATGCGACAACGTGTCGTCATTGCCATGGCGCTGGTGTGTCAACCCGAAATTCTCATCGCCGACGAACCGACCACCGCTTTGGACGTCACGGTCCAAGCCCAGATCCTGTCTCTGATCCGACACCTCCGGGAGCAAATGAACACCAGTGTGCTTTTCATAACCCATGACCTCGGCGTCGTTGCACAAATTGCCGATGAAGTAGCCGTCATGAGGTACGGGGTGATCGTCGAACGAACCTCCGCCAGACAGCTTTTCACTATGCCCCTGCATCCCTATACCCGTGAACTGCTTCGGGCCGCTTCGTTGGGACGCGAACGTGATTTTCCTCCCGTCCAGCAACTCGTTGGGCTTCCCGATGGTTGGCAGTTTGACGAACCGGCCGGGAACGGCGTTTGTCAAATGTTTGAAGTCGAACCCGGACGTCATCTGCTCATGTGGAAAGGTGATAATGCATGACCCACAACATCCTTTGTGTCCGACATCTTTCCAAACACTACACCACCGGAGGAGCTCGACTGGGAGGGAAAAAACCCTCTAACGTTCTTAAAGCGTTGGATGACGTTTCTTTCAATATGGTACGTGGGGAAACCCTGGGGGTCGTCGGGGAATCCGGGTCCGGAAAAACCACCTGTGCCCGAGCTATTCTCCGGGCAATTGATCCCACGTCGGGACAGGTTTTCTTTCATAACAATAATCGGGTTGTCGATTTGGCCTCTCTTTCGTCCGGACAACTCAAACCGCTTCGCAAAGAAATGCAGATGATCTTTCAGGATCCGTTTGCGAGTCTCAATCCCCGAATGACCGTCGGAGACATCATTGCCGAGCCGCTGGTCATTCATCGAATCGGGACAAGAAAGGAGCGCGAAGACCGGGTCGTTCAGATCCTGGAACGGGTTGGGCTTAAAGCAGAGCACCGAAGTCGATACCCTCATGCCTTTTCCGGAGGACAGAGACAACGTATCGGAATCGCCAGAGCTCTGATCTTAAGACCCGCATTTGTCGTGGCGGATGAGGCGGTTTCCGCACTGGACGTCTGTGTTCGAGCCCGAATTCTCGACCTACTCAAGGAATTAAAAGCGGAGTTTGGTCTGTCGATTATGTTCGTTTCTCATGATCTTTCGGTGATCCGTCATATCTGCGATCGTGTCCTGGTCATGTACCGTGGACGGATCATGGAAATGGGAGACGTCGAAGAGGTTTTCAATAACCCTCAGCACCCTTATACAAAGGTCCTGCTCAGTGCCATTCCCGAACCCGATCCCGATCGTAAAATGAACCCGTTGACCACGGACTCATTGACCCCCGATCAGCTCGAACCATTGCCGACGGTCGCCCGATTGGCGAATGACGATCCGATAACCCTTCCGAAGATTTGAAATAGAGCATCTTTTTTGTAATATGCCTTGCTGCAATCCGGGAGTGTACCGAAGTGGCCAAACGGGGCAGACTGTAAATCTGCTGGCTTATGCCTTCAGAGGTTCGAATCCTCTCGCTCCCATTGATTTTCATTCCAAATCCTTTTTACGTCAGTTTTTTTAGCAATAAACTTTCTTTTTCCCTCTTAACCATTCCGGGAATCAGATAAGGAGAAATACAGCCAAAAGCTCACTACCGTTGCCCAAAACGGCAAGCAAATACGGATCGCATCTGACACCGTACGAAAATTGTTAGTGTCAGATTTCTGTTACTCGACTCGATGATCGTGTGGCTTGGAGATATCAGACAGCCGGAATCCATACGACCATTTCATTCTGGCCACGGTTGGCCCAGGCGTAATAAGGAATACCCGTCAGAGGCTTCGGGGACGAAGAAGGAACTTCAAGAGCGATAATTCCTCCCAGAAGGTCCGGTCGTTCTCGGTCATGAACCGAAGAATGAGAGTCGATGGTGGTGCTCCGGATCGAAACATGAGGGTTATCAACGGCTTCGAAACAATACACAAGAGGACCGCGAGTAAACGCAACGCGGTTATGGTTGGCTGCGACGTTCGGATGTGAAATTACTTTACGGGGCAGCATCGGCAGGCGCAGCTCGATATGCTGACGACCGTTCCACAACCGATCAATCAGGACATAACCATTATCCAGCGTCATTGGTTGGAGTTGCCCGTTGATCAATAGTTCAAAGTCCCCGCAAGCCGAATCGGAAAACCGGTACAAGTCAGACGGAACGGGTTGATTCTGCGCCCAACCGGGAATTCGCAGATGAAGTTTTTTGAGGATGGGACGGTCGGTCTGAATTTCGATTCGAATCGTTCCATCCCATGGATAGTCGGTTTTCTGAGTAAGGGTTAATCCGTCGATGGTAACGGTATTTGATGCATACAAGTTGACATAAATGGACTGATCACCGGTGGCATAAAAGTATCCAGGAACAGAAGCTAAAAAACGACAAATATTGCTTGGACAACAGGAACATCCGAACCACGGTTGGCGTTGATGTGTACCATCCGATTCTAGAGGATTGGGGTAGAAAAAAGCTTTGCCGTCAAGTGAAACGCCGCTGAGAACATTGTTATAAAGAGAACGTTCGAGGATATCGATGTACCTCGCGTCTCCGTACATCAGAAACATGCGATGATTCCAGTAGACGTTCGCGATGGCGGCACAGGTTTCGCAGTAGGCGGTCAGGTTGGGCAATACGTAGTCGTCTTCGAAAGCCTCGCCTTGTTTGGTGCTTCCGATGCCTCCTGTGATGTAAAGCTTGCACGAAACTGTATTGATCCAGATCCGTTGGATGGCTTGGAGATAGGCATTTTCTCCCGTGATTGCTGCCACGTCTGCAATACCGCTATACATGTAGGCTGCGCGAACCGCGTGTCCTACAGCCGTTGATTGTTCGATGACGGGTTGATGAGATTGGTTATAGATTGACCCACTTGCCTTGTGCCCGTCGGGTCCTCTGGAGTCGATCAAGAAACGAGCAAGATCGAGGTAACGATGGTCTCTGGTGATTCGATACAGACGGATCAATCCCATCTCAACGATTTGATGGCCTGGCCAGATAGACTGTTTCCCTTTGCCAAATGTATTAATCAAAAGTTCTGCCGATTTGAGGGCAATTTTCAGCAGATTGGTTTTACCGGTGGCTCGATGATGGGCATCTGCGGCTTCGAAAAGATGTCCGAGATTGTACAACTCGTGGCTGAGTTCTCTTTCGTTGACCCATCGTTCTGTTCCTGCCCAGGGATGAGGGGATTGAGGGTTAAACGTGCGAGTGGTGTATAGATAACCGTCGGGTTCCTGGGCAGCCGAAATCTTGTCGATCAGTAGATCCAAATAGGCATCCAGTTCGGGATCATATGTGACCGCCAGGCAATAGCTGGCGCCCTCAATGACTTTATAAACATCGGTATCATCAAAGGGAAACTCCGGTGGTTTGAGATCCTGGATCTTTTCTCCTCTCAGTACCGAAGCCGCACGCTCAAAGTTCCAGAGTCTCCCATTTTTCACACATTGCTCAAAAGCAAAAGGAATTGTCACCGCTCGATTGATTTCAAGGCGTGGTAACCAAAAGCGGTCATTCAACCGCACTTGAGTAAATGATACGGGTTGAAATGGATAATCTCGGAAATGCTCGGTCATAAAAACCCCACGATCAGGCAATCAATCCTTATTGAGAGACAAAACCGCTTTCATAATCATGCAAACATCGTGATACGCGCCGTGTAATGTAATAGCAAGGTGTTCAAATAATCTCGGTAGTGTTCAGATAAAACCTGTACCAGATTCTTCATGACAAGGAAGATCGCAAAAAAATAAAAGGACAGGACAAAATTAACTCTTTTATCTTTTCTGCATCACTAAACGAAGTGGCAGTAGACAGAGGGCGTTTTGTTTCTTTAGTCATGCTGTTTGGCCGACGAGTCCACGTACGGCGGTCTGTTATTTCGGCCAGTGGTTTTACCCCGGACGCTTAAATCCGCATGCAGCATCGTCGAGAACTAAAACCCAGTCGGGTCCTTCACTGACCGGTGGTTCGAACTTGTGTGCGGTTCTTGAGTTCTGTATGGTTCCCATGAATCGCGATATACCGTTTCGTGGATCAAACCACCAAGTATTGATTGTCTTGCCTGAAAGACATGACAGATCGATCTCGACAGGTGTGTAATAGGGAAGATAGATCAGCGCATAGCTACCATTCTGATCCCGCGAAGCACGAACGTGGTATGCATCCGACTTGTTTTCTGAGACGATAAGGGATTGATCAGGAATACGTGAAAAGTAAGGTCTCGACTCCAGGAGCGATCGGGCGTGTTGCATCTGTGCGGAACCCGGAAGCGATAACGCTTCGATCCAGTCGCGTCGACAGAAGCTGATCGGTATATGGCGGGGACTCCACATTTGCCAGATCGGATGACACCCGTATGTATGCCCGCACGCACCGGCAAAAAGTGACCAGTAAAGCGCCTTACGACAGTCATAAGCTTCCAGGTAACCGTTTTCGAGCTTGAATCCGGAAGGATGGTCTTCATACCCCGGTTCTCCGTCCAGAACGGGTTTCACGGGGGACTGACGACACCAGTCGCGGGTGATGAGGTCATAATTCCGGGAATTCCTGTGATGACCGCTTTGCCACATATGAAAGTCCAGCCAATCGTCCTCCTCGCCGGGAAAATAGTCGCTCGATCCTGAACCACCATTGGGGTGGAATGTCATCAGTCCGTTGCCGTTATCGCTTTCGCGGATACCACGCGCCATGGCACGGATAATCTCACGATGGAGATCCGATTCCACGCGTCGGTCTCCGCCTAGAATCCAGATTACCCCAGCGTCACGATAGCGTGTGCCAATCCATTTTCCGTAGGCATAGGCAGATTCTGCAGTCAGAAATAATTCCGTTCCAACACTCATGCCCTTGTTCCACTTGTCGCCCCATGTCGGTAAAAGCCCGATCCGCAGGCCCATGGTTCTTGCCGTTGCGATTACCCAATCGACATGCTCCCAGTAAGGTTCGTTGGGTCGTGACGGATCAAGATCAAGGAACGGGACGTGTCCGAACCGGTTGGGAACGTTTAGCCCGTCCAGTTCTGCAAGAGCGACGGCCTGAATGACCGTGAAACGTTTACTCGCTCGATCCGTGAGATACCGAAGCGTTTCATCTCGATTCAGCCGGTGAAATAACTCCCAGGCTGTGTCGGCAAGGTAGAAAAACGGCTGACCGGTGGATACCTCAACGAGATATCGTCGGTTTTCACTAATGGCGATCCGATCACGGGTCGATGGATTCAAATCAACCTCCTCCGATTCCAAGAAGTTCGAACTCTCTCCGAGTGCACATAGTGCGTTAAGAACGAATCGTAACAAGCATTTTTCGTCTGGCGAGATTTCTCCTCAATGATCTTACCTGGTGGATCTCGATGTCAGTGCTACTCTTTTGATGTGTGGCCGACCGACCGTTGCCGGTTACACGGAGGACAAGTCTGATCTTTTTAAAAAAACTCTGCGGCATCGTCAAAGAGGGATGAATCCTACACGCGTGTTGCATCATAAGAGGGATTGTCCTGTCATGGCAGGGGGTTGTTTCAGTCCCATGAGTGTTAGAACCGTCGGTGCCACGTCCGCGAGTCGACCGTCTTCTTTGAGTTTTGCTCCCTTGTATCGGTCATCCACGATAATAAGTTCGACATCATAGATGGTATGTGCGGTGTGAGGACCTCCGGTGGCGGGGTCGATCATTTGTTCGGCGTTTCCATGATCTGCAGTGACAATCAAGGACCCGCCTTGTGCTTGTGTGGCCTGAATGATTCGTCCGACCATCGTATCGACGGTTTCACAGGCCTTGATGGCTGCAGGTAACGAACCGGTGTGTCCGACCATGTCTCCGTTGGCAAAGTTGACCACGATCAGATCGTATTGGCCGCTGTGGATGGCTTTGAGCGTTTCTTCACAAACTCCCGGTGCACTCATCTCGGGTTTCTGGTCATAGGTCATTAAAGGCGACCCATCCGGCAAAAGCTTAGGACTTGGGACGATCGCCCGGTCTTCACCCGGGAACGGTTCTTCACGATAGTCATTGAAGAAAAAAGTGACATGAGGAAACTTCTCGGTTTCGGCACAACGGAACTGTTTCAACCCCAGTTTGCTGACATATTCTCCTAAAATGTCGGTCATCTTGGGGGGTTTAGGATAAGCCACGTGAACCGGTGAACCTTCTTCATAGGCGGTCATCGTCACAAAGTAGAGGTCAAACGGTTTGCCGCGATCGAACCCTTTGAAATCAGGTAGCACAAACGCAGCCGTCAATTCCCGAGGACGATCCCCTCGGTAATTGTAGAAGATCACCGAATCGCCATTACGGATCGTCGCGCGTGGGGTATGACCGTCGTCGGAAATCACGCTTGGGGTGACAAACTCGTCTCCTTGAGTGGTCGGTTCGGACGGGTGCTCGTAATAATACTGAACCGCTTCGCGGGCCGATCGGAAAACCGGTCCATCACCGAATGCTATGGCACGATAGGCTTTTTCGACTCTTTCCCACCGTTTATCCCGGTCCATGGCCCAGAAGCGTCCGCTGACTGTGGCAATTTTTCCTACTCCCAGTTCGGTCATTTTCTGTTCGGTTTCCTGAAGATATCGGATCCCATAATTCGGGGGAGAATCCCGGCCGTCGGTGAAAGCGTGCAAATACACACGATTGAACTGTCGACGCTGACAGAGTTCGAGGCAGGCGTATAAATGCTCGAGCAAACCGTGAACCCCCGCATCAGACACGATCCCGAATAGGTGAAGATTTGAGTTCCGGTTGATGCAATGATCAATAGCGGCATTAAGTTGTGAGTTGGAGAAAAACTGTCCGTTTCGGATTTCTTTTGTGATCCGAACGGATTCCTGGTCCACGATCCGCCCGGCACCGATGTTTTGATGACCGACTTCGGAGTTTCCCATCGTTCCTTCCGGAAGTCCGACATCAAACCCGGATGTATGAATCAAAGTTCGGGGGTACTCCCGGGCGATCCGGTCGGCAACCGGCGTTTTGGCCAAATGAACGGCATTTGCATGATTCCATTCCGGGTAGGGATTGTGTCCCCAACCATCCCGGATGATCAATACAACAGGCTTAGGCATAAACAATTCCTTTAAAAAGGGTCGAAAAATGCAAGTGGAGTGTATCGATAAGTCGATAAAACGGTAGAGCAACCCCGACGAAAAATGGTGGTTTCACGGATAACAAATGCACTTACACTTGTGATCAATCAAATCGATCTTGATTTCCTTACTACACAACATATTGCGATTTTATTTATGACCTACACAAAAAAGCGTTGACGCGCATCTTTTCCAGCTTTACATTTGCAAAAAGAAAGGAGGTGATACGACCATGGCCAAGAAAGCCGCAAAGAAGACGACCAAGAAGACGACTAAGAAGACCACCAAAAAAGCCAAGAAGAAGTAATGGTGACTTCTATTAGCTGTCCCGGATGCGTGGCTCCGATATAACCATCCGGTCCAGCCGTCACGGTCGCAACCGTATTTTTCCGTCGGTCTTGGCTCCGATGCATCAGACCGACACGCAAACTTGCAAGAAACCTTCCTCGCCACGGCGGAAGGTTTCTTTTTTTCCCTGCAATTTTACAATCCAGAGTTCCCCTAATCGGACAAAACGTCTTTCCAGAAAACAATCATCAGACGGTAAAGTCTCTAGGCAAAAAACCCGCCGGGGCAACCGACGGGTTTTCAGTGGAGTGTCGATCGGATCAGACGATTACAGTTGTCCACCACCTCCACCTTGCATCTGCATCATGACCTGCATGGCAGCAGAGGTGATCTGTTGGATCGTCTTACGAGGCAAGTGAGCGTTGATCCGGATGGCAGATCCGTCCACACCCAGTGAGATTCCCAACGGGGGCAGATTCGGAGGAAGTTGGACGGGAACCTGCATCCCAAAGGTCCCGGCGACACCGATCCCGGTATTGATAAACTCATCGAGCATAATGAAAGACTCATAGACACGTACCTTGGGAAGTTCGGCAGCGACTACTTTGATGTGATCGAGCTGGCTTAAAGGGTCCTGCCCGGCTTTGAGGGAGGTCATGAACTTGGAGAGGGTTTCATCCGAAGCACTTTGAGCCCAGATGAAATCCCCGTTCACCTCGGCGTAGCTATAGTTGAGACCTTCACTCCCATAGAACAAACTCATCATCATCTCCATTTGCATGGCAGCCGGATCGTCTGGATTCTGAGGCGGAACCATTTTAAGAGAATCAAAAGTCACTCCATCGACAGTCCGGGCGTTGGGGGTCACAATCAAGTCACCCAAGGGAACTGGGGTATCGGGATTATCCTGAGCATGACGTGCTCGGATATCTTTGAAAAGATTGGCCATCAACTCTCCACCAAGATCCAGTGTTGATTTAAGGTCTTTACCCGAACCGCGATAAATGGTGACGCTCTGGAAAATTCCTTCCTGCCCGATCTTGGTCGGGGAGGGCACCCCGACAACAGAGCTTTTGGTAGACCGGATCGAAGACATCAATGATTGCGCCAAGGCTTTGGCTTTTTCTTCTCCCTCGACCTTATCGAGTTCTTCGAGGATCGGTCGGGTCAGATCGTCTACGATTTTAGCAATCGGACCCGGATCCGTACTGAATCCTCCGAAGGTCAAGTACTTGATGTTGGGCAAGCCCGTGGTTAAGGACTTTTCGGTCCCTTTGACAGACGCAACAGCGTTTCCGAGATAGCTTTGCGGTTTGAACTCGTTGATGACGGAGAAATTGATCCCGGCATCCGAAATATTGATCCCGATCGAAGCAGTGTCGGCATCTCGGAGAAATGACTTGGCTACGTTAAACACCTGGTTCACAGTAGCTCGAATGACCGGGCGCCATTTTTCAGGGACGCCTTCGAACTCTTCGTCGAGTTTATTTTTCTCTCGAGCCAATCTCTGATCGAGCGCTACCTGAAGGTCGGGAGAAATTTGCGACAAGTTGACGTAAAGGAACAAATCCTGATCCCGGCTGTCTTTTCCGACCACTCCTTGGGGTTTTAATGTCTGCTGAGGTTTGGTGGCTACCAGATTCTGTACCTCGCTTAATGCAGCATAGTCCCCCCAGTCTCCGAGGAATGACGGACGACTGTTCCCTGGAAAAGTCACTTCGGCGACACCCCCTTCGACTTGGGCATCGGGGGAAATTGCTTAACAGGTCTGCAAAACTCGTGATCGGGATGAGTACGATCATTCCCGGAAAGCCATTTCCATCGGTGGGTCGCAACAACGCGAAACCTAGTTCACCATCCTCTTTCAACCCCTTTTGAATGCGCGTTTGACCTTTGAGTGTTGACAAAGGGTCTTGCAGGGATGGAACAAACACAGCGATACCGAGATCTTGGGAGAGTTTGGCAATTTTGCCGCTGGTCGTTCGGAGGTCTGACACCTTGGCGGCCAAAAGCGCATCACTCGGGACACTTTCCAAAACCGGCCCGGCATAAACAAGACCTGCGGTCAAACAGGTAATTGCTACTGCGAGGACTCTTTTCGTTCTCGACATGAAATGCTCCTGAAAGAAAAAAAAGATGAGAGGATAATTCTTATACGCTACCGTGACGCTAACACACGTTCAAGGAACAATCAATTGTAGAAAAAGCCCGGTTGTGAACCGAAAAATAACTTAACTGTATCCTCAAAAACGAAGGCATTTCATGATTTTCAGTTACTGTACAACCCGTAATCTGCTTCTGCAGAGGTCATCCTGGATTAGCATGTTTCAGTTTTGACGCCCATCGTTTCAATAAAAACGGTTTGAAGTTGGTGCAATCAGGAGGCTGGGTTCATATCAAAGGATATCTTTGAATCAGGACCAACTTTCAAAAAGACTTGGTTGTCGAGAGGCGATGCGTCGTCTCAAATCGCGCAGTGGCTGATCGATCGATTCCTTTGGGGGCGATAAAAAAAGATGAGAAACCGTTTGGGGAATGTTCGTATGATCTTGCTCGGCGGTGATTCGGTGCACGGTTCGATGGATCAAGGGTTCGGATTGGGGTAATCGGGATTCGATCAGTTGCAGGAGGACAAATGCCGTAACGGCTGGGTCTCCGGGCATTCGACGTAGCGGTTCACGAGGCCATTCCCCGTCTTCCTTTTGAAGTAGATCTAGAAAATGAATCGCTGAGTCCAGGACGGAACCTTGACCCTGGTCGCTCGACAGGGCGCGAATGACTAAAGCGGTTGAAACCGCGTCATCGAATCCGCCATCGGGCGCTTGAGAACTGACAAGAAACCGGATCATTTTTGAGGCAAAGGGTTGGTGTGATTGAAGAAGTTCGTGAAGACGGATCACGATCAGTGCGGCTGCGGCGATCGGTCCGTTGATTAATTGACGAATCCCCCCGACGGCTTCAGCACGTCCGGTACACAATTCATCAATCAGTCGGGAATACGCGCGTAAGTTCCAGAGCCTTTCCATATATTTGACGGTCAACATTTTTACTCCTGTTCAGTATATGTAAGGTATTATTGTACGGATTGTGTTTGGTGTCAAGTCAATTTTCTAATTTTGTTCGGTAGATTTTGTTTGGGTTTCGCAGGTGTCGAAAATTTTTTTGAAAGTATACCGGTAAACATCTGGTATAAATTTTTTCCTTGCATCTGTTCTTTTGGGATATATTCTATTATCACAAATACTACTATTAGGGATCAGTTAACAATTTTTCCGTGGATTTTGGTTATGGCATCTCGGGTTAAAAGGTATACCGGTACAAGTATTTACGAATCGTTGGCAGAGCGTTTGCGTGTGGGGATCCGAGAGGGGCATTACGCACCGGGGCAGTTAATTGGTTCAGAGCACGAATTATCACGTCGAGAGAACATCAGTCGAATGACGGTTCGTAAGGCATCGGAAGTGTTGATCGCAGAGGGGTTGCTAGAAAGGCGCCCGGGGAAAGGACTGTACGTCAAGAGTTGTTCGAAAAATAGCGGGGTACGCACGGTGCAGGTTGTGGGGAATATGCTCTGGCCGACCTCATTGGAGATGGCCCGTGGGGTTCAATCCGCGGTGAAAGACGAGAAAATGCATATTCAAATTTACGATGCGCATGGGGACGTCGAGCTCGATATGGCTTTGGTTGAAAGTTTGCCACGTACACAGGCCGAGGGCGCGGTGATCATTGCGTTGCATCATCCGCGCTTTACCGAAATGATCTGTCGATTGCATATGACTCGCTTTCCGTTGGTCCTGTTGGATCAACGGATGCATGACATTGAAAGTGTCCTCGGTCACATCGGACAATTACCGAGGGGGGTATCTCGTGGGTGAGTTATTGGGGCGGATGGGGCACGTCCGGGTTTCTTTTATTGGGGATTTAATGGCGGCAACAGTTCGGGATCGAATCAACGGATTTCGTGACGGGTTGGCCGAGTTCGGGATTGCTCTGAAAAAAGAGCAAGTCATGGATTTGGATGTGGGAATAGATCGTTTTGGAGACTGGAGTGAGAAAATTTCCGCGGGCGTCAAACGGCTTTTTGATAAGAAGCCGTATCCGACAGCGATTTTTTGCAGTTGTGATGCGGTAGCGCGACAAGTGTATCGAGATATGGATGGATTGGGGTTGCGGATTCCGCAGGACGTGAGCGTCATTGGTTGTGATGATGACAGCAATATCGTCGATTATTTGCATCCGGGTTTAACAACCATTCGCCAATCATTCGGAGATCTTGGTCGTACTGCCATGGAATTACTTAAACGTCGTATCCAGTCCCCGGAGTCTCCCGTGGAGTCGCTCATACTTCCTGTCGAACTCGTGATGCGTGAATCCGTCGGTCCGCCTCGCAAGGAACAGGATTCGTGAACATATCGTACGAGGAGGACGAATGAAATTGGGTGGATCAAAAGCTTTTACGCTTGTTGAGTTATTAGTCGTAATTGGGATTATTGCAGTTTTAATCTCTCTTCTTTTGCCGGCGTTTAGCCGTATTCGCGAATCGGCTCGTTCGGTCAAATGTGCAAGCAATCTGCGTCAGATCGGTCAAATGTTTGGTCTGTATGCGGT
>BPJO01000015.1 GCA_026004655.1 Phycisphaerae bacterium
CTTGGCCGAAAGACTCTCAGCATGAGCACGGCCAAGCCGCCCCACGGCGCGAGTTGGCTAGGGCCGTCGAGACCGGTGATCATCCACCTGCCCAAGCAGGCCCTGTCGGATTCTGTCGGGCTCACGCTTGTTTACTCGGACCGGTTTGTTATGTTTTATGTCAGGATTCGAGTCGGTTCACGAAAAGCCAATCTGCCGGAACGTGAGACCATGCAAGAACAAGAACGATGGCTGTCGGTTGAGGAGATTGCCGTCCACCTGGGGCGTCAATCGAGACACGATCTACAAGTGGATCGAGCGTAAGCAGATGCCCGCCCACAAGCTCGGAAAGCTCTGGAAGTTCAAAGTTTCAGAAGTTGACGAGTGGGTGCGCGCGGGCAAGGCATCCGAGCATCCTTCGGATACGGAGTCGGACAATCAGTGAACAGAGGACAGCCATGGAGCAAGCTCGAAGAACTGACACCGAACACTGCCGTGCGTGGCATTCTGCCGGATGCGCTTGCCACGGTTGTCAACGTTCAATGGTTCGGTTCCGATGCCTTGGAACTGACCTACAAATCACCGTCAGGCAAAGTGGCCAACGAGCTTCTCTACCGGCACGACGAGGCCAGGCTGGAGGTTGTCGAGCAAGGGCGGCCGTGGAGCTTCGACGGTGATGGCGGGCTGTTCCGGCTCGTCTCGGAGGCGAACCGCATCCGGCTGGCCCACCTCTTTGACCCACTTTTGGCCGTGCATACCTCGCTGGTAGAGCCGTTGCCGCACCAGATCACAGCCGTCTATGAGGTCATGCTACCTCGCCAACCCTTGCGGTTTTTGCTTGCTGACGACCCGGGTGCGGGGCAAGACCATCATGGCCGGGCTACTGATAAAGGAGCTGATTGCCCGGGGTGATCTCCATCGTTGCCTGGTCGTGTGTCCCGGTAGTCTCGCCGAGCAATGGCAGGATGAACTCTACCGCCGGTTCCATTTGCCCCTTCGAGATTCTCACGAATGACAAACTGGAGGCTGCCCGCACCGGCAACTGGTTCCTGGAAACGAACCTGGTGATCGCCCGGCTGGACAAGCTGTCACGCAACCAGGATGTTCAAGAGAAGCTTAAAGCGCCGGATTGTCGCTGGGACCTGGTAGTCTGCGATGAAGCCCACAAGATGTCCGCGAGCGTCTTCGGCCACGAGGTGAAGTACACGAAACGGTACAAGCTCGGCCAACTGCTCTCGACGCTCACCCGCCACTTCCTGCTGATGACCGCCACGCCGCACAATGGCAAAGAAGAAGAATTCCAGCTCTTCATGGCTCTGCTCGATGGCGACCGCTTTGAGGGGCGATTCCGCGATGGCGTCCATTTCTCCGACGCTTCCGATCTGATGCGTCGGATGGTCAAAGAGAACCTGCTGAAGTTTGACGCCACGCCACTATTCCCCGAACGCATCGCGTATACAGTGCCTTACAAGCTGTCCAACACGGAAGCCAAGCTCTACAAGGAAGTCACAGACTACGTGAGTAAGGAGTTCAACCGCGCCGAAGCACTTCAGAACGATAAGCGGGCTGGAACTGTAGGCTTTGCGCTCACGATCCTGCAGCGACGCCTGGCATCTTCGCCAGAAGCCATCTATCAGTCGTTGCGACGACGACGCGAGAGGCTGGAAAGCAAACTCCGCGAGCTGGAAATACTGCATCGTGGCGGCGTGGCAGCGTCCTTTGCCCCAACCGGTCCTGAACTGGATGCGGAGGATGTGGAGGACCTAGAGGACGCGCCCGACAACGAGGTCGAGAACACCGCTGAGGAGATTCTGGACCAGGCGACGGCCGCAGGCAGCATCCTCGAGTTAAAGGCCGAAATCGACACACTGAAGCGTCTGGAAGGACTAGCATTGAGCCTTCGTCGCACGGGCGAAGATCGCAAATGGAATGAACTCGCCAAGTTACTGAGCGCCATATTTACAACCCCATCGGGTGGGAATGGCACGATTCCAGGAGTGTCGGACGCCGACCCACTTCCCAAGCCTTCCCGTCATCAGAAGCTGGTGATATTCACCGAGCACCGCGACACGCTCAACTACTTGGAGGAACGCATCTCGACGCGTCTCGGCCGCAAAGAGGCCGTGGTGACGATCCACGGCGCGATGGGCCGCGAGGACCGGATGAAGGCACAGGAAGCGTTCAAGCACGATCCTCAGGTGCGGGTGCTTCTGGCGACCGACGCGGCAGGTGAAGGCATCAACCTCCAGCGTGCCCACCTGATGGTGAATTACGACCTGCCGTGGAATCCGAACCGCATCGAGCAACGATTCGGTCGCATCCATCGTATCGGGCAGACCGAGGTCTGCCATCTGTGGAACCTGGTGGCCGAGGAAACCCGCGAAGGTGATGTGTATCGCACATTGCTGGAGAAGTTGGAACAAGCCCGTCAGGCGCTCGGTGGTCAGGTATTCGACGTACTTGGCAAGCTCCAGTTCGAGGGCAAGCCCCTGCGCGACCTGTTGATCGAGGCCGTTCGCTATGGTGAACGTCCCGATGTTCGCGCCCGCCTCACCCAGGTCGTGTCCAATGCGTTCGATCCCACACAGTTGCGAGACTTGATCGAGGAGCGGGCCCTTGCGCATGACACGATGGACGCTTCGCGCGTGTTCCGCGTGCGCGAAGAAATGGAACGAGACGAAGCCCGTCGGCTACAGCCCCACTACATCGAGTCGTTCTTCCTAGAGGCCTTTAAGCAGCTGGGCGGCTCAGTCAAGCAGCGTGAACCGCGTCGTTATGAGGTTACCCACGTCCCCGCATCCGTACGGAACCGTGACCGACAGATCGGTGTGGGTGAGCCGGTGCTAACCCGATACGAACGGATCGCATTTGAGAAGGATCTGATCTCGCCCCAGGGTCATCCCCTGGCGGCCTTTATCTGCCCCGGCCACCCCCTACTCGACGCCACGATTGATCTGATTCTGGAACGCAACCGCGATCTACTGCGACGCGGTGCCATTCTCGTCGATGAACGCGACCCAGGAACCTCGCCCAGAGTCCTTTTTTATCTGGAACACAAGATCCAGGATGCCAGTCTCACGCGTTCCGGTGACCGACACATCATCTCTAACCGCATGCTTTACATCGAACTTGATACCAACGACAACACGCGGCACATGCACTACGCACCGTATCTCGATTACCGTCCGCTGGACGAGGATGAACCAAGCGTGGAAGCCATCCTCGCACGTCCGGAGTGTGCATGGATCAATCAGTCCCTGGAGCAGAAGGCCCAACAATATGCCGTAGCCCGGGTGGTACCTGAGCATCTGACCGAGGTTCGCTCGCGGCGACTCGAACTGATCACCAAGACGGAAGCTGCCGTCAAGGAGCGTCTTACCAAGGAGATCATCTACTGGGATCACCGCGCCGAAGAGCTCAAGCTCCAGGAACAGGCGGGCAAACTGAACGCACGCCTGAATTCCGGCGAAGCCCGTAAACGTGCCGATGCCCTGCAGACCCGGTTGCAGAAACGGCTGGAGGAACTCGAGCTCGAAAAACAGATCTCCGCCCTGCCGCCTGTCGTTGCGGGTGGTGTATTGATCGTTCCCGCCGGATTGCTCGCGGCTATGAAGGGAGAGAGTCTCACCTCACCCATGGCCGAATCGGTTGATACACAAGCCGTCGCCGCCAAGGCGCGGTCCATCATTATACAGGTCGAACGAGACCTTGGCTACGTACCCGTGGACCGCGAGCACGAGAAACTCGGCTACGACATCGAGAGTCGCGTCCCTGGCACAGGCAAACTTCGCTTTATCGAAGTCAAAGGCCGCGTCGCCGGGGCCGACACCATAACTGTGACCAAAAACGAGATCCTCACCTCGCTCAACAAGCCCGACGACTTCATCCTGGCCATCGTCGAGTTTGATAGCGACGCGCACCGGGTCTACTATGTGCGTCGCCCCTTCCAGCGCGAGCCGGATTTCGGCGTGACCAGTGTGAACTATTCCTTTGCCGACCTGCTAGCACGGGCGGAGGTGCCGCGATGATTGCAACCAGACGGCTCAGTGCCAAGCGCAACGGCTCTGCGACGAATCACGGGGGCCAGAGGCCATTCACGTCACTGTAGCGGAAGGTATTGAACCCATGAACGCGTCGCGAAGAAAACTCATCGAAGTCGCCTTGCCCCTCGAGGCCATCAACAAGGCCAGCGCGCGGGAGAAGTCGATCCGCCACGGGCATCCCAGCACCCTGCACCTGTGGTGGGCGCGCCGGCCCCTGGCTGCTGCCCGGGCGGTGATCTTCGCGCAGATGGTGGACGACCCCGCCAGCGTGCCCGAGGAGTTTCCCACGCCAGAGGCCCAGGAAGCCGAACGCCAGCGCCTCTTTCGGCTGATGGAGCAGCTCGTGCAATGGGAGAACACCACCAACGAGGCGGTGCTGGAGCAAGCCCGCGCCGAAATCCGCCGCTCGTGGGCGCGCGAATGCTTGGGAACCGAGGCGGCTCGCCGGCTTTCCAATGCCGAGATCAGCGCCATGCTAAACACGGGCAGGATGCCCGCGCTCCCAGGCTTCCACGACCCCTTCGCCGGCGGCGGCGCGCTCCCGCTCGAGGCCCAGCGGCTGGGCTTGGAAGCCTATGCCAGCGATCTCAACCCCGTCGCGGTGCTGATCAACAAGGCCATGATCGAGATTCCGCCCCGGTTCGCCGGACAGCCGCCGGTGAACCCCGAGGCGCGGCGCGAGAAGACGCTCATCGCGCTGCAGTGGCGCGGTGCACAGGGCCTGGCCGAGGACGTGCGCTACTACGGCCAGTGGATGCGCGACGAGGCCGAAAAACGCATCGGCCACCTGTACCCCAAAATCGAGGTGACGCCGGAGATGGCCGCCGACCGTCCGGACCTCAAAACGCTGGTCGGGCAGAAGCTCACCGTGATCGCCTGGCTGTGGGCGCGCACCGTCAAGAGCCCCAACCCAGCCTTCGCCCATGTAGACGTGCCGCTGGCGTCCACGTTCATGCTCTCCACCAAACCCGGCAAGGAAGCCTACGTCGAGCCTGTAATCGACCCCGGGAGCGAGGGCGTCCCGCCCTCATACCGCTTCACGGTGAAGGTAGGCAAGCCCAAGGATGCGGAGCGGGCGAAGAACGGGACGAAGCTCGCGCGGGGTGCGAACTTCCGGTGCATCATGTCGGGCACGCCGATCGAAGGCGACTACATCAAGGCCGAGGGTCGGGCCGGGCGGATGGGCGCGCGGCTGATGGCGATTGTCGCAGAGGGGCCGCGCGGGCGGGTGTATCTGCCGCCCACGCCAGAACACGAAGCGATTGCGCGGGAGGCGAAACCAGCGTGGAAGCCGGACATGCCGATGAATCGAGAAACGCGAGATTTAGTGAGCGGACGAGGCTACGGTTTCTTCACGTGGGCCGACCTCTTCACCCCCCGCCAGCTCGAGGCGCTGACCACCTTCTCCGACCTGGTGGGTGAGGCGATGGAGCGGGTCAAGCACGACTACCTGGGGGCGAGGGCGTCCCGCCCTCGCAACATCTTTCATCGCACGTATCTTCCCCACTTCGAGGCCGGTGAGGTTCCCCAGTTCATCACCTTTCGCCTGCACGACAGCCTGCCGCAAGAGCTGCTGGGCCAGTGGGAGGAGGAGCTTCAGCACCTCTCCGACGAAACCGAGAGGGAGCAGCAGCGCCGCCAGCGCATCGAGGAAGCTCTGGATCGAGGCCATGGCGCCTGCCACCTGCGCAATCCTGAAATCGCCCGGATCGTCGAGGAGGCTTTCCTGCACTTCGACGGCACCCGCTACCGGCTGCATGCGTGGGTGGTCATGCCGAACCACGTGCATGTCCTGATCACGCCGCTGTACGGAAACAGCCTGTCGTCTATCGTCCATTCGTGGAAGTCGTTTACCGCTAAAGAGGCCAACAAGCTCCTCGGACGAGCGGGGCCCTTCTGGCAGAACGATTACTTTGATCGCTTCATCCGCAACGAAGAACACTGGCAGCGGGTCATCGCTTACATCCACGAGAACCCCGTCAGGGCCGGATTGCGCGCGACGCCGGAGGAATGGCCGTATAGCAGCGCCTCGCAGGGACGAGAGCATCTTCCCTGGGAGCGAGAGCATCTTGCTCTCGATGAACCGAGGGCGGGACGCCCTCGCTCCCAGGACGACGTTCCCCTGCGCGACGGCGGCACCGGCGCCCAGGCCTACGCCGAGGCCGTGGGGGTGTATTTGGCGTTTGCCGTGGATAAGTGCGCCGATTACTGGTCCAGCATTTGTAGTTGGAACAGTTCAGGCGAGAAGATGCGTAACACCTTCGGACGCCAGGCGATCCCGATGATGTGGGATTTTGCCGAGGCGAACCCGTTTTGTGATTCGTCAGGCAACTGGATGGCGATGGTGGACTGGACTTGGAAGGCTCTAGAGGCAGCACCGGCACGTGCAGGCGGAGCCGCAGCCCAAGATGATGCGCAGTCGCAGTCCATTAGCACAGGCAAACTCGTCTCCACCGACCCGCCCTACTACGACAACATCGGCTACGCCGACCTGTCGGACTTCTTCTACGTCTGGCTGCGCCGCTCGCTACGGCCCGTCTTTCCCGACCTCTTTGCCACGCTGGCCGTGCCCAAGGCCGAGGAGCTGGTCGCCACGCCCTACCGCCACGGTAGCAAGGAAAAGGCCGAGCAGTTTTTCCTCGACGGCATGACCCAGGCCATGCACCGCCTGGCCGAGCAGGCCCACCCGGCCTTTCCCGTCACCATCTACTACGCCTTCAAGCAGGCAGAGACCCCTGGGAGGGAGGGCATCTTGCCCTCCAAAGAGAATTCGACCAATCGAGGGCGAGACGCCCTCGCCCCCAGCGATGCCCTCGCGCCCAGGAATACCGGCTGGGAGACCTTCCTCGACGCCGTGATCCGCGCCGGCTTCGCCATCAGCGGCACCTGGCCCATGCGCACGGAGCTTAGCAACCGCATGGTGGGCATGGGCACCAACGCCCTGGCCTCCAGCATCGTCCTGGTCTGCCGCCCGCGCCCGGCGGATGCCCCCACCGCCACGCGCCGCGAGTTCGTTGCCGCGCTCAAGGCCGAGCTGCCGCCGGCGCTGCGCCGAGCTGCAGAAGGCCAACATCGCCCCGGTGGACCTAGCGCAGGCGGCTATCGGGCCGGGCATGGCGGTATTCACCCGCTACGCCCGCGTGCTCGACGCCGAGGGCAATCCGCTCAGCGTACGCGAGGCGCTGGCGCTGATCAACGCCACGCTCGACGAGGCCCTGGCCGAGCAGGAGGGCGACTTCGACGCCGACACGCGCTGGGCGCTCGCGTGGTTCGAGCAGCACGGCTTTGCCGAGGGCGAGTTCGGCGTGGCCGAGACCCTCTCCAAGGCCAAGAACACCAGCGTGGCGGGACTGGCCGAGGCGGGCATCCTCGAATCCAAACGCGGCAAGGTGCGGCTATTGAAGCCGGCTGAACTGCCCGACAGACTGGGACCCGACGACCGACCGGCGCCTGACCGTCTGGGAGATAGTTCACCAGTTGATCCGCGTTCTGGAAGCAGGCGGTGAGACGGCTGCCGCCGAGCTGGTGGCCAAGCTGGGCAGCACAAGCCGAAACCGCGCGTGAGCTGGCCTACCGGCTCTACACCCTCTGCGAGCGAAAGAAGCGGGCTGCCGAGGCCCTTTCGTACAATGCCCTGGTGCAAAGCTGGCCGGAGATCGTGCGGCTGGGACGGGAAGTCGGCAAGCCGCGCGAAACACAACGTCAGATGTTCGAGCAGGAGTAACCGATGGCTATGACGAATCACGAGCGTGTTGGAAAGGCGATGGACCTGTTGCGGGCCGGGCTCACTCCGTTCACCGAGCGCGAGATGACGAGCGTCCACAAGGCCCAGGCCGCCGAAGTTGCGCGGCGTTATGTGGGCGACGACCGCACCATCGGCAGGAAGCCCATCGCCGAGTGGGACGTGGCGGCGCTTCTGAAGCTGATGTGGGAGGCGTGGAACGACGTATTCGGGAGGACGCTCGGCCGGGCCGAGCGCTCGTTGGTGCAGGAGCTGCGCGACTGGCGCAACAAGTGGGCGCACCAGGAACCATTCACGAGCGACGACGCCGACCGCGCGCTCGATTCGATGGCCCGCCTGCTCACGGCGGTCTCGGCCCCGCAGGCGGACGAGGTCGGCAAGATGAAGATGGAGCTGCGCCGGCTGATTTTCGACGAGCAGGTCCGTGGCGAGAAGCGCAAGGCCGGGGGCTCGCTAATCGAGACCACAGCCAGCGGGGCGCTCAAGCCCTGGCGCGAGGTGGTAAACCCCCACCCCGACGTGGCCAGCGGTCGCTACCAGCAGGCGGAGTTCGCCGCCGACCTCTGGCAGGTGCATCTGGGCGAGGGCACGGACGAGTACCGGAAGCCCGCCGAGTTCTTCCGCCGCACCTTCCTGACCGAGAGCCTGAAGCGCCTGCTCGTGGGCGCCGTGGAGCGGCTCTCGGGCAAGGGTGGCGACCCGGTCGTGCAGCTCCAGACGAACTTCGGCGGCGGCAAGACGCACTCGATGCTCGCGCTGTATCACCTGTTCGGCGGCAGCGCGCCGGGGGAGCTGGCCGGGGTGGACGAGGTGATGGCGGCGGCCGGCGTGGCGAAGCTGCCGACGGCGCGACGCGTGGTGCTCGTGGGCAACAAGATCTCGCCGGGCAACCCCAAGCCCAAGCCCGACGGTACGCTGGTGCGCACGCTGTGGGGCGAGCTGGCCTGGCAGCTTGGCGGCAAGCAGGCGTTCGCACGCGTGGCCAAGGACGACGAAAAGGCCACCAGCCCCGGCGATGCGTTGCGCGAGCTGTTCCGCGACTATGGCCCCTGTCTCATCCTGATCGACGAGTGGGTGGCCTACGCGCGCCAGCTCCACGACGCCGCCGACTTGCCCGGCGGGAGCTTCGAGACGCAATTCACGTTCGCCCAGGCGCTCACCGAGTCGGCCAAGCTCGCGGGCAACTGCCTGCTCGTGATCTCGCTGCCGGCATCGGACACGCAGGGCTCGCCGCACACGCAGGCCGATGACGTGGAGGTGGGCGGTGTCCGCGGGCGCGAGGCGCTCGACCGGCTGCGAAACGTCGTGGGACGAGTTGAGTCGTCGTGGCGGCCGGCCAGCGCCGAAGAGGGCTTCGAGATCGTGCGGCGTCGTCTGTTCGAGCCGATCGGGACCGAGCATTCACGCCGCGACGTGACCGGCGGCCGCGCTTCGTCGAGCTGTACCGAGCACCCAGGCACCGAGTTCCCGCCCGAGTGCGTGGACGAGCGACTACGAGAAGCGCATCCGGGCCGCCTATCCCATTCACCCGGAGATCTTTCGACCGGCTGTATCAGGACTGGTCCACGCTGGTAAGTTCCAGCGCACGCGCGGCGTGCTGCGCCTGATGGCGGCGGTGATCCACTGCCTATGGGAAAAGGGCGACCGCAAGCCCGCTGATCCTGCCCTCGACGATCCCGATGGACGATCCGCGTGTCCAATTCGAGCTCACACGGTATCTGTCGGACAACTGGACGCCGATCATCGAGAAGGACGTGGACGGGCCCAGCTCCCTGCCGCTGCAAGATTGACGGCGAGGTGCCCAACCTGGGCAAGCTTTCCGCTGCGCGACGCGTGGCCCGCACGGTATACCTGGGGTCAGCGCCCACAGCGGGGACAGCGCATCGGGGGCTGGAGGATCGGCGCGTGAAGCTTGGCTGTGTCGTTCCGGGCGAGTCGCCGGCGGTATTTGGCGATGCCCTCAGACGGCTGGCGGCGGCGGCCACCTATCTCTACCAGGATAGCTCACGCTTTTGGTACGACACGCAGCCCACTGTGACCAAGCTGGCCGAGGACCGGGCCGAGCAGCTCAAGCACGACCCCGACAAAGTCGCCGCCGAGCTCGACGCGCGCATTCGGGCCGATGTTAAACAGATGGGCGATTTCTCACGCGTGCACCCGCTGCCGCGATCGGGCGCCGACGTGCCAGACGACCTCGACGCGCGCCTGGTGGTGCTGCCACCGGAACACCCCTATAGCAAGGAATCCGATAACGCTGCCGAGCTGTTGGCGCGGGCGATTCTCGAGTCCCGCGGCAACGCGCCGCGGATCTATCGCAATACGCTCGTCTTTCTGGCGGCGGACAAAGTCCGCATGCAGGACCTCGACGAGGCTTTGCGCAATTACCTTGCGTGGGCTTCTATCGTTGAGGAGAAGGAGACGCTCGATCTGAGTCCATTCCAAGTCAAACAGGCTGAGACGCAGAAGCAGGCGGCGGACGCCGCCGTAGCAGCGCGACTGCCGGAAACCTACCAGTGGATCCTGGTGCCCGAGCAAAAGTCGCCGCCAGCGCCGATCGAGTGGCACGCGACGCGGCTCACGGGTGCAGATGCGCTCGCCGTGCGCGCCAGCAAGAAGCTCAAGAGCGACGAATTGTTCGTCACGAGCCTGGGCTCGACGATCCTGCGCAAGCATCTGGACGACGTGCCGCTGTGGCGCGGCGATCACGTGTCCATTTCTCAGCTCGTCGAGGACTTCGCCCGCTACCTGTACCTGCCACGGCTACGTGATAGCAACGTGCTTGTGGAGGCCGTCCGCAGCGGGCTGGGGCTGTTGACGTGGTCGCAGGATTCCTTCGCCTATGCCGAGAGCTTTGACGAATCGGCCGGCCGGTATCGTGGCCTCCAGACGGCTCAGCAAGTCCGGGTTGACGGGGACAACCCGATTGGGCTGCTTGTCAAACCGGAGGCCGCTCAGCGTCAGCTTGCGGCGGAAACACCGACCAACGGGCGCAAGTGGGACAATACTCTCACCTGGTGGAACCGGAGGCGGTGGCGTGACGCCCACGGGGACGACGAGACAGACGCCGGTTGGTGAAGTCGGCACTCAACCACCGTCCGTGAAGACCGCCCCGAAACGCTTCTACGGATCTGTGATCCTGGACACGAACCGCGTCGGGCGGGATGCCGGTCGCATCGCCGATGAGGTCGTGGCACATCTGGCCGGGATCCTCGGCGCGAATGTGAAAATCACACTCGAGATCGAGGCGGAAATTCCAACAGGCGCGCCGGAACACGTGGTGCGAGTCGTCACGGAAAACTGCCGCACGCTCAAGTTCGATAGCCAGGGATTCGAGATGGAGTAATTCCGTGGGATATACACGACTTGGAGACCTGCCGCGCTCGCGTAAATGGCAAGAGGTCGTCGGCCTTATTGCTGGCGGTGCTGGCGCGTGCCAAGTCGCCAACGCCGTCATTCGTGCCGCCGACGCGGGCTGAACCTCGCTTCCGAGCATGCTGCCCTGGTCGAGGCGGTCACCAAATGAACAGGCGGGTTGTTCGGCGTATCGGCCGGCGACGTGAAGCGCACGATGGCGGGCATGGCGACCGTGAAGCAGTTCGGCGATTTCGCGCGCCAGTTCTACGGTCGGCTGACGGACAAGGTGCTTCAGTACTATGTCAGCCGCACCACTGCCAATCCTGTCGGCAACGGAATGAGATTCGCCACGCTCGCCGCGAAGGCCGAGTTCGACAAGGCCCTGGCGACACACTGCCGGGAGGCGTCCAAGATTGTCGAGTCGTTCGCGGGCGAGTGGTTCTCCAAGACGAACTGGGAGAAGAAGGGAATCAACCGGGATGACGCCAAGGGCTTCTCCCATGTGGCGTTGCAGAACTAAAGGTCGAAGCGAAATGATCAGCGAAACACGATACGTGATGTGCGGCGAGGCGTCAGGCGACCGGCTCGCTGTCTGGCTGGGTTATCCATGCTCGTCCACTGTTTACTTACCCGGCGAAAGTTCGAAATGGCGGTAGGGTCGAGACGAACGGGTCTGTTAACTGGACGCCGGCTGTTTACGAGAGAGTCCGAGAGTTCGGGCCGTTGCTCTCGGCGGGCGGGCGAGAACGTGTACGTTTACCGCCGCGACGTGGTGGAGGCGGGTTGAAACAGAGAGCGCGGCCCGTGCGGACGAGAACGCCGTAACCCTTTGCGGGCATAGAGATACGAAAACGCCCGGCCATTCTCATGGTCGGGCGTTCACGTTAACTGGATCAGCCGAATTGGTTCGGCTGGATAGATCAAGCTCCGCGAGCAGGACTCGAACCTGCAACCAGCCGGTTAACAGCCGGCTGCTCTACCATTGAGCTATCGCGGAATAAGTGGTGGAAATCCCACTTAGAAAGATATTTGTAACGCTTTGACGGGCAATGTCAAGAGTTGGGAGTGTGACTCTTGCATACTGCCAGTTCATTCCAATTAAAGGTAGTGTTACGGATCATTTTATTGATTTTTGACTCGTCTAAACTTGTCCGCTTTTACACAGAAATCAGTCATGGTGTTGCCTGATGTATCTTTAGCGACTGGTTTTGTGTGGATGGAGCTTCTTTAGCAATTTTCAAGACTCCTAACGATTTCTGGTTATGAGGTGGATGATTTTAGCAGAAAGTCTTATACGCGAGCTCTTACGTTCGAGTTTCGAGAGGACTTGATCAACATCGCAGAAATGGCACCTATATTAAACGATTCTAATTTTTGGCTTGAAAGGTAGTCGGCCTAACATTCAAATCCGTGATACTCAACCCATGAGGCACAAAAATTGCTGTAATTTTCATCTCGTTTTCATGCGAGAAAGCAATTTTCTTTGACTGCTTTTCGCAAATTAATGTATTGTAATCAAGATAACGGACTGTAATCATGACATTAGATTCATCATCTGTGACGGAATCGGGGGCGATCGCTGCGATCGAATCGATGTCACGTGATGATGCACGGGCGAATCACGTACATACCAGCGCGACCCGACTAGTGGAAGTACGGCGTTTGAACACACTGCCTCTCGGAGACGATCCGGTTGATGCGTTGCGTACGTTTGCTGATGCTTTGCCTCAGCTGGTGTGGATTACCGATTCGCGAGGTCAAGTGTCGTATTGCAACGCCAAGTGGTGGAATTACACAGGGTTAACCTATGAGCAGTCCGTCGGGGATGGTTGGACAATTCTGCTACACCCGAACGATCTTCACCGAACCCTTGAGCGATGGAATCACGCCTGTCAGACAGGTGAACCTTATGAGATCGAGTATCGGCTTCGTAGAGCCAGCGATGGAGAATATCGCTGGTTTATCGGCCGGGGTTTACCCTTTCGCAACACGAGCGGACAAATCGTGGCTTGGTTTGGTACGTGTACGGACATTCATGACCAAAAAGTGGCGCAGGAACTGCTCGAACAGGCCCAAAAACAGCTTGAGCAGACCGCAAAAGCCAAGGACGAGTTTCTGGCAGTATTGTCGCACGAGCTACGCACGCCATTGTCAGCCATTTTAGGATGGGTTCACCTTCTGCGAATAAAAGCGCTCAACCCGACTGAGCAATCCGAAGCCCTAGCGACCATTGAAGAACAAGCCAAAATTCAAAGCCAGCTCGTAGAAGATCTTTTGGAAGTCAGCCGGATCATCAGTGGCAAGTTTCGGATGCGAGACGAATCGGTTAATTTGCCTCAGGTGATCATGGCCGCCATTGAAGCAATCCGTCCCACAGTCAATATAAAAAAGATTTGTCTTCAAACAGAAATATCCGATCAGACCCTTCATGTCCGTGGTGACGCCCAACGACTACAACAGGTGGTTTGGAATCTCCTCACCAATGCCGTCAAGTTCACTCCAGAAGGCGGACAAATCCTGGTCCGTCTCAACCAGCAAGATTCTCTTGTATGCTTGAAAATCATCGACACAGGATGTGGTATTGAGTCTTCAATGCTCCAAAAGATCTTCAACCGATTCGAACAGGCCGATGCTAGTACGTCTCGCTCTCACACTGGTTTGGGGCTGGGGCTTTCGATAGCTAAGCATATTATTGACCTACATCAAGGAACCATCACAGCCGAATCCAGAGGAAGGAATCAGGGAAGCACTTTCACAGTCTTGTTACCGATTCAGGGACTTCTTTAATCATAAATCCAGATTCAAACAGAGTTTCCACCACTCGCCAATCATCAATCAGCCTAAATACGAAGCGTTTCACGTGGTTATGACGATCAAAATGCAGGCTTATACTTCAGGCGATTTTGCTTACGCTCGGAGCCGAGCAATGCTAGCAGGGTCCACCGCAAAGTCCGGGACAACTCAAAGACAAAAGACAGAGGTTCGATACCCTGTTATCCGACTTAGCTATGCAAAGGCAAAGTCTGTTGGAATTGATTCGGCTAGCTTGCCGGACAGACCCAGGTTTGTCCAGCCTTCCTGATTCGCGTTGATGGCGTATTCGAAGTATTGAAGATCAGCCAGCCGCGATGAATGTCGAGTTTGACCGGCATATTTCCAAACCGGTGCAACTGGCACGCTTACTGAGGACAACTATCACCTTTTTGGAGAGGTCGACTTTTGTCGGGAATCCCTGATATTGCAACCGATCCGGCTGGAGTTTATCACTGTGATATGCGTTCTCGTCCACCCGCGCGTTCGACGTCAAGAAAACCTCCTCTACGAGTTCAGGTCACGACACTATGGGATTATCCGTCACAAGATTATGGACCAACTCATCAGGGTTTACCGGGTTATCCGGGAGCAACCCCTAGTTATATCATTTGGAATCTGCTGCAACGGTATACCCGACCGAATGACCTGGTAGTGGATTGTTTCTGCGGTAGCGGGACTACCCTAGACGTAGCGAGAGATTTAAAAAGAAGAGCTTTGGGATACGACATACACCCGACTCGTCAAGACATTTTTCGGGTCGACGCTCGTAAACTTCCCCCGGAGCTAACAAACAAAGTTGATCTGGTGTTTATTGATCCACCTTATTCCACGCATCTGGATTACGGACCTGATCCCCGAGACATCGGTAAGCTCTCCGCCAGGGACGGGACCTATTATGAAGCCATGGAACAAGTGATCCATGAAGTTCACCGCATTCTCAAACCCGGAAAAGTTTTTTCGCTGTATGTCAGCGACAGCTACGAGCATGGTCGAGGTTTTTATCCGTTAGGAATCGAACTTTTCAATCGTGCTGTACGAATCGGATTTACACCCGTTGATATTATTTCGGTGGTCAGACACAACAAAACGTTGCAGATGGGTAACTACCGTAAGGCTGCGGAAGAACAGAACTTTTTCCTGCGAGGGTTTAACTATCTTTTTATTTTTCGAAAGTCTTGATTCATATGGGTAATTTTTCAATTCACCACGCGTGCGAGGGTACCATTTGAGGACACCTTGCCGGGTGTTTATCGCTAAGGAACAGACTATTCGATACGATTCAGGCCGGGGTGTAACGGAATCGTCTGGTTCTGAAACCGATACGTGCCGGAGGTTTCAGGGGGTAAATGGATCTCTCCAACAAGCCGGTCGTTTTTCCGAGAGAAATCGGCAACGATCAAGCCTTTGGGATGCAGCATTGTGCCTTTGGCATATTGGAGCGGTCCCAAATCCGGTTCGACCACAACGGGGCTAAACCCCCACCCACCGGGACGGATCCCAAGAATACTGTCGAAGTAGTGATAGATCGGGTGCGTGCCCCAAGCATGGCAATCCGAACGGGAAGGTTCGGGCGCTTCTAGCAAGGTGTATAACCCCATAGATGGATGGTCAAACCACAAGGCTAACCGGTCCAGAATCAAATCCACTCGTCCGAGCTTGCGCAAGGCCAGAAAAGTATAGTGAGAAAAATAGATCGATGTCGGGGCAAGATCCTCGGCAGGATTGATAACTCCCTGGACTACTTGATTTCGGAGCAATTGACTCAATTGACCGCTAAGAATAGCCAGTATCTGTGCATGCTGACTGAATGACGTATGTTCGATGTTATCGGCTAAGAGTCCGCGACTCGGATCGAAATAGACCCGTTCGGCCACCGCAGCCAATGCCGAAGCGGTCTGCAGATGTCGCTGAGCCAGTAGCGGCTCATTCATCATCGTTTCCAGTTCTGCCATTAAAGTCAGGACATACACGAGTTGCCAGTGAATCACTCCACAAGGCCGATCCGGTTTTCGATTGATAGGGGTGCCCCCTTTCCAATCTCTCACCCAGTCTACAAAGTTCCAACCCTGAGGTGTACGAACCAATCCATCTGCGTCGATTTGTTCACGCCATCGTTCGATCATCGACCGTACTCCGGGCATTCGGGACGAAATAAATGTCCGATCACCTCGATAACGTGCATAGTCGTAAACCATCGCTGCCCACCACAGACAAAAGGTTGGGATTGTCTGTGTAGTTCGCGTGGGATATCGAGAACTGCTCCAGCTTTCCCCCGTACGGGACCAATCGAAAAGTTGAATATTCTTTCGGACCAATCGGTCGTCGCGGGACCAGGTCATTGCCACAAGTGATTGAACTCGAGTATCACCTGCGTAATTCAATTGTTCATAGTACGGACAATCCATACTCGTTTCGTGGCTGCACGCGCGAAGAGTCCTTAAGGACAGCGGGACGATTTTCGCCAGTCGCGGATCGGATGCTTCAAAAGATGCTTCGAACGTATAAGGATAACCCGTCTCGTAAAAGGCCAAGCGTTCCAGCGTCAACGGTTCTTCAGCGGTTTGAATCCGGATCTCCACCAATCGTCCTGCAGACCACCATAACGGGTTAAACTCACGATTTTTCCCTCCATCGGTGCAAAATCGGTCCCCATACCCGACGAAGATTGATCCGTCGATATCGATTCGCTTTTTAATTCTCGGAGGTATTTTTTCTTCCGGTGGCGGTACAAAAAGGGCTTCGGCCCAGCGGATATCCACGCGAGCAGACTTTCCATCACTCGTACAAAGTTGGGTGTAAGCACAATGGTAATCTTCAAAATCAAGGATAGCCCGAACGGATGTGTGAGCAGGTATCGTGACCGATCGACCGTCAACAAGTGATTGAATGTCTGCTGCGATACAATCGTCATGATTGGCTCGAAGTACCGGCATATGATCGGATCGGTCCGATGATAAAATTTCTGCGTGGCGCACGATCGCGTGTGAAATGATTGATTCGCGCATCGCAGGAAGCATCGCAGGGCGAATCTGCCAAGGTAGTGGAGATTCACGAACCAGTTCGGACAAGGCTGGCTGATTTAAAAGACGAGGCGAGAACCACGGATCCACCTGTCCGGATTCGATGCCCCAAGGGTAAATGAAGCCATCGATTTCTACCCGTGGATCGATAGCAAAATAACCATATCCTGCATGCGAGCGGATAAACCGTATGCCGTCAACCGATCTGACCTGCCAAGGGGCTTTGCCGGTATTAAACTGTGATCCATATTCTCCTTGTGCATAAAACATGAACGCCGGACGAAATGTTTGCTGCGCTTCGGCCGGCGGCGTTGCACAGGTGGGACTAATCCACCAAGTGATCGCGACCAGATTGTAGTTCCCCTTCAGTTCAAGATCATACGTTTCGTACATCCAGTGCCTCAGATCCCCTCGCTCGGGGCCTCGGCCGATACGTTTCCCGTCCAGAAAAAGGATGTATCGTTGATCTGCCGAAACATGCACTCTTACCCGGCCTTGGTAATTTCCCCTGAGTCGATACGCAAACACCCCGCAGCCATCCGGATCATAAACCGGCGGACAAATCCACCGGCAATCCCAGGGCATGGTCTGATAGGCATACTCCGTCTGATCTTCTGCAATCGGATCCTGTCGGATCGGTTCACATCGCTGACCTTTATTCATAATGCTGACCTTTGCTTGCTGATCATGATGAACTGCTCAGTGTACTTTGAATAATTGGCAGGAGAAACACAATCAGTATTGGCAACCGCCCCAGAATCTCCAACATTTATGGGATCACCACTTGTGAGATCAATGAATGCTTTGTTGCATTCCATTGTTCATTTGAAAAGATGCCGCTGGTACAACTGGCGAAGAATAAATCGATCAAACGGAACGGATGTGCTCGCAAAAAGATAGGTTCCCCCCAAACGAGTGACCAGTTTACTCAAAGAAAGACAATACTCATCAAGCTGCTTTTTGTATCGTGCCAGTAACGGCGGATGAATTATGACTTCCGCCACGTCACCGTCTTCAACGTCCACGAGTTTCAATCGTCCATGAACACGTGGATCTATTTCTTGAGGACTAAGAATCTGCAAGGCGTAAATATCATACCGACCAAAATCCAACGCGCGGAAAGCAGACTCAAAACCTGACTTATCAAAAAAATCGGAGATAATCACACATATTCCTCTGTCACGATTCAATCTGACGAACTGTCGACAGGCTTCAGACAGATGACTCACTCCTGAGGGTTTTAACTGCTGCAGAAAGCTCAACATCTCCCGGACTCGACCTCTCCCCCTCAAAAAGCCTGTGGTCGATGAAATCCGATTGTCCATACCACTGACCTTCACTCGGTTATAATTGACCAATCCGATATATCCCAAGGCTGCTGCAAGTGTTTGCATGTAACGAAATTTATTTGGAGTACCGTAATTTTCGGATCCGCTGGTATCAATTAACACATGTAGCGATAAATCTCCCTCCTCCCGGAAAAGTTTGACAAACAATCGGTCCAGACGGGCATAACTATTCCAGTCAAGAAACCGTAAATCATCCCCTACCGTGTAATTTTTGAAATCTGCTAGTTCCAAAGACCGTCCCTTACGGTTAGAACGGAACTCTCCATTTATTTTCCCATTCAAAATTTTACGGCTCAGCAAATTTAACTGATCCAATCGCGACATCACATCCGAATCCAATAGTGAAGATTCAGGAATTGGCGGTGACATTTTTTTGAATTCGGTTTTATTCATGAACATTCTGTACTGATCGACGTTAGAATAGTTTTAGTAGCAGTTCAGCTAATTTTCAGGAACGGTCGGTGAAAAGGCAACGACTGTCTATCCACGTTCTAGTGACCCTGATCGTTTTTCTCCCGATCATCACCGTTTCTGTCTCTTTACTTATTTTGTCCAGTTACACTAGCTCAAAAGTTGAACGTGAACTTGCAAAAGCCTTGGTACGCACCACCGCACGTCGGGCAACCGATAACCTTAACTATGTTTTTCTGACTGCCGAACAGACCAGCAATCTGTATCACCACCGAATTCAAAACTTATCTCTCCCTGAAAGCCCCTCGCCTGTATGGGAACGATTTATATACGAATCGATGCTGGTCCGTCCTTCCATCGGCTCGATCACATTCGCAACTCTGGACGGACGCGCAACATATGTCATGCGAGTCGGTCAAGATTACATCGCAGGTCGTGCAGAAGGTGAAGGTCCCGATCAGACCATTGAATATAAGCTCAATCGGGAAGGTCTACCGATTGGTGAACCATTAAGACGCTACCAGTATCGAGTCACCGATCGACCTTGGTTCAAAACAGCTCTCGTAAACTCCAATCCCGTCTGGACAGACATCTATTACTGGTTCTCACAGCAACCGGAAGCATTCTACCCGGAAAAGATTCCCGGAATCGCCTATGTACGCCAAGTGTATAACAGCACCGGACGGTTGATCGGAGTTCTTTCGGTGGATGTCACCCTTCGTTCGATCAGTCATATCCTGGCAGATGCTGACATTGCTCGTTTCGGATCGGTCATGATTGTTGACGCATCGAACAAGATTGTAGCCAGTTCTGCGCAATCAGCCTTGCCAGACACCGGTATCCTCATTTCACTACAGGAAAACGCTTCGCCAGATGCACAAATCGCATGGGAAGTATTGAGGACCGCAGATCGATCCGGCCAGGCAGTTGTCCATCTAACCGATATCGGTAAACACGTTTATATTGAACCTATCTTGCCTTCTCCGAACCGACAATGGTGTATTATCTCCATATTGCCTGATACAAATATCACGGGTCAAACCCAAATCATGCAGCAACAAGCCGTTCAAATCGGCGGCATTATCATAGTCAGTGCATTATTCATCGGATTACTTTTATCAAGGTTTCTCGCTCGCCCCATCTCCCGACTGTCCGAACACCTTCGTATCATCGGGCAAGGAAATTTTGATCACCAGATTCATCTGACCACCACCGCAGAGTTTGTCCAGCTTTCAGAGGCGTTTAATGATATGACCCGCCTTTTGAAAAAACAGGTCCAACTCCAGGCTGAAAAAGAAACGATTGAACGCACCAACGCTGCAAGATCCGCTTTCTTTAATCGTGTTACTCATGAACTGCGAACTCCATTAAATGCTATCATCGGGTACACCGAACTGCTAGAAGAAACGGATTCTATCCGTCGGGACCCACAGGCGCATCAGGACTTGAGAAGAATCATCAAGGCCAGCCGTCAGTTACTCTTTTTGATCAACGAGCTTCTCGATTTGGCCAAGATCGAGTCAGAAGACGGTATTCAGGTTCGGATCGAGGAAATCAATGCCCATGAGTTGCTGTGTGAAGTCGAAGAAATCGCTCGCCCGTTGATGACGCGAAACAATAATCGCATCGAGATTATTCGATCTGATGCATCGATCCGGCTTAGGACTGATCCAAGACGACTGAAGCAGATTCTCCTGAATCTGGTTTCAAACTCCGCCAAGTTTACTCATGAAGGAACGATTATTCTCTCGGTGGAATCCGATCAGAATCACGTGTGCTTTGTCGTAGCGGACAACGGGATCGGCATACCTCCGGAGAAAGTGAAGGACATGTTCGAGCCATTCGAACAGATGTCCAATACGATCGAGGGTACAGGCCTAGGACTATTCATCTGCAAGCAATTAATTCGGCGTCTGGGCGGTGAAATTGATCTAAGTGCGACTCCCGGAACCGGAACAACGGTTCGAGTCTATTTGCCTGTCTCAGGACCTTTACCCACGAAGCCCGAGCAACGGGAAATCTTTACCGAAGCTGTCACATGAATCGACGATCACGAAGGATTTTTCTTTCACCCGGGCAGGATGAGGGATTTTATGAACAAACAAGCTCGAATCATCGTCGTGGAAGACGAGTTACTAAGTCGCGACATGCTAGTGCGGAGGCTAGCTTCAAGAAACTTCGACGTGATCGGTTTCCCAACCGCACATGAAGCACTGGCTCACATGGAAGAATATCCTGCGGATCTGATCCTGATGGACAATGCCCTTCCAAACATGAGTGGTGTTGATGCTGTGAGGCTTTTGCGCCAACGATGGAGTCATGATTCTCTTCCTATCCTCATGGTGAGTGCGATGATCGATAGTGAAGATGTGGTTGAAGCTCTCGAAGCAGGTGCCAACGACTATGTTATCAAACCGATCAACTTCAAAGTTCTACTGGCACGAATCAATACCGCGCTTCAATTAAAACATAATGTGAGTATGCTGGTCGAAGCCGAACGCCAGCGGGTCATGATCGAAAGTCTTTCACATGCTGCCGCATCGGTTGCAGAGCCTTTAGGAAAAATGGTGGACGAACTGGAAGCGATGATGAATCGTCCTGACAGCAGTCGCTCCGAGCTGCGCCAGAGTTTGAATACCCTGCTTGATTTAACCGAACAGGCTGTGGACGTAATCGACCAGCTTCGTCGAATTGCCAGCCTTCATCACGTGCCCTACACGACTCGCCTGGATTTCTTGAAAGAAGTGGGGACTACACCCGAACCGAACGGGCCTTAAATGATCGGATTGGTTAGCGAATCGGTTTTTCAATCCTTCCGATATTAGGAGGATCACTTGAACCATCCGAACTCCAGACCACCGCGTAACTGTTTTTGCTTCTTGGGCTTCTTTGCGGTTTCTGGTTTGACGGATTCAGACGACACCTGCGCAGGGCTGGCAACTTGTTTAATCGAGAGGGAGATCCGTTTTTTCTCTGGATCCATCTCCAGAATCCTCACCTGAACCGTATCGCCGGGTTTGACGACTTCGCTGGCGTTTTTAACCCGTCGATCAGCCAGTTCAGAAATATGGACCAATCCTTCCAGACCCGGTTCGAGCTCAACGAAAGCACCAAAATCAACGGTTCGAAGCACTTTCCCGGAAACCACATCTTGGATGTGATATTTTTCTGCCGCCCTCTTCCAGGGGTCCGGACCGGCTTGCTTAAGGCTGAAGGTCAGTTTCTTAGCCACGGGATCGATAGTGATGACAGAAAGCTTGACAATGTCATCAATCTTCAGCACATCTTCGACCCGACTGACCCGCTGCCAACTGATCTCGCTGAGCGGGAGCAATCCTTCCAGACCTTCTTCGATTTCAATAAAGGCACCGAACTTTTCGATCCTGGCCACACGTCCTGTGACCTGACTTCCGACCGGATACTTGGTTTCAGCGCCCTGCCACGGGTCTGCCATTAACTGTTTGAGGCTCAAACTGATTTTACCGGTTTCACGATCGAACTTGGTGACCTTGACATCGACCAGATCGCCGACCTGAACAACGTCACTGGCTTTGACGCCCCGACGGTGCGATAGTTCGCTGATATGGATCAACCCGTCTGCTCCCCCCAGATCGACAAACGCCCCGTAATCCGTGACCGAACGGACGGTTCCCCGTCGGGTCTGCCCTTCAGCCAGCTCATCAAACAGCGCCTTTTGCTTTTCTTTGCGTTCCTGTTCGAGCACCTGACGACGACTGACAATCAGGTTATGATTGCGGCGGTCGACTTTTTGAACCGCCACCTGGAGCTTCTGACCAATAAAAATCGAAATATCCTTATGATATTGGATATCTACTTGACCAGCGGGCATGAATGCGCGGATAGAACCGATTTGAACTTCCAAACCGCCTTTATTCATAGCCGAGACGGTTCCTTCAAGGATTTGTCCTGGCTGGAGTGACTCCCACTGGGCATGGAGCTGGGCGGCGCCTTTTTTCAGCAGCTTATAAATACTTTCTTTTTCATCGTAACGATCGACGAAAAAGTCCATCACATCACCGATCCGGGGTTCGGTATCGAATTGAGTCAGTGGGACGACGCCTTGATTTTTACCGTCTAGTTCGACCAGGACTTCGCCCTTCTGGATATTGATCGAATGAATGATCCCTGTTTGCAGTCCATGGATGCGTGCCCTTGATTCGGCAGCCGGAGGGGCATGCAGCAATTGGTCAACCGATACTCCCGCAAGGGCTGCGTCTACCTGCTTTTGCAGGTCTACATCGGTGCCGGGACGAAACTTTTCTTTAGATTGATCCTGAAACGATTCCTGCGTCATACTAAATCCGATTCCTTAAACCTCGTCGGAAGGATATATGTTAACCGGGGATTAGAATTGTCAACAGAGGGGAAAAAGAAGTAGCTTGACCCCTGGGTTATTCACCAAACAGTTCCCTTTCGAGCTGGTTAATTTTTTCGATCCGCCGGGCATGTCGACCTTCAGAAAAGGGGGTGGCCAGAAAAGTTTCGACGATTTTAACCATCTGATCCTGAGCCGATAGATCAATCCCCAGACACAGCACATTGCAGTGATTGGCATCGCGGGCAACCCGGGCCATGACTTCGTCGTGCACAACCGCCGCTCGGACCCCACGAAGCTTATTGGCCACGACACTCATTCCGATTCCACTGGAATCAATTAGGATTGCCACCTCCACTTCCCCTCGGGTGACGGCTTTGGCTGCGGGGATCGCGTAATCCGGGTAATCCGAAGGCGAGGCATCCGAGCACCCGAAGTCGGTCACTTCATGACCGGCACCCCTTAAAATCGGGATCAGTTTCCTCTTGCATTCATACCCGCGATGGTCACAAGCCAGCGCCACTTTCATTCCAACTCCATCCATTGAACTTGTCTTTAATTTATAATCCTATTCTCTTTCAATCGTTGTCGAATCAGACCCTGCATCTTTTGAGCAAGGGATTGATACGTTTGGAGATCTGAACCGATAGGATCTTCTATGTCACCCTGTGAGTCGAGGAGTTGCACTTTTTTGGTAGATGACGGTGAAATTTCCGCGATTGACGCAGCGTGTGAGCGTCCCATGGCAAAGATCAGATCGGCTGAATGGATCAATTCGGGGGTCAGAGGCTGGGATCGGTGTCGAGACAAATCGGCGCCGAGGGTTTTCACCGCATCAATCGCTTGAGGCGTAGCACGGGTGCCCGGTAGCGCAAACACTCCGGCCGAGATGACAGAAACGCCTTTGGATTCTAGTTGCGCCTCGGATACCCCATGGGCATCTGCGATCATTTTCCGGGTCAACGCTTCTGCCATCGGGGAGCGGCAAGTGTTTCCGCTGCAAACGAATAAAATAGTTGTTCTCAGTTGTCGCTGGATGATCCGTTCGTCAAACACCCCTGAACGGACGATCTGATATCCGTCACGGGTGACTTTGAGGATCGTAGAAGGTTTACTGTATCGTGTGGGTCCTGCGTTGATGATCAGATCAACTTCACCATCAGGCAGGACGTTCAGATCGGTCGGCAGTTGAGAACCGATGTGTTCCATCCGAGTCAAGACGATAGGTCGGTCCAGCGTCCGGGCAACCGCAGCAAACACCGGATGGTCCGGGCAACGCAAGGTCAGGTCATTTCCCTGGAAAAGATCGCTAACCGGTACATCCAATCGTTTTGCGACGGTTTGCTGGCGGTCGGGAGAAACCTCAAAAATCATCGCTACCGGTCCCGGCCATAGTTTTTGGACCAGTCGTTCTGAGAAATGGGTCCTTTCAACGCCGAGTTCCCAAACGTGTTGCGGTTCAGCCAGATGTATCGTCCAAGCTGCCCCTGCATTAGTAGAACGCAGTTTCTCGAGTCGAGATCGTGTCGATTCCAGATCAATACGTCCAGCCACGCCGTACACGGTTTCGGTCGGCAGGACCACGAGTTGACCCTGTTCCAACGCCTGAGATGCCCGACGAAGATCGCCTTGCACGTCACGAGATTCGAGAATATTGAGCACATCCACGGGCATCGATCTGTTGGATTATCAACGGGGTTGATTGTTTCCGTCAAGCCACATAACAAGCGGGTCATGAACGAAGCACCGCCCCCGTCTGTTCAGATAGCGACTGAATGATTCGATCCATCACCGATTGAACTTCTTCCGTGGTCAGTGTTCGATCGGTCGCGCGAAAGATCAACCGGAACGCTAACGAACGGTGTCCTGAAGGAACGGGTTTACCACGGTATTCGTCCACCAGTTGGACCTGCTCGAGAAGCGGGCCGGCTGATGAAGTCAGGATATCCTGTAAAACCTTGTAAGACACTTTGAGGTCTACCACGATCGCCAAGTCACGGACGACCGATGGTAGTTTGTTAATTGGAGTGTACCTGATGGGTGCTTCAAACAACGGCTCCAAAGCCTCTAGATCGATCTCAAACGCGTATAGCGGATAGGCTTGTCGTTCGATCGAAATCACCAACGGATCAAGCGTACCGATATGGCCGACCGGCGAATGCCCGACGACGATAGCCGCCGTTTCACCGGGCTTGTAAGGCGCACAGGTTGTCGACTCGAACGTCACAGACCGAATACGCAAACTATCCAGCAGATCTTCTATCTCTCCTTTTAATGTAAAAAAATCGATTCGATTTTCGCCTTTCCATACGGCCTGTCGACCGATTCCGCCTGCGATACCTCCAAGCGTCCATTTCCCGGGCAGTTGCGAAAACGTCCGGTCAATTTCGAACAACCGGATAGATCCCGCGTGCCGAAAAATATTACGTTGTGCCGATACGACCAGACCGCTCAACAGTGATCGTCTCAGGACCGACATCTCGACACTGGCTGCGTTAGAAAGCGTAATCGCGTCGGAAGGTGCCTCCAGCCATTTTGAGGCCGACGGACTTTCTAACGGGTCGTTCTTAGTTTCGTACCACCCGACAGAAACCAGATGACGCGCAATCTCATTACGCAATCGAGAAACCTTGCAGTCCTGTCCCCTTGTTGGGGAAGCCACTCCTGATCCCATCGGAATTTGGTCGTATCCGATAAGACGAGCAACATCTTCCACCAGAACCACCGGATCATTCACATCCACGCGAAACGTGCAAACGGTCACGTCGAGGTTCTCATCCACGACGTAGCCCAATTTCTTCAGTTTTTCCCGAACTGTTGATGGATCGATCTGAGTCCCGATCATTCGAGACACTCGGTTGACATCCAGTTGAAATCGTCGAGGGTGAATCGGCTTGGGATAAACATCCGTCGTCGGACTTGCCAGATACCCCCCTGTCATTTCTGCGATGAGGTTGCAGGCTCGCTGTCGTGCCCATTCCAGCATCTGATTCGGATCCACCCCCCTTTCAAATCGATAGGACGCATCGGTTCCACCGCTACCATCGATTCGACGAAGAACTTTTACGGTGTTGCGGATCAAGACCGGATCAAAATAAGCCACTTCGAGGAGTACGTCTTGGGTTTGTTCGGTCGTCTCGGAACAACGTCCTCCCATGATGCCGGCCAGCCCCTGAGGACGCACGGCGTCACACACACACAACGGCTGACCGTGTCTGGACGTGATTCGTTTGCCGGAAAGAAGTTCCAGGGATTCTTCCGAACGGAGTTTCCTGACAATGATCTTCGGACCATTCAAGCGGTTCAGGTCAAAAGCATGCATCGGCTGACCCGATTCCCACATCACAAAGTTGGTAATATCTACCACGTTGTTGATCGGACGCATCCCGGCTGTGAGTAAGACGCATTTCAACCAGCCAGGGCTTTGCTTGACTTTCACCCCGCGTAAAACGGATGCAGTGAAACGCCTGCATAAATCCGGCTCTTCAATAACCACTTCGATCGGACTCTGAGTGCCTGCCGACAATTCCCGTACATCCGGCCACTTCGTTCCGCACCCCAGAATGGCCGCCAGCTCCCGAGAAATCCCCAGAACTCCCAGACAATCAGGACGATTCGGAAGGACTTTCAACTCCAGCAGGTATTCGGGAATGTCTGTGACCTCTGTCAACGATCGACCTAGCAGCGATTCATCGGTGGTATGATACATTCCCGTATCTCGAGCGATCAGACCCATTTCTCCGTCAAGGCAGATCATCCCGACCGATTCCACTCCATGAAACTTGCCAGCAGATACCCTTTTACCCGTGGGGAGTGTCGTACCCGCAAGAGCCACCGGAACACCCCACCCGACCTGTACTTCGTGTTCGGAACCGACCAGAATGGAAACCGTTTTTCCCCGCTCCACCTCGATTTGTGTGGCAAAAAGTCCCGGAGTGGTCGAAATCGGGGTTTTCTCGCGAATAAACCCGATCCGTATCGGCTGAAGGGCAGACTTTAATTCTGTTTCGACTTCCACCTCAAGCCCTGCGCAAGGCATCGCGTCGATCAATTCACGGTGATCGATCGATTTATCCAGATATTTCAGTAACCATGCAGTATTCAGTTTCATCAGATTGTCACACCTTTCCCCCAACAGGATCGATTCTCAGAACGGGTCGTGTACATTTTGGTTCACTGTCCTAGAACTGACATAGGAATTGCTCGTCGTTTTCGTACAGATGTCTGATGTCATCGATCGCGAATCGACGCATCGCCAGTCGGTCAAGCCCCATTCCAAAAGCAAATCCCTGATACATGTCCGGATCGATCCCCCCATTTCGGAGTACCTCAGGACGCATCATCCCAGCTCCAAGCAGTTCCATCCAACGACCCTTCCACAAAACATCGACCTCCGCACTGGGAGTTGTAAATGGAAAATAGCTCGGGCGAAACCTCAACCGAATGTCCTGACCCAACAAAGCGGTCAGAAGGGTGTATAGAGTGGATTTCAAATCCGCAAAACTGATATTTTTGTCAATACAGATCGCGTCAAGTTGATTGAAGATGGGATAATGGGTTGCGTCGATCTCGTCTCGTCGATAACACCGACCGGCAGTCATCGCCCGGATCGGGGGCTGACTCGAAAGCATTCTCATGCATCGGATCTGGAAAGCGGTCGTATGGGTCCTCAGGACATGCCCGTCGCGCGTGTAAAAACTGTCATGACTGTCTCTGGACGGGTGCCAATCCGGGGTATTCAGAGCATCAAAATTATAATACTCTTCCTCGTACTCCGGGTAATCGTCGTATCGGAAACCCATTCCGATCAGAATACCCTTCAATTCTTCCAAAACCTGATGAATCGGATGCCGACGACCTACTCCCTGTCTCAAGCCAGGCATCGTGACATCAATCCCGTCAACCCCCTGTGCACGCGCACCGGTCGATAAAGCCCCTTTTCGGGCTTCCCAAACCGACTGAATCTGGTTTTTGGCAGCATTCACAGCTTGACCGAACGCCGGTTTATCATCCTTGGGTAACCTGCCCAATTCTTTCATCAGTTTTGTGATCTTCCCCTCTTTACCGAGATATTTGATCCGCAACTGCTCTAGTGCTTCTAGAGAATCGACAGAAGCAATCTCCTGGCTGGCAGTTTCGGCGATTAAACTCACCTCACGGGTCAATAATTCGATCGTACTCATGGGGCTGTGTGTGATACCCCATCCGATCCCCCTCGGCAAGCATAGGACCCGTCAACCAAGGAAAACTTCGCCTCGATCGGCGCACCGGCTTTGTATGAGCGAAACATGCCGAGACAAAAAGACGGTTGGTATTGACCTGCTTTTCCCAATCCTTCCTTAACCTAATCGATCAAGCTGGACGACATCGATTCGTACGCAGTTTTCCGAAACTTCACGGGCAATCGTTGGTAATCGATACCTCTGTCCGTCGAAGCGTCGAATCACGCCCCTTCCCGGACTTCCTAATAACTGTCGGTCTATGTTAATCATCAGATCCGATCCGTTAGGCTTGCGGAGGACGATTGTTGGTAACCAGGGAAGTCCCAAAGTATAGTTTGGGAAACTTGGGCAAATTGGGTAATATCGAATAATGCCAATGAAAACCAAGGAGACATCCCGCCATTATTTTCGTCCCCCGCAAATCCACGGGACGTAAACGAATAAAGCTCGTTCAAAACCTGATGCATATGATGATACTTTTCAGGCGTCCCGGCCAAGGTGTACAACCATAACACCTGATGCATGTGCGGATTGCAATGGGCATACTGACCGAAATCGACCCTGGACATTTCCTTCATCTCGTGGACCTCGGACGGATAGCTGCCCGTCTCAAACACCGGAGGCGTGTCAAGCAGAGTATCAATCTTTTGAACCAGACCGTCCGGTCCGCCCATGAGCCGAATCCGTCCTGCCAGATCATGAGGAACTGCCCAAGTACACTGCCAAGCCATCCTTTTACGTAGGGCCCGCCCCAGGCAACTGGATCAAAGGGTTGAACCCAGGATCCGTCGGTCAAACATCCCCGAATAAACCCGACCGCGGGATCAAACACGTTCCGCCAACGCTGGGATGCCTTCCCAGCTGCGTCCTATCAATTCCCTTTCTAATGTGATTCGGGCTTGCACGACATGAGATCCGGTCTGACTCGCTTCCATCGTACCCGGGTAGTCGAGCGGAACAGCCTCTACAATCATCCTGGGAAATGTTTCATTATCAAACTCACACCGAATGACCGCGCCATGAAGGTTGGGGTCAGTCTCATATGACAGCGGTATCTGGTCAGGTCACGCTGCATTCATCGGGACGAAAGATGGACTCTTGAAATTCGATAGAAGGATGCCCGAGCCAGCGGATCGCGAATGACAGGTCCTGTCTGGGGCATAACGCATAGCGCAGCATAATCCCCGATCCACGGGCTTGGCTGGTGCGTTAGACGCATTCCCTGGACCTTGGGTTCATAGGGATCGAACAACCATCGACCGGTATTGTTTGCAAAGACCAATGATGCATTCCCCAAGGCAAGGACACGATCGGAAGCGTATTTCCGAACGATAGCGAACTCCTGGATTCAGTTCCCTGAAGTATACAGACTTCATTAAGAAGTGACTGGCTCACTCTTGCCTGGCGGACCGACCTGCGTGAACGAACATAAACTCAGCAGAAACGGGAGTAAATCGTATAAAGACGATTAGCCTATCTGTTCTGCGATCTTACGCCGGGCAGCGACCGCCAGCTCATCACAACGGTTGTTGTAAGCATCCATCGCATGACCGCGAACCCATTTCCATTCAACCCGATGGGTACGGGTCAGGTCCAACAATTTCATCCATAAGTCCTGATTTTTGACGGGTTTACGATTAGCCGTCTTCCAACCTTTCTTCTGCCAGTTGCTCAACCACTGTTGTGTGAAGGCGTTTTTTACATACTCGCTGTCGGTAATGAGTCGAACGGAACAGGGTTCCTTGAGTCGAGACAGCGCCTCAATAACCGCAGTGAGTTCCATACGGTTATTGGTGGAATTTTTTTCGCCGCCTGAAATTTCCACTTTTTTGCCCGAATCCGGATGAATCAAGATAGCTGCCCAACCTCCGGTTCCAGGATTTGGGTCACAGGCCCCATCGGTATAGATAATGACTGCAGGATTGTCGGACATCAATCTTTGATCAAATTAATTAAGAAATCAGATCGGAGCCTTGGTGAGAACTCAAAAGTTCTTTCCGCGGTAACCGGAACAATCACCTATCATCGGGTTCCTGATCGACGCTCCGAACCACCGAACCGGCGAGTGTTTGAAGCGGAACCGGTGCTGAAAGATCCTGTTTCGATTTACGGGCCTTTTTTTCCTTAGGTTTGTTTACTGCCTTTTCAGGAATGAGTTCTTCGGGAATGTATAAAATCCTTCCACACGACGGACAAAAAACCAGTTCATCCCGACTGTGCAGCCGATTATAAATATCCACCGTTAGATCAATATTGCAGATTGTTGCAATGTACTCTTCCCGTTTCGGGTGGGGTTTGTCGATCGGTTCGAGGGCTTCACCGTCATATCGTTCGGCCAATCGGTCAAAAATCTGTCTAACTTTTTCAGGGACAACACTGTAGGCCTGTTCGCGAGCCGGTTTGAGGGATTCGACCTCGGCAGAGAGTTCGCGGACCTGAGCATCGATCGAACCTTGCATCTCAACAAGCTTATTTTTTTCATGTATTAGCTGGTTACCAAGTGTTTCGACCTCCTTCTGAAGTTTTTCGATGGTTTCCATCAACTTCAGCGATTCTTCCTCTAGTTTGGATTTATCGACTTTATGAGTGTTGATTTCGATCAGAAGAGCTTGATATTCGCGATTGGTTTGGGCTTGGGATTGTTGCTGGCGAAGACGATCGATTTTTTCATCACGAGATTTGATCTCCAGCTCTAATTCTGCATTTTTGGCCTGATGTTTGACTAAATCCGACGAACAGTTCTGCTGGCGACTAGTCAGATCATCGACTTTTCGGTTTTGAAGACGCACATTCTTGGTTACCGCTTCCAGCCGTTTTTCGGCTTCACGCAGTCGGGAATCAGCCTGGTACAATTTGTAAAGGGCGACATTCGTCGGGCCCATCGCACTCCTTGGTTATGACCTTCAACATCTTAATTATGCCAATTTGATCCGAATGTGAAAGTGCTCGATCCCTGAAAAGATTGTTGAATGTAAACTCGGTTGGAGTCAAAGAAAAACGCGTCTAGCGATTATTTTTGCTCAACAGAACTCGGGCGCGGTGTCGTACCCGAGGGTCTGGATCATTCAGACAGTCGGCTAAGAAGGCGTCATCCGCGAGCAGTTGTTCAGACGTTCTGGAATCCGTCGTGTTGTTCTGGATGAACGCTTCGATCCGGTCAGCAGCTTCGGGGTGTAGAGACCGACGGTCAATCCTCATTGCCGCGAGAACACCGGGACGCTTGAGCGATGCTAGTTCTCGGCTGGCACGTTCTCGAATGACAGGGTCCGGGCTGGAAAGATCAGGAATAATCCTTCGAACAATTTCCAAAACGTCCGGATCCGGCTTCAAATCATCAAAAACCCGATACACGTCCCCTGCAGCCGGTAGAAACGTCATTTGCCCCCCGGACAGCCGGTGGATAAGTGGGATCAAGTATAGTCTGGCCTCTTCGGGGTATTCTCGTATGAACTCCCATGTGGTTCTTGTGCGGAAGATCAGGTCTGTTCTCGATTCGCCTAAGGGCGCAATTGCTAGTTCCACCGTATCGGGTGAAAGGACCAATAGTACAGAACGCGGGACATTCTGCCGATCGATGATAGCGGCTTGAACGACCGTATTTTCAGGTGAAATACGAAGCAATGTCAGTCGGAGCTGTCGATCGACCACCGCATCGTCCATGGCTGCGATCAGTTGCAGGTGATCCGTAGGTTCAGAGCGAAAGGCATCCCACTGTCTTCCGACGCAGGAAAGTTTCCATGCATAGTCGCTGCCTTCCAGCTCCACGACACTGGTCCGCCAGTTTCGCAGCAAAGGTCCGATCCGAGTGGCGGGTTGGGCTTTTATCCGATGGGTATCGTGCTCAACCACTACCCTGATCAGTTCCTGAAAAGATATCTTGGTCTCGGGACGAACCCATCCACCGTCTACCAGGCGCCATCCCGGACGAACGGGAAGTTTTTTGGCTTTGTTGCTGATTTCTGTCGATGGTCGCGTGACAGGGCTGGGGTTGGGAGACGGATTTTGTCCCCAAGCTACTCCCATGCCGAGGCTTAGACAACAGACCAGGCTGCGGATCATGAAAAACCTCAACATTACTTGCCTGTCAATTTGGATTTGAGAATCGGGTTGACGATCGCGGGGTCTACTTGTCCGCCATGCTGTTTCATGAAAGCCCCCATCGCTTTTCCGATGTCTTTCTCAGAAAAATGGTTCTGGGCCAAAAACGCGTTGACCAAGGCTTCGGTTTCCTGTTTCGAAGCTTTCCGGGGCAGATATTCTTCGACAACCGCGATTTCGGCTTTTAATTTTTCGACCTCCTGCGTCCGTCCCAGCTTTTCATATTCCTCAAGACTCTTTCGGAGTTTCTTGCCATAGGCTTCGACCGCTTGCTCGGGGGTAGGCTTGTTGGGTTGCAGATCGACATTCTTGACGTCACTGATAAGCATTCGAATCACTCCCAGGCGGTCTTTCTGACCGGATTTCATCGCTGACTTCATGTCTTCCTGCAGTCTGGTGAGCAGATCCATAAGGTTTGTTCTCCGTTTGTTATTCGTATATGCTGATTCTATGCGAAGGAAGAGGCCTCGTTAACACTTCCTGTCGCATGATTTTCCGAACATATCAAGGTTTATGATGCCAGACTCACTGGTTGAAGGTATTTTGCATATTAAGGATGAACGAAAAGATGGGGAACTCCGTGACCCGTCTCACCCACTTCGACCGGCACGTCCCGGAGGTGTGATCGTACCGAGAAAACTCCTGATCGATTATCAGCTCCGCCCCGGGCACCTTGTCCAAGGCGCTTTGAAGGGTCGACACCTGAACGATCTGGCTCGGATCGAAGATACTCCGGTTCAGGAATACACCCCCCGCCCCCCCATTTATGACGCGACCGCACTGGACCCGGCCCCACAAATCCGTCTCGAACACAACCCCCAGGAACTGACCACCCGGATCATCGATCTGCTGACGCCCGTCGGATTCGGTCAGCGTGGATTGATCGTTGCGCCCCCACGCACAGGCAAGACCATCCTCCTGCAGAATATCGCCCGTGGGATCCACGCCAACTACCCCCACGCCGATTTGGTACTTCTGCTGATCGATGAACGTCCGGAAGAAGTGACTGACATGAAACGAAATGTTCCCGGTACGGTCTTTGCCTCGAGCAATGACAATACCTTGGACAAACACCTGGATCTATCCCAACTGGTCATCGAACGCTGCAAACGCAAAGTGGAAAACGGAAAAGACGTGATCGTGCTTCTGGACTCGTTGACGCGCATGGGACGGGCTTTCAATACCGATTCTCGTTCTGGAAAGACTCTTTCCGGTGGTGTTGATTCTCGAGCGCTGGATATTCCCAAAAAGCTCTTCGGTGCAGCCCGGCGACTGGAAGAAGGCGGGTCCTTGACCATTCTGGCAACTTGTCTGATCGATACCGGTAGTCAAATGGACAAGGTCATTTTTGAAGAGTTCAAGGGAACCGGTAACATGGAACTTACCCTGGATCGGCAACTGGCGAATCAACGTATTTTTCCCGCCATCAATATTCCCTCTTCAGGAACACGCAAAGAGGAGTTATTGCTTGATCCACAAACTCTTGCAGCCGCACGCAACATTCGTAAACACCTTGTGTCATTACCCCCCGCTCAGGCCATGAAATCACTGATTGATGCCATGTCCAAGGTCAAGACCAATCGCGAATTAGTCAGCGTTATCAAAACATAGTCGCGTTTAAAAACTCAATACGATCTTTTAAAGGTTTCAGGCTTTGACCTGAGTTGCCAGAATCCGGGCAATCGCTTCGCAGATTTCGGTTCGATGAATACCGTTTAACGCCAAAGCCAACTGAGTTTCCATCAATCCATAGGGAATTCCCGTATCCAACCGTTGGCCGTGGGCGTGAACGAGCCAATATTTGTCGGTCTGCTGTCGTAAATGTTCTTGGGCAGCGGTGAGCTGAATTTCCCCTTTTTCACGGATGTTATTCTTAATCAGATATTCTAAAGAATCGAAAATTCCGGGTCCGAAGCAGTACAAGCCAAAATGGGCAAAATAATTGCCCGCAGGCAGACCCGGAGTGACCAGATGCTCTCGGGCAAACTCGATACTGGGTTTCTCATGAATTAGTTCAGCTTTATAGATCCCCTGATTCGCATCGATCGGGGAACCCTTGCATACACCGAACAAGTGCAGCAGACGCTCGAGTGTGGGTTGAACCGCCGAGCAGGCATCGAGCATGTATTGTTCAAAAACCTTGATTAATTGTCGGGCGCAGCGGTCCTTGATATCGGAAATATAAATATGATCCCCTAACATCAGAAGAATTGGTTCACCATTGGCGAACTTTTTGGCTTGGTAGACCGCGTGACCAAATCCTTCAGGCGTTTCCTGGACCGCAAAATGAAGCCGCTCCCCGAACGCGTGTAGTTTTTCGGATTCGAGGATAGCCCAATCCTTTCCCCGATACGCACGGGCTTCTTCGTCATTCATCCTACGGAAATATTCCCGGTAATACTTTTCCTGTCCCGGTGGAGTGATGATGCAGATTTCTTCAATACCCGATTCGATCGCTTCTTCCCCGATGATCTGAATAACGGGCTTGGAAAGCCCGTCCCGATCTACCAGCGGGAACATCTCTTTCTTAACCGCATTGCTGGCAGGATATTGACGTGTCCCTCGACCGGCAGCGGTAATAACAGCCTTACGAACCTTGGCCATTCGATCTCCTCAATCAACTTGTATGAAACATATCCGAGACCGGCGATGGAGCAAGTGATCTAAAACCCCGTTTCACTGATTTCATCATGAACAACCCTTGGACATCCCCCGACTAGTTTGATCTTAACCGACCCGTTCGTAGCTGGTTTAAGGCTACGGCTGTGATGATAATTAGTCCGATCACGATTTCTTGTGTCGGTTTTTCCCAGCCTGCCTGTTGGGCACCAATATTTAGTACACCGATCAGCAAGGCACCAACCACTGTTCCAAAAATCGTCCCTACACCGCCCCTCAAGCTCGTTCCACCGATCACACAAGCTGCGATGATGTATAACTCATACATCATGGCACCGGTGGGTTGCCCCATGTTGAGCTTGCTAAACTCCAATACCCCAGCGAGTCCAAAAAAAGCACCCCCGAGTGCGTAAACCAGAACCTTGGTTTTCTCTACTGACACCCCGCACAGACGAGCAGTCGCTTCATTGGATCCGACTGCGTAAATGTGTCGTCCTAGACGTGTGTACCGAAGAAACAGACCCGCCGCGATCGCGGCCAATAAAGTCAGCCAGACCCCGAACGGAACCAGTTGAAAATTAAACTCAATACTCTGAACCGGGAACATCAACTTTCGATATAACCAGTTCGATGTATCAGGGCTGATCTCCTGATTATCCGCAATGCGTTTGGTAAACCCCCGGATCGAAACCAGTCCGCCTAATGTGATGATAAAAGGTACGATTTTCAGCCAGGTAATTAGCAAACCCTGCACCATGCCGACGATCATCCCCGACAGCACCCCTGCCAGTACGGCTAGAGGCGTATACACCACCGGATGCTCGGGGACCCCCCATTCGCAGGGTCATGGCTGTGACCACCATCGATAACGCGATTGTCGATCCCGCAGCCAGATCGATCCCGCCTGTCAGCATGATCATGGTCATGCCCAGTCCGCCCATCGCGAATACCGCAGACTGGCGAAAAATATTCTCGATATTCCCTGCTGACACAAAAGACGGACCGACCAGGATCCAGAATGCGATAAACACGCCAGCCAGTGCCAGTACCCTAGCCCCGGATTCGATCACCAAACGCATCTCCTTTTTCATGTCGCCTCCGTCTGTCCGATGGCCTGTGCTAAAAGCGAATGTTCATTCCAATCCTTGACATCCCGGACCGGACCGAGGATACCCCGGTTCATCACCGCGATTCGATCGCAAACCCCAAGCAGTTCCGGGATATAGCTGCTGACCATCAAAACGGCCGCGCCTTTGACTGCTAATTCATTGATCAGATCGTAAATCATTGCTTTGGCGCCGATATCCACCCCACGGGTCGGTTCATCCATCAGTAAAACGTCCACCCCGTGATGAAGCAGTCTGGCGATCGCGACCTTTTGCTGGTTTCCTCCGGATAAGTCCTGAACCAACTGACGCGGGGAACGACACTTGATGGCTAATTTTCGAACCCACGTTTCGGATGCCCGGTCCTGCCACGCGGGTGAAACCCAAAATGGCATTTTGGAAAGTGTCAGATTGTCTGCGATCGAAAGCCCGACCGCTAATCCCTCGGTTTTTTCGGTCTTCGCTGACCATTCCCATCCCTTGCGCCCATCGTTGACGGGGAACCGCCGGCCCGGGAAAATGTGCAACACGGATTTGACCCTTTTTGACCGGATCCAGACCAAAAATCGTACGCAACAGTTCTGTGCGACCAGCTCCGACTAGTCCCGCAATACCCAGAACCTCCCCCCGTTTCAGTTCAAGGGTTGCTTCGCGTGGTCTGAGTTGTCCCGCCAAACTGCTGACTTCGAGCACCGTTTCGCCCGCGGTATGATGGGTGCGAGGATACAGTTCATCCACATTCCGCCCCACCATCAACCGGATGATCTGCGTATCGGTTGCGGATCGAACTTCCCCTTCTCCCACACTAGCCCCGTCTCGCAAAACCGTAAAACGATCCGCTATGGCTCGCACTTCTTCCAAAAAGTGAGAAATGTAAATGATCCCCATCCCCTGCCCCCGAAGCCGACGGAGCATCTCAAATAACTTTTCGATGTCCCGACGGGTTAAAGAACTCGTCGGCTCGTCGAAAACCAACACTTTGGAACCCAAAACCAACGCGCGGGCAATTTCTATCAACTGTTGTTGAGCGATTGATAAATCCCCCGCGCGTCGAGCAGGGTCAATATCGTCATGACCGATCTCGGACAGTGCCCGGGTTGCCCGATGACGCATCTCAGACCAGTTGATGACAGGCCCGTATGTCGGTTCCACCCCCAAAAGAATGTTTTCCATCACGGACAAATCGGGGGCGATCGACAATTCCTGGTAAATCATCGCAACGCCTCGCCGACGGGCTTCCAAGGGATTCCGTGGACGATACCCTTCTCCCAGCAGTTCCATCCGGCCTTCATCCGGTAAGTGAGCACCGGACAAGGTCTTCATCAACGTACTTTTACCTGCCCCATTCTCACCGATTAATGCCAGGATCTCTCCCGCATGGAGCGTCAGATCCACGCCTTTGAGCGCATGAGTCGGACCAAAACGCTTATGGACACCCCGCATCACCAGTAAAGGAGAATCCGAACGATCGTCCGACATGATCAAGGTTCCAAGGTAACAGCTTTGATTTCGGGGGTATCAATATTCTCTTTGGTTACGGTTGCGGTTGCAGTTGCAATCTGTTTCTCTATCGGTTCACCTCTCAAATGTTTGAGCATGGTTTTAACACCCATGTATCCCATGGTCTTGGGATCCTGAGTAACAATTGCAGCGACTTTACCTTCGCGAATGCCTTTTAATAACACCTCATGAGCGTCAAAACCGACGAAAGGCGCGTCGATCTTGATCCCTTGGGCTCGCATTTCGTCGATCTTTCGGAGCATTCCGATGGCGGTAGGTTGATTGGAGGCAAAAATCCCGTCCACCATCAGTTGATTGTTTCGGGTATGGCGTCTTAACAGTGCGTCGGCCGTATCGGCTGCATCTGTCGTTGAGCCGCTACCTTTGGTGTACATCGACTCGACCACCTCCATTCCGGCTGCCTTGATCCCGTCGATGAAACCGCTCTCACGGGCTTCGGTCGAACCCGATCCTTCAAGAAACCGCAACATGATGACTTTTCCGCCGTGGGGTTTGTTGTTTCCGATTGATTGCACAAGTGCTGCTGCAGCCTGTTGTCCGGCAGCATAGTTGTCGGTCGCGATGACCGAGATCGGTTTGTCTGAATTGAGAGTCGAATCGATCAGAATCACTGGAATACCCCTTGCCACTGCACTTTCCACCGGACGCACTAAGGCGTCCACATTCGTGGGCGCAATCACAATTCCCGCCACACCCTTATTAACCATGTTATCCACCAGGTCGGCTTGCTGGGTGTGATTGGTCTCGGCATCTGGACCGTTCCACAGAATAGAGACCTTTTCCTCCTCCGCAGCCTGTTTGGCACCGGATTCAACCGCTTTCCAGTAAGCGTTTACCGTACTTTTAGCGATCACCGCAATCGGTTTTTGACTAGAAGACCCATCCGACGACGTCCCCTCGGACTTACCACAACCGGCCAATATCAATCCACCAATAACCAAACCGAATAGTAGAGAACCGTATTTCATAATCACTCCTCGATTTGCCTTTGCATTTGTCGCACATCTGCAAAGGCGAAGCAAGTCATGATTATGATGATCACATACAAAGCCCGGTCAGGGCATGTTATCACAAGCCTGATACTGACAGGATTTTGGCATTCCGTACAACCGGTTCTCCGGTCGAGCACGACCGGAGAAGAACACCGAATGCAATTGCAGAAGAGGACCGATCAGAAACCCTTGGACACAGAAGGTTGAGCTGTAACTTTGCGATGCCAGTCAAACGTAGCCTTGGCCTTTGGGATGTCCTCGATCTGCTGATGCCACGATTCCAACAACCCCCACATTCCCCACTTGGTCCAGCGTGAAGTCGATGCGAACATACAAATCAAGCCACCACCTTCAGCTTGCCAAGCTTCCAGATATCGTGAATACAACTCACCCATTTGAGGGGACCGATTGACCTGCTTAAATAGTTCGATGAGCCTCTGGTTATTTTCCGCTCCCTGGATTCCGGTCAGGTGCTGACCGGCTTCGTAAGCCACTAGTTCGAGACCGAACTCCTCTGCTATTTGTTTATGCTCCCGGATCTGCTGGATCGTCTTAGGCAAGATCTCGTGATTCAGATGATTGATGACTTGCTCTATGCTCCAGTCAACAACGGTTCGGGCATCCAGTTTTCCGTCGGAACTTTCTGGTTTGAGATTCATACCCAGATAAGGCGCGATAGCCAGGACGTCCGCATTCTTATACGTGTTTTCAAAACGAAGCATTTGCCGTGCGGTATATGGATTCTCCGAGTGGGCTGAAATCACACGCACGAGACGATCTTTTCCACCAAACTCCTGTTCGAAAATCTGAAAAATCTCAACTGACCTTCTGGCCGTATATAACCACCCGGCTTCCCATCCCTTGTCTGAAAGTCCCAGTTGAATCCCCCGTTCTCGGGCATATCGCGACTGAGCAAACAGGCTGTTCCATAATTCGTTGCTGTACTCGATATAAATTTTGAGAGATGGGTCAACGGCATCTCTGAGCAATCTCGCCATATTTCGTACGTAGTCGTCATCCGCTTGATGGGGCACACAAAACCATGGATCGATCTTCAGTGTGTTGGAGAGTTGGACCATAACTTCCAGCGGCACCCCTCTTTTGGAGGCCCACGAAGCATCTTCAACGACCGGACGATCTTTCCATGACACGACGGGATTATTATTGGTCCGCATCCAGTCCATGAACCGCAACGCCTTCATTCCCGACCATCGGTCCAGAAATTGTTGTCGAAAAATCCCAGATTTTTCCGGATCGGTATCGGGAAAGTACACACGAATATTGCGGACATAATCTTCCGGGTCTGTTTCCCTTAACTGCAGGAATACGGATTTTCTACTACCTTCGGGTACGAAAATGATCTTTCCGGGACTCTCGGAGATGATTTTTGAGTGAGTCAACTCCAGTCGACCCTTTCCGTCATATAACAGGGTAAACTGTCCCTCGGGATAAACGAACGGTTCGTCGGCAATAAAAAGGACCGTTTCAGCCCAACAGTCCGGTTCGAGTTTTCGAACATACCCTCGTTCATCTAAATGCAGTTCAGGACCTTCTCCCCAACCGGCCCCTTTTTGTTGACTGATCCACCTTCGGCTCATCTTGAATTGATCGTTGAACGGAAGCTCGGTGTTCCAGTCATTCACCGAAGTCAGATTGATTCCGGCTCCTACACTCGAGATTCTTCGAGCGGGTGTCTCGGCCTGAGCCCCATCGACTCCGAACAAAATTGAACCAAAAAACAGTATGACTGCGAGCAGCTGCTTCATCATAGAGGGGCACCTTTAAAAACTCCGCTCAGGAATTGGGATCGCTGTCTTGACGCCGTTTCGGGTATATTTTGAACTCACCTGAAGTATAAGCGGCTCGAAGATCTCCAAACGAACGGGCACTACCATCGAAAAACAGAAGATTGGTCCGACGAGAATGACGGTTGGCGTAAAAATCTCGGGGTAATGGAAACCCAGACGTATATCCAATGATCGGACGTGCTTGCCAGCCAGCTCCTGCGGTGTGGTTGAATAGATGCCCGTGCCCGTCCAGAGCAACAAGGGTTCGGCTTGGATCATTCACCTGACCAATCCGGAATAAACGATTCCGATACTCCGAAATTGCCTGCGACGCATTCTGATATCTGTTTCGAATCGGCCAACTGTTGAACATAACAGCATAGCTGATGGGACGGCCGTTTCCGTCAGTATAACCCGGGTTCCGATCGGCCGGGCAGATAAAAGGACTGTCACGACGTTGAAACATATTTCCGGGTTGACTGGTATTACCTCCACGACCTACCCGACTACCCGCCGAGGTCGGGAGGTTACGCAGATAAGCACCGAGAAACGGGTGATCCGACCAAGCCGCTATCTCGATCGATGCCGGATAGTCATAACCGGCATCACGGGGTGTGATGAAATTCCCGTTACTATCCTCAAAACCTTCTGCAGGTGGTACCATTCCCCGGTACTGATTCGTGTATAAGACCAACGCTTGTCCGATCTGACGCAAGTTGCTCAGGCAATTGACCGAAGCAGCTGAGGCACGGGCCTTGGAAAGTGCGGGAATCAATAAGCTGATCAAGATGGATATGATCCCGATCACGACCAGCAGTTCGACCAAAGTGAACCCTTCCTTCACTTGAGCCTGTCTCATGATCTTCATGACCGCGCTCCTTTCAAAAAACGCACTTTCCAGAGAGTTTTAAGACTCGAATCGACGACGCCTTAACAAGGCGTACATGGGGATCAGACCGGATGCAACGACAGTCGGTTCAGGAATGCCTGCATAGGGATGGGTACGGACGACATCCCAGACGGCCTGCTGGATATCAGCAATAGTTTGATCAGTGATAGAGGGTAAACCCGGATCAAGAATCATCCCGGGAAAGTTAAAATCCGCCGACCGAAACGCCGGGTTGTCCGAAGCCAGTTTATATGCATTTGGTACGATCAAGCCCGTCGGATTATCCTTAAACAAAGTCGCGTAAAACGTGGTTCCGACAATAAACTGTCCCAGATTGCCGAAATGGATGCCGTCCGGGTAGAGGATGTTGATATCCAATACGCCGGGGGTTTCGGTAAACAGAGTATTCCCTGTAATCCCCCGGATTCGCCCGTCTCGAAGTCGTTGGTCGATCTCAAGCAACACGTCTCCGACAGGGATCATCCGGATCTCTGGCCCGGTACCCGCATTCTGAGTACGTAACACAGCGAGAAGTTGCTCAAAATAATCCTGGTTCTCAAGATTGTTGATATCTGTACTGGACGGGTTGTATGTCTTGCTCCATGCAGTAGCGTAATTGATCGGTAACCATTGTGAAACGCCGGGCGCGACCCGGGCACGCCTCGGCCAACGCGAATAAACATATACCTGCGTATTCGAGTTTGCAGGAAGCGTTCGAACCAAGTTGATAAACCGCTGAGCATAGTCCATATCATTCGTCAACGGTCGATCAAACGGCTGGAGTGTCAGAACGTCCCAAGTGCTGCCCGGAAGTGCAACATCGTACCACTGTCCGGACGGTTCAACCGAACCCCCTCTCGGCGTATTCCAGATATATTCAAGAGGTGAACCGGGGATAGTATGCCTACCATACTGATAGACCATCCCTCGATCGGGATTGGCTTGGACCATCGCTTTCAAGGCGCTGTAACGAAGCGTATCCGTCACGCTATTACCAATATGATAAACTCGTAGTTCTGTTGCACGTGCGGACATAGACATGACCAATAAACTGAAAACGACGGCTGCTAAACCAACAACACTTTGAGGGATCCGACACAAAGACCAAAAGTTTTGCCTTGAGTATTTCATGAGATGCGGTTCTCCGGTGTGCTTTCAAGACATTACTTGCATGCATCGACAAATAATCGCCGCTCGATAGCGATTTACTAAGTGTTGTGTAACGCGTTTGCGGTTAGCAAACGCGTTACACAAGAACTCGCGACCAAGAACTACACGCGACGACGTCGGACCAACATCCCAGCGATCGAACCAAGCATCAGTAAACCGGAAGGTTCGGGTATAACGTTGCCCTCAAACGTGAGATCATCAAAATCGATTGTGTTGGTATTAGTAGGCGTCCAGATGTAAAAACGAAAAGTGACCGGAGCGGCCAAATTATCGTATCCAGAGCCTAATGTGATCGTGTTATTGTGAAATGTACTGGTGCTGCGGACCAATGGCTCATCCGGCTGTACCAGCAGTGGGCTCGAAAAACTATCCACACTAGAATAAACAGCAAACCCTCGGGGTTGGGAGGTTCCGCCCCGGAACGAGGTAAACTTGATCGTATCCAGATCGATCGTGTATCCGCTGGATGGGGTTAGTGTAACGTACCAATACACACCATTGGAAACCGCTTCGCTCTGATCATTCACATCATTTGAACTCGGCGATACAGATAAGAAAGGATTCGAACTACCTCCTGTGTAGCTACTGGATGTCGTATTGTGATTGAATGCGTTAAAGAGGGAGTTCGAGCTGCGTGTCACATTAGAAGCAGTGAGATTAGGGTCGGTTACATGTGGACCCAATTGCCCGAAATTGTACTGTGCGACGACCGCTGCCAACACCTCACTCGACGAAGCGCTCAGAACCGCAACGCCTGCACCTATCCCAACCACCGAATGAATGAACCGAACTGTTTTCATCTCATCCTCCTTTACTATGTGTGAAACCTGAGAGATGACGTACTGAATAGTAACAAGCCGTGAGGTGGGTCGCTTGAATAATTAGTAAATCTTTTATATATTTTGGTCATATGAATGTTGCTGCTTACTTGATCCTGGGTCGCAACCCGTTCAATGCTGCCGACATCGTCCGAGCGATGGCCGAACGGGCGATTCAGCTAGGAATGAGCATCGACGTCGCGGATTCGGTGGAAGAAGTTCCTGCGCAACAAGGAGTCGGGTTGATTATGAGCCGGATCAATCGTTCGGACGCCGAACAGGCCGTTCGTCGAAGAATTCCGACCATCGCGCTGTTCGACCAGACACTATCTGACATCGTACCGGTGGTCGTTCCCGACGAACGAGGTCTGGGACGAATGGCAGCAGAACACCTGCTCAATCAAGGATTTAAAACCGTCAGTTTTTGTGGTCCGAAGATGCTCTGGTCGGTCCAACGGTTTGAAGGGTTCGAGCAGGTCATCCAGAGTTCGCAAGCCACCCTCCATGAACCACTCATTGGGGAAACCTGGGCGGAATTGGAAACACCCGACATGATGCGTCAGTGGGTCGAAGGTCTCCCGTTACCGATAGGCGTGATGTGTGCCAATGACAAACTGGCCGTTCGGCTTAGGAATACCGTTTTTGATACCGGACGAAGTGTACCCGAAGATGTAGCCATCGTCGGTGTCGATAACGATGAACTGAGATCTGGGTACGGACGGGTTTCCATCACCAGTGTTGGTTTGAACGCGGCCGCAATCGGTGCTCGTGCAGCAGACCTTCTAGCCGATATGGTCCGACGAGGAATCACTCCCCCGTCGGTCACACAGGTCCCCCCAGGTGGTCTGTTCCGACGACGCTCAACCGACGTGTTGCGAATTTCTGATCCCGAAGTTTTGGCTGCGGTGAAATATATAGCGTCCCATTTTCGTGACGGGATCCAGGTTGAGGATGTTTTAAACCACGTGATGGTTTCTCGGTCGACCTTGGATCGGCGTATGAAACAGTCCATCGGACGAAGTTGCAGTGACGAAATCGAACGAATCCGAATCAGTCATGCTAAAAAGATGCTGACAGAGACTGATGCAGCCCTTTCAGAAATTGCGGCGGCCTGCGGATTCAACTATTTGTCGCATTTCTCCCACGCTTTTCGTCAAAAAGCCGGTCTATCACCTTCGCAGTATCGAAAGCTCCATCGTTTTACAGGGAATCTTACCGAAAACCTGTCAATCCCATCACGGATTCAAGATTCAGGATAGAGACGACATATCGGCTGGAGGTCTAGACCGATTAACCCGGCGAGTTTGGGTCGGACGGTCTGAAAAGCGACTGTGACAATTCGTCTGCCGGTGAGTTTTGTCAGCACGCGTAATTGTCTCTATACTCAAAGAGAAGTCATTGAACTGGAAAGGAGACGAACGTTGTCTCAAGCCACATCCGCCCCCTTGGTCACCCGTGAAACACATCCCGGATATTTTCTGCTCCGAAGGCTTCATTCCCTGACCGGCATCCTGTTCGGAGGATACATTTGTGTTCATTTGCTGATCAATGCCACCCTCATCCAGGGACCGGGAACAACCGGTCAACCGGGGATCTTCCAACTGCAGGTGGATAAAATCCATTCTCTCCCGTTTCTTTTGGCGATCGAGCTGTCTTTCATTTTTGCCCCCCTGTTGGTGCACACGATTTATGGCATCTACATCATGCTCAACGGAAAACCGAATGTCGGGCACTATGGGTATGTCAAAAACTGGTTTTACTTCCTTCAGCGGGTCAGCGCGGTGGCTTTGGTCGCATTCATCCTGTTTCATGTGGGTGGAATGTTCGGATGGTTTGGTGAGAACCTGAAGTTCGTTGCTCACGAAAAAGCATTTGAGTCAACGATCCGTCACGTACAGATCCACTGGGCGGTTGCGTTGATCGTTTATCCACTCGGCGTTTTGGCCGGTACGTTTCACCTGGCCAACGGGTTCTGGGGGGCCGGTGTGGCATGGGGATTGACCGTCAGCCAACAGGCCCAACAACGCTGGGGGTTGATCTGCTTGGGATTGTTCTTGTTCACCACACTCTGCGGGTTCTTGGCGATCATCGCCACTTTTGTGTACAAGAATCATGCCTTGCCCCTTGCCGGAAACTGACATGGGATTCGATCGGTCCATCATCGAAGACTATGCCCAAGGCGGAAAGCTCCTCCGACAAGCCGTCTTCGGTCTTGTTACGGAAGATTGCCTGGCACACCCGGTACCGGGGACATGGTCGATCCATGAAATCGTGATTCATCTTCAAGATAGTGATCGGATCGGTATCCATCGTATGCAAAGAATCGTGGCAGAGGATAATCCTCTGTTGATTGGTTTTGATGAATCCGCGTTTATTCGGCATCTCAGACCCGATGAACAGTCCCTGGAAGATGCGTTAACGCTATTTGAGATCGGGCGAAGACAGTTCGCCAGGGTCCTACGTACCTTGCCGGACGAATATTACGAACGTCAGGCGGTCCACAATGAAATCGGTAAAGTTTCCTTGGGCAAGCTGCTGATCAAGTATCAAGAGCATCTTCTTCACCATTTGAAATTTTTGAAAGAGAAACGCCGGCTACTCGGCAAACCGTCAACGGCCTAAATTAAGGATAGGATTGAACCATGGCAGGTAAAAAGCGCGTGATCGTCGTCGGTGGTGGGTTGGCCGGTTTGGCTTGCTCGGTCAAACTGGCCGAACTTGGTGTGGAAGTAGACCTTTTTTCAATGGTTCCGGTCAAACGGTCTCATTCGGTCTGTGCCCAAGGCGGGATCAACGCCTGCAATGATATCGCCCGTCAACAAGGCTTCAGCGAATGGATTCACTTCGATGAGACCATTCTGGGAGGCGACTTCCTTGCCGATCAACCCCCGGTGCTAGAAATGGCCAACTGGGCTCCACGGATCATTGATCTGTTGGATCGAATGGGCGTGCCTTTCAATCGTACGCCGGAAGGTCAGCGCGACCTGCGACTTTTCGGTGGATCTCTTTTCAAACGAACATTCTTTGCAGGCGCAACTACAGGACAGCAATTACTTTACGCGCTTGACGAACAAACCCGTCGTTACGAAACCCTCGGACGAGTTCACAAGTTTGAGTTTTGGGAGTTTCTTTGGCCGGTGATTCATGAAGGCGTTTGTGTCGGGATCGTGGCTCAAGACATGCGAACCATGCAGATTAAAGCGTTTCGAGGTGACGCGGTTGTTATGGCCACGGGTGGTAACGGGCTGATCTTTGGAAAATCCACACTGTCGGTCATTTGTACCGGGGGTGCTGTTTCCAGATGCTTCCAGGCAGGGGCCAAACTGGGCAACCCGGAGATGATCCAGGTGCACCCCACTGCGATCCCCGGCGAAGATAAATGCCGCCTGATTTCTGAATCCGCCCGAGGTGAAGGCGGACGGGTCTGGGTCCCCAAGAAAAAAGGCGACACCCGACCACCTAACTCCATCCCGGAAGACGAACGGGATTATTTCCTCGAACGCAAATACCCCAAGTACGGCAACATCGTTCCCCGTGACATCGCCACCCGCGAAATATTCCAGATTTGTCTCGAAGGCTACGGTGTCGGTGGCGGAAACATGGTTTACCTCGACCTTCGCGATAAGGTTAAAGAAATCGGACGTGAAAAAGTGTTGAGCAAACTGGAGGGAATTCTCGAAATTTATGAAAAATTTGTCGGTACGGATCCCCTGAACGAACCGATGAAAATCTTCCCCGCGGTCCACTATTCGATGGGTGGTCTGTGGACAGGTTATGAAGCCAAAAAATCCTCTCCCGGAGGACTCGAACCGGGACACTATAAAAACTTCATGACCAACATCCCCGGTTTATATGCCATGGGCGAATGCTCGTTCGCATTCCATGGCGCCAATCGTCTAGGCGCCAATTCGCTGCTGAGCTGTATTTTTGAGGGTCTTTTCGGTGGTCCCGGTGTGAAAAATTACATCACCGATATTGCGCCGATCAGTGTCTGTGAATTACCCTCAGGCATTTATGAACAAGTCGTGAAACAGGAAATCGAAAAACAGGATGCCCTGATCCGTTCCAGCGGAACCGAAAATCCCTATCTGATCTGGCAAGAAATGGGCAAATGGATGACCGATCACTGCACGGTCGTCCGGTATAACGACAAACTCGAATTGACCCTTAAACAGTTACAGACCTGGAAAGATCGATACGCACGAATCCGACTCAGCGATACCGGACTTTATACTAATCAGAATCTGTCATTCACCCGTGCGCTTCGGGACATGATTATCAACGCTGAAGCCATCCTGAAAGGGGCCCTTGCTCGTAATGAAAGTCGAGGCGCCCACTACAAGCCCGAGTTTCCAGAACGAAATGACAAAGAGTTCCTGAAAACAACGATTGCGACGTGGAATGCTTCTGACGGACGAGTGGACATCGGGTTTACGCCGGTAGATACAAGTCTGATTCAACCTCGACCGAGAACTTATGGCAAAGGCGCCAAGGCGGAAAATAAACCTTCGCCAACAGAAATTGCACCCCAACCCGCGTTGGTTTAGTGCTTATTTCATGTAATTTTGCACTGAATTTTCCCTGAAGAAGTTTTATTAGATTTAGGGATTATCGTTTTACCCCAATAAAAGCAAGTATACTATACGTATTATGTCACTCAGCGTGATTTCGGCCGGGTCACCATTTCATGTCATGACCAAACCAATCGGGCCGATCTGTAATCTTGATTGCAAATATTGCTTCTACTTGGAAAAAGAAAATCTTTACCCGGACAATCGAAAATGGTCGATGCCAGACGATGTTCTTGAAACATATATTCGTCAATACATTCAATCCCAGCCGCAGTCCGAAATTTCGTTCGCATGGCAAGGTGGTGAACCTACTTTACTAGGTGTTCGTTTTTTTCAGAAAGTAGTCGATCTTCAACAGAAACATGCCAACGGCAAGCAAATCACAAATGCATTTCAAACCAACGGAGTGTTACTTACGGATGAATGGTGCCGATTTTTCAGGCAACACCGTTTTCTGATCGGTCTTTCAATCGACGGACCGGCTGAATTGCACGACGCATACCGAGTCGATACCCAGCAGAATCCCACTTTTTCTCGCGTGATGAAAGGATTAGAACTCCTCAAAAAACATGGCTGCGAGTTTAATACACTGACAGTGGTCCATCGTACCAACAGCCAGAAACCGATCGAAGTCTATCGTTTTCTCAAGGAAATTGGTTCCAAGTTCATTCAGTTCATTCCGCTGGTAGAGCGTTGGGCACCGGTCAGGCTAAAAGTCCGTGGAATAGATTTTGCTGAACCTCCACACCCGAGTGAGAAAGATGACCCACTCTCGGTAACGGAATGGTCGGTGCGTTCAAGGGATTACGGGGAGTTTTTGTGTAAGATTTTTGATGAATGGGTCCGACGGGATGTGGGGAAAATATTCGTTCAGCTTTTTGACGTCGCATTGGGTAATTGGATCGGCGCAGGAAGCAGCCTGTGTGTCTTTGCAGAAAAGTGCGGCCGAGCGATGGCGATGGAACACAACGGTGACTTGTACGCCTGCGATCATTATGTCTATCCGAAGTATCATCTCGGAAACATTATGAATACCAGCCTGGGAGCAATGGTCGAAAGTCCGATGATGCATGAGTTTGGAGAAAACAAGTCGGCAACGCTCCCCCGATACTGCCAAGAGTGTGAGGTGAGGTTCGCCTGTCACGGAGAATGCCCCAAACATCGTTTTTGCACCACCCCCGACGGAGAACAGGGTTTGAACTACCTTTGCCCTGCTTACAAGCGGTTCTTCAATCACATTGATCTTCCGATGAGAATCATGGCAGACCTCATAAGATCTGGACGACCGGCTGCCCTGATCATGGACTGGTATCAGCAACAGGATCGAATCAAAATCCGAAGAGGCGACGTTCAACGGAATGATCCATGTCCCTGTGGCAGCGAAAAAAAGTTCAAAAAGTGTTGCGGAAGCTAAATACCCGGAAAAGTCACTAGCCGATCTATTATTTCAACAGAAATACCTGTACGACGCCCGGTCCGTGCACACCCGTCACAAGATTCATCTCGATATCTGCGGTTTTACTCGGACCAGAAATGATCACCATCGCACTGGTATCTTCTTGTGATGAAGCGAGTTCGAAAAGATCGATCAGATCGCCGACACAGTTTTTAGGCTCAACAATGGCTACGTGCAGCGGTGGAACCAGGGAAAGGCTCCGTCCGTGATCCGGACTTGCACGAACGACCAGACTGCCTGTCTCGGCCACCACCCGCCACACGTCGGTCACACTGGCATCGACATCATAGACTTCGTCGAGGGTCATTTCACCCCACACCTTAACGATAAAACCGGCGTCCTGTAACGCCCGGCGGATTTCAAGACGATCCAAAAAGCGTGACCGTGGAATCGCTACTGAACGAACCCCTTTGGACCGCAGATACCCGATCAGATGCTCGTGCAAAGATTCAACCCGAAGAGACGTTACACCGATCTTGTTTTCCAATGCCCGTTTCTCAAACAAGGCAGGCAAACCAATATCAGAAAGCACCAATCTTACGTTCGGTTCATCCAGAACCGGTGGTAGTGACGGTTTCTGACCGGGAGTCCTTCCAAGGGCCTTGCGTACTTTTTCAATGACGCCGTTCTCATCCTGCATATGTTCTCATCTGTCGATTGAGACATGAACTGAACAAGTCATGTCCATGATGTCACATCAGTCAATTTTTTACTGCGAAAACTCTATTTTCGGGTTCTCCAGATTTCCCTAAATGATTTTGCTGCCGGGGCGGGAATGTCTCTGACCTGTGTCCACCCACTGCCCGGAAAGGGCAGCTTTCTGACAAAACCGTCTCGCGTACGGATCAATCTTAACGATCTCTTCTGCATCCAGCTGGCCAGTTTATATCGGCCCGGGGTGCTCATCATGAAGGCATATGCCCTATAAATGAACCTCTCGACGGGGTGACTGATGTGTTGCCGGACAATATCCCTGCGCAGATTGATCAAATGCCTGGGGATATTAATCTTGACCGGACAAGCATCATAGCAGGCACCACAGAGTGTTGATGCGTTGGGCAAATCCTTGTTCTTCTCCAACCCCCGCATCATGGGCGTAATTAATGCCCCGATCGGACCGGGATACACGCTACCGTAGCTATGGCCGCCGATTTTGCGATAAATCGGACAGGCATTCAGACAAGCGCCGCAACGAATACACCGCAGCATCTCACGATATTCGGGATTCTTCAGGATCTCGGTGCGTCCGTTATCCATGAGGACAAGGTGAAACTCCTCCGGTCCGTCTTTTTCACCGGCTTTGCGGGTTCCACCAAAAATCGACGAATAGATGGTCATGGTCTGCCCGGTGGCACTCCTGGCCAAAAGCTTCAGCATGACAGAAAGATCCGTCAGACGCGGAATAACTTTTTCGATCCCGACTAGCGAGATCAGAATACGAGGGGTGGTGATAGACTGACGCGCATTCCCCTCATTTTCGACCGTTATCACGTCCCCCGTCTCTGCCACTAGAAAATTGCCGCCGGTCATTCCAAGGTCTGCTTTGCGGAACTTATCCCGAAGATATTCACGTGCCTGACGTGTGAGCGATTCAGGGTCATCATTGTATGGTGTGCCGAAATACTCGCTGAACAGACGGGCAATCGAAGCCTTATCCTTATGAATGATCGGCGTCACGATATGCGATGGTTTATCATGGTCGATCTGTACAATGAACTCACCGAGATCCGTTTCCACCACATCCAGACCGGCAGCCTCCATGACGTGCGCCAGCTCGATTTCTTCTGAAACCATCGACTTGCTTTTGATGATTCGTCGTGTCCCCGAGCGGCGAACAATATCCAGAATGATTTTTTTGGCATGCTCACCGTCCGATGCAAAGTGAACATGCCCCCCCCTTTTTTCCACATTCTCGGCCAGTTGCGTCAGATAATAGTCCAGATGATCCAGCGTGTGCTGCTTGATCGCCCCGGCCAATTCCCGGACTTTATTGCTGTCAGGAAGCTCAAGAAGTTTTAGTTGCCTGCCACGGTCGTTTCGGACCACCGCGTTGTCAATCGCCTTTTTAAGCCGTTCGTTATGAGCAGCTGCAACTGACTCACGACCAAAGTCGAATAAGTTTATCTCGTGAGCATGGAACTCCGCGATTTTTTTATCGAGCGTGGTCTGGACCAACTCCTGAAGCATGACCCCATTTTACAGCAATGGTCTTTGTTTCAAAATAAGCAGACAATTACTTTTTGGCAGGCTGTTGAGACGGATCAGCACTTATGTTTCCATTGGCATTCTGATAGATGATCCCGAAGACTGCGGAGAAAAATACCACCATCGGCATGATGAACGGACTGAGTTCCAGACGAGTTTCTAGGGCGCGAGTATCGATCCCCTGAAACTTATAAATCACTCCAAGAATTCCGAAGATGAGCATCAATGATCCCTGAAGACTGGTAAACATCATGACGCTGGTTCGGAACAGAATAAACGACAACATTCCGAAAAAAATCAACCCCATTCCCCCGCCCGCAGCCGCAAAATGAGGATCCAGCCCGCTTGTTCGCCAAAGACTCATTCCGACGATCGCGCCGATCAACCCCCCCATAATCGCTACTGCATATTTCATCAAAGGCCATGTGACCACCGCACAGACAAACCCACCGATCAAGGCTGCGGGCAACGGTGCACCGGTCTGTTCGCCGACAATCGCTCCCAGCCAGGCCCCAATCACTGCTGCGTTCAAAGTGACAAGCCACTTGAAAGCGTAATACCCCCATAACAGGAAAATGATTCCACCGAAGATAAGAATAACCGCAGCCGCGACGTTCATTTCACGGCAAGTTTCGAGCAAATCCGCCTGCGCCATCCCCTGACGCAGTACCTTCAAAACGTGCGCAAGAGAATCAACCGTCAATGATCCGGAAACCGGTTGCGTCGTTGCTTCTACAGGCATGTACAAAATATCGACTTTTAAAACCGAATTCCTCCACGACCGATAATGTCAACGATCGGGTCGTACAAATGCGCAACACCTTCCCAAAGGAAAATCGAACGAAAATCATTGTTTTTAGCCTAATTTCGAGGTTTTGCTCAAAAAAAATTGTTAAACCGCGCACCACCCAAGGTATTTGATGGAAGGACTCGCCTTCCCTTGTCGCGTGACTTCAGACACTGCAGAGGTCTTAAGAGCATTTTTTGTCAGGAGAAATAGTGTGTGGCCGAGTCAGATCGATGATCGAACGAACCCGATCCGCACATTTGCGGAAAAGATCACGTTCCTGGGCATTGAGGTCAGGTTTCAGACGCAGATGCACGCCCTGACGTCCGATGACACAGGGTACGGAAAGACAGACGTCCGACACGCCACAATATCCGTCGATCAGGACACTGACGGGCATCGTATATCGAAGATCTTCGACGATGGACTGCATGATCAACTGCGCTGCCATGGCGACGGCATAATTCGTGTAACCTTTAACCTTAAACACTTCCCAAGCGGAACGTTTGGAATCTTCGATCATACGTTGACGTGCGGGTGTGGCATCGATGTGTTCGCCACCGCTGTGCGCTACCGACAACGCTGCGAACGCCGACTCGCCGTGCTCACCCAGAACGTAGGCGTTCAGATCGACCGGATGGATCCCGACTTGTTCGCTGAGCATCTCACGAAACCGGGCCGAATCAATCAACGTTCCTGTTCCAATCACTCTTGTCCAGCTCAATCCCGAGATTCTGAGAATATGATACGTTATCACATCCAGAGGATTGGTGATGTTGAGAAGGATGGCTTGGGGACTCAATTCGACCAGGCGCGGGATCAGATCGGAGATGATCTTTGTGTTTCCGATCGCCCAAGCATTACGGTCCAAATCTTGCGGACTTGTAGGTACACCGACGCAGATGATCAAAACGTCGCTGTCTCGGGTATCTTCCAGGTCACCGTCCCGGACATGGACCCGATGAGGAACAAATGCGACGGCCTGCTGGATATCAATCGCATCCGCTTTTGCGATTTCTCGCGTACGGTTCCACAGGATCAGTTCACTAGCCAATCCATCACGGGCCAGTACAAAAGCGACCGTCGAGCCTACTTTTCCGATCCCGATCACCGAAACTTTCATGACCACAGATTAACCGGAATCGATCCTGATCGACAGTCAAAGTTTGACGGGACCCAAGGCTTTTTCGATCCGATCGACCACTCGGATCAACCGTCGCTGCTGGTTTGTATCGATTTCGTATCCGCCGTACCGGATGCGGTAATAAATCCGGGTCAGCCTTTGGATCGAGGAATAAACGTCGTGAGGCAGATAACCAATAGACCGACTGAACTCCATCGGGGTCAGATGAGACGGGCGTTCGATTCTGCGACTGGCTAGGACTTGAAGCAAATCATCATAAAACACCAGTTGTCTGGCCAACCGCTTTTGGTCAGACGAAGGTAGCTGTTCAAGACCGATCCTCCTCGCTCGTTTTCTGAGTTGAAATCTTTCGTACAGGAAATAAACCAGGGCACCAACGACGATCAAAATCATGATCATCATTAGTACGCTGATGAGCCCACTGCTGAACCAATAAAAGTTCTGTAGGTCGAACTGTCTCTTAAGATCTTCGATCCATCCCGAAGTATGAACGGCCGTACTTGTTAGGGTCGAATCGATATTCTGGATCAGATTTGTGCGTGTTTCTGCATCATAATTGACAACATTATTACCCCAGGAATATTCGAGATAATCCAGGAAATACATAAACTTTTTCCACGCCGATGTAATTCCCTCTGTGGTCGGGGCCTGTCGTGGTGCTGTCGGATCAAAAATCTGCCACCCTTTAAGTGTCAGCACCTCGACCCACGCATGGGCGTCAGACTGTTTGACAATGTAATAACCTCCGATCGTGTTGAACTCATCACATTTGAATCCAACGACGACCCGCGCCTTCATCCCGAGGCTCTGACACATCAGTGCCATCGCTCCGGCGAAATACTCGCAATGTCCTTTTTTGAAATCATACAGGAACTGCACCAGAGGATCTTCCTCATCCAGTCGGCGTGTGTCGGTCAGGTCCAACGTATAACTGAAGTTATTCTGCAGATACGTCTCGAAGTTTCGCGCAATGACTTCGTCGAGATCGGAGACGGTTTTTGTTTTCAGTCGTTGTTGGGCAAGATTCCCCCGGGCATCTTTCCCAACCACATCATCCCGAAGCGCGAACTGACGTATTTTGTCCGGAATCGCGAAATCGAACCTTTCCCTGGAAAACTGCTTATCTTCTCTCCGGCGTCCGGGGTTGTAGTCGTTCGGTACATCGTGGAGAGACCAATAAGATTCCGAGGAACCTTCGATCTGACCGGTTGAATAGACGGTATAGGTGAATTCCGTGGTCAGCGGTTCGCTCAGCTGGATGACCTCGTCTTCGGGAGAATATTTCAGTCGAACATCACGCGAGGTTTCGATCGTAGCCACACCGGGCAGACCAAAAAGAATGTCCGTACCGGTGGGCACCAGACGTATTTCCTGCCGATACCGATCCACTCCGTGAGGATCTGGATTCAGTTCGTAACGTTGAGCCCTGGTGGTCTGAATGAGGTCGGGAGGTCGCTGGGAATGACGAACCCATTGCCAACGATCGGGTCGATCCGGGTCACTGATATAGACATTGGGTGCGCTTCCCCGAAGGTAGATCGTTTCACCGGGTCCGCCGAAAGGTTGACCGTTCTTGGTAATATTGACTTTAGCGACGATCGATTCGTTTTGTGTGATCCTGGCGACGTCCTGAAAACTGACTTTGTCGCTGAATCCGGTCAATGACTCACTGGGTTTAAAGTTGATGTTTCCGATGATTCCTGCGCCGGTCCCCCTTGGGAAAAACAGAAAAACCACCAAGGCCATTACGATCGCGATGGTGCTTACAAAACCGGTCAAACGACGCATGGACCGGGACAAGAATCTCTGATCCTGTCTGAGTGTCAAAGGGCTGATCTTGTTTTCGTCAAGCCCCATGACCATTTTGGCATGATCGGTTTCGGTCTTGAGATGGAAAAGTAGACAACAGTAAAGAGAAAGGAACAGATAAACAATAAAAATAACCCCAAACAGTAGACTTCCGGTACTGATGGCCGCGGAAACCATCAAAAGCAGGCTGAGGACAAGTAACTGGGCTAGGTCACGATTTCCGCGCTGTTCATACAGCTTGACCAGTTGTAACAGGACAAGAAATTCCCCGATCGCCAGGATCGGTGGATCGGGTATCTGTTTGACGCGGAGCAGAAGAAGTCCGGAAAAAAGTAGCGTCACACCGTTGGCGATCAACCTGGGCATGGGTCGAAAACGTCCCTCGCGAATCAGCCAGAAGTTGATCAGTGTCGCGGAAGTGGCCAACACCCAGATTCCCGGCGCTTCTGCCGCAACGGCATATCCCAGAAACCCTAGGAGGATTAGAGAATAAAGGGCAGGACGAAATTGTTTGATGTCATACATCGTCAAATCTTTCGTTCAGAACCCAGGTCATGGAAAAAATCGATCTCCGGACTAAACTGGAAATATCTCTGATACTGATCTTCTGCCGACGACAACGTAATCAAACCACCCCGTACACTTTGTCCGAGGCTCATTGACACCTTCTGAGGCGATATAATTACGGTGGTGACATCACTTTTGATCATAGGTCTGGCGGCTTCGAGAAGACCATTCACCCCGTCAGGACCGTCGTATTCGATTCGGGCAAGTAACGTGAGCAGTTCGAGTCGGTGACGTTTTCCACGATTGGGTGCGATCACCGTCCATTGACCATCCCAGACACAAAGACCTACCGGAAGTCCGGCTTCCATGGTCTGATCGATCAGGGTGGCTGACATGGCAATGGCGCGTTCAATCAAAGCACGATACTCGATCTGTTCGGATTGCAGGTGTGTGTCTACGAGAACGAGCAGTTTAGGGGGAGAAACGCGGGTCATTTCGCGCATTACGGTCCCCATTCCTCTTGCCGATCGTTTCCAGTAAATCCATCGTGGGTTTTCGCCTTGCCGGTATTCTTTCACACCATAAAACTCGTCGTTGCCCCCTTGAGAAGGATGTACATTCTGTCCGGTGGACTCTGCAGATCGGAATCGTTGTATCAGTTCTCGTCGGATGCTCCCGATCGCGGGAAAGACCACGAGATTATCTTTCTGATGGCGTGTCATAGCCCGTTTGACGAAACCGAATGGAAAACTCGTACTGATCTGATAATGATCCAGCTCAACGACGCCTCGTTTCAGCGGAACGACTTCGGTTGGAACGGTCGCCGTCATCCTGTTGGCACAGTGCAACAGATAGGCAGAGGGTTGACGAGAAAAGGATTCAGTCCTGTCGAGTTCGGTGATTGTCACCGACAAACTAGGCCAGAACCGTTTCTGGTTGGTGATCTGGTAGTAAATCGCCATCGGACGACCAACAATCGCGTGATCGGGGAGGACCCGTTCCACTTTCAGACGATTCAATACCAATCCACTGATGATGAAGGAAACCATGAGAATCCCGATCATGAGTCCGAAAACACCGAACAGCAGATTGGCTTGGGTATTGATGGCAGCTAGCCCTATGAACATCATGATCGTGCAATACACCAACCCGGTTACGGAGAAATCGAGCGAGGGCTTTTTGACGACCCTGATTTTCCGTTGTGATTTTCCAGGTTTCCGGCGCATCGCTGATCACCCTGACCCTTCTGAAGACCGTCGATTATGCGGGTGTCATTTGGGAGCAGGAACCCGATCCAGAATTGATTGAAGAATCCTTTGAGTCGCGTCGGTATCCCCGTTGCCTAGATAAGTTTTGCTGATGACCCGATGAGTGCAGCAGGCAATAAACAGTTCTTTGACATCGTCCGGAAGCACATGATCTCTGCCATGAAGCATGGCAGATGCCTGAACCGCTGCAGTCAACGCCAAGGCGCCTCGCGTGCTCAACCCGAGGTGAAGCTGTTCGTGTTTCCGAGTGGCTTCGGTCAGATCCATGATGTAATCCACGATCGCAGGATCGAGTCGAACCTTAGGAACCGCGTCCTGCATCTGCACGATTTCGTCGGAAGATATTACCGGTTTAAGCTGATCGATCAGAGAACGTCCGGGCTGGGTGGTCAGGATCCTGAGTTCGTCGGACCGTTGGGGGTATCCGAGATGCACCTTCAGAATGAACCGATCCAACTGGTTTTCGGGCAGATGGTATGTCCCTTCGAACTCGAACGGGTTCTGAGTTGCCACCACCATGAAGGGGCGTTTGAGGTGAAAAGTACGGTTCTCGATCGAAACCTGTTCTTCGCTCATCGCTTCTAGAAGAGCAGACTGCGTACGGGGTGTCGTACGATTGATTTCGTCGGCCAGCAGGATGTTGGTGAAAATGGGACCTGGTTTGAACTCAAACTCATTGACTTCGCGGTTGTAAACCGAAACGCCCAGCACGTCGCCGGGAAGTAAATCAGGCGTCAACTGAATCCGAGAAAACTCGCAAGCGATGCTCTTGGCCAGGGATTTGGCCAGGACGGTCTTTCCAACCCCGGGAACGTCTTCGATCAACACATGTCCACGAGCAAGCAATCCGATCAAAAGCAGATCGACCGCGCGAGGATTTCCATAGAATACTGATCCGATGTTTTTCCGTATTCGATCGATGGCAGCTGTTGTCACGAATTCACCTGTTGCAAATGCGCCTGATGATAGTTTCCTGTAATCGCCGAGTAGATTCTAACAGGAGACAGCTCAGGATGCATTGGATTTGGGGGTTTGAGAACTGATATTCTCATTTTTCTGATAGGGGCAATGCCGACACCCCTGATGACAACAGTATCCCCGTCGGCGGTGGTAAAAAGCTGTGAAGATCCACCGGCCTTTTTCAATGTAATAGTCCACACCCAAAATCGGTGAACTCAATGATTCTTTGGAGTTTGAGTCATTCACGGTCAAACAATCGGTTGTCCTTGGGTCCGAACCATCCTAATTTCATACGTCCGTTGGACGCGCCGTAGACATTGACAGGTTCGGTCCATTCACATTTTTCCGCGCTAACGTGCCCGTCCAGCCAGGCAACCAAAGCGTTACCCCGGTGACGAAAATGAATGCTGGGAGACAAACTGCCTCCCCATACGCTCAAAGGCGGCTCAACGAATGAATATTCGATCAGATCAGGATTGGCGATCGCGGTATCGGCAAAAGCGATGGTTTCCGCAGGATGACGTACCTGTGAAAGCCTTGCCGGGACATTCATCACTTCTTTATCGAAAACAGGGGCTGACAATGACATCGAAGCCCAAGGCTGGACTCCCGATCGACTACCTAAATAGGCTGAATTGTAACCGTACCCCCCACAGTTCTTTTCAAAGGCACTGGACACCTCGGCCGGTGTAAAGCTCGGACAGGCTCGAATACGTTTATCAGGCAAGTATCTTGATAAAGGTGAATCCACAGACGACTCAAACGCTTCTGCCACAGTGTCTCGAATACCATGCCAACGGTGTAGGTTCTTAGTCAGGAAGTCGATGTGTGCTGGGGGAAGAAACGTGTGATGGTCATTGGCGTATAACAGACAAGCAGTAACCAGTTGTCGCAAATTGTTTCGACAGACCACTTCCCTCGCCGATTCACGGGCAAACAACAACGCGGGCAACAAAATCGAGATCAAAAGTGAAATGATCCCGATCACGGCCAAAAGCTCGATCAGTGTAAAGCCCCTGCACCGATTGTTCATCGGCGCAGGGGACGGGCAGGAAAATGGATGGGGGTATGAGATCATGACTTGCGTCGGCGTCCGAGCAGACCCGTCGTCAGAAGTCCTAGTCCGGTCAAAGCAGCTGCTGGTTCCGGAACGACCGTAAGGTTATCAATCGCCACATAAGTCGGAGTATTAATGCCGAACATCCCCGTATCACTGGATGTAAAACTGATTCGCAACGATACCGCATTGGCGAGAGGTGTTAAATCGACTAATTCCCACGTATCGATGATATAGTCCTGGGAATTATCGACGAACCGATAATCGGCCAGGTAAAATTCCACCGGTGTTCCGGTTACATTTCCTGTTCCGTTTGGACCGTCATAACCAGTGAAAATGACACTGAAATAATCCGGATCATTCCCCGTCGTCCCGCCGAATTTTTTACTGAATACGGATCCGCTCAGCATATCCAGAGCGGCATATGTTGTATTCGTCACTCGAACGGAGACCGGCGTCTGTCCCAAGGGCAGGTTAATAAAATCATGGCTGCCGTCGTAACCGACTGCGTAGTTGCCGTTGCCTCCAAACCCGGTTCCGGTGTAGGCAGCATACTGATTGGTATATCCCGGAGTGGTGGTATCGTTGACGTTAGAATAGCTCCAACCGTTCCAATACCCACCGAAATCGGAATTATAACTGTTTCCGAATCCCGCCCCGCCGCTGGACCAACCACCGGTATTGGTCGTAGGACCGCCGTTATAATAAGAATTAGACCCCAAAGACAGATCTTCGAAATCGATCACGGTACTGCCTGATGAAATCGTGGCCGTACTCAATAAACTCAGACTAACCAGCACGAATTGATGTGTTTTGTTGCTACGAATCATAATTTTCTCCTCATTTTTCATCGAATTAAATCCAATCATTTCAGACTAATTTTCGCCGACGGCGGAGTAACACTCCCGACGCAATTCCCATCACACCAAGGATGGAAGGTTCGGGCACCTGGTTGATCACACCAATCCCGTCCAAATCAAACCCGCTGGAGGCAAATGGGGTACTGTATGGATCGTTAATAACCCGACCGAGTGAATCCAATGATGGAATGTATGAAGGGTTGCCCGGAGCCGCGTCAATCCGTCCGACAACATCAATGACACGAACATGGGTGATATGATTCAAATCCAATGTCGGTCCGGCCAGGGATAACAGATCGTCAAGATCAAAAGGCGTTCCGTACCCCACCCGATACTTACCCGCCAGGTTGTGTAGATTGGTCGGATCCAGCAACCCAAATCCACCGACTTGAGTCGTTGTCTGAGTTTCCGAGTAAGCGGGAAAACGGAAAAAGTTTATCCCATTAGAGCTGACTTCGACAAACGCTAGTTCCAGAAACGTGTCGGAAAATCCGTTTTCGAAAACGGCAAAATCGACACCAGGACCGTTTCGGATCGGTTGATCAAAAGTTAGGGTCGCGAAACCACCATCACCGAGGCTCACCACAGCAGTGGTGGTCGTACCTGCGGATCCAAAGGCATCGGACAACACACCGAAACTCGCCAGCGGCCCCGTCGGATTGTTGATATCCTGCGGTCCTCGGACAAGAGTCCCCCCAGTGGCCCATCCGACAAACCTTGAATCGTTATAAGGAATCGCGGTTGAACCGACCTGACCTGCAGCCGGAGCGTAGGGTCCGGCCTGAACTATTCCTGCAAATGCAGATATGGCACTTGCAGCCCAAAAAATATGACGCATGACAAACCTCTTTCCCTAGTCGCGAGGGAACCAAAAACCCTCGTCCTGCGAGGCAAAGCCCGAGAAGCCGAGGGTCGAGGTCTGTGCAGAATAGCAAACCACTTCCGGAGCGTATCACTCACGGAACGATCTTATGTCATGCCAGTCTTCGAAGCCCGGGCGTCCCAAAGCCCAGTGAGCACCAACCACGTTCGGACTCACTTGCTTATCGCGAGGACGAAACCAAGCGGTAAACGCAACACACGTTTACCCACGCAGGCAGGTCTTCTGGCTCGGGATTTTTCGTGCTCGCCTTCCCATCACCGGAGGGTGACAGTGGCATCGTGAGCACGAAAAGGATAATCCCTTACAGCGGCGCGTCCGCGTCGGATTTTCACCGACTTCCCTTCGTCGCGATTTCTCTCGCGACGGGCATCAGCCGCCTGCGATACATCAATTAGCGTATCTCAAAAAAATCTGTTTTCAAGAGTTTCAAGAACTACCTTTGTCTCTTTTTGCCGGAAGATAAAAAATGTCATAATTCGCTTAAAGTTTGGGAAATTCTCCTTCGAACGTATATTCATTGAACACTGACCGACTAACTGGGAGCTATTTTCATGGCCCATGCTTTGCCTCATGTTGTCCACGTTATATCGTCGGTTGATCCACGCTCCGGAGGAACAACTACTCAACTCGTTTCACTCGTCCGCGCGCAAGTTGAAATAGGGATGACGGTAACGGTGGTCAGCCCTTATAGGATTGATTTCGATCCTTCCGCTGCCGAGGCGATGCAAAATGCCGGAGCGTATGTGGAGCTCGTAGGCCCCTCGACCACGATGACGGGTTGGCATCCCAAACTGTCCAGGGTGCTGCGGGACGTGCTTGTCCATAGTCATATTGTCCATATTCACGGGTTATGGCAAGAAATTCAGCATCGTGCAGCCGTTATTTCGCGGGAAATGGGTTTGCCTTATTTGTACAGCCTTCATGGTACGCTCGAACCGTGGTCGATGCGGCAATCCCGGTTGAAGAAATACATTTACATGATTGTACGAATGAAAAAGAACTTGGCAGGTGCAGCCGCTTTGCATTACGCGGATACGATCGAACAGGAACTCACCGTCGAATGGAAACTAAATAACCCCGTGATCATTCAGCCTTATTCGATTGATCTTGCGGATTTTGAGCGCCTTCCGAGTCCCGGGCTGTTCAGACGTGCTTTTCCACAAGTCGGTAATGATCCTTACGTCCTATTTTTGGGAAGACTGCACCCACGAAAGGGGCTTGATATATTGATCCCGGCCTTCAAATTAGGAGCACAACAAAATACAAAACTCGTTATTGCCGGACCGTGCGCTGAGCCGGAGTTTGAACATAAGCTGCATTTCTGGGTGAAACATCATGGGTTGAGCGATCGGGTCATATTTACCGGTATGCTGGACGGAATCCTTCGCACATCCGCGTTTGCAGACGCTCAACTGTGTGTTTTGCCAAGCCACTCGGATAATTTCGGAATGACTGCCCTCGAGTCCTTGGCTTGCGGAACTCCGGTGATTGTCTCAGATCATGTTGCACTATCCCGAACGATCCAGAGGAATAATCTGGGGGATGTTTGCGCAGTCGAGGTCCATCATCTGGGCAAGATCCTTGAGACCTGGATGAATGACCCGCAGCGATGTAAACAAGTTGGTCAGCGTGGTAGAGAATGGGTATTTCAGGATTTTGATGGCCGTAAAAACAGCCTATCATGGGCTCAGCACTACGATGATATTCTGAAAAAGTGGTCGAGTTCGCGAGCCTCGGTCGTGGCATGATCGGGAACTGGGTTACACTCTCTCCCGAATGATGTTGTTACGATAGGCCTCAATCAAGTGCTGGAGCATTCGTATTTCTCCTTTGATTTCGTGCCCACGTTCTGTATCCGCCATTGTGCGGGGGTATTTTTCCTGACGAACGACAGTTACCTGCGGGATGATGTCCACACCGTCCCGTATCGCACTTTCCACACTTTCAAAGTGGTGATGCTTTGCCAGCAGGGTTTTGTCCGATTCCAGAACAAGGGTGTATCCATGGTCGCCGTACGCTTCTGAGAATGCCCCGTCGATCGTGATGGCTTTTGCGGATTTCTTGATCGGTGATTCACCCTTTTCGATTTTCACGGGAACATGCCCGTTCACGATCAAACCTCGCTTGGGATCCACGCCGAACTCTGTCAACACCTTTTCACAGAACCATTCTTCATGAATGAGTTTGAAATAGGGGTCCTTTTCCTCATAATGAGGTCGTTCATCTTCGATGAAATCACGTTCAAAGGTCGCAATCCGATCCTTGCCGAACAACGGCGAACGCGGACCCGACCACAAATACCATAAAAGATCCAGATCGCGTTGTTGACGCTCCGCATGAGCCCGGACGATGGTTCGTTGAATTTCATCAAACAACATTTTGCCACGCAACTCCTGACCGTTGATCGGCATAGGCAGGAAAAAACCCTCCAGATCGGTGCAGACACATCCATGAAAAATAAGATGGTCGTCTCTTCGGAGGTACATGTGTGAATTACGAATCAGGTAAGCCATGTGCTCGGTCAGCTTTTGGCTGACCATGAAACTATGTTTTAGTCTTCTAATGCACTCCTTTTCTTCCGGGGATAATTCATAAGGGTTCTTCGGATCCAGTGTCGGGAATCGCGTATCCCGTAACGGGTATACCTTACCGTCCACGATCACTGTACCTTTTTCGAGATCGATGGTGTGCAGCAATTTTCGATGCGACAACCCCCAAGCCGGGTTTCTGTCGATCATCTGTCCTTCCAGCTTGAACTGCATAATCGCGATTGCCTTTTGCATGCGGGCTACGAGTTCTATCGGGCGAGTCCCTTTTTGCCTCGGGAAAAAATGTAACGCGGGATCGTCCTTGTAAACAGTATTGGCAAGGTATTCCAAAGGCATTAATGGAATGCTGTAACCCTCATCGATCTGCGTCAGACGCCGGTAACGCAACGAAATTCGAAGCACGTTACAGATCAGGGCTTCGTTACCCAGATGAGCTCCCAACCAGGAAATATCGTGATTTCCCCAGATGAACGACACGTTCGGTTGAGCACGCAGGTAGTCAACCACGTTGTCCCCTCGAGGTCCACGGTCCCAGCAGTCGCCGCCGATGATCAGTTCGTAGACAGCCAGGTTACGAATAAGACGACCGACCACGTGAATAATCTGCAAAACCCGACCACCTTCGATCAACGAATCGACGATCGATTCGATAAACGAATCCTTTCGATCCGTGGTCTGGGAATGAAGCATCTCACTGAGCAATTCGTTGTAAGCTTTTGGAACCACCTGCATGGCCCGTCGGAGGCTGTAACGAGACGCCAACAATCGCGCAAGTTCCAGTTGTGATCGAAGAGTCCGGACCGCGAATGAGCGGAGTTCGGCGCGATTGGTCAGTGTTTTTTCCAGCTTCTCGGTCACTTCCGCAGGATAAAACGTGAGTGTCAGAAACTCTCCCAACTCCTTGGGGGTCATTCGATCCTTGAAGAGCTTTTCGACAACAGGACGGAGTGTTCCCGAAGCGTTATTAATCACATGACGGAGTTTTTTGTCTTCGCCATGAATATCAGAAATGACGTGAATCGTCCCTTTGGGAAGGGTCAGGACCGCAGACAAACGCGCAATTTCCGCAGCGGCCGACTCGGCCGTCGGGAAACGCTCGGCAAGCACTCGAAGAATATTCAACTCAACGTCAGGATCAACCATCCAGTAGTTCATGCCCCCCATTCTACCCGACCGGTGATCCGAAAAAATATGTTCACATCGATCGTTTAATTTGTTGTTTCAGACTTAGGATCTCGTGACATAAGGTCGGTCAATGCGGAAATGACATCCTTATTCTCGAACAAAACCGCATAGACTTCCTCGGTGATCGGCATCTCCACACGAAAACGCCTGGCTAATGCACGAACCGCCTTGGTCGTTGGAACCCCCTCTGCCACACTTTCCATGCCGGCTAGCACTTCATCCAGTTTTTTACCCTTCCCGATCAGTTCTCCGACTCTCCGGTTTCGACCTTCGGGACTGACACAGGTGGTTATCAGATCTCCCACTCCCGCTAGTCCCTGGAGTGTGGAAGCTCGAGCCCCCATGGCTATGGCCAGGCGTGTGATTTCGACCAGCCCCCTGGTTACCAGTGCGCTTTTGGAATTATTTCCAGCCCCTAATCCGTCTAGAATCCCGGCAGCGATTGCGATCACATTCTTGGTAGCCCCGGCGAGTTCAACCCCGATCACATCGGTGTTCGTATATACTCGGAACCATTGCGTCGTCATGACCGACTGAACCTGTCGGGCGACCTCTTCATTTTCTGACGCAACTACTGCAGTGGCTGGTAGATAACGGGCGATCTCCGCAGCAATATTCGGTCCGGATAATACGGCCAATTCATTGTTTTTGCGTCCAATGCTGTGTCCCATCACGTCGGCGATGACCTGTGTTGGACGAAGCAATGTCTCGACCTCAATCCCCTTGGCTACTGAAACGATCGGAACCCCCGATGGAACAAACGATCGTACTCGATTCCACGTAGCTCGCATGTATTGCGTCGGTATAGCATTCAGAATCATCGAGCATCCGTCAAAACACTCCGATTCGTTGGCTGTTAGACGGACCTGATCGGGAATTCTCACCCCGGGGAGGAGTTTGGGCTGTTCACGATCCTGCAATAAACGTTCGATGGTTTCCTCAAATGCTCCCCACATGGTGACACGATGTCCACCCTGACAAAGCAGTATCGAGCACACGACCGCCATTGCACCGTTGCCCAGAATTGTGACATTTTCCGGCATAAAACCCTTGTCGCAGGGAACTTGTTGAAACTTCGTGTTAGTTATATGTCCAAGTTTTTGACTTCAAGTGCGTGCTCTTCGATGAATTGACGCCGACGTTCTACGTCCTCGCCCATCAATACACTGAAAAGTCTCTCGGCTTCGGCAGCTTCCTCCAGAGTAACACGCAGAAGCACTCGCCTGGTACGGTCGAGTGTGGTTTCCCACAATTCCTCCGGATTCATTTCTCCAAGGCCTTTGAACCGACCGACTTCCATTCCCTGTTTGGCCAGACTTTCGATGGCGCGGAGAATTCCGCTAACGCCAGGAACGTTGATCGTTTTGTCTTCCTGAATCAGTGCGTACCGTGTGCTCAGCTTTTCACCCGTAACACTTTCTTCCTGCGTCAGATAATAGTCGTCGATGGAAAGATCCATGGCTCCGAGCTGAGAGAAGAGTTTTTCGAGCTCACGGACCTCATGTAATTCCTGGATCTTGAGCGAACGCTCTTTTTCCGAAACCGTCGGCGTGACGATCTCGGTCAATCCGATTCCCGCAAACTCCAGCCATTCGTCCCGCTGAGCTTGGGTATAGAAAAACTTTTCCTCTCCACCCAGTAGAACACGGTGAGTGGGCAAATGTCCGTCGTCATTTCTTCTGGAAAGGAACGTTGCAAAATCGATCCCTCGCCGTTCAACGACACCCACCAGTTCTTCCAATCGGTCCAAAAGAATGCAGACCTGTTTCAAGTCATCGCCTGTGATCCTTCGAATCTCCGAACCATTATCATCCCTGACCAGAAGCGTTGTTCCCTCGGTACCCAGGGTCATATAAATCTGCTTCATGTCAGCATCATTGAGTACGTATTCCACTTTTTTCCGACGTGTAATCTTGTACAGAGGCGGTTGAGCAACGTACACATACCCGTTGCGAATCAGTTCGGGCATGTGGCGAAAGAAGAACGTGAGAAGGAGCGTGCGGATATGACTGCCGTCCACATCGGCGTCGGTCATGATGATGATCTTGCCGTATCGACGTTTTTCCAGATTAAAGCTGTCATGAATACCGCAACCGATGGCTGAGATGATGGTGCAGATTTCATCATGTTCCAGCATTTTCGCTCGTCGGGCCTTTTCGACGTTCAAAATTTTACCTTTCAGGGCCAGGATCGCCTGCAGTTCGCTGTCTCGTCCCTGTTTGGCGGATCCGCCGGCCGAATCCCCTTCTACCAGGAAAAGCTCGGTGTCCACATTCGATTTGCTGCGGCAGTCGGCTAGTTTCCCGGGCAGGGAATTGCCTTCGAGGGCGTTTTTACGACGGGTCATTTCGCGGGCCTTTCGGGCGGCTTCGCGGGCATCTGCTGCACGGATGCCTTTCTCGATAATGGTTCTGGCTTCCTTGGGATTTTCTTCCAAATAAGCCGACAGTTTTTCGTTCAACGTGCTTTGTACGAAGGACTCTACTTCAGAGTTCAGCAGTTTGTCTTTGGTCTGAGATTCGAACGAGGGTTCGGGCAGTTTGACTGAAATAATTGCCGTTAAACCTTCGCGCAGGTCATCTCCCGTCGGACGAAGTTCATTCTTCAACAGATTTTGGGCATCCGCATAACGGTTGACGGTGCTGGTCAAGGCCGTCTTAAATCCACTCAGATGCGTCCCACCGGCATGATTATTGATGTTATTTGCAAAGGTCAGGATCGTTTCGTTGTATCCATCGTTGTACTGCATGGCTATGTCAACGACCAGACGCTTTTCCGGATCTTCTTTCGTAAAAGAGATGATTCCTGTGAGAGGTGTTTTACCTTCGTTGAGGAATCGGATGTAGTCTTCGAGACCCTTTTCATATTTGAACGCTTCTCTTTTGCCGATTCGTTCGTCTTCGAACGTGATTTCGATCCCCGCATTCAGAAATGCCAGCTCCCGCAACCGAGTCGCAAGGGTTTCGTAAACGAAGTTGACATCAGGAAACAAAGTCGCATCCGGCTTAAAAACGACTTTGGTCCCTGTCTTGTCAGCCTTTCCGATCACCGTGAGAGGTTTGGATTTAACTCCCCGTTCGAACTCCATATGGTAGACAAGCCCGTCGCGGGCGACCTCGATTTCCATCCATTCAGAAAGAAAGTTTACAACCGAGGCACCGACCCCGTGCAACCCGCCAGAGGTTTTGTATGCCGAATTATCATCGTGTTCAAACTTTCCCCCGGCGCCCAGCGTGGCAAAAACCACCTCTACCGTCGGGATACCCTCCGTGGGATGCATCCCGACCGGAATACCTCTGCCGTCGTCTGAAACAGCACAAGACCCGTCAGCATTGATCTTCACCTCAATGTGTCGGGCAAAACCTGCCAAAGCCTCATCAATCGAGTTATCGACGATTTCATACACCAGATGATGTAGCCCGCGAAGGTTATATCCTCCGATGTACATCCCGGGACGTGTCCGAACGTGCTCCACGTCGGACAACACCTTGATCTGCTCTTCGGTATATCCTTGATTCGATCCATGAAAGGCCGGCGGCGTTCCGTCTTCGTTCATGGACTCATTATCGCCGAAAACATCGATTGATGCCACTTGCCGTGACATGTTTCGTGCAGGTTATCCTGGTGATGCGAACTCCCGATCGAAGGTGTTACTTCTTTATCTTCCAGACAGCCACCCCCATCGATGGAACCGTTTTGTCACCGATAACCCATTCGTTGGCATCATCCGCCGGGGCCTGTATGGGCTGATCCGAATAATTGAGACAGATCCCGTACCCGTTGCGGTGCAGGACACGGACTTGGGGAGGTAGAGGCCGAGCTTTGTGCCCGATCGTATCACTTAGTTTGGCGATCACGGAAGTTGTCATTTCCCGATCCGAAAAGACGCCAACATAAGTTACCGATCCGTGTCCGAGTTTACGGTGCGTGATGGCGGGTGTTCCGGAGTAAAAAGAGGTGGTATACTTTGCCCATACTTGTGTTTCCGGTTCCGGATCGAGCTGATCACCCCAGATACCCCAATCATAAGAACGTCCTTCTAGTTCGATCTTTCCAAACGTCTGTTCGGGCAAAGAATCATATTGCACAATTCGGGCACCGATCAGATCACGAATGAAGTCGCCGTACAGCATCTCGTAAAACTGACCATTACGGTCCTGGAGACCACTTCGGCAGGTCAACACCAGATGCCCGCCTTGCTGCACGTAGGCCTTCATCCGTTCGCGGAGGGGCATTTCCATCATCTGAACCCCCGGGGCCACAATCAGCCGGCATTCTGAGGGAAGGGATTCATTCGGATGAATCACCTTCACCCGATATCCCAGCCGGGCCAGTGCCTGATGGTATTGATTAATCAGCTCCGGGTAGCTCCATCGTTTGGTTTGAGGGAGGGATTCGAAAAGCCATCGTTGGTCGAACTCAAAAATCAACCCGGCCACGGGCTGATCGCTGTCCGTGGAGGTCGGATGAGAGTCACCCCAAATCTTTCGGACTTCCTGAGCCACTTGTGCGAACTGTTCGCCGCCTTTGCTGGGGGTTTTTCCGTCCAATTGGATCAATCCGTCATGCCACATTTCGATCCCGAACCTTGGCTGGCGGAATCGGTAGACCGTGATGAACTCACAGCCATGCGCGATAGCCGTCCAGAGAAATAGTCGAATGGTACCGGGACGGGGTAAGACCGGGTACCCGCTCCAGTTGATCTGTCCGGGCTGAACCTCCATCAGCGCCCATCGACCGTTGTAGCTGGCCATCAGGTCGTGCGTAAACTCGATGGTTGGTAGGTCACCGGCTCGATAACTTTCGTCGGTATATCCAGAACCCAACCCTGTAATCGGATAGCTGTCCCAGCTCCACAACGTCAACGACTGTCGCATGTCGTTGGGATCAGGGTCCGGACAGTAAGGCATGAAGTTGGTCGTGATAAAAGGCTTGACAGGTCTGTTCCCGAACGCCGAATTGAGTATTTCGGCCTGTTGATGCACAAACTCCGCCCATGCCCATGACCAGAAACGTGAGGCATCCAGACAATGGTGTGGATTAGCGTACCGAGGATCCCGCGATGCAGGCATGAGGATCTGATCAAAACTCTGGTAATACTGGTTCCAGAACTGATTGCCCCACGCAGCATTAAGGTCATCGATCGTGGTATACTTTTTTTCAAGCCACCTCTGGAAAGCTTTGTGCGTGTGTTCGGACTGGTCAAAAGGCCCCGAAAGCTCGTTATCGATCTGCCAACCGATCACCGATGGGTCTTGCCCGAAACGATTGGCCATCGCACGAGTGATGTTATAACAGGCTTCGAGGTATCTCGGAGACGTAGGCGAGTAATGTCTTCGTCCGCCATGACGACCCCGAACACCGAACTCGTTCATGGGCAGAATTTCAGGATACTCCTGACTTAACCAGATCGGCGGAGCTGCTGTGGGAGTACACAAGATGACATCCAACCCCCTTTTTCGGCACATTTCGATGCAATCGGCCAACCAATCCATCTGGTAATCGCCTCGCGTCGGTTCGAGCGAATACCAGGCAAACTCGGCCATATGCACGATCTTCAGCCCCATCGAAGCGATTTTGTCAAAATCCCGCTCCCACTGTTCTTTAGGCCATTGTTCCGGATAGTAATACGTACCGATTTTCATTTGAGTTTTTACCTCGTCATATCCTCGATCTGAATCTTACAAAATGACACAACACTGGCAAACACAACCACTTGCCAATTGTTCGAGGGTATCGATGGTCGTGCATGTTTTTCTGTGTTTTAATCAACCCGGATAGATGGAATTAAAAAGAGGGTCGTCGAGAAAGTGGATCATGACAAATCAGAGCCATACCGGAATGATTTCGGGGGCCAATTATTGAGCCGGGGGGGTGTTTTCTTCGACATCGCCGGCTTCGCGACTGTCCGAAAAGTCCATCAGAAAGTGCACCTTGGACATTTTCTCCGGGGTGAGATATTTGCGGAGGATAGCCTTGCTGCGTCCGATACCCGTTCTTCTAGAAACATGTAAGACGACGATGGCTTGGTTTTGGCTTTTTTCAACAACTTTGGCGAACTCTTCTACGTGCAGATGCTTGCCCGCTTTGGCTTTGGCGCGGTGGGTGCAATCAAAGAAGGTGCATTCGCAGAGTAAAACCTGTGCCCGGAGGACGTCGGGGTGTTCGAAGATTTCCCCATAACTGGTATCGCCGAGGTACGCGATCAGAGGCACTTCGAGTCTGTATTGAATATCGACCCCCTGACGGCGTAGCTCTGCCAATTGTTCGCCTGCAAGCTGCAGGTATTCGGGGCGCAGTTTTTCCCGGACATTCACCAGAATGTACCCTAGCGAAGCTGAACCGTGATGGGTAGGCACCGCTCGGATCAGAAAATCCCGTCTGACGACGTAATCCTGACCGGGAGACATTGGGACGAGTTGATAAGGCGTCTGTTGTCGTTCGACCTGTTGCCAGGCTTTGAGCAGATCGTCCACCGGTTTTTCCATCTGCCAAGGCAGTAGCACCGTTCCCGGTTTCAAGCCTTGAAAATGTCTTTGCGAAAAGTAATACCCCAGACCTGCTATATGGTCCATGTGGGCATGGCTGATGAGCATGAAGTCGCTGGTCAGGGCAAACTGTGGACAACGACCTGCATCGAAACAGACGTTCATTTCCGGAACTTGCACGACCGTTTCTTCCCCACCAACGCTATAACCGATCAGTGAATATTGCGGGAACTTCAGTTTGGCGAATTTCTGAACAAGAAACGTTTTTTCCGGCGTCACAAAACCAAACTTAAAGGATTCTCCATGGATGAGCAAACCCTAGGTTTCCGTTTTAAGGCGGAAACCTAGGGTTTGCATCGGAAGGGGATTTGAGACCGGGGGTTTATGCCCGACTTCGGAGTCGAAGCGTCTGTTCGACCGGTGGACGTCCCATGGGATAGTACTGAAAACCGTTTTCTCGCATCACGTCCCTGTTCAGACAGTTGCGTCCATCAAAAATGATGGGTGTATTCATTGTGGCAGCGATCTTGCGGAAAGGCTGGGTCGTGTACTGAGGCCAATCCGTGCATAAAGCAATGGCGTCCGCACCGGCAGCGGCTTTGACTGGGTCCGTCGTCCATTCGACCTTGTCTTTAAAGATCTGTTTCATGTTTTCCAGGGCTTTGTAGTCGTGAGCACGAACGATCGCACCGGCATCGAGCAGATATTGGATCACGTCGATCGAAGCCGATTCGCGGATGTCGTCGGTATCGGCTTTGAAAGCCAACCCCCAGACCGCGATGGTGGCTCCCTGGATCGGACGACCTAGCTTTTCCACGATCTTCTGAACGAAACGCTTTTTTTGGTTCTTGTTGACGGTCTGGATGGCTGAGACAAACAAAGACTCGTGACCGGCTGCCCGAGAGATGTGTTCCATCGCAGCCACGTCCTTGGGGAAGCAGGACCCACCATACCCGCATCCTGCCCGCAAAAACGCAGGCCCGATTCGCGAGTCCGAACCAATCCCCTTGCGGATGTCTTCGATGTCCGCGCCATAGTGTTCGCACAGGATCGTCAATTCGTTCATGAACGAGATCCGCGCTGCCAGCATACTGTTGGCGGCATATTTGGTCAGTTCAGCACTTTCCCAGTTCATGGTCATGAAGTTTTCTTCTCGCTTGACCAGAGGATCATACAACCGGCGCATCATTCGGAACGCTTCGACGGATTCCCCACCGATCACGATCCGGTCCGGGTTCAGACAGTCCTGAACGGCTGTCCCTTCTTTCAAGAACTCGGGATTGCTGACGACCGCGAAGTGGGCTTTGGTCTGGGACTTGAGAAAGTTGTGGAGCTTGCGATTTGTCCCTGCAGGGACCGTCGATTTGACCACAATCGTGACCAGAAGGTCATTGTTCATTTCCGCCAGGGCGTCACAGACTTCTTTCCCGGCAGTCTCAAGATAGGTCATGTCTACCGTTCCGTCGGGTTTGGGGGGCGTCCCGACGCACAGAAAGACGATTTCAGTATCCTTTGTGGCTTTTTTGACATCGTCCGTAAAGGTGATTGACCCGTTGCTAACGGCTTCGTTCATTAATTCCTGCAAACCGGGTTCGAAAATAGGACAATGACCTTCCTGGAGGCTTTTGAGCTTACGTGGGTCCTTTTCAACCCCACGAACCGTATGCCCGATCGATGCCAGACACACGCCCGTGACCAATCCAACATAACCGCAACCAATGATAGTGACTTCCATGTGTAGGTTTCCTTATATCAAGCTAAAGACTCGAGACCCTACGGAACGTTAGTTCGTCCCGAAATTCCGAGTTACTTAACCCTTTATCGTCCAAAACGGTTCTCGACTGAGACATGTTAATCGGGACTAAATTTTACCAAAACCCTCCAAACCATTTATTTTTAACTTCCCAACAGACGGATCCCGGAAAATTTTCTTAAACACTTATTTAACAATGCTTTGCAAATCGTATCTGTCGGTCCTAACTTTGAGCGTTTTTCGTTCGATTGTCCAAGTATTCTTCATTCGAGGTTCTCGATTATTGAACGAATGGGTGATGTTGTGTGTCGTGGGTTGTCGGTTTGATCTGGCTTTAGACCGATCTTGCCGAGCAACGAATACTTTGTCTATCAGTCGGGACAAACTAAATACTCCTCGTAGGGTTTGTTTGGCTTGTTTGAAACGGTTTGTGCGGCTAAAAGTCACGCCACGACACACGGGTTGCATGGAAGGTTCGATCTCGGATAATCGAACTGACTCTCTCTATCGATTGAAAGGAAGATATGATGAACAAACCGATTCGCGTTGCCGTCACCGGGGCTGCAGGTCAGATCGGATATGCCCTGCTTTTCAGGATCGCTTCGGGACAGATGTTTGGTCCGAACCAACCGGTCATTCTCCAACTTCTGGAAGTTCCCGTCGAAAAAGCCATGAAAGCTCTGGAAGGTGTGTGTATGGAACTGGACGACTGTGCATTTCCTCTCTTGGCGGGGATTATTCAAACGTCCAAACCCGAAGAAGCCTTCGGCGACGCCAACTGGTGTTGTTTGGTTGGCGCCAAACCGCGTGGTCCTGGAATGGAACGAGCGGATCTGCTGAAAGACAACGGTAAAATATTTATCGAACAAGGACGGATCATCGATCGGGTCGCTGCCCATGATTGTCGTGTCGCGGTCGTCGGCAACCCGGCTAACACCAACGCTATGATCGCTGCCAGTCAAGCCAAACGTCTTCCTCCCGATCGATTTACAGCCATGGTCCGTCTGGATCAGAACCGTGCTGTCACCCAGATCGCCAAAAAAGCCAACGTGCCCGTCACTGCGATCACCGATCTATTCATCTTCGGGAACCATTCCCCTACCATGTTCTCGGCATTTCACCTGGCCAAAATCAATGGTAAACCTCTGACGCAGGTCATCGGGCATCATGAATGGCTTAAAGGTGAACTTCAGGAAACCGTGGGGAAACGGGGCGCCGCCATCATTGCCGCCCGGGGTGCTTCCAGTGCCGCTTCAGCAGCTAACGCACTAGTAGACCATGTCCGCGACCTGATGACCCCCGGTGCCATCCACAGCGTAGCGGTAAAATCCAACGGTGAATACGGATTTGATCCGGATGTCTGGGCTGGTTTACCTGTTAAAACCGTCGCACCCGGTCAATACGAAGTCATCAAAGGTCTGCCCATGGACGATTTTGCCCGACAGAAAATCGCCGCCACCAACAAAGAACTGGTCGAAGAACGTAACACTGTCAAAGACATGCTATGATCCGGTCGTATTTCGAAATAAAAGCATTCATTGGGCACGCTCCGTCGTGCCCTTTTTACTTGAAACGCTTTTAAGGATGACGACAGCCTTTTCCGGAAAAGTCATCCGTTTGGAGTTCAGTTAAACTTCCGGAAGACTGGTTGAACGCTTCGTCCTTCCAGATATTTTTCCACCCCATCGTCCAGCGCCTTTTGATAGACAACAAGTGACTCGGCCACTGCTTCGACGGTTTGTTGGATGTCTGCATCCGAATGAGCGGCCGAGACCACGAAACTCGGGGCGATGATCCCACGTTTCATGATTTCCTGCAGAAACAGCGTTCGAAAGGGTTGGCTTCGTTCTTTTTTCTGATCAAGGGTAACGAAAAAGGTCAACCAAGGACGTCCCACGATGTTGAAGTATTCACCGATCTGCAGATCCTCGATTACCTCACGAAGGCCTTTCTGCAATTTTTCACCCTGACGTGCCAGAATTCCACAAATATCCTGTTGTTCGTAGATATCGATCGTCTTGACACAGGCTGCAAGGGCGTGGGTTTCGGCACCATGGGTCAGAGATAACGCAAAACACCGTTCACGATCCTTATGTTCCAACCCCGCAAGCCTCATGACCTCGCGCCGGCCACATAACGCTGAAACCGAAAACCCGTTGGCCATCGCCTTGCCGAATGTACTGAGGTCGGGGGTGAAATCATAAAACGCCTGCGCCCCCCCGATGTGCCAACGAAAACCCGTCACGATTTCATCCAGAACAAGCAATGCCCCGTGCTGGTTGACCAGGGATTTAAGACGATGCAGATAATCCACCGGTGGAGGAACCAGGGTCTCGGCTTCGAGAATAAAACAAGCAATCTGACCGGGATATTGACTTAACAAGGTTTGGACCGATTCCAGGTCATTGTATTTGAACTTGACGGTCAGTTGACGGGTAGATTCGGGAATGCCACTGGTCATACCAGTGCTCCCCATAAACCAGTCATCCACGCTGAAAAAAGGATGATCCTGACAGATCGCAACCATGTCACGACCGGTATAGGCCCGGGCGAGCTTGACCGCAGCCGTGGTGGCGTCGGATCCGTTTTTACCGAACTTGATCATCTCAGCATGTTTAACCACTGACAACACCCGCTCGGCCGCTTGTAACTCGATTTCGGACGGACGTGTAAAATTGACTCCCCGAATCATCGCCTGATAGGCCGCATCACAGATCGGTTGACAGGCATGCCCGATGGTAACCGAACGAACGCCAGATCCGAACTCGATGAACTCATTTCCGTCGAGATCCCAAACATGCGAACCTTCTCCCCGGACAATGACCGGACACATATTTTCGGGGAACTGATCATCTCCTTTGGCGTAAGTGTGGGCAGCCCCGGGAATGAGCCGGCTGGCCCGTTTCTGATGAGCGATCGAACAGGCGTAGCTGCGTTGGCGAAAGGTTTGTACCGAGTTCATACAGTCTCTCGGACCCTGCATCGGCTGAAAATCCGCGGTCCATAATGGTTTTTCAAAAAGATTTGGTCGCCGAGAGTCCGAGAATGTAGAAATAAGTCATAAATTGTCGATGATAAGAGAACCGGTACCGGATATTGGGGCGGAGCCCCAAGAGGATGACTGTCATGACAGACGTTTTAGATCAATCAGAAGTAGATGCCCTTCTGGCTGCCGTGGATGCAGGGACCGTTTCCACTGGTTCGTCTTCCAATCATTCCCAATCCCTCGAGATCTTTGGTTCCCACGGACGGTCCTCTGTCGATGTCCAGACCTACGATTTCAAACGTCCTGAACGTGTTTCAAAAGATCAGATGCGGGCGTTGGAGGCTTTGCACGAGGGATTTGGACGCAATTTCGGGGCTGCTTTGTCCGGGTACCTCCGAACGATTATCGAAGTGTCGGTTGCGCATATCGAACAATTAACTTATTCAGAATTCATTCACTCTCTCCCTAATCCGACCTGTTTCAACCTTCTCAAAGCCGAACAACTGGACGGTCAGCTCTGCTTGGAAATCAGTCCGTTGATCATTTATCCCATCATCGACCGGCTGCTGGGGGGATCTAACGCGGACCTGTTCATCCCGCAAAGACCCCTGACACAGATCGAGCAGAGGTTGGTCCAGCGGATCACCGACCGCGCGATGCATTTTCTGTCCGAAGCCTGGAGCAACCTCACCCCTGTCACCTTTTCCCTGACCGATTTTGAGTCCAATCCTCAGCTCGTTCAGATCGTTCCCCCCAATGAAACGGTCGTGGTGATCGGTTTCGAGTTGCGGATGGGCAATCGGGCAGGGACGATGAGCCTTTGCATCCCGTACAACGTCATCGAACCGATCATGAATCAGCTCAGTGCACAAAGCTGGTTCACTTATGTCAAACGGGCTGGGGGTGAAGATTCGGTTCGTAAAGTTGCGAGGACGGTTTCGACCGCGCAAGTTGAAATTCGGGCGATCTTGGCCCGGACACGCATAAGTCTGAATGATCTTTTAATGCTCCAGCCGGGGGATTTGATCACGACCGAAAAACGCGTCGGAACAGAAATGGTGCTTCAGATCGAAGGTAAAAACAAGTTCCACGGGATACTCGGTCAATTCCACGGTAAAAAGGCCATTCGTATCACACGTCCGATCAAAGCCCCCCCACCGGAACCGTCCATTGAACCCCGAGCCCAGAACTGAAACCCGATCGTTATTACATGACAGCCTCGCGGACTTCCTCTTCTCCCTATCAACCGATAGGATACTTTGCCGCTAGCGAATCGGCCAAGGCGTCTTTGTATTTTTTGCTTCCGTTGATCGTGCTTTACGAAGTGGGGACTTGGTATTGGACGTATAATCCCGAAACGAACACCGAGCAACGAATAGTCGCCTTCAGTTTGTGGCGAGACTCCTTGGCGGCTTTGGGGGCAACAGCCCGATGGGTCGCCCCGGCGGGAGTCGTGAGTGTGTTATTCGGATTAATTCTGTTCCGACGGGAAAAAATCCGACTTTCGGTGGGGATCTTTTTGGGAATGGCTGTCGAAAGCCTTTTGCTGGCTTTGCCTCTCATCCTTTTGGGAATATTGCTAGCCAAGGTTAACTGGACACTCCTGGTCGGAGGGTTCTCCCCGGTCGCACCGGATCTGATCCTGTCGATCGGAGCGGGAATATACGAGGAGTTTGTGTTTCGTCTGATCGGTTTTGCAGTGCTCCATTTTATCTTCTCAGATTTTCTTTCTCTTCGTGATCCGATCGTGTCAGTAGGAATGGTGTTAATCAGTGGTGTTATTTTTTCACTCTACCATTACTGGGGTTCAGAGCCTTTCCAAACGCAAACCTTTGTGTTTCGCAGTTTGGCGGGGTGCTATTTTGGGGGGATAATGCTAACCCGTGGATTTGGCATAACTGTTGGATGTCACGCGAGTTATGACATTCTGATCTCGTTATTGCGCGTTTTGTCGCATGATACGTGATAAGATTTTTCTACCGTTTCTAAAAACAGTTGCTATACTTTGGCACCAAAGAACCGAAAAATCGGTTCTGAATGGTCGGGGTCGTAGAAAATGCACAATTCGGTGTAGGCGGGCTGAATTGGATGAGGCCCGCCGGTTCTATTATGTCCAGCTGCGGGTCGAGGCACCGATTTGTGTAAGTACTTTTTCAAAAGTAATTTATGACCCGCAAGCGGGACCTTTTTTGGAGGAACAGTCCTCCCGGAAGGCACGGAAGCAAAACTATGAGCAATCGTACCAAACAACGTCGTTGTAGCGGGTTGACGTTGATGTTATATCAGCGGACCCTGCATCCGGAACTTTTCAAGATCCACGCAGCCGAACAGGTCAGTCGAAGAACCTATGACGCAGACCTCTGGATCGTCGAGGGTGGGCACGTCATCACCTTCACGGCTGCCAAAAACACGCTTACCGAGGTGATTATCAATTCCCCTCCTTCCTTGACGGACCGGGGATTGATCCAGACGATCCCCTGCCGAGGCGAACGGTATCATGAAATGACCGCTCCCGGAAATGTCAAATACATGATCTCCACCCAGGAAGAACAACTGACCCAGACCCTTTACGATGCCAGTCGTGAAGAAATCCGTCAGTACGCGCTCAAACGCGAATACCTGATGGTGGATGTTCCCGGAACTCCCGACGGACAAGGCGGGTTTCTGTCCGTCCTCGATATTGACCGTCGAAGCCATGAACTGGTGGTACACGCGTTCCACCTGTTCGATGACAGCCTGATGGTTATCAAGACCCAGGGGATCTTCGAAGTCGGCAGGTAACACTGCCCTATCGCGACTCAACCGCGACCTCGAAGCCCCACCGCTTCGAGGTCGTTTTCGTTTTATCGTGCTCGAATCGGTGCGGAATGTGATACACGGAAACAACCTGATCAAGACATGTCAAGCAAACACTTTATTTGAAAAGGTTTAACTTAATTCACACGGATCAGGCTTCAATGACCGGTCCTAACAAGTTAAGATCCATTTGTACCAGAAGGTATCAGCGATATGTCTGCTCATGAAACAAAACTTCAGAGCTTAACACCCTGATAGAACCTATGGATACCATCCTCCAACCTCCTTCATTCCCCTCACCGGGTAGCGGCTTGACGGCTAACGTCCTGGTTTTAAACAAGTTCTATCAAGCCATCCGCGTCGTGAATGTCAAACGGGCTTTTTCCCTGCTTGCCAAAGATATTGCGGAAGTGGTCCACATCGAAACCGATTCAACCGGACAGTCCGTCTGGCAAAATATGGATCTGAGTGAATGGACACAGCTGTCTCTACTCAAAAAACAGTTCGAACCGGACGGATTTGACTGGATCCATACGGTCCGATTCGCGATGGCGGTGCCTAAGATCATCCGATTGCTCGGATACGACAAACTTCCTCGTCAGGACGTCAAGTTCAACCGACGCAACATCTTTGCTCGGGACGGCAACCGATGTCAGTATTGTGGCAAGAAGTTTTCCACGGTCGACCTTTCGTTGGACCACGTCATCCCACGTTCTCAAGGCGGAAAAAGCACTTGGGATAACATCGTCTGCTGCTGCGTCAAATGCAATGTCAAAAAGGGTGGGCGTACCCCGGAACAGGCCCACATGAAACTTCTCAGCAAACCCGTCAAACCCAAACGTTCTCCCGTCATCGGGTTTAAGCTCGCTGACGCACGATACCGGAGCTGGAAGCAGTTTCTGGACGAAGCTTACTGGACCGTGGAATTGAAATAACTCCCCTCGGAGCCCTCGGGAATGAGGATCTCAACCGTCTGTTTATTCATTGTCTTTGTTGGTCTAGCAGGGTGTGAACCCTATCAACCCCCTACGCCTACGACTCGTACGATCAACCCCAGACAACTCAGCGGTCAGTGGCGGATGGTCTCAAGTCTTGGGTACATCGGAATTCTGAGCATCTATCCGGATGGAACCTGCACTTACCGCCCGACGGAAGCTTCGGATCCTGTCCAAGGGATCTGGACACTGAACAAATCGGATTTCCAAGCCACATGTGGGTCACTTTCGGTCAATGGCTATCTCGTGGACCGACCCGAATCTCCGATCGGGATCTTGATTTTCGGTGGAGACGGAGAACTCGGGCAGTATGCCGCATGGGACTATCTAGGACCGGTGACCCCGTTCGGGTCTTGATTGTCTATTTTTCCGGCAGGGTTTGACAGGGTTGCCAGGTCCTCTCGGATCCGGTTCAGACGTGTAAAACGGGCAGTTGACGAACACTTTTGGGCAGCTCAAAGTCGATATCCTCGCGGACCAGTTCGCGGGTTTCGATTTGCGCACCGAACTCGACTTTCAATCGTTCGAGCAATTGTTGCACCAGGTGGTCAGGCGCTGAAGCCCCTGCGGTAACCAGGACGACTTTGACACCAGTCAACCATTCCGGGTTAAGCTCGCTGGCGTCATCGATCAAATACCCCCGTTTGCCTGCCTCGATCGCCCGGTCGACCAGACGCTGACTGTTGCTGGAGTTTTTGCTCCCGATTACCAACACCACATCGACCTCCGGCGCCCAGGTGCTGACCGCGTTCTGACGATTGGTCGTCGCATAACAGATATCCTCTTTCTGCGGAAAACGGATATCAGGAAACTTGCGTTTCAATACTTCTATTACCCGATTGGCGTCACTCAGACTCAGAGTCGTTTGTGTGGTAAAAGCCAGCTTTGTACCGGGTGGAAAGTCCAGTTTTTCGGCTTCTTCTGCGTCTTCAACCACGACAATCCGGTCCGGCGCCTCTCCGACGGTCCCGACGGCTTCGTCGTGATTTCGATGTCCGATGAAGATGATGGTGTACCCGTCGCGGGCGTACCGAATGACCTGAGCGTGCACCTTATGCACCAGCGGACAGGTCGCATCGACCTCGTAAAGTCGTCGAGTTCGGGATGAACTCCTTACCTCGGGAGACACGCCGTGGGCAGAATAAACGACCAACTCCCCTTCGGGAACTTCGTCGATCGAGTTGACAAATGTCACCCCTCTGGCTCGAAAATCATCCACCACGTGTTTGTTATGAACGATTTCATGAAATACATAGACCGGAGGGCCTTTTCGACGCAGGACTTCATTAACCACTTCGATGGCCATGTTGACACCGGCACAGAAACCCCGGGGATTAGCTAGAATCACCTTCATTACTAAATAGTATCAGTGGCACCGGGTTGTCGGGCAAGCTTTCAGCAGTTTCAGGATTGAAAACTGGCATGAGGCGCGTATCCTGCCCGTTCCATTAGGAGCACCCATGGCCGACATCAAACCGTTTCAGGCAATTCGTTATTCTTCACGATTTGGCACGGATCTATCTGATCTGATTGCCCCACCTTATGACGTATTGGACGGGAGCGGGAAATCGGCCTTGTTATCCCGAAGCCCCCGCAACATTGTCGAGATCGACTTGCCTCATCTACCTGCCAAACAGGTCGGACCGGACGAATGTTATGTCCGTTCGGCCGACACACTCAACCGATGGTTGGCGGATGGAACCCTGATCCGAGATTCTGAACCGGCCATTTATGCCTATACGCAGGTTTTCACCATTCACGGGCGGACCTACCACCGACGGGGTTTTTTTGCGGTCGTGAAACTCGAACCCTTCAGCACCCCAACGGAGCCGACTCAGATTGTTCCTCATGAAAAGACCTATCCGGACGCGATCATTGACCGTCTGAAGCTGACGACCGCCACCGGTGTTCAGCTTTCCCCTATTTTTGGTCTGTTCCCGGATGAAACCGGGATCGTCAACCAGCACCTGTATTCAGGATTGGGCCCCCCTCCGATCACGGGAACACTAGACGGGGTGGTTAACCAGCTCTGGCCTGTTACAGACAAACAGGTGATCGATCATGTCACTGAAGCCATGAAATCCCGCAAGATTTACATCGCTGACGGGCATCATCGGTATACAATGGCTTTGGCTTACCAGAAACAGGTCGCCGAAGCGTACGGGGGTCGGCTTCCAGAGGATCATCCGGCCAATTATTGCCTGTTCGTCTTGTTGAGCATGCACGACCCTGGGTGTGTCATCCTTCCGACACACCGGATCGTCGGCAACCTGAAATCGTTCGATCTTTCCACCTTCCGTCAAAAGTTGTCCGGGGTTTTCACGGTGCAGGAATCGGGGTATTCGGTGGACCAGATCCGAGATTTTGAACAAGCCATATCGAAAGAGTCCCACACGGTTTTCGGTCTGTACGATGCTAAAACGCGCCGGTTGTACACCCTGAGGCTGATCCAGCCGGACATCCTGGCGTCTCACGAACCAGGACAATCCCCCGCTTGGCGCCGACTCGACGTGGCCATTCTTCGAAGGTACCTGCTGGACGAAATAATCCAGCCGACCTTTGCTGACGGCGACGTGAAACTCGCTTACACCGCCTATGCTGACGAAATCCCTACACTGACGGATGGAGAGAAGTATCCTCTGGCGTTGATTCTACGGCCCACCCCGTTAAAGGCTTTGGAAGATCTCGGGGTTCACGGCGAAGTCATGCCCCAGAAAAGCACCTTTTTCTATCCTAAATTGGCAACGGGTCTGGTTATTAATCCGGTGTCTTGAATCAACCTTTACCGACCATTTGGCTGCATTTGCAGGAATAACAGTTGTCAAGATGGAATATCTTGTCCGGAGTTTTGCTTTAGAAGCATTCGTCGAGCGAGAATCCAACCCATGACCGCCCCACCGATGTGGGCAGCATGTCCACCGGCGTTTTCCCAATGCCAAGCGACGGCTGCGACGCTTAATCCGATCATCAGAATCGCAACGGTGCGTAGTTTCAGGTCAATCGGTGGAAACAAAAGCATGACCTCTTCGTCCGGTGCGATCATCGCTGCTGCCAAAAGTAACCCGTAAATGCTTGCCGAAGCACCCACCAAAGGCGTGTAAGCGTTGACCGTGAGAATATCGAGCAAACCGAATATCAGGTGCGCCAACGGACCGGCTGCACCGCAGAGAAGATAAAAGGTCAGAAATCGTGTTCTTCCGAGCTTCTGTTCCACGATCGGTCCTGCCAACCACAGTCCCATCATGTTCACAAACAGATGAGTCAGATTGGCATGACAGAATTGGTATGTCAGAAAACGCCACAACTGCCCACCCCGGATCGCCAGATCGAATGAAAAATAACCGTAACTTTGCAAAAACGGATACTGAATCACCGTTGGTTGACCATTTTCCTGTTGATAGATCAACGGGACTCCGTCATGACGAAGGGCTACCCGACCGATCCCTTTAGTTGTCAACAACACATCTATTGCAAACACGGTGATGTTGATCAGCAAAAGCCACCCTGTCACCCTCTTCCATAGGGTGACAGGTGGATCGATCGATACGGACGGGGTGGTCTGTGTCTGTGACATCCACTAAAGATTAAAATGAATATCCCGACTCGTCACGTGCCCTGTGCTTACACATAATGAAAGATCGACCGTTCCGTTCGTCAAGTAGCGAAATACCGCAGAGCATCTTACAACGCCTTGAGCAACACGCGGACGACCTTGTTCAATCCGCTTTTGGCATTTCCGACGAACTGTTGGAATATCTTGTTCGTCACACTCATGAACTCTTCCATACCGTCAAGCCGTTGACGCGTGCGACGAAACGCCTCATCTTCGGCCAGTTTGCCGATACGGTCCGGTTCGAGCTCACGAATGCATTGTTTGATGGTTTCAAGGACCGGGTCCATCTCCCGGCGCTTGCGTTCTGCAGCGATGATCGAAAACATTTCCCAGACATCTCCGAGAGATTCAAAATACTCTCGTCTTTCCCCCCGTCGGTGCATTCTTCGGATGATTCCCCAGTCACACAAAGCTCGCAGGGACATGCTGGCGTTGCCCCGACTGATATGGAGTCGGTCCATCACGTCATCCGTACAAAGAGGCAAACCGGTGATATACAACAACGCATGGATCTCTGCCATCGTTCGATTGATGCCCCAGATCGCACCCATCTCACCCCATTTTCGGATGAAATCGTCCTGCACCTTTCGCAACTTAGGGTCCACCGGTAAAGGCACTATTCGTGGGTTGAGCGTTGAATCTGTTGCAGATAAGTTTTCGCGTTCTTCCACTGTTGTCATATCTACCTCGTCGATTGAATATTCAGTACCTATTGAAACTTTAGTAGACATCGGACCAAACGTCACATTTCACATATGTTGAAAGGACTGAAGAAACAGGTTCGATATTTCGGATTTACCTGATCCTCTGTATTCCGGATTGGCCTGCCAAAACGGTAAGATAAAGTCAATGCCCGGCTTTCATCCCATCTCCGACGGAATCCGACACATTCAGCGTTACCGGGAAATATTAGAAGTCCTTATTTCCACAGGACTTGCAGATATCGTACAGGAACTAGGTCTGACCAAGCTGATGACCCGTGGTAAAAGCCTGATCCTGAAACGACCTACTCCGGAAATCGAGCAATTGACCCGACCCCAGCGTCTTCGAAAAGCCCTCGAGCAGCTCGGACCTACCTTCATTAAAATGGGGCAAATCCTTAGTACCCGACCCGATCTGATCCCCGAATCCTATGCCAACGAGTTTTCCCATCTCCAAGCCGATGCCCCGACGCTTCCGTTTTCCATCATTCGGCAACAACTGGAAGAGGCCTTTCCCGGAGATGTGGACCATCTGTTCAAACAGATTGACCCCACCCCACTTGCAGCCGGTTCGATTGCCCAAACCCACCTGGCCACTTTCCATACCGGGCAAGAGGTGGTTATCAAAGTCCGCAGACCCCGGATCGACCAGATCACTCAAACGGATATCGACATCCTGCGAACGCTTGCCCGTTTTGTCGAACACCATTTTTCAAATCTCGGTTTCAGCCCCGTCGAAGTCGTCAATGAGTTTTCTCGTGAACTCAACCGAGAAATCGATTTCACCCACGAAGGACGGGCCACCGACCGGCTCAGAACATCTTTCCAAGACGACCCTGGAGTGATTTTCCCCCAAGTGCATTGGCAAGCCACCACCCGGACCGTCTTGTGTCTCCAACGGATTCAGGGAGTTTTGCTCTCGAGGTTGAATCCGAACGATCTTGACCCGGAAGATCGAAGGCGTCTGGTAACTAACGGTGCCCGGGCTGTCATGAGGCAAACCCTGGAGCTGGGGTTTTTCCACGCAGACCCTCATCCGGGCAACCTTATCGCGTTGGACGGTGGAAAGATCGCATTTATTGATTGCGGGATGATCGGACAACTCGACCGACGTACTTCTGAACTTCTGGCGGATCTGGTACACGGGGTAGTAACGTCCGATGTGGAGAAGGTTGTCCGTGTGATCGGCGAGATCGGTGATGTCGAACCTCGAGCTTTGTCCAATCGGGTTTTTCTTGCTGATGTGCGGGATTTCATCGGTCATTTTGCTTCGGTCCCTCTAGAACAGCTGGATATCGGTTCGTTATTGATCGAGTTTTTTCACAAACTCCGATTGCATCAATTGCGTTGTCCCGGCGACCTGGTCCTGCTGATTAAAGCCTTGACCACGATCGAAGGTGTCGCAGAGAAGATCGACCCCACATTTGATCTGATCAGTGTTGCCCAACCTTATATCGAACGATTGATTCGTCAACGCTACGGGTATCGAGCGATCCGTCGACGCCTTCAGAACACTTTGGCAGCCTATGCCCAACTGGCCGAACGATTTCCCGCAGACCTCAAACAGGTCATTGATTCACTCAACCGTGAACGGTTAACGATCAACCTCGAACATCACCGCTTGGACCGTCTGACCGAAACGATCGAACACGCCAGTCGGAATATCGCTTGGGCGTTGGTGATCGCTGGGTTGTTTGTCGGGTCCTCGATTCTGGTGTTAGCCAATCGTGGCAACACCCTCTGGGGGTTGAACGTTCTGGGCATTCTCGGTTTTATGACGGCCGGGGCGTTGGTGGTGCTACGGGTTATCGTCAATCGAATCAATCGGCGGAACAACGACTGAAAACCGTTCTTCCTTCGGTATGGTTCAACCCCACATACGGTGCTGCGCCGGTTGAGTTTATGGTTTGAGCAAAGCCAATACGGCGGTAGTCGGTCCTTCGGGAAGACTTTTAGCCCATCCCGGGATGTTCTGCGTTTTCATTTCTTCACCTAACCCGGTTTCAGGTGTCTCGTGCTGTCCGACGACCACAATTTTGTCACCGGCCCATTGTGCGTGGAAAATTTTGATCAGTCCGCCGGTGGATTTTCCGGTGGCAGGGTCCCACGGGGCGCGAAGGATGGTCGAATAAGTGATTGTGCTGAGATTCGGTGCGTATGTTCGTACGAACATGCTCCATGCGCTTTGACCCTCACCCGGTTTGACCATCTGCATGTGGGCATTCGTGGTCGTGAAAACCCGTCTGCCCATGGCAATAACCAACGGCGATCCATCCGGTAGAACACTGAGTTCTTCCACCGCACGGGTGGTATTCACGTCAGGCCAACCGGCATTCGGATCCGGCCAACCTTCGAGCAGACCCTGCAACTTTCCCTGGACTTTGGCGTTATCCGTCAGTTCGGCCATGTACGTGGCGTTGTAGATGATCCCGTCTGTCAGACCGAACTTACCAATCCAGGAAATGTGAATATTCCCGTTTTTACCCGTGAACTTCCTCTGGAAGGATTTGCCAGACGGATTTGCTTTAAGCTGATCCCCCTGCCAGAAGTTGATCACACCGTTTCCGTGACAACGCAACAACGCGACCAGTCGGTCATTGGTATAATCGATTGCAACGGCTTCGACGTACTGATCCGGGGGAGAATTGATCGAATCCTGGTCTTTCTTGGGGTTGTCCGCTGGTCGTTCGATTTCCTGGTATCCACGTGCCCACCATAGGAGTTTCCCTGTATCGGTCATCGACACGATGGCGGGTTCAAAATCAGGATTTCCGTTCGGAAGACGCGTCTGTGTTGAATAACCAAAATAAAGGTAATTGTTTCGACGATCGATCGCGATCTGTCCGAGCCTTTGAGTGGGCTTATCACTGAGACGATAACCCGTGTATCCGGGACCTTTTGCGTTCGGACCGGAAAAGTAGTAATCGTCGGGGAACTTTCCTTTACGTCCGGGGTTTGCGTTTTCGTCGTTGGTTCGGAAATCAAAATCCTCTTGCGTCTGTGAACGAAGTGATCCCTTCCGACCGGCTTTGAGGGCGATAAAAGATTTTCCACCTTCCTGGGCAGGCCAATCAGGCATTTTCATCGGTTGACCGGACGCATCGACCGCTTCAATTGCTGCCCAATCGAAATCGTATTCCGAACCTGTTCCATAAATGACCCGACCATCTGAACCGACGTCCCAAGGCTGAATGTCTTTATACGAGCTGCTTCCTTTGTATCCGCTTGCCTTACGGGGAGGCGCTTTAACATTAATCACCCATTCCACGCCCGTCACCGGACGGTCTACAAAATTACCATTCAGTCTCGCTATATAGTACCCATCATCCCGAGGATCCATTCCCGGTGACAGCGTACGACGACCCGAAATGTAGATCGAACCGGTCGACTGACCCGGTACTTCTGTCGAACGAATCCGTGAGATATCGGCAACCGTGTTCTTGGGAAAATGAAGAAATTGCCTGATCGTCCCGGCATCTGGTGAAAGAAGCATCAAAAAACCGATGTGATCCGGATCGGAAGACTGGATTGATTCTGACGAAAGCTCGACACGTTTGACCTGATTCGGAATCCAATCCAGCGAATCCGTGCTTCCTGCGACTAACAGATCCCCGTTGGATAAAACGTGTACATGTCTGAAAGCATCATGACCCGCCCCCCCTGCATAAGCGACGAGGTTCCTGGAACCATCCGCCACCGCAATTGACGCAAAAAAATACAAAAAAGACGTAAAAATAAACAAAACGGAAGACTTATTTCGTTTCATGGCATTCATTATACGCTTTTACGTACGTTACGTTTACACAAAATTCTTTTCTTGCTGTTCCGTCAGAGAAACCTATTCTGATCCCCATGAACGTTGTTGAAACGATTGAAGAACTGCGGTCCGCCCGCGCCCGATTGGGCGTCCTCGGTTTCGTACCCACAATGGGTGCACTGCACGAGGGACATCTGTCTCTGGTTCGGATTGCCAAACAATACGCCCGGCAAGTGGCGGTGAGCATTTTCGTCAACCCCACCCAGTTCGGTCCTCGGGAGGATTTCAGCAAATACCCCCGTCCGATCGAACAGGATCTGGATGCCTGTCGACGGGCCGGCGTGGATTTGGTCTTTCATCCTTCCCCGGAGCAAATGTATCGTCCGGGTCTTCCTCAGGTCGTGATTGACCTACCGGAATTGACCCAACCCCTCGAAGGAAGGCACCGTCCCGGACACTTTCAAGGTGTCTGCCAGGTCGTTGCCAAGCTCTTCAATTTAATGCAACCCCAATATGCCATATTCGGACAAAAGGATTTTCAACAGCTTCGCGTCATCCAGGCCATGACCGAAGCGCTCAACTTCCCGATCACGATTGTTCCCGGTCCGACGGTACGTGATCCGGACGGTTTGGCCATGTCGAGCCGAAATCAGTATTTGTCGCCAGACGAACGCGCCCCGTGCCTTGAGCATTCCACGCGCGCTATTTGCCGCAGAAGCCGAAGCCAAAGCAGGCGCTCAAGTGACCAGCAAGCTCATCGCCATCATGCAGCGAATCCTCCTAGACCCCGGTAAACTCGGACACGTTCCGATGTCGATCGACTATGTCGCCTGTGTCGATTCTCAAACCCTCAAACCGGCTGAAACGTTTGAGCGTCCTGTAACCTGTTGTATCGCAGCCCGAGTCGGATCGACTCGACTGATCGACAACATCACGATCAGCTAAAAACCTATGACCGACGATGTTTTTCCTTCGCCTGATGGTGTTCGCGGACCGATCCTGGTTCCTCATTTGTCCGGATGCGATTATTATCGAGACGGACTGATTTTAGTCCGTCAGGACGGGGGTTGTCGGTTATTGCGGACCTTTTCATGAATCTTTAGTGCGTGATTTCGGCTCGATCCGCACCAGCCGTGGGGTTATTCTCCCCCCGTTTCTGGATCTCCACACCCACATTTCCCAGCACCCGATAAGGGGAAAGTTCACCGAGGGAATCGAACAGACTACCTCTGAAGGACGTCTCTTGGAAGGGTTGAAACGGAATGTCTACCCTGCCGAGGCTCTTTGCAACGACCCGAATCGGGCCGAAAAAGTCATCCGGGATTTTCTAGCTGATACACTCCGTCACGGGGTTGTGGGTGGATGTGCATACATGACTTCGAACGTCCAAGCCACTCGACTGGCTTTGACGATTCTGCCCGACACCTGGCGTGTCGGAATGGTGCTGATGGATCGTCCGGAAGTGCCCGAAAATCTTCGTACCGATCCGGGATCGGTCATTGGTCAAATGATCGAGCTGGCAGAGGTTTTCGGGGATCGTTTCGTGGTAACAGACCGATTCGCCCCTGTTGTCTCAAAAACACTCCGACGATCGGCTGCTAAGATCGCGCGAAGATTCAACCTATTCACTCAAACCCACCTGAACGAGCAACCATCTGAAAAATTGCTGGTCGAAAAAGTTCTTTATCCGGATTATCCCAACTACACATCGGTTTATCATCGTGACGGGTTATTTGACAGTCCCTGCATTGTCGCGCATTGCGTCCACATGACGACGGATGAGTGGGACGTTTTTGCCAGGTCAGGGGCGATCATCGCACATTGTCCGACGTCTAATCTGTTGCTGGGATCAGGACGAATGGACCTAGACGAAGTGATTCGACGCAAAATCCAGTATGCGTTGGCGACCGATGTCGGGGCTTCACCGACCGTCTCGATGTTGGCCGAGATAGGGCGTTTTCTGCAGGTCCATGCCGGTCGGTCGGCATACGCGACCCCTTCCGAAGCGCTGTACCGCGCGACGCTTGCACCCCAAGATATCCTTCGAATGAACGCCTTGGTCGGTGGACTAACGATCGGACAGCCTGCGTCGTTTATCGAAGTAAAACCCCTCAAGAACTCTTCTTCGGACAATGCCGAGGAGTGTATCGCGTCTTTGATCTCCGACTCATTAGATGACCCTGCCTTGACCGTCCAACAAGTCACTCTCCGGGGTCGATGTGTATTTTCGGCAGATTCGACAGGGCCGAATGAGTATACGGCTTGTCCGACATAAAGTCTTTCTTTTGGTATAACAGTTTATGATTTTGGAATCCGGGAAAACCATGCCCCACGAAAGTAGTCCAGGTATCGATCCGACCATTCGATCGGCTTGTGAGGCGTTTTGCCGGGATTATCAAACCCTCCGGACCGAGATCGGCAAAGCGATCGTCGGACAGGAATCGATCATAGACGGCGTGCTTACCTGCCTGTTCGTTGGTGGGCATGTCCTTCTGGAAGGCGTACCGGGGTTGGGAAAGACTTCCCTGGTCCGGTCACTGGCCGATGCCCTTCATTTGAAGTTCAGCCGTATTCAGTTCACCCCTGACCTCATGCCAGCCGATATCATCGGCACCAACGTCATACAGGAAAATGCCGACGGAAGGCGTGAGTTCAAGTTCATGCCCGGTCCGATCTTTGCTCAGATCATCCTGGCCGATGAAATCAACCGTGCTACACCCAAAACTCAATCGGCCCTTCTGGAAGCCATGCAGGAACAACAAGTGACGGCCGGGGGAGAAATCCGAAAACTCGATCAGCCGTTTTTTGTCATGGCTACCCAGAATCCGTTGGAACAGGAAGGGACTTATCCCCTACCGGAAGCCCAGATCGACCGGTTCTTTTTCAAACTGATTGTTCCCTATCCTGATCGAGATCAACTGCATGAAATTCTCAATCGTACGACCCGTCAGCACCTCCCGCGTATCCAAACCATCCTGGACGCCCCCGCGGATACTTGAATATCAGGGACTGGTTCGACGGGTGATTGTCGCCCCCCATGTGCAGGACTACGCGATCCGTTGCACGCTGGCAACACACCCCCCGAGGGACATTTTCGATCCCCGAAGTGAATCGGTATTTTCGCGTCGGGGCCAGCCCCCGGGCCGCTCAGGCGATGATATTGGCCGGCAAAGTTCATGCCCTTCTCGATGGGCGTTTCCATGTCAGCACACAGGACATCCAGCACGTCTTGCTTCCTGCCATGCGACATCGTGTCGTTCTCAACTTCGAAGCCGAAGCCGAAGGCATGACTCCTGATACTGTGCTTACCAAGATCGTTCAAAACGTTCCCACACAGGTTTAGGATTTATTCTGTTTTCCGACGGAATCCTCATCATAACCGACACATCAGGGCCTTTCTCCGGGTTCACGGATCCTGGCCTTTTCTCGGACAAACGACACATAGTCTTGCTCAAACCTCGACCAGTCGTCGATCAGGTAATGTTGCAAAAAAGTCTTGATACGAGACGGATAATACACTTGGCTTGCGTCGTTGTGTCCGACATCGACACGTGTATTGCCCGATGCGACGGCTTGCAGCATTCTCAAAAAGCCTTCTCGATATGCAGGGCGGGTTTCGAGCATAACGACCAACGCCCACGCCTGTCCGTAATACCCTTCGCGAACGGCTTGAGAACGATC
>BPJO01000016.1 GCA_026004655.1 Phycisphaerae bacterium
GCACGCCGGTGCTAGGCAAGCCAATGAAAAGATCCCTCCGGCCTTTACCGCGATTGCCCTGCGTACGTTTCTTCAAGATGACCAATACAACTCCAAAACCGACTTTGTATCCAAAGGGTTGGAAAAACTCCTCAGCTATCAGATGCAGGACGGTGGGATCTACAAAGATCTTCTGGCCAATTACAATACCGCTATCGCGATCAGCACCCTGGTAGCAGCCAAGGATGAATCTCTTAAACCCCAGATCGATAAAGCGGTTGATTATCTCAAGCGACTGCAATGGACCCAACAGACTCGACCGGAATACACGGGCACTGGTGAGGAAAATACCGGTAAACAGGTCGTTACCGGAACTAACGACCCGTTTTATGGAGGCTGGGGATATGGCGGACGATCCCGTGGTCCGGGAAGACCGGATCTGTCCAACGCCCAATTGGCCATCCAGGCGTTACACGACGCGGGAATTGCTCCGGACGATCCGGTGATGCAACGGGCAGTGATGTTCGTGACGCGTTGTCAGAACTACTCCGAAACCAACGACCAAAAATGGGCAGGAAATGACGGAGGCTTTGCGTATGGTCCGTCCAACGACCGCGAAGGCGAAAGCTTTGCAGGGAGTTACACCGATGAATCTGGCGTCCGAAGGCTTCGTTCGATGGGGACTATGACGTATGCCGGGCTAAAAAGCCTGATCTATGCCGGTGTGACCAAAGATGACCCCCGCGTCCGAGCGGCTTGGGGATGGGTGAACAATAACTTCACGGTCGATCACCACGCAGGCATGACCGCGCTCAGCCCCGAAGCCGGACAATGGGGACTTTACTACTACTACATGACGCTCGGAAAAACACTCAACGCCTACAACGAACCGATCCTTAAAACAGCCGACGGTCGGTCCGTTGATTGGCGACAAGCCCTGATCGATAAACTCCAGACGCTTCAAAAAGAGGACGGTAGCTGGGTCGGTGTGAACAAGTACATGGAAAATCAACCCATTCTGACCACCTCCTATGCCATCCTCGCGTTGCAGGACGCGATTCAGGATCTGAAGGAAAACCCGATCCGTTCGGAATGACCCCTTTACCCTCGTGTGAGTCTGCAGGCAGTTGGAAGGGATTGTTGGCAGATCTCGACGAGCGATTCGATTCGGATTGGTTTGGTCAGAAACGAATGGATCCCGTTTTTCTCGCAATCCTCCCTCGCCGATCCGGTGACATTGGCACTGATGGCGACGACAGGCACCGTGCACCCCTGTTGCCTTAACCGTTGAACGGTGGTCAATCCGTCGAGTTCGGGCATCTGCAGATCCATCAGGATCAGGTCTATGTCGTTTAAAAACTCCGGCGATTCGGCCAAAGTTTTGAGCAGATCAACTCCACTCGAACAGATGACCGGTTCGGCACCGGCGCGACGGAGAAACATGGACAACAGCAACCGGTTATCCTCCCCGTCATCGACGATCAGGATTTTGTGCCCGGCCAGTACGGGCTGAACCGCAAAAGCTGATGGGGGTTTCGCGACCGTCACATCCCCCACCGCCAGTTCACGTCCGGGCAACCGCAGAATAAACGTCGATCCGTATCCCGACTCGGTCTCGACCTCCAACGATCCGCCCATCATTTCCGCCAGTTTTCGACTAATACGAAGTCCCAAACCAGTTCCTCCGTACCGTCTAGCAGTGGCGGCATCGGCTTGAGCAAAAGGCTGAAATAATTGTGAAACCTGTTCAGGCGTCATCCCGATTCCGGTGTCATGAACTCGTATCACCAGATCCCGATTCAACACGTCGAACTCTGAAACAATCTGGATACGTCCTGCCGGGGTGAACTTGATCGCGTTACTAACCAGATTCATCAGAATTTGACGAAATCGAACCGGATCACCCATGATTCGTACACGACAGGTCGAAGCGGTCAAAAGTAGCCCTTTTTTCTCAGCCATGATCTTGAACGTTCGACAGACATCTTCGATCAGTTCGCCCGGATCGATCGGGATATGCTCAAGCCTCAGATGACCGGATTCGATCTTCGACAGATCTAAAATGTCATTGATGATCGTCAGCAAGTGTTCCCCGTTGCGGCGCATGGTGTCAAACGCCTTTTGTCTTTCTTGAGGGTCGGTCAGACTGTCCTGTGACAACATGTCCAGAAAACCCAAAATAGCCGTCATGGGTGTGCGAATTTCATGACTCATGTTGGCCAGGAATTCGGTTTTGGCTCGCATGGCCATCTGAAGCTTCTGATTCGACTCCTGCAATTCCCGCGTACGCGCTTCGATCAATGATTCCACCCGAACCGTCCGTCCGGTCAACAACAACAGGAAAACGCTCAGTAATCCGGTGAATATCACTCCTCCTGCCAGAACCGACCAGGCCTGTATCGATCGATTCGCCATGACATAGTTGGTGTTGTAAGACACACGAAGCGTCCAGGTCTGATCGGCAAACGAAACCGTCCGATGGAAAATCAGCGGACGATGTCCCAGCGGCTGATCCGAATTAAAGGCCCCCAAAAGTGATCCGGACGAATCATCCGTCGGGTGCTGAAATAACTCAATCGTCATCCCGCTGACGTCGATCGATTGACCGGCAATTTCAAGAAGATGGCCGATCCGAATGATGCCGCCGGCATAGCCTCTTAACGCCCCTCTCGTCAGTGATCCCGTCGAATCCATGGCTCTGAAAACCGGTTGATACCCGACGACTGCCAACGTCGGTTGGTTGTCCTGAACCAGACGAATGCCCACGGTGGCGGCGGGTTGACCGGTCTGTAATGCCCTTTTCTGGGCATCCAAGACCGATTTTCGAGATGAGACGTTGAGTCCCAAAGCCGGGGCATTTTGTTCAAACGGTTCGATCATCGTCACAACGATGTATTCGTCCGACGGCCTGGCGGCGACCTTGTGCATCGGAAAATCGGTCAGCACGTCGTAAACAACAAAATCCGGGTCGTATGATTTCCGCATCCGTTGCTCGTATTCCAATCGCTGCGTATGAGTCATGGATTGGCAAAAGACCAACGTCGGGGCTCGCTCTTTTGCGTTTCGGGTCAACGCCTCATAAAAACGTCGAAACTCCTCGGTTGTGATTTCCGGAACGGTGGCGAGAAATCCCGACAGTGCATTGATGTTCCATTCGACCACGCGTAGCTGGTTGTTGAGCATGTTCGTGAACTGGTCAACCCGTTCATTGTAACGCGAGATGATTTCATTGGTTTCGAACCGTGATGCGATGAAATACACCGAAATGACGATCGTACAAGCAATCAGAAGCGGAATACCGACGGAATACGCGCGTGGTTTCCAAACCGAACGTGGTTCGGCGGTCAACATCAGCAACAACGGCGTGAATATAATGACCCCGATTGTGTCTCCGACCCACCAGTTAAACCAGCTGATCGGGCTGGCAGCGAAGTTCGGGTTCTGTGTTACATACAGTACGGCCGTTGCCACACTGGCGGAAATCAAACAAGCCAACGGTCCGCCAAGGATCAGAAACTTGAGGATATCGCGGTCGTGGGTCAGCGCGGTGGGGAATCCGACAAATCGCTTGACCAGGTGTCCCGCGACGGCTGCTTGCAAAGTCGCCCCGGCTGCGATCAGGACGATGTCCACAAGCACGTCCACAACGGCTGCGAGATCTGACCCGTCGATTAAGTACAGGTTGACTGCCACTGCGCCCAGAAAAATCCCCGCCAGTGCTTGAGACCCACATCGTAGCACCGCGGCCAACGCGATCCCTGCTCCCGGCCAGATCACGGCTGCATAACTCGGGGGAATCAGTAACAATAAAGACAGCCGACCCACGACGAAATAAACGATCGCCACCAACAAGATCTTGCAATATGTTGCGGACTGATTGGTCCTGATCACGCCAGATCCCTTTCGCCGGGGTGAATAAAATCGGTCAGCATTATTTATCGGTCAGACTATCTGTATTCCTTGGCTTTAGGAAGGGTCGCGTCGCGGACCAACTGCCGATATGCTCTGCTTCATGATGATGATTTCACAGGATTTTGTTCCGGGTCGGAGAGGTCGATGAGCTTGCTCCGTTACTGGCCCGGAAGACCTTACCCCCTGGGCGCGACTTGGGACGGGAAGGGAGTCAATTTTGCTTTGTTTTCCGAACAGGCTACTGCGGTGGACCTGTGTCTGTTCGATTCGACCAGCGGACACCAGACCGATTGCGTTCGGCTCAAAGAATGCACCGATTACGTCTGGCACGGATACTTTCCGGATCTGAGACCGGGACAATGGTACGCCTATCGTGTTCACGGAAGGTATCAGCCCCATACGGGAGACCGATTCAATCCGCACAAGGTCCTTTTGGACCCGTATGCCTGCGCGATCGGTCGTGACCTGGTCTGGGATGACGCGCTGTACGGATATGAATACGGTCAATCCGACACGACATACGACACCCGTGACAGTGCTGCGGTCGCGCCATTGGGTATGGTCGTGGATCTTTCCTATGACTGGCGGCAGGATCGTCCGCCCCGAGTTCCTTGGCACCAAACCCTGATTTATGAAGTGCATGTCCGAGGGTTGACGCTGAATCACCCGGATGTTCCACCGGTCGAACGTGGAACTTATCTGGGCGTTGCATCGGACGCGATGATTCGCCACTACAAGCAATTGGGGGTGACTGCGGTCGAGTTGCTTCCGGTACAACATCATATCCACGAACGTCGATTGGTTGAGCAGGGGTTGAGCAATTACTGGGGGTATAACCCGCTGAGTTTTTTTGCTTTGCATCGGAATTATGCCTCAAGTCCTGACGCGACGTTAGCGATCCGTGAGTTTCGCCAGATGGTGCAGAAGCTCCATGCGCACGGGATCGAGGTGATCCTGGACGTGGTTTACAACCACACTTGTGAGTATGACCAGACCGGTCCGACCGTCTGCTGGAGAGGAATTGACAACTCGGCGTATTACCGACTGAACCATCAGGATCAACGTCTGTACGTCGATTACACCGGTTGCGGCAACACGTTCCGTTCGACGCATCCCCGTTCGTTGCAGATGATCATGGATTCGTTGCGTTATTGGGTCACTCAGATGCACGTGGACGGGTTCCGATTTGATCTGGCCACGGTGCTGGGTCGAGAGGGTCAGGAGTTCGATCGTAACGGAGCGTTTTTGAAAATGATCCATCAGGACCCGGTGCTTTCCGAGGTCAAGCTGATCGCCGAACCCTGGGACATCGGACCCAACGGGTATCAATCCGGGAACTTCCCGGTCCGATGGAGCGAATGGAACGACCGGTACCGAGATCAAGTCCGACGGTTCTGGAAAGCAGACCCCCGTTCAGATGGTGATATCGCCACTCGTTTAACGGGTAGTAGTGATCTGTACCAATCCGGCGGAAGAAAAACATCGGCTTCGATCAATTATGTCACGGCCCATGACGGGTTCAGCCTGCAGGACCTGGTTTCCTACAATCACAAGCACAATCTCGCCAATGCCGAGAATAACCGCGACGGTTCAGACGACGAACATAGCTGGAATTGCGGCGTGGAAGGTCCGACCGACGATCCGCACGTTCTGGAATTACGCGAACGGCAAAAACGCAACTTCATCGCGACCCTTCTCTTTTCGCAAGGCGTGCCCATGTTAGCTGGCGGGGATGAATTGTCGCATACCCGTTTGGGCAACAATAACGCCTACTGCCAGGACAATTCCCTCAATCACCTGAACTGGAACCTGAACGACCGACAAAAGGCGTTTTTCGATTTTGTCCTACGGTGTACGGAAATTCGACGTCAATACCCCGTCCTGAGACGTCAGAAGTTTTTTACCGGCCAATTGGCGGACGGATCGGATCGACGCGATATTATTTTTTTCCGTCCCGACGGTCGTGAAATGTCTCAGCAGGACTGGATGGCTCATCCGATAAACCGTATCGGGATCCTTTTGGAAGGAAGTCGGATTGATGAAACTGACCAAACGGGTGAACCCGTCATCGGTCATACCCTTTTGATCCTGTTGAATGCCGACTGGCAGGAAACGACGTTCATGCTCCCCCCCTACTCGCGCACCGATTGCTGGGAATTGCTTTTGAGCACTTCCGATCCTTTGACGGAACTGATCCACCCGATTCGTGTGGATACGTTCAAGGTTTGTGGTCGGTCCTTGGCTTTGCTCCGACTCTCCTGCGACCGGTAACAACACTTCCGTTATTTTTCCGCTCGAATCCATCGTCCGCTGTAAGCTTCGACGGGGACGGATCGAATCGAACGGATAGACTTGTTCTGAACCGGGTCCGAAAACGAGCGATACTTCAAACCACGAAATCGCAGGGATGCGACTTTTCGGGGTCCGTCGTTGATCAGGAAATAATGATCGGCCCGGGGGCCGAACAGTCGGTAAACGATCAGATTACAAAGAAAAGGCGATTTGAGTTTTCCCAAGGTGTATCGGATCAGGCTTTTTTCCATGGACCGGTTGCCCGGTCGCCAACAGGCCCCGGAAGCCTCAAACCCGATGACGACCGATGTACCCTTTCCAAACCGGTTCTCGGTCACCGCGGGCAATCCCGTCTCTTTATAACGACACTTCACGTTCGCACGCGTCGGGGTCAGTTGGGCAATAAAACCCTCGATCCGGGTTGTTCCCACGGTTCTAGGCGTGTTGATCGATCGACCGTAATGGAACTCATCCAGCGTACAACCGAATACCCGTTCAAACCAACTGCCTCGACCCGTCTGAATGATCCGTCCGTACTCGTCGTAATACGCTCCGGGCATATCGATCACCAGTCTTCCCCCCTGATGAACGTATTGTTCCAGAAGGGACTGTAACTGTTCCGTGATCGATATGAAGGCCGGTAGATAAATCACCGGATACCGACCTCCCAATCCACCGGACAAGTTTCGGGTCGTCACGTGTTCCCAAGGCACATTCGCGTTGATCAACGCCCGACTCACCCCGATCCGCGCTCGGACCGGAATGTTCTTGTAATGGTCTCGGCCCGTGACCGACATAGCTGCCCAGATGGCTTCGTTGTCCCAATCCCACATCACCCCTACCAGGGGGGATTTTTCACTCCCCCAAAGTTCCCGACGATGACGGATCATCGCCTGACCGATTTGTCCTGCGGTTATCGCCCGTTCGGTCAATTGGTGATTTCGATCCAGCAAGGCATATTCCCCCCCTTCCCAACCGGCCGTTCGGTGATTCCATGCCCACAAACCCACTCCCTTGAATCCAGCGGCGAGGTAACTGAGCATCAACTGAGTCATTGTTCCGGAATCGACCGTGAAACCGGGGGTCTGATCTGACATTTCCTTAACAAACGGACTTTTACCACCGGAAAAGTATTGCGGACCTCCGGTGCTTTCCCATGTCGCAGACCAGATCCCTTTGGCCCAATCGGCTGCCAGTGACGCCTGCATGTATACCGGACGTGCCACCTCGAACGAAACCTCCTCAAAATGCCAAGCCAAATGAATCGACGGATAAAACGATCCCCCCTCCGCCATCGCGCAAGCGATCTGCTCCATATCCGTCCCACGGGAACTAAACGGTAAGAACAATCCCATCTCTCCACCCGCCCGAAGCGGTTCGTAAGGGTCGGTCCTGTCCCGATGACGTATCCGACTCTGTACATAATCTCGTGTAAACATGTCGGCCCGGAAACGCATAATGTCTCTCAGGTGTCGATACTCTCGGTCGGGAACCTCCTTGCGCCACCTCCGGGCTACGTCGTTCCAGGTTTTCCAGTCCGTGCAATGTTCCCCGATCCCCACGTGATCCAGGTTCCAAGCCCGTTTCAGTGTCTGGACATCCCCGTACTGTTGTTTCAACCAATCCAAAAACGCCGGTTCGGCATCCGGATGCAGCTCATGACCCTTTACGTCACCAACAACACCGGGAACGGCTTTGACGCTTGGTTCCCCCCCGTCTCCCGAAATCGGAACCGGCTGAGACGATCGTTCAATCCTTTTCCGATAAACTCCTTTTTGATACTCGATCACGATCGGATGAGACAGTGCTTCATCCAACGACATATTCCGGTCCAGACCCAACTTGCCTAAAAGCTCAACCGTTACAGGTTCAAATCCCCCTTCGGCATACCAGAAAGGCCAAATCCCCTCTTCCATTGCCAACATCAACGTGCGATGCACCGGCCATTCTGGCGTGGGCATCGTCTGTTTCAAACAAGTGAAACCCAACCTTTTCATCAACCGAAAATGATGTCGGGCCTCTTCTTGTGTTAACCCCGGCCAAGGTAAAAAGACACAACCGATCGGCATCGGCGCTAGTGTTTTGAAGCGCCTTTGCATCAAATTGTCGCAAATATTTACAATAGAGACGCGCGGAATGGCACTCATTTTAAAAATTGTACTAAATTAACTTAATAAATGAATATTGTGTAATAAAAGTACGATTTTACGACGATTCCGATATTCGTGGTTTGAACAACTCCCGTGCGTTCTCATCCTCCAGTTTCCGGATTATATTCAAGCCTTATGTCCGATCCCCAGCGAATCCTTGTTGTTCAACCCACCTGGGTGGGGGATGCTGTCATGTCGACCCCCACTCTCCGCGCGCTACGACATTTGTACCCGAACGCGCATATCACCTATCTTCTCAAACGGTATGTCAAACCCATTTACACCGGTATGCCTTGGGCCGACCGATTGATCACCTACCGTACCGGGAAAACCAATAAAAAAGCCGGACGTCAACAGTTTCTCGGATTGATCGCCCGGATTCGCAAAGGTCGATTCGACACCGCCATTCTTTTACCCGGTTCCTTCAAATCGGCTTTGATCGTCAAAATGGCCGGGATCCCACGTCGGATCGGTTATGACCGGGACGGACGCGGATTTCTTCTGACCGACAAACTCCTGCCTCCCCGCGCTGCTGGTCAATACATCCCCTCCCCGATCATTAAGTATTACCTGGGGATTGCCCAATACCTCGGCTCGACCGAACGCGATCTGACGATGCAGTTGTTTGTCACCCCTTCCGAAGAACGACGGGCCCAACGGGTCCTGGACACCTGCGGATTCAGACCCGATCACAGACCTGTCGTCTTGTTGAATCCGGGGGCGCAATACGGATCGAGCAAATGCTGGCCTCCGGAGTATTTTGCCGAACTGGCCGACCTGTTGGTGAAGAACCATCGTGCCCAGATCCTCATCAGCAGTGCCCCCCGCGAACGTGACATCGTGGATGAAATCCTCAGACGGATGAATCACCCGGCATTGGACCTCGCCCGGTCGGGGTTGACCCTCGGTGCACTGAAGTCCATCACCCGCCGGTGTGATTTGTTGATCACCAACGATACCGGTCCCCGACACATCGCAGCTGCCATGGGGATTCCTCTGATTACCCTTTTCGGACCGACGCATCCGCAATGGACCGAAATCTATTATCCGAAGGAACGCATCCTGTCAGTCCCCGTCCACTGCGGACCTTGTCAGCTCAAAACCTGCCCGCTCGACCATCGCTGTATGGTCCGTTTGATTCCCAGCATGGTGTATGACGCAGCCATTCCCTTTTTATCCCCGACTTTGGCAGACCTTACCTGAACCGGATCGCGGTCGTTTTATCCGACGTTTCCCTTGCAACACCGGGTTGGGGCGAGTAAAACCATGCTAGATACCACAGACTGATCGGCGGATCGCTTTTGTTTCGATCCATGAATCATCCGACCTTCTGGGGAATGGTGTAACGGTAGCACAGCAGATTCTGGCTCTGCTTGTCTAGGTTCGAATCCTAGTTCCCCAGCTTCCTACATCATCCGCTGGTCATCAGTTGTTGCAGGAGTGGCGGAATTGGCAGACGCGCAGGATTTAGGTTCCTGTACCGAAAGGTGTAGGGGTTCGACCCCCCTCTCCTGCATTCGTTTCAACGGCTATCGGCATTTCTTCATTGACTTTTGGTTCTTGTCACGATCGATAATCACTCCTGCCAGACGACCCACCGTGGCCCGCGTCGTCGTCATGTCTGTTCTGTACACGAAACGCTAACGGATCCGAATCTCAGGACTGGTGACACCTTTTGACTGTGCTACCTCTTGCTTACGGCCGAAACCAAACGAGCAAACGGTCAATGGGATGTCCCATCGGGGTAGAAAATTCGATAGCGTAAGCACCACTAGATATAGCTCTTATAGCATCGGTCACCCCAACAAGTTGGGGTGTTAATAGGGAACCCGGTGTGAATCCGGGACTGTCCAGCAGCGGTATGTGAGAACGAAAACCGACCACAGGTACTGGCCAAACGGCTGGGAAGCCGCGGTAAGTAGGAACCGGTGTCCTCACCGAAAGCTCGCGAGTCCGAATACCTGCCGATCCGTGAGCTCGGCAACGTGTCGAGCCTTTCAGACCCTCACCTTCTTTGCAAAGGCAGGTCATCGATGATTGATTCACCATATTTCCCCCGCGTTCAAGATACGAGCCTAACCTAGCCTGCTGGTTTCCCAAACGTTAGCAAGTTGTCCCGATCGACAGCCATTCCCTGGAGCAACGGCTCTATAAAGCCTGTCACGGACTGGTGGAATGCTCCGCCGACGACCTGCTGAACGGTGTCGTTGCGCGCCTTTATGAAGGTATCACCGAATCAGAGCTCGACCGCGCCCGGGTCATGGTTGCAAGACAACGGATCGAACGCGAACCCGATTATACAAAGGTCGCCACGAGGCTGATGTTGGACATCCTCTATCGACGTGAACCGACACGGTGCACAACCGAAGTGGATGAAAAACAAATCCGAATCCGCAGCTGTGATCCCCGCATCGTCTGAATCGAGAACATGCTCCTTTATCAATCCAACCTGCGAAGCGTGTCAGTAGACCTTTCAAGCATGAAACAAGGGAGAACGATAATGAAATGCTGTGAGCCCACAACCACCATGCCCCACGATTCATCTCGCCGCGTGAATGTTGAGGAAACGTCTGATCAATTGCCGCGCCGTCGATGTAAATCGACTCTGTCCCATCAAGTACAGATGGGCATGGGAGCATTACATCAACGGTTGCACCAATCACTGGATGCCTACGGAAGTATCTATGCAGAAGGATATTGACCTGTGGAAATCAGATCCCCTCACGTCCGATGAGCGTCTTGTGGTGATGCGAAATCTTGGCTTTTTCTCTACCGGCGAACCACTCGTCGGCAACAACATCGTGCTGGCGATCTTCAGGCACGTGACGAACCCTGAATGCCGGCAATACCTGCTACGTCAGGCGTTCGAGGAAGCCATTCACACGCACACCTTTCAGTACGTCTGTGAGTCGATGAATCTTGACCAGCGGGAAGTATTCAACATGTACCATGAGGTCGATTCGATCGCCGGCAAGGACGACTTCGTGATGTCACTGACGGCTGACATGATGGACCCGGATGATCGATACTGCAGTCGGATTCGAGGTGAAGTACGCTCAGGACTGTCTGCCGAACGGTGTGCTGGGTCTCAATGCATGAATGTTCGACGACTACATCCGGTACATCGCCGACCGTCGTTTGGAACGTATCGGTCTTCCGAAGCAGTACCACACGAAGAACCCGTTCCCTGGATGGGTGAAACCCTCGATCTGGCTAAAGAAAAAAATTCTTTGAAACCCGTGTAACAGAATACCAGTCAAGCGGTTCACTCGAATGGTAGTGGTAAGTTTCGGCAATTCGAGAAAACCAACTTATGTCGCTCGCCGCGCGACTCGTTATGTTCTCCACAAGTTATCTCTCGATCAAAAGACGGTTTTCTTCGTGATTTCAGGAAGGCGTCTCCAAACGAGTGATGAATATGTTGACCGGGTTTATTGCGTACTGATTTCAGTCAATTCGACGTTTCTGCGCACCTGTCCGCTGCACCGAACACCTTTGATCGGACGATGCGTTACGACGAGTGACAGGATGCTCTTGTTCTAACAGACAGCCACGCCAGCCATCTCGGATGGTGTGCGACAAGACACGTTTCTCTGACTATGTCTTTCCCGGACACCTCAAAAGCAACGACGGTTTGGGGCAGGACCAGATAGATCAGAAGATGCCTTCCGACTGTCGAACGAGTTGCGTTTATGCTTCTGACTGATAAGCCGAAACACACGATTCGCGAGCGAACAAATCAGCCAGCAACTGGCAATCGTCCACGAGCTGTGGCGCGGGCATGGTAAATGCCTTCTCTGCATCAACGACGTGGACACGCCCCGAACGAACCGCACGCAGGGATTGCCACCACATTTCGTTTTCCAATCGCTGTAATTCCTCTGACGTCTGCACTTTGGTCCGTCCGCAGCAGCACGCGATGATCCAATCAGGATCGGCTGCGACAAGCTGATTTGCACTGATCTGCCGGGAATACCTGCCTGCTTGACCGAGAAGCTCGACACCTCCGGCGATTTCAACCAATTCAGGAATCCAGTGGCCTGCGCAGAATAGCGGATTGAGCCATTCTAAAAAGACGACACGTGGACGGTGCGGTATGAGCCGTGTCTTCTGCCGGATCGACCATAACCTCTCCCGCATCGAATCCGCCAGCGCGCGGCCCGCATCCGTCACACCGATGACCTGTCCAATCTGCTCGATACCGGACATCACCTCACTCAGTGTGGTCGCCGACCACTCGAAGAGCCTCGTCTCCCTCCCGCGTTCTTTCACGATCCGTGACAGATGATTCCCATCAATGGCGCATACATTGCAAAGCGATTGCGACAGCACCACGTCAGGTTCAAGTGACCCCAATAGTGATTCATCCAATTTGAACAATGGTTCGCCACGACGAAGAAGCTCTTTCACCTGAGCGTCGGTTTCCGTGGCTGACAGATAAAGCGGGACGCGAGAACTCGTAAGTCGCGGCAGTGACGAATCACTCGGCTTGCACGCGTGGCTCACCCCGACAAGGTCGGCGGCGCGCCCGAGGCTTTCGACGATCGCGGTGGCGGCTGGAAGGAGTGAGACAATTCTCATGTTACATCGTCCTCTTGCCCTGCAGTTTACCCGTACGGGCACTAAATCCATACAGACATACCACAGCCACCCTTTCACGCCAAAACCGCAACACGGTGGTACGCTTTCGTCAAAGCTATATTCATCGACACGGACTGCATGAGGATAGCGAAATCGGCCTCAGGTACCCAACCCTCTGCAATGAGTTGCCTGGTCGCAGGATTGCCAGACTTTCGTTCTCGCTAAAAAGCTGATGATCCAATTGCCAACGGGGCAGTATCCCGGTAATACCGGTCTGGACTTAACTGATCAAACACCAACGCTTGACGGAGACTTCGCTGCCACAACGATAACGATTCCCCAGAGTGCTCGTGCGATCACGGGATCTGCACCCGTCCGGAAATGTGGATGATCGGTCGATCGCCTCATGTTCAAAGCAGGCAACCTGACATGAGCCTTTTTCATGACGGCTTAACCCAGCGGCGTGCGGTTGGTAAGTGTGGCGGTAAATCGTGTACCGCAAGGATTCAAGTGTCTTGGGTCAACCGCGAGTTTTCAGGCTCAAATCACGCCGACACGCACGCCGTCAGCCGGAATGATGGTCACTGCCTCGTTCGACAATTCGTCAAAACTCAAACGGAGAGGACAGAACACCAGTCGAACTCTGGGTTGCCGTCACTGCCGCGTTTCTGTTACCCACGGGCAGCAGATGATCAACTCAACAACACTGCTCATTCCTACAAGGCATCCGGCAGGCTTGATGACGAAATGCAATTATAATCCGCACGAGCGGCGCCCTGCACATGGCGTTAACATTCTCAGAACGACAGCCTTTCAGCAATCCTGCCTAGCGTGCCAACTAGACTCATGTCGCCGCGTCCCACTTACGAGATCCCAATCCGAAACCCACGTCATCTACCTCGGGCGATATCTAGATGCTTCTCTGCTACCACTATTATCCAGATCGTGAAAACTATTGCGGCAATTGTCACGGCGATGTAGCCCAGTCGGAGGCGCCTTCTCCGATCAGCAGCGAAATAAGGAACTGAGAGATTCCAGACTATCAAAGAAACGAGGATAGGTGTGGCTAGGCCAACAACGTTTGAAACGACACGCAATGTACCCTCAAGCATCCACAGCACATTGACTATGCCGCAGATGGCCTGCCAAACTAGGAGCCGACCCATTCCGCTAGCTGCTTTCTGTGAAGTCGTCATATATCCCCACTCCTAGACTTTGAAGCAGGCACAATCAGTCTTTGATTGCGTCCTATAGGTATCACTCCACTGCCAAGTTCTCCAGTATCCGGGGTCAGGAAGTATTCCCCCGGTTAGGTCATCAAGATGGAGATGCCACTCGTCTGAAACGGAGTAGATGATTTTCCAGTCAAAGGTCGTAAGCAAAGTGTTCTTGTCGCATTTTTGCTTTATGGTCGCGGGGGATGCTGCCACATGGACGCCAAATGAGCCCACGGTAAGTTGATGATATATAGTGTATAAAAGTGAATTGGTATCAGAGACTGACGGGAAAATCATCATCGGTACGAAGATCGGGGCGTCTTCACCCGGAACAGCTCCGCAGTTCGATCGATTCGCGAAGGCGTCAGCAGCTTTCTGAAGTGCTGGATGTATGGTCGTTTGCACTGCCGTGATAAAGCTCGGCGAGCCACTCATTGCGGTGACCATGTCAGTCATCGAGCCCAGCCCCTTCGGATCTCGGAATGTGACAGGGTTGCCCGAACAGCTTGATAGAGGGTCGGCCCGTCCACAAACTGCGTTCCAAGCGGGTCACGCGACGCGAAAGCACCTAAGCCTGCGTGAAGTTGTCTCGCCCGGTTGTAGTAAGTTCCGGTCTCAGTATCGATCCGCAGACCTCGGTGACCAAGCTGCCAGTCATGACTGGTGCTCGATCGACTGCCAGAAGTGCCCGTCAGCACTGTCCGGTCGCCGTACGGCGTGTAGACGTATCGCTCCACGAACGTCTGGTTCTCCTGCACCAGTCCTGTGACGTTGAAGTTGGCGTCGTACGTCGCGTACAGCGTCTCCTCCAGCGTGCCGTCGCCGGTCGATGTGCTGGCCGTGTGGCTGTTCGCGTCGCGGTACCGGACGACGGGCGCGTTGATGTATCGCAGGTTCCACACGTTATGTTCGTACGCGGTCGACGAACCGGCCTTCGACACGAAGAACACCGAGCTGCGCGACCGCGTGGCCGTGCTGACGATCGAACTGCAATCGACCGACCGCCGCAGGGACGAACGGGCCGACCAAGCCGTCAAAGCGTTTGAACTTTCACAAAACCTGAAGCAAAAATGGCTTACGGCAGACCCTGCCGAAAAGCGTCGCCTCCTCCATCTGGTCTGTTTGAACTTGACGCTCGACGGCACAAGTCTTGTCGTAGCAACAAGAAAGCCATTCAACTGTGTCGTTGGAAGGGCTTGTTGTTCCAACCAGCGGAGAGGGGGAGATTCGAACTCCCGTGTACCTTGCGGCACAACCGGTTTTCGAAACCGGCGCATTCAACCACTCTGCCACCTCTCCAGACGGCAACAATGTACTGGAACCCTTGATTCAGGTCAAAAAGCTGATTCGCTTTGGGATGTTCAAAATCATATCGCTCCCCAAAGCTAGCAAAACTCAGGCGGCATATGCTTGTCAACATCTGGTCTTGGGAAAACCTGATCCCGGCAAAAAGCCCACCAATGTCTCGGATCAACATCCTTTCATGACCGCCAACGCCTGCTCGTAAACGCTCAGACATGCACGAGCGCTGTCGATCCAGCTCATCCGTTTGACTTCGAAGCTTCCGTGTTCTCTCAAGGTACGAGCCAACGGAGGATGACGTAAAACCGCAATAATTTTGTTGGCCATTTCGTTGATGTCCCAAAAATCGACCTTCAAGGCGTGTCGGATCACCTCGCTGACCCCGGATTGTTTAGAAATCAAGACCGGAACGTCGTTGGCCAGGGCTTCTAGGGGTGCAATCCCGAACGGTTCGGAAACGCTCGGCATCACATACAGGTCTGCCAGTTTATAAACTCGCTCGACATCCTGCCCGCGTAAAAAACCTGTAAAAAGCACCTTATGCCCGATACCCATCCGGGCGGCCAGTTCGATCGTCCGACGGATCATGTCCCCTGATCCTGCCATCACGAACTTGACATTATCCATGACTTCTAGAACCTTTTTCGCAGCCGCCAGAAAATATTCCGGACCTTTCTGCATCGTCACACGCCCAAGGAAAAGAACGATTTTTTCGCCTCGTTTGATCGAATATTTTTCCTCATCAAACTGTCCGTTTCCGTTGATCTCGACGGCGTTATACACCACCTCGATCTTGTTCGACTCCAGCCCGTAATGATGCACCAGCATGTTTTTGGTCAGGTGAGAAACGGCAATGACCTTGATCGCCCCGTGAACGCCACGTCTTTCGATGTCATAAATTCGCTGATCGACATGAACGCCCGAACGATCAAACTCGGTCGAATGCACATGCACTACCAGCGGCTTGCCTGTCATTCCCGCCACTGCCAGACCTGCGGGGAAAGTCATCCAGTCATGCGCATGGATAACATCGAACGTCTGATCGCGGACGATATCGGTCGCCAGCGAAGCATATCGTTGCACCTCGGCAAACAGGTCCCCTGCGTAATGCCCCCCGGAACCGACAACGGACGGGGAAATGGGCTTGCCGGTGGTATCTCGGGCTGCGGATTCGGACAATTGACGGGCGACCTCCTGGGCTTCGATCTGTTGTTGATATTCCACAGCCGTCTGGTACGGGTTCAGGGCTGCCGGAACGGTACGAAACGTGACATGTTCAAAATCCGACAGATGAAACTCTTCACCGGTAGGTCTCGGTCGAGTTGGCGTTTCAGTTTCCGGAGAACTGATGATTCGGACATGACTGCTGAAAGGATTGGACACCGGACGGGGCAGGACGAATATCACGTCGGTGCCCAGGGCGTTCATGGCTTTGGTTAATCCGTAGCAGGCGGTTCCCAGACCCCCGCTGATGAAAGGTGGAAACTCCCATCCCAGCATCAAGACACGCATGGTAGCACCCGATGGTTGGCAGACGTTAACCACATCCTCTCCGCTCCCCAGCTTTGGGTTCATCATCTACCCTTGTGTGTCAGTGTCAATATGCCCGGACCTCGATTTCTTAAAACTACGGGGGCTTAAGCTATCGACGGGCCATCGTGTGACAAAAAAATTGTTTGGCGAACGTTTTGCGATATGGTGAAGAGGATATGTCCATGCCCCCCCTTGCCCCACCGATTTATGTCCGTCTGGAAGGATCGCCCAAGATGTCGATCCTGCAACGACTGATTGCTATTCTGGTTTCGATTTGCGCTTTGGGGGTGCTGGTGATAGCGGCTTGTCTGGTCCCTTCCCCCAGCGGGATCGGAACGCACACCCAGTTGGGGATGCAACCTTGTCAGTTTTTGTATCAGACCGGTTACCCCTGTGCTGCGTGCGGATTGACCACTTCATTTGCTTACTGGGCCAGAGGGCATCTGCTGGCTAGTTTTACGACCCAGCCTTTCGGTTTTGTCCTCGCAGGGTTTCTAGGGGTGATTTTTTGGTCCGGATTGTACTGCGGACTGACAGGAAAGGCGTCTTACCGGTGGATACGCAAGATCCCGCTTCGGGCGCATCTGTGGTTCTGGTTGGGTACCGGGTTGTTCGGTTGGGCTTGGAAAACGGCAGGGATGCTCTTGGACCCATGATCTCGCGGGATGGTCGATCATCTCGATTCAGGATCGTCGCCGAGAAACGAAAAAGTGTCGTCCGCCGAAACGGACGACACTCTGTGCCTCTGTAAACAATCCGACTAACATTATCAGTAGCGGTAGTGATCGGGTTTGTAAGGTCCGTCAACCGGGACGCCGATGTATTTGGCTTGTTCTTCGGTCAACCGGGTCAATTTGACCCCGAGCTTGTCAAGGTGCAGACGGGCCACCTTTTCGTCCAGTTTCTTCGGTAGCACATAGACCTTGCCTCGTTCGTATTTCATTCCAGAAAGTGTCGGTTTCCCTGCAGCATTCAAGGCCAGATCGATCTGGGCGATCGTCTGGTTGGTAAATGACGCGCTCATGACAAAGCTGGGATGACCGGTCGCACAGCCAAGGTTCATCAACCGACCCTCGGCCAGGATCAGCACGCTCCGACCGGTGTCGGAGAACGTCCACATGTCGTACTGGGGTTTGATATTGGTTCGGACCACCGCGTTTTTGGCTTCGAGTTTTTCAAGCCCGGCCATATCGACTTCGTTGTCGAAATGCCCGATGTTAGCGACGATGGCTTTGTCTTTCATCTGACGCATGTGTTCGGCGGTGATGATCCGGAAATTGCCCGTGGTCGTGATGAAGATATCGGCATACGGGAGGGTTTCTTCCAACGTCAGGACCTGATAGCCTTCCATCGCTGCTTGCAAGGCGCAGATCGGGTCGATTTCGGTCACGATCACCCGCGCCCCTTGACCTCGTAGGGATTGACAGCATCCTTTGCCGACGTCCCCGTAACCGCAAACCACTGCGACCTTTCCGCTGATCATCACGTCGGTCGCACGGTTCAATCCGTCGATCAGAGAGTGACGACACCCATAGAGGTTGTCAAACTTGCTCTTGGTGCAGGAATCGTTGACGTTGATGGCCGGGAACAGCAGTTTGCCTTCTCGCTGCATCTCGTAAAGCCGATGGACACCGGTGGTCGTTTCTTCCGAAACCCCTTTGACCTTTTTGCCTACTTCGGTCCAGCGTGTGGGGTTCTGCTTGATCGTTTTGGCCAGCAGATTGAGGATGACTTTGTATTCCTTGTTGTCGGTGGTATCAGGGGAGGGGACCCGCCCGTCTGCTTCAAACTCGGTTCCCTTGTGAATCAGAAGGGTCACGTCACCACCGTCGTCCACGATCTGATCGGGTCCGGTTCCGTTTCCGAAATCCAGTGCGCGTTCGGTACACCACCAGTATTCTTCGAGCGTTTCCCCTTTCCAGGCAAAGACCGGGACGCCTTGGGGGTTTTCGACCGTTCCGTTCGGACCGACGACCACCGCAGCGGCGGCGTGGTCTTGGGTGCTGAAAATGTTACACGAACACCATCGTACGCTAGCCCCCAAAGCCGTCAGAGTCTCGATCAGCACCGCGGTCTGAATCGTCATGTGCAGTGACCCGACAATCTTCAGTCCGGCCAACGGTTTGCTCGGTCCGTATTCAGCGCGGCAAGCCATCAGACCTGGCATTTCCTGCTCGGCTAAGAGGATTTCTTTACGACCCCACTCGGCCATTTCACGGAACTTGTCCGGGTCGTCCATGAAACGGACTTTGAACTCGAACTTCGACGACGTTTTTTGAGGGGCTTCAAGCGTCACTGACATCGTGTTTTCTCCTATTGATCCATTCTCCAAGCGAACCAAAAGATCCATCTTCGGACGACCCTGGCGGCTTTTATCCGTTTATCCGGATATATGGTTGAATCAAATCCCCCCTTTGTCAAGAAAATATTCCGGTTTTCATCCGATTTGTCCTTTTGGGACTTTTTGCCACACAAAACCCGTTTGTTTATGCCTTTTCCTATCGTGTGTTAAATTATGATCATGAGCGACCCTAACTCTACGGTCTGTCACAACCCGAATTGCCCATTTTACCAGGCGGTACCTGGCACACGTTATAAAACCGTTCTCTTATTCGGCGCCCCCGGGTCTGGGAAAGGCACTCAAGGCAAAATCCTCGGTTCCATTCCAGGGTTTTATCATTCGAGCACCGGCGACATCTTTCGAAGCCTCGACCTTCAATCCGAAGTCGGACGTCTGTTCTGGGAATATGCCGGTAAAGGTCAGCTCGTTCCTGACGACGTGGTCATCCGTGTCTGGAAACAGTTCATCAAAGGCAAAGAGTTTACCAACGATTTCTATCCCGAAACCCAGATCCTGGTCTTGGACGGAATGCCCCGGAATGTCAACCAAGCCAAGCTGCTGGAAGACACCATCGAGGTTCTGACAATTATTCATCTGTCCAGCGACCACAAAAAGATGGTCGAACGACTCAAACGACGGGCTTTGAAAGAGAATCGGTTCGACGACGCCAACGATGTGGTCATCGAAAAAAGACTCAAAATCTACGAAAACGAAACACGCCCCATTCTCGACTATTACCCCAAAGAGCTGGTTTTCAAGGTCGATGCGATGCAATCCCAGACACGGGTGCTTTATAAGATCCTTGAAAAACTGACCCCGTTAAAGGAAAAGTTCGATTTGCAGGTCGGAACCCAAACGAATACGTCCGGATAACGGATCGGGATCCGGGTTTTGCAATTCGCATCCTGCCTCGAAATCCGAACCCCCATTGACAGACCCCCGTATTCACGCATTACCGTATCTCAAATGTCACGGCTGTGGTACTAGGAACTCCGGCGGGCCAAGTGATGATTAAACCTTCGGGGGTTTGTCTCCATGAAGGTTTGACAGGAGTTCCCAAAATGTTGACCTGACTGATCGGATTCAATAAATGAGGACTTGAGGTTCCCAACGAACGAATGGTCAGTTGTTGTCCTTCGTGCGGAACGGCCAGGCAAATTGCGTATAATCGTTCGTCCTTTCCCTGGACGAACCGAAAATCGGTTGTATTGAACGGGGTTTGTGCGTGGAGTCGTGAAAGCTTTCCACCGGGGATCATTAAGAGTCGTCCCTGCTCATCGGTTTGACCTTCTCCAAGAACTTTCCACGGTAAGACGTTATGAATAACTGGTCGATTCTGATGAATCCATTGTCCGACATGTTGGAGCATGTCGTAACAGTCCGGATCGAGTGTTCCATCAGGACGAAGTGGGACACAAATAGCGGTATTACCACCTCGAGACACGGCTTCGATCAAGTATCGCACCATAATCTTCGGGGAATAATCAAATCCGGGTGCGTAAAACCAGTCACCGATGGGGGCTTCGGCGATCCAAGGTTGGTCTTGTTTGATTTCGCGAGGTAGTCCATGCTCCTGCGTTGTAACTGTCCCGCGAGTCGGACGACGAAACTTGACGATGCTGAATACATCGAGTTTTTGGCGTCGGGTTAAAGTACGGTTGTAATAATCGGCAATCACCCGCTGTATAGCATCGGCTTTGATTCCCGTCCCGGTTCGTGACCCGCTGAAAGGTTGCTGATCGTTCCCGTCGGTATAAATAAAGTCGGGGTCGTACTTTTCGACCGCGTCCATGATTCTTAAGGCCCACCAACTGGCATACCATTTGGCGTACTCAATATGTCGGGTAAAAATCCCCGATTTCGGAGCGCAAAACCCTCTCCGCGCGTGTTCGGCCACCGACTGGTACTCTCGAAGATCGATCCCGTACAACAATCGTGGGTCAAGCCCTTCCCACCATTGACCTATTCCATCCCTCAAGGTTAGATGACCGTCATACGCAACCCCAGCCAAAGGACCTTGCGAATCGGCATCAAAGGCTGTCTGCCACCACCACCAGCTGTACTCATGATGGAACGTGAGACCGAATCGCATTCCCGATTCACGACAGGCTTTTGCCCATTCCCCTACTAAATCTCGTTTAGGTCCTAGATTGACACTGTTCCAAGGTTGGTAACGAGAATCCCACAGATCGAATTGATCATGATGGACCGCTTGGATCAGCAAAAAATCCGCCCCGGCTTGACGATAAATCGTTACCAACCGTTGGGGATCCAAACCTGTCGGGTTCCAATCTCGTAACAATTCTTTATATCCGTATCGAGACGGGTGTCCGTACCGATTACAGTGGGTTTGATAGGCCGTCGTTCCCGGAACGTACATCCGTTGTGCGTACCAGTCACCACTTTCCCCGGCTGATTGAGGACCAAAGTGAACCCAAATTCCGAACTTGGACTCTCCGAACCAGTCCGGAACACCGGGATAATGGCGTTCGATGGACTCCCAAGTGGGTTTAAAGGGCCCCGGAGTGATCGGCAAATCCAATCGAATCTCAGTAAAAGACTCGGCATCTCCTAACGGGACTGACCCCTGGGAAAGAGGTTCAGGAACTGGAGGAATCGGTGGTAAGGAGAAGCATATGGACATGGACAAGCTCGGCTGACATAGCCGTTGTTTCTTGATACTTTCGATCTTCCTACCGGTCAATCATTGCGTTTGATCATGTGCAGCCGCCTCCCGTTGTGTGACCAGGCGGCGGATGTCATGTAGGATTCGATCAGTAAAATACCCCTCCCGGAACATTTTTCAAGATTCTCCGGTGCGGTCGGATCAGGCACACTCGAACGTTCAAATCCCGGTCCTTCGTCTTCGATGATGATTTCGGTCTGCGACGGACCGACTAGGGCTTCGACATACACGTGTTTGGTCGGATCGAGCTTGTTCCCGTGCTTGATGGCGTTGACAAACGCTTCTTCCAGCGCGAGCTTGATCGCAAAGACGGAGTCCGAATTGTATTTGTACCGCGTGACTTCATCGAGGATGCGATTCTGCACTTCCCGTCCCCGCGCGTAATCAGAGTTGATAACAAACTTCATGCTCGTTCCGTACCGCGTCTCGGTGATCACAGGTGAGGACCGACGCGGGTCAGGCGACGACATTCGGTTGGAAGCGGGAAGACCCATTCAGTTCATCCAAGGCAAACGACCCTTTAATGTTCCATACTCGCCAACGCCTCGGCTCGGGTGGGATAGATCCGGAACAATCGGTCCAGCTTGGTGATCCGAAATACTTCAAAGATCTGGGGTTTGATGTTGGTTAAACGCAACTGACCGTTTCGTTGCTTGATCCGATTGTTGGCGTTGATCAGCATCCCCAAGGCTGCGGAAGACAGATGATCAACGGTGGAAAAATCGAGCACAAGACGGGGCTGATCGCGCTCATCGATCAACGCGTTGAGCGTCGCGCCGATGTCGGCGATATTAGCTTCGTCAAGAATCTTGTTATTGGTGAACTCGACGATCCGGATATCCTTCTCTTCGGTCACGGAAACGGGTGGAGCCTGTTCGGACATAACCTTCAGTCCTGAAAATACCTAAGGAAGACTGCCTCGCATCGCGCGCGTGTGAACGCCAGCGACTTATTACCGTACCCGACGCCCCTTGGGTGTCAAGCAAAACAATCCAATTAGTATCAGGATCGATCCGGTCAAAAGCAACCCCGGACCGACCCATTTTTCGGTTCGATCCGATAATTCTTGGTCCCGTATGGGTCGGGCAGGCCCTTGCGTGACTTGGATCGCTGGAACGGACACTGCTTGTCGTCCGAGGGTCGGGTGCACATAAACACCCGGGGCCTGATCGATTCCTTGCATTCCTTGTTCCATTTGCCACTCAGGACCCAGTTCCCCCGGTCCGACCCATTCATAAACCCCCTGCTCCCCGACAACCCATTCGATCGCGTTGGCTAGCAACACCACCAGTTCCGGACGGTTTGACAACCGGTTCAGGTCAAACCCGATCTCCACGCGCCCGGGACCGGTCGTCACTACCGGTCTGTCTCCGATGAGGACGACGGGATCTCCCGATAACTCATCTTCTGATAAAGACTTATCTATCAACGGACGGATCCGTTCCCAGTCGATCCATCGGACCACCGGGTGGTCGGTAACGGATAACGGTCCTGACCCGGATCGTCCTCCCGATCTCAACACCACCACCGGCGGGAACTGATTCGGGTCGTTGCTGATGGTCACCCGATCCGCGTCCGGTGGCGGGACATGCTCCTGTTGATACGCGATCGCAAAACGGGTCACCGGTTCTGCCAATCCCGGTCCGATTTCCAATCGAACCCGTGGAGATCGAAGCACCAACCAGGCTTGGTTATCCACGGGCAGGTCGTCTTTCAATTCCAGGATCACCTGCACCACCGGTCCGGGTTGGGCAAGGTCGACAAAATAATCTCGGGTCTTTCCCGGTTCGGGCAGTTCGATGATCTGGCGTGCCTGATCGACCCGCAAGACGGATTGGGTCTGCTCGGTCTGGTTCCAGACCCGGACCATGATTTGGGGATGTGGGACCAGCGTCAGGGCAACGTGCTGGATTCCGGCATTTTTGATGGCATGGTCCGGTCTGAGGATCTGAACCCGTGGGTGATCGATCTGAAACGGTTGTGCGGTTACCACAAGCAGGGTTTCATCAGATTCATGCAATAATCGTTGCACGGTTTGTTTGAGTTGTTCCAGAGTCGGGGATGCGGTCGGACGAAACGGATCAGACGCATCCGGAACCGACACGGTTTTCGTCCGGTCGATCGCGCGGATCGGTTCCGGATCGTTCGAGAGGGCGGCTTGTGTCCACACGTAACGGTCCATCACCCAACGAACACCGGAAACCGACCGGCCTAACGTGAATCCGCTGGAATAAAAAATCCAGCACAACAGTCCGGACAAGACCAGCACAGCCCATCCGGGGGGAGGACGCCATGAGGCTGTGGCAGCGGTATGAGGTGCATCGGTTTTCCAAAACCGCGTGGTCGAAACATAGACCCTTTCCCCTCTCCCCATCAAAAACCATATCACGACCACGATCCAGGGGATCAGCAAAAGCAGAAAAAGGGGATGGGTGAAGACCATACGAACCGATGCATCCGGGTCAGAATCACTTGTCTTTCGATAGGGGGAAACCCTGACATCGAAAGGGTTTAATAAAACGGAATCTTCACGATGATTCTGAATCCGTGGGTATAATATCCTAAGCAGACGGGGTCGGCCCATCTGCAGATGATATTTTTTACGTTGGAGGTCCGTATGTTGAGTCGAAGTGTTCTTGCCGCAATGACTGCGATGGGTCTTTTTGTGGTCGGTTGCAAGGAAGAAACCAAACAGGAAGTGGAGCAGGCGACCGAATCGGCCAAAGAAAACGCCAAGGAAGCTGCCGCTCAGGCCACCGATACCACCGGTGATCTTCTCAAAGCCGCCGGGGAAAAAATGGAAAACGCCGGTGAAGCCCTGAAAGAAAAAGCCGCCGAAATGGCCCCGGATGCCACCAAAGCCGTTGAAGAACTTTATAACAAAGCCAAATCCGCCATCGAATCAGGCAACCTCGCCGAGGCCAAAGGTCTGATCGATCAGCTCAAAACGCATCTGGACAAAGTTCCCCCGGAATGGAAAGACAAAATCCAGGCCTTGCTCGAAGAATATGGCAAAAAGGCCGCTTCGTCTTTGCCGGGCTTCAGCAAATAAATCTTCAACCTTCGCACGTCCTGTCGATGATTTTTCGGCCTCGCGTGTCGTCTTGTTACACGCGAGGCTATTCAATGTATTTCATTTCATTCAATCTTATAAGGGAAGGAGTCATCTATGCGTCTGATCAGCGAGTTCAAGGAGTTTATCCTTAAGGGCAACGCCTTTGACATGGCCATCGGGATCATCATCGGCGGGGCGTTCACCCCCGTCGTTCAGTCCCTTGTCAAAGACATCATCATGCCCCCGATCGGGTACGTCATCGGGGGAATCGATTTTAGTGACCTGAAAATCACCTTAGCCGAGGGACTCAAATCCGGTGAAGCACACCCGATCACCCAGCAAGTTCTCACCAAAGATATCCCGGCAGTCACGATCAATTACGGGAGCTTTTTAAACACTGTTATTTCACTACTGATTGTCGGTTTCGCGGTATTCATTCTTGTCAAAGCGATCAACTCACTACGTCGCAAACCCGAACCCGCCCCTGCCGCCCCGCCGGCACCTCCGGAAGATGTCAAACTTCTGACCGAAATCCGTGACCTGTTGGCCAACAGGAATTGACCTCTTTAGTCGTGTTCTGTAAATGATTCGATTGTTGACGCCGACACGTCGCAGGCGTGTCCTGTTGTGTAGACGATCGAAGCTCGAGGAATGTCCGATATGAAAAAAAAAGTATTACTCACGCTTGCAATTCTGACCGGAGGTGGCGCGACGATGTCTCAAGCCGATACCGTCGTTCTTTCCAACGGAGACACCCTCAACGGCACGATCGGGATCGTCAGTGGAGATTCAATGAAGTTCACCTCCCCTGCCTTTGGGGAAGTCACCATCCCTCTGGCAAAAGTACGAAGCTACACCATCGACGCGCCAACCCGGGTGCAACCCCGAGGCGAACCGAGTGTCACCGGACAGATCAGAGGCGACTCCACCACGGTCACCGTCGATCAGAAAACTTACCCGATGGCTGAGGTTAAATCCGTCAACCCGCCTAAACAGGAATGGACCGGCGCGGTCGTCGGTAACTTTTCTCTTGCCCGGGGCAACACCAACCGATTTACCGTCGGCGCCGAAGCGGCAGCCGCCTTGCGAAGGGATGACCAATTCAATAACGACCGTATCAGCTTCGGCGGCGGATACAACTACGGCGAATCCGGTGGCGGGCCCGGCGGTACCGACAAAACCACCGACACCGACAACTGGAACGCTTTCGGAAAGTACGACCGGTACTGGGACGATCAATGGTACGGTTATGCTTCTCTCAAACTCGAGCACGACCGGATCGCAGCGCTTTATTACCGTCTGTCTCCAGGTGTCGGTATCGGTTATCAATGGATCGAAACACCAGACATCAAGTTCCGAACCGAAGCCGGTGTCACTTACATCCACGAAGAGTTTGACCCCTCCGGTACCAACGACAACGCAGCACTCCGACTCGCGTATGCGTATGACAATCGGCTTTCGGATACCGTCAGTCTTTTTCATACCCTCGAGTATCTCCCGGCCTTTGATGACCCCGGGGATTACATCATCAACACCGATATCGGACTGCGTGCCAAGCTGACCGACAGCTTCTTTGCTCAGTTCCGGATCCTCTACAAACGCGACAGCACCCCGGCTGAGGGGGCGCTGAAAAATGACTTGCTTTACACCATCGGCGTGGGGTGGAACTTCTGAAAGCTCTAAAACCCGAAGAACCCTCATTGGCAGGATCTGGTAACGGACCTACCGATTTTTTATACCTTCTGTCGACCGGCGATCGCTTCGGCGAGCATGTTCCTGTTCGCAAACTCGATGCTCGATCCGCTAGCGATCCCACGCGCCAAACGCGTGATCTGAACGTCGGGGAATCGTTTGGAAATCTCGTTCTGAAGGTATAACGCGGTTGTGTCCCCTTCCACGGTCGGATTGGTGCCCATGATCACCTCTCGGATCGTTGATCGACCCAGACGATCCATCAATCCCGATATCGTCAGATCACCCGGTTCAACCCCGTCCAACGGGGCGATCCTTCCTAAAAGCACGTGATACACTCCCCGATAACTTCCGGCCGATTCCAACGCCAGAAGGTCTTTGGGCTGTTCGACGACACAAACCACGGTTTGATCCCGTTGAGGGTCCGAGCAAATTTCACAAGGATCCGATTCGGACAGGTTGTAACAGACCGAACAGTGACGAATCCGGGTCTTGGCGTCACGAATGGCTTCGGCAAGCTTCAGAGCTTCTTCGGGGGGTAATTTCAACAGGTGAAATGCGATCCGTTCGGCAGACCGAAGACCGATTCCGGGCAAGCGTGACAAGGCATTGATCAGGTTCTGAATCGGAGCAGTGTATTGAGCCATATTCCGGATCATATCCGGATCCCGGTTGTCTGGCACTTCTACCGGTCCAATCGGCGCCCGCAACTTCCTCCCAGCAAACCCCCGGCCTGACCATCCTTTATCAGACCGGGGTGGTTTAGAGGAGAACACAGGAAATTGGTCCAGACGGACCTCAGGCGGCTTCGGCTTGGATCGGGTCGATTTCGCCCCGACGGATGGCCGCTTTTCGGATCCGACGCATTCGTCCGACGGTCTGCTGGTCAAGACTGTGACGACGCGTAGGTTGGGTCTGCGCGACCCGGACTGCCTCGGGGGCATCGGGGGCGTACAGGTCTGCACCGATCTCGTCGGCCAAACCTTCGGCCCGTTTATAGATCCCCCCGGCACACATGATCTGCATGTTCGGACAACTGTTGACTTCTCTCAAATAATCGATCAATTTCCGAACCTGAGGTACCCCCGAAGCCAGCGTGGCAAACATCACCAACAGGTCCGGACGAAACTCCCCGATCATGTTCAAAATCTCATCATTCGGAACACCCCCTCCCCCGAAACGTACGGTGTAACCGGCCGATTCGAACAGATCGGCTGCGATTTGACCACCTAGTTCTTCCGGTTCGGCATCACCGCAGAATATCAGGACCTTTCGACCGTTCTTGGGTTGCATCGGCAAACGACCGGCCAACTGGTCACAGACGGATCGATTCAGTCGTGTGGCCAGATTCAGTTGAATCTGAGTAATTCGGTCTTCTTTATACATTTGTTGAATCGTTTCCATGGTCGGCCAGATCAGTTCGGATAACAGCGCGTAGGGTTCAACCCCTGCTGACAATGCCTGTTGAATCAGTTCCCGCGTGGCTTGTCGGTCACCGATCAATAGTTGTTCGAGATACTGCTCGGCCAATCGTGTGGAAGAAAGATTCGGGGCAAAACTCATAGGTGTCTCCAAACGGTTTCGTTCCTTCTTCGGACTGTTCAGGACCTCCTGTCCTGATTTGTTCAACCCGAACACCACCATGGTGTTAATTTGGGTAATTTGAACAGTATCAGAATCGGAAATGTCCTTCAACAAACTTTATCTATTTTAACAAATATTCCCATTTTAACACTCAGCTTCACCGTCATCAGGCTTTTGCTGATCCGAACGGGGATGAAAACGGTTATCGGACCTTTCCCAAGCAGGACATTCTTGACGATCTTCTTGAACGGTCTGAAAAACCGTGGGCAATAAAAAAGCCACACCCTCCCCGGGCAGGCAAGAGGGTGTAGCGACAGCTCCCCTTTTCAAACCGGATCTGGTTGGCACGTCCAAGACCCGGCTTGTCTTTCACCTCTTTTTCCTCGTGACGACCCCTGTGAATCGGTCCCGAATTGACCTTTGAAAATTGGTCCTTTCGAAGTTTTCGACACCCACAGACTACTTCCTGACACTGACAACATATGTCAGGGGTAGAAAAACTTTTGGTGGAATTTTTTTTCGCATCCGACAAAATACCGAACAAAGGACCATGGATGGCTTTTGACCGTACAGTACAGGTTCAACGCCTTTTGAAAATCATTCTGCTCCTGCAAAGCAACAGCAACCGATGGACCGCCGATCGGCTTGCGAAGGAGTGTCGGGTCTCGGCTCGGACCATCTTTCGGGACATGCGTGTTCTGGAAAAGGTAGGCGTTCCTTACTTCTATGACGAGGAAAACAAGTGTTATTCGATTCGGAGGGATTTTTACATGCCCCCGGTGCAGTTGACGCTTGAAGAATCTTTGTCGTTGGTGGTCTTGGCCGAGCAGATCGCGAACACCGAACAGATTTCATGCACCAAACCGGCTCTGAAAGCGGTTGAAAAAATCCGTGGGGGACTCCCCTCCATGCTTCGTGAATCCCTTCAAAAAATCACCCAGCACATTCACATTCGCTTGGCGGCTTCTTCCCCGCCGGAAGGTTCGCAAGACGTTTATAACATGATTCAAACCGCGTTGAACCAACGCCTGGCCATTCGCTGCAGGTACGAATCCCCCAACAGCAATCAAAAGGATTCGGCCGAGACCCCTTTCATCTTCAAACCTTATGTCCTGCATTACGACCAACGGGCCTGGTACACCATCGGGCATCACAGCTTACGGGATGAAATCCGGTGCCTGAAACTCAGTCGTTTTACCATGATCGAGGTCACCAATATCCCGTATGAAATTCCCAAATCATTCAATCTCCGCGAACACCTCGGAAATGCCTGGCGGATGATCCGTGGCAAACCCACGTATGACGTGGAATTGATTTTTGATCCCTCTTTTGCGGAGACGGTTTCGGATACGCATTGGCACGCGACACAGGAAACCGATTGGAATGAAGACGGTTCGCTGGTGTTTCGTTGTCGGGTGGACGGGCTTCAGGAGATTATCTGGTGGGTTTTGAGCATGGGGCCTCATTGCAAAGTGGTCAAACCCCCGGAACTGGCACGTCAGGTCCGTTCGTTGTCCTCGCAGGTGATCAAACTTTATTCCGATTCGACCGACTGAAGGACTTTGTGTGAAAATCCTTCCTCCCGAACTTCGTTCTTTACGTTACCCGTTGCGACAGTTTTGTCGTTCGATCAAAGCCGGACGTCCCTTGAGCTGGCCGACCTACCGACGGTTGATGCAACGGTTCGGTGTGGTGCAACCGTCGATCCGATTCTGGCAGGAGTTGATTCATTCTTCCCGATGGGCAAGACGGTCGTCCGGTCCTTTCATACAAGATTCTTAGCGTTCCTAACCGATCGGCCAGCGGGCCACAAACCGGCTGCCTTTCCCGATGCCTTCCGAACTGGCTTGCAGGGTTCCGCCATGAGATTCCACGATCGATTTGCTGATGGTTAATCCGAGTCCCATACCACGAATTTCGCCGGGACGTTTTGAAAAAAAAGGTTCGAACAAATGATCCAGGACCTCCGGATCCATCCCCCGACCGTCGTCGACGATTTCCAATTCCGCCCAAGCACCGACCCTTCGAAGGCTAACTCGGATCAAACCCGAATCGGTCGTTGCCTGAATCGCGTTGATCAGAAGATTGAGGATCACCTGTTTGATCTGTCCTGCGTCCATGACGAACCGGACCGGTTCACACGTGGTGATGCGAATCGACCGGTTCCCGACGACCGGAAGCAGACCGATATTGTTAATCAGTTCCGTGACCACCTCGGACAGGTCTTTTAATTCGCGTCCCCCGTCGGATTCTCGACTGAGGTCGAGCAGTCGAGTGATGATCTGTTTGCACCGAAATGCTTCGTCCAACACGATCTGAAGCGACTGACGGGTCCGGGGATCGATTTCCGATGCCATCATCAATTCGATCCGACCGGTGATGATCGCCAAGGGGTTGTTGATCTCATGCGCCACCCCGGCCGCAAGCAACCCGACCCCGGCCAAACGTTCCGACTGCACCACCGCCCGGGTTGATGCTTCGACCCTTTCACGAAGCTGACCGTACATCGACGCTAGCTCCCGCGCCATCTGTTCGACATCCTCGGCCAACTGTTCAAACTCCCGGTCTGCCCCGGACAGACGAACCGGAGTATCGAACCGACCGTTCCCGATCCGGCGTACCCCCTCGGAGATCGTGCTCAGGGGTTTCATCACACTTCGCCACTGGAGAATACTCAGTATCACGCCCAGGAGGATCGCTCCGCCAGCCACACCCGTGAGCAAGAATAACGCCCATTGTTTGCGATCGTCGGCCTGTTTCTGCGCTTGGCGAATCTGTTGGCTCAGAACCGGAAGCACCTGTTGCATCCCGGACATCACCCCGTCCACCGAAACGATCTGTCCTTTTCCGATCCGGTCGGTCACCCCGTCGATCGTTTCAAGCAGTTTCTGTTTTTGCAGATCGGTTAACGGAAGTCCGGGGACGATCTGGGACAACGCTTCTTGGGCTTTGAGACATTCCCGGTACGCCCGGGCAAAATCCGGAAAATCCCCCGACATCGCGACCCGGGCCGACTGAAGATAGATCCCTACCTGTGACAGATCCCGAATCATCTGCTGGTTCTGAAGGGCGATCGAAAAATCCTGTTTGATCCCCCTGATTCCCCAAAACCCCACCCCGGCCGTCAGCACCAGACACACCAACAGCAGGACCCATTGAATCACCAGACGACGTTCCAACGTCATAGGATTTGGATCGTAACCGAAATCCGGTTATATTCCCGCTAGCCGGGCCTGTAGCTCAATTGGGAGAGCACTGCCTTTGCAAGGCAGGGGTTAGCGGTTCGAGCCCGCTCAGGTCCACTTTTTCAATCGTCGGTTCATCCGCCCACGTATCACACACCTCGGCGCAATACACTTGCTCGTTTCCCGTGTTTCCGTGTAACCCGAATCGGACTGGTACTCGAATCCGTTTGATAATTTGGGCAACTTTTCCTTGACAACTTGGTAACGTTGTTTGCACAATTCGCGTACCGCCCTTATGTCGGTCACGTTCGATGACATTTTCCGAAGAGTCGGCCTACCCGAAATCATCGTTTCCCGGGCGCGGGTCCGAAAAGGCAAGTCGGTCGACCAACCGGACGGTGTGGATGCCGGCATCGCGTACATCGATCGACTGGTCAAACGATTTATCGATATTCTTTCGAAAACCGGGCTTGGTGTCGCCAAAGACCTCCGCCGGGTTTGTTGCAACGACGTCTGTTGGCTGGATCAGGCAATCCCCTCGTTGAACACTGTTGATTATAGAAGTCCGGATGGGATGACTAAGGGCCAAAAAACTCCTGCGGTCCCGCAAAACGTAATATCCCTGTCTACTCCGTGGTTGTTCCAATCCCTGTCCAGCAACGTTCCTTTAATCCCGTATCAACCCTAAACCTCTGATTGATGGTGGAAAGGAGAACTTCATCGGCATCGACAATTCAGAAACGCTTCTAAAGTGAGTGGTTCATGTCCGTGCGTCGTCGGCGGAGATGACGCGCCTCAGTTCTTGTTCATTGTTTCGCTCTTAGGAGAGATCTTTATGCAAACCCGATTTGATTCCCATCCTTGGGTTCTCTTACTCGCGACATCCTCTCTATTTTTGTATCCAATTGTCGGGTCAGCACAATACGTCCCCGGGACCAAGACGTACACCAATCAGGGGGGGTGGTATCACGCCGATACCGGAAACTACTACGCAGGACTGTACGCCAGTGATGACATGCAGGGTTACACCACCATCTACTACAACGCTGCCAACGATCCGGGAACCTGGTTTGACCAAAGCTGGGATATCACCAAAGGTTACGTCATGGCCGGGATTGGGAAACATGTGTATGGTAATTCTCCCGGGTACGGTCAGTACAAGATCAGTCAAATCCGACCGACGTATGTCGATTATTGGAGCTGGTGGGAGGATAACAACAACGGTTTGAAACGAGTCGGTATCGACGTCTGGACCTCTACCGTTTCGAACAATCCAGACCCGAACTACACTGCCAACGAGATCATGATTAAGGAATGGTGGAGTGAGGGACCGAGCGGAACTTACCTCGGACAATTCAACAAGTTCGGTTCGGACTACAAAATCTATCGCTTCTGGAATACCAGTTACAACGGGTTTTGGAGCTATGAAGTCCGACGTGAATCCAAACGGATGGCTACCGATGCGAATACCGGTGGACAGGTCGAAGTCGCTTGGGTGCTCAACTACCTACGAAACAACCACGGTTTGACGGACGGGTATATTCGTCAGATAGCCGTGAATACCGAAATATTCGGGGATTATGGTCGGAACTACGGTGAGTGGCATATGACCTATGTGAATATCCCCAATCTTACCTCCAACTCCGTCCCGGAACCTACCGGGGTCCTCGGGTTGATGGCCTGTTCGGCACTGGGTCTTTTGAGAAGACGACGTACCTGATGCAGGGTTAACACGACCGACCAAGCCTCTCTTATAGCATCGGCGTGAGCTCGGACGCTGACTCCGATGCTTTTTTTTATTGGGAAAAGAGACTTTTCCCGAAGGACCAGCGATCGGTCTGGTACGGAAATCTCCCTGCCCGTACATTGGAATCGCATGTGTTCACGCGTCCAGCGTTATAAACTCACGCTCGCGTATCGCGGGACCCGTTACCACGGTTGGCAGGAGCAGGTCTACTGTCCGACCTGGAAAGGACCGATTCCCGGTGACGGATCAGGACTACCGACCATCCAATCCACGGTTACCGCAGCCCTGAAGGATGTCCTCAAACATGATCTGGAGCTATGCGGTTCTTCCCGAACCGATGCAGGGGTGCATGCCAAAGGACAAGTAGCCCATTTTGACACCCCAATGGTACAAATCCCTCCCGAAGGTCTACGTCGAGCCGTCAATGCTCGTTTACCAGACGATATCGTGATCCGGTCCATTGAACCGGTCGATCCCACGTTCGATGCTGTCTCCTTGACGGACCGGAAACGTTATCAGTACTTGATCTGGAACGACGCGGATAAACCGGTTTTTTGTTCCGATCTGGCGTTTCATCGTTGGCAGAAGCTGGATTTCTCCGCCATGCAGCAAGCGGCAAGTTTTTTGATCGGAGAACACGATTTTGCCGCCTTTTCCAAACCCGGGCACGGACGAACCAGCACGGTCCGAACGATCCATGAGCTGAGCATTCACGTCCGTCCGCCCAAGGTCGTCATCGGTGTCACCGGGAACGGATTCCTGTGGAACATGGTCCGGATCATCGTCGGAACGTTGATCGACGTCGGCGTCGGACAGATCGACCCGCAGACGATCCCGGACATTCTGTCCTCCCGTGACCGAAGACGGGCCGGCAAAACCGCGCCGGCCCACGGACTTTATCTCCATTGGATCCGATACCGTAATTCCGCGGATTATAGTCCAGGGGGGGTTGCGCAGTTTTTGCACGAAGACCCGAGTTGATCCGTAGAATGTACCTGTGGAGGTGCTAAGGATGTTTTTGAGATATCTGACTTGCGTCATGATTTTCTGGGGAGTTTCGTTCGGTTGGGCACAAGCTTCTCCGCCGACCACTCGGCTGAGTAACGAAATGGTCGAACAGCTTCGCACACAGTTGGAGGAATACTATGCGCGAGAGTTTGGTGCGGGTTTGGCGAAGAAGAATCGTTTGATCCGTCTGATCGCGGTTGTTTCGTTATCGAAGATCGATGCTGATTCCGTCACGGAGAAACTGCTCGAAGCCGCTGAAGACCGGGATCCGATTGTGGCGCAGGTCGCTTGGGACGTTATACACGCCCGTCACCAGTCGTTGACGGAAACCCAACGTCAACGCTGGCTACAGGCCGGGATCACCGCTCGAACCCGAGGTGCGTTTCCGGGCAAAACCGCCTTGGACCTTTTGGGGGCGGTTGCAGGGTATGGATACCCGGCCGATGCCCGCATATTGGCGGAGATGATTGCCGATACCGCGACCGACTCTCAGGTATCTGCGCTTCGACCGATTTGTACCCAACTTCTGAACACACAACCCCAAGGACAATGGTTGAGGTTATTGGTACAACGTATGCAAGGTACTGATGCTACCAGAATTGACGCAGTGCTCCGCGATCTGCCCGACGCACCGTCACCACCGGAAAAAACGTCCCAGTACTCCAGGGTCTGGCGACAATACGCCCTTTCCTATGCGTCACACCAACCTCTTCCGCCCGAGGGTCCTTATACCGGGACCAGCCGAGTGTTTCCCAAACCCGAGAAGATCGAAGACCCCGAAAGCGACCGTTGGCGACAAGAACTCGAGTTACCCGAGATCCCCAGCGACCGGATCGAGCTGGTTTATTGCATCGATTCCACAGGCAGCATGGACAAAGTCAACAAGATGCTGGCATCGACCGTCCAACCGCTAACGATGGCGTTGGGACTTTGTGCGTCGGATATCCGCGCCGGTGCGGTTTATTATCGACATGAGATTGCCAAAGAACTGATGAAAGACTGCTGTCTTAAAGCCCAGAATGACCCTAACAACCATACGGTTCTGACCATTCCCTTGAGCAAAGATATTAATTCGGTCGTCCGGGCCATGCGGTCAGTGGTCATTCATCCCAAAGTCGGTCATTTCCGCGGGACCGGCGCTTACGCCGCAGCCCTGCAAGCGACCACGGGAATCAACTGGAGCCGTGGAAAAAACACCCAGCGAATCGTCGTCGTGATCGGTGATGCACCACCCACCGATGGCACTCATGATTACGCCGCCCAATTCGCCGAATTACTCAAAGAAAATGATGTGCGACTCTACTTCCTGTCGTTGAACAAAGGATGCGCCGATTCCATCCGGATGATCGCCCAAGCCGGTGGTAGTTCGCCCGTCCCGTTCGAATCCGATATGAAACTGTATGACCAGTACGTGGAGAAAAATCTTCCCATTCCGTTGGAAAAAGTGATTCGGTCAAATATCGGTATGACCGTCACACGCCTGCTGCGAGAAAGTGTTCCTGATCAGTACGGGGACAGGATCGAGCTGATCCTCAGTGCCACGCTCCCCATCATTCAGGCCCAACTCGACATGCAATGAGTTCCCGATCCGCCGGTTTATTCCGTCAGTTTCCACAATCCCCGAAGCGTCGTCTGTTCCTGGTGACGAAAACTCCAGGAACCGTGGAAGTTCCATTCCCGGTGCAACAGCTTCTCCAGACCTTTCTGCGTCCCCCCGGTCATCACCACCGTCGGGAGGATCGTTTGGCACTTTTTTTTCAACAGCACAAGCCGGTTGGCACTTTGACGAGCCAGCGCCTGGCAAAAAGCCGCTAGAATATCGTCCCGAGTATGTCCAATCCTTAAACCCTTGATACAGGCAGTCGGGTCGTCCATTCGGGTCCGCGAACCCGCCAAGTCGGGCTCGACCACTACCGTGGTTTCGCGACCGACCACCCGTCTCAACCGGTCGTAAAACGACGGTTCGTCCATCTCCGAATAAAAAGTCCTGCGGACCCAATCGATCGCGCTTCCCGCAGCCGACAAGGTCGAAACCGCCAACCACCGTTTGCCCACACCCAACGGACGAGTCAATAGTTCCGGGTCCGGTCTCGGTCGGTCTACCAACACCGCTAGCACATCCGTCGAACCGGATACGTTGGTCATTTGTCCGACCCGTGCACCTGCCGACAACATCGCGGAGGATCCGTCCATACAACCGGTCAACACCGGAACCCCCTCCGGAAGACCCAACCAACGGGCCCCCTGCTTCGAAACGTGCCCTGCGATCACGTTCGACTCGCGCACCTCAGGCAACAGGAACGGGTTCAATCCCAACGCGTCCACCAGATCATCCGACCACCCCCCAAGCGTCACCGTCTGATACACCCCCATAAAAGCAGCATTCGACGGGTCCGTCACTCGAGCCCCACACAGATTCCGGATCAACCAAGTCGAAAGATGTCCGACCAAATCCGCTTTTTTCATCAACTTTTCTTGATGTCTGGAAAACCAGACCCACGTCGTGGAACTGATACCTCCTGGAAACGGAAGATTTCCGGTAATCCGCAAATGTTTTTGAGGACCGATGACCGTTTCGATCCGACGGGCTTCGTCAACGGATCGTCGGTCCTGGTGGGTGACCACCGGGGTCAGTGCCTTGCCCCGCGCGTCCATCGCCAACCAGCTCGGCGCCATGTTGGTGATCGCGATGGCATCAATTGTGTGTAATTCGGGTCCGATCCCCCGAAGCACCACGCGTAGCGCCCGGTCAATTTCCCTCACGTTCACTTCGGCACGGTTGCCGGTGTATCGAGTGATAAACGCAGCGTACTGGATGTTTCTCGGAACGCCCGGACCACACAGGATCGCTGACTTGACCGAGGAGGAACCGATATCAATGCCCAACAGTCTCATCCGTCGATCTCCACGGGATTCGTTTCGACTCAACGCGTCTGACATCCGGTTGGGGTTGTTCGGTGTACGGACCCAAATGCGTCGGTACCATTGTTTACGGCGTATCGGTGGTCTGACCCACCGACCATTCGGTATGAATGAACTTGCCCGGGGCGTTCAGACGTTCGTAGGTGTGGGCGCCGAAGTAATCCCGTTGGGCCTGGATCAGATTTCCGGGCAGACGTTCCCGACGATAGCTGTCGTAGTACGCCAGACTGGCGCTGAACGCGGTCAGCCCGATCCCGTTGTCGATCCCAACTTTGACGACCCGTCGCCAGGCGTTCTGACGAGCGTCGATCATGGATTTGAACTTCGTGTCCAGAAGCAGGTTGGGAAGATCAGGATTCTGTTTAAACGCTTTGGTGATTTCTTCCAGGAAAACCGCCCGGATGATGCACCCGGCCCGCCAGATCATCGGCAGGTCGGGCAGATTCATTTTGTATTCAAATCCTCCCTGCTCTTTCGGACGGTTGGCAGCGGCCAGAAGCGCCATCCCCTGGGCGTAAGAGCAAATCTTGGAGCAGTACAAAGCGTCCTTGATGTCCTGAATAAATGCCTGGATATCTCCGGAGAATTTGCTCGGCGTCGGACCCCCAAGTACCTGACTGGCCTGAACACGCTGGTCCTTGAGCATACTGATCTGGCGCATGTCCACCGCAGCGGCCATCGTGGGCAGTGGGACTAGTAGATCAAGACCGGCTTTAATCGTCCAGGTTCCGGTTCCCTTCATTCCGACGACGTCCCGGATTTGCTCCACCAGAGGTCCGCTTCCTTGGGGGTCTTTGAAGTTGATGACCTTGGCCGTGATGTCGATGAGGAAGCTTTGCAGTTCCGACCGATTCCACTCTTCGAACACGTCCTGGAGCTGGTCGTTGGTCAATCCTGCGACGTTTTTGAGTAGGTCATAGGCTTCTGCGATCAGCTGCATGTCCCCGTACTCGATCCCGTTATGGACCATTTTCACGAAATGACCTGCAGAACGTTCTCCGCAGTAGGTGACGCAGGGTACGCCGTCGCTGGGCGCTTTGGCTGCGATTTTTTCGAGGATCGGTTTGAGATATTCGTAGGCTTCACGGTCCCCACCGGGCATCAACGATGGTCCGTGTCTGGCGCCTTCTTCGCCACCGGACACCCCCATCCCGAAAAACTTTATACCCGTCGGTCTCAGTTCGTTTTCCCGTCGTTCGGTATCCGAGTACAGCGCGTTGCCCCCATCGATTAGAATATCTCCTGGTTCTAGATGGGGTTTGAGGGATTGGATGGTGGCGTCGGTGGCGTAGCCGGCTTTGACCATCAGCAGGATCCGTCGGGGTTTTTCCAGAAGCGCCACGAACTCGGCAGGGGTGCGCCCCATTTTGATGTTCTTCCCGGGGTTTTCTGCGACAAACTCCTCGGCTTTGGAGGTCGTACGGTTATAAACCGCGATCGGAAACCCTTTTTCCTCGATGTTCAGCGCGATATTGCGCCCCATGACTTCCATCCCGACGATACCAAACTTTTGCAAACTCATGCTGGTTTCCTTTATCCGAAATAATGATCGAGCGGGCGATTGTCGTTTTTTTTTGACCGCAATCAATGCCCGAGCGAGAGTTTCTCAGGTCAACTGCGTGACAAGGAATTGACCGGCTTGCCCGGACGGATCGGTTCCCGTCGTCTACGTTATCTCCCGTCGTCATAATTCGTATAATCGTTATAAGTTGTTGAAGGAAACAAAGTTCGTCGCCGAATGGAAAAGGAAACAATAATTCTGGAAAAAATTGTTGACAACCGAATCCGACGAGGTAAGCTGATCAAATCAGAATCGTTTCTGAAATGCACTTCTGCTAGGATTTAGGAGAGATTCAGGATCAAAGTTCGAAGGTCGATTCCATGTCTTCTCGGTCTTCAACAACTTCTTCGGGACCGGTCACCATTTATGAGGTCGCTAAAGCGGCCGGGGTGTCGATCGGTACCGCTTCGCGAGTGCTCAACGGGGGTAATAAGGAAGTCTGGGCGAGTACGGCTAAACGGGCCGAACGGATCCGGCAAATCGCCCGCGAACTCGGGTACACCCCCAGCTGGCGTGGAAGAACCTTGGCCGCCAAAAAGACCTGGACCATCGGATTGATCCAAACCCCCTATTTCCCATTGTGCACCGGTCCCTATGAAGCCATGCTCCTGGCTTTGTCCGATACCCTAAGCCGGTCCAACTATCACGTTACGTTCGTTCGAATGGAACACGAAGACCGCCAGCATCCGCTTCTGTCACAGGGTCTGGACGGTGTGATTGCGTATCACGTGGTTCCGGACAACGTCATTGAAGCGCTCCGTACGTCGGCCTGTCCTGTCGTGATTCTGAACGCGGTCGTGTCCGAACCGTTCCCGACCGTTCTGGCCGATGACCGACAAGGGGCGCAACTGGCCGCCAATTATCTGCACGAGCTCGGACACCGACGCGTCATCACGCTCAGCTGGATCTCGCGTCCACCGTACAATTTGCTCCCCCACTTCTCGACCGCGTGTCGTCGTGAGGCGTTTCGCGAACGTTTTATCGAACTCGACCCCCGATCGGTCGTCCAACCGGTCGAAGAGACCGAAGACCGTCCGATGTCTCATCTGATCGACGAAGTTCGTCGCCTCCGAGCTACCGCGATCGTGGTGGATACGTCTGATCAGGCATTGCCCCTGCTTCACGAACTCTGGCAGGCAGGGTTCCGTGTCCCGGATCAGATCAGTGTGTTGAGTTGGAACAATCTACCTTGGACCCGTTATTCGATTCCCCCTCTGACGGTGATCGAAACCCCGATGGAGCAAATGGGGCGTGTCGCCGCTGAACGATTACTCACGTTGATCGAAAAGGGTGATCCAAACGGGCATCAAACGGAATCGAACGTCGTTCTTCCCGAAAAGCTGCTCATTCGAAGCAGCACCGGGAGGGCAGTGTCGTCGTGAAAAGTGTCATCTGACTTGTCCGAGCGGTTCGGACAAGAGATGTTGGTCATTTCAGAAGCGATTCTAAATCGCTCGAGAGGAGAGGTGTATGAGTCCTATCTCAAAGATTGCGTCTCTTACTGTCGGTACGTTGGCTTGTGCGAGTGTGTCGAGTCTGGGGGCTATCGTGATCGATGACTATAGCTCCGCCTTCAACTACACCTATGGTTCAGCCAGTCAGTTGCCTCCAACGGGCGGCGTGGTCGGACTGAACTCGACGAATGATGGCTACGGGGCAGGTCGGACAGGTCTGAATCTCGACTTGTCGTCGGTGTTGAATGAGAACTTTGAACTGGTCGTTCGTCGAGGCACCAACACCCACAACACAAACTGGCTCCAACTCAAGATAATCGATCTTGAAGGTCAAAACCGAACGGTCCGTTTCAACGTTTCGTCCTTGCCCGGTCCGACCGATCCATTTGTAACCCTTGTATCCGTGCACACGCTTAACGGTGCTGCTTTCGGTAATCCGATCGGAAGCGATCCTAGTGATTTTAACCCCGACAAAATCACTGGATACGAGCTGCAGGGAACTTATGGGGGTTTAAACTCCAATTCGAGCACCGTGAGTCTGCAGCTAGACGCGCTCCAGGTCGTGCCCGAACCCGCCAGCGCCATGACTCTGGGAGTGTTGGGTGCGCTTGGGTTGATCCGTCGGCGTCGTGTGTCGTAGCTCTCTTATCTCTTTGGTTTTATCCTGAATGCTTTTCCCGGCGGGCGATTTCACAAAGCTCGCCGGTTTTTTATTGTTGTTGCCGAGGTCGGTTGCTTGAACTTTCACACGTTTTCGGATCCGCTCTGATCCGATGCTTTTAGATCCTGGGGCCAGACCTTATCGGTTCAGCGGACGTCAATTTCGACGCCGTTTTATATCGTCTCATCCGGAACCCAACCCGAATTTCGTACAGGGACCGGGACAGGTCGTAGGGTCAAGGTCATCCAAGAACGTTGGGACGGACCGAATCGAGGACGCCGTTACCACGCATAACACTGTGAACTTTTCCTGGTGATGCCGTTCACACCTGTTCGGACCTCGCCGGATCAGCAACAAGCGAACCACGATTGCGAGGGCTTGGAATGATGGACCAAGACCCGAGCGAGCTTATTGATGAACCGAGCGGGTGTTGGACAGGAATCACGCGCCAACACACCCACTCGGTTTTTCAAAGCTTGGCTCGGGTTATCCATTGAGGACACGGACTAATCCGGTTCCTTCGAAGGTGGCCAGGAATCATAGGAGTACCCGCTCCATCGACTGAACTCTTGCATCTGCTTCAGCAGGGATTCGGGCATGGTGTATTCGGGGAGTTGTCCCCGACGGCTGTACCAGGGGCTTTCGGGACTCAATCGGAAGTCGTTCTTAGCGGGATTCACGAACTTGGGATCCCCCCACCGGGCAGTCGGTTCATACAACCGAACGTATTCCTTGAACTCGACCGCGACACCGTTCCCTTCGCGCATCAACATAAAACTGGTCGTGCGTCCGGTGGCATCGAAGTAAAGGTTGTTCGCGGATTCGAACTTGGCTAGGGGGACATTCGCCTGGGCGCAAAGGGGTTCTACGCTTCCCTCGACCCCGATGAGCTTCAAGAGGAAGGGGGGGCCCTGATCGTTCATAATGATATTGTTCTTGAAAATCCATCGGGATGGAACGATTCGTTCGATACGGATGTGTTCATCGGCATTGGAATCACGGGTGTATTCTTTGGCGACCCGATCCTGGGTCCACCAGGTGACGCTGGTGGTCGTGGGATCGTGAATGTAGTTGTTATAAAAAATGGAATCTTCGATCGCCGCCACCCCCAAATTCCAGAAGTCAGCTGTGTTGGCTTTGCGATTAGCCATCAGAATCCGACGTGCATGGTACGGTCCGGCCCCGATTTCCCACATCAAAGGGGTCATTCCTGAATTAATCAGGACGCAGTCTTCCATGTAAACGTTTTTACAGTGAATATCGAACCAGAATCCTTTGATCGTGTTTCCGATGCTTTGGTGTCGTCTAACGATCACACCATCAGTGGTATGCACTTTGACTCCCCCGGTGAACCATCCGATCTCTCCCCCCCGGAATGCTCGCCAACCGTTGAAGTTGGTCGAATTGTCCTCAAATACGATGTTTCGCGACACACCATCGACGGTGATCCCGGAATATCCGTTGTAGTTGAACTCGCTGTTGCGTATCGTCCAGTTATCCCCGATGACCTTCAGACCCATTCCGTTGTTCCAGATGAATCGACAGTCCTCGATGAGGATATTCTGGGGACGACGATCTCTATCCGTTGAAAACTCGATGGTTCCCGGCGCCATCCACATCCCCAGAGAGTTGGCGACGTGTCGGATCTGAATCCCCCGCAAAACCAAGTTCTGCTTAGTTCCGAAGTTGGCCAGACATTGACGGGTCGACACCTCGACCACCGAATCCGACCTCAATGGTTGAGAGGGACGAATGGTGATCCGCCTCGGACCGTCGTGACGCTCTTCGACCGCGAAGGTCCCCGAGACGTCCAACGCCTCTTGAACCGGTCGAACCCCCAGGAACTTCCATGTCACGTAGTCATTATGACCGAAATACCCCATTTTCTGGGGTTCATAACGCTCCACAATACGTTGCTGAAGCGGTTGGTTGTCGATAAAGACCATCTCGGTTCGTTGACCGATATATTTTTTGGGTCCCCAGGGGGGCGTGGCATGACCGAAACGATAGCCCCACCGGGACGAATAAAGTCCCTGTCCCTCGGATTTCCATTGGTCCACGGGGAAGACATCAGACCCGGTCCAGATCGTCTGATCACTTCCGGACCCCTCGATCACAAGGAGGGTTTCACGGACACCACCCTGATCCAGTCGTATATCCGCGATCGATTCACGATAAACACCCGGTTGGATCTTGATTTTGACCGGAGTACCGCGTTCCAAGTGTATACGGGCCAATTCGACGGCTTCGCGGATCGAGCGACAAGGGTTTTTCTCTGTTCCACGTTCTGCGGACGGATCTTCCGCAGCGCCGGCGTCGGCTGAAGACACGTGCACGATCCTCCGAACCGTACTTTCATCGAGTTGAGCACCGGTAATCTTGTTCAGATCGACCAGGTCTGAGTCGTGTCGTTTCTCTTGGGCCGACACCGCTGCGACCATCACGAGAATACACATTCCCCAAACCCCGGCCAAGAACCACCTTTGATATCGAACGCCACTTATCATGCCTCAACTCCTCATCCATCTGTCGATTAAGAAGCCCGCATACGTCCTTTGTCGTACACGGGCTGCGGAGGAATGCCTTTCATCTGTGAAACGACGGGACACCAGCTCTTTCGTCCGGACTAGGACCGGTTCCGGTCCCGACTCACTTCACGCGCCAACGATACTGATTATAAACTTGGAACACCGGGCTCCCGGAGGCAGAACCAGCGAAATCTGACTGGAGGATCGGAATCGCACCGGAAGGAACCGTTTGAGCATGCCCGTCCAGGAAAAGGAAATTGGTGGCTTTGAAATTATTGTGCCGGCTTGAGATCGCCCGGGGCATATCTCCCCAAGCATAGAACCCGTCCCCTATCAAGGGCACACGAGCGGACTCCTTGATCTGTGCAAACTTATGTAACCGTCGAACCTTACCCGGATTGATCATATCGATGATGTGCGAAGGGAATCGGTCCCAATCTTTCACCCCGTCTCCCCACCAGCCCGGCGCCGGATCGTCGTTCTGGGCGTAAAAAGCGGCATTGATCGAGTACCAGGTATCCAGTTGGTCTTGACTGCTCTGATAGAAATAGGCCCGCTGGAACCGGTTCGCGATACCTTCATTAGAAGGAATACGGGGTTGATTTTGCGGCCATTGGCCCGGTCCCCAGTTGAACGGTACGTCCGCAGGACCGGTCGGACATTTCAGGGGCGTGTTGACAATCCCGTCCGACCCATTCCACGTCGTCGAAGGTCTCATTTGGACGCCCAAGGTCTTGGTCCGGGCCAGCAACGTAAACCACCAGTCCGCCTCGTTCGCACCGGGCAAGTCGATTCGAGCAGGAACGATCACCCCCGTCATGCATGTCACCGTACATGTTGATTGCGAGTCCGATCTGGCGAAGATTGCTCAGACACGCCGTCGTCTGAGCACTTTGACGGGCTCTTCCCAGCGCGGGGAGTAGAACCGAAATCAACAGGGCAATAATCCCGATGACGACCAACAACTCGACCAGCGTAAAGGCCCGTCGAGACGACCGATGCGCCAAAATCGTACGCTTCATGACAACCTCCATCTGAGACGAATATGAGATAAGAAAAAGATGTGCTCCGAACCTCGATAAATTGAACTGAAGGGGTGGACCTGATCTGCCCCGACAACGATGTCCCGGTCGGACCGACGACGAATCGCCAATAGATATGCTTGACGCGTTCCGGATACCAAGACCATCGCCTTCCTCCGATCAAATCAGAAACGCTTCTGATATAAAAACTTTATCACCCCCCTGAACGGGTTGCAAGAAAAAAATGACAAAAAAACGCGACTTTGATAAACCCCACTGTCCCGAGGAATCGTCGGTTCGATCAGACACTTTCCTCAGGATTCGCATTTGTTCAACAACGGTGCTAACGTAACGTAAGAAAACGAGAAAGGATTTTCAGATGTTTCGATTCAGTTTTTGTTCGACCCTATGGGTAACCGGGGTTCTCACTGTCGTCGGGGTTCGAGCCGAAGAAAACCCGTCGTCCGAATCACCAACCACCCAGCCCAACGTGACCGATAACGCCGAACACTACAAAACCGCTAGTTACGGGATAGGTTATGACATGGGTCAGTACGCCAAGAGCAGTTTAAAGATCAAACTCAATGACCAGGCGATCATCGACGGTTTCAAGGACGCCATCAACGGTGCTCAATCCCGTGTCACTCCGGATCAGATGCAGGCAGCCATGATCGCCCTGAGCCAGGAACTTAACGCCGCTGCGGAAGCCGAACAAAAGGCCCAGGAGCAAAAACTCGCCGACAATGCCCGGGACGCTGAATCGAAGGGCAAAACTTACCGCGACGAAAACGCGAAAAAGCCGGGAGTCATCACCACCGCATCCGGACTTCAGATCCAACACCTCAAAGAAGGCACCGGCGGTTCGCCTAAATCCACCTCCAAAGTCAAAGTCCATTACACCGGTACGCTCATTGACGGAACCAAGTTCGATTCCTCCGTCGATCGCGGACAACCGGCCGAGTTCAGACTCGACGAAGTCATCAAAGGATGGACCGAAGGTTTGCAACTCATGAAAGTCGGCGGCAAAGCCCGATTGGTCATTCCCCCGGAACTCGGTTACGGTGCCCGAGGGGCGGGACGAAGTATTCCGCCTAACGCCACTCTCATTTTCGATGTCGAATTGCTCGACATCACCCAACCCTGAAAGTCGTCCGTCCCGGACTCATCGACCGTCAAAATCAAACCGTCCCGCAAACTCGGTCGCGGGACGGTTTTTGATTTCCAGGACATCACCGAGGCGGTGCGCCAAAAAGCCCTACTATCGGTCGAAAAACGTTAGATACTTGCCTTCCCCCATCCGTTTGATCAACAGCGAAAGTTCCAGCAGATGATAATCCCCCCACATGCTGGATTCTCCGAAAGGTACTTTTCGACCTTTGGGGATGTAGTCCCAGTGATTGGGGTGATGATACACGCTGTGGAGAAGCAATCCTTGGTGTCGAGGGTCTGTCGAGAGATAAGGCACGTCGGTCAGCGTTCGGGCGATGGTCAACCCTGCCTGGAGATATCGTTTTCCTCTGCTCCCCCCCAGATAATTGCCTAGTCGGATTAATCCCTGAGCGGCGATGGCGGAGGCGCTGGCATCGACGGGTTCTTCGTCCTGCGTCAGGTCGGCCGGTCGGCTGCGCCAGTCCCCGAGCTTGTGAAGATTCGGTGCCCCGTCGTCCCAATACGTGATCCCGTCGAGACAGGAGACGTCATCGATGTAATGGTCACACACGTCAACGGCAGCCCGTTCATAGACGGCCACCACGTCTTTTTTCTTCATCCCGACCGACGACTCAAAGTCCTTGGCGTCGATGGTTTTGAAAAACTCCAGTTCTTCGGCATACCCGCACATGGCCCAAGCCAGACCCCGGGTCCAGGTAGAAAAGGCCGAATACCCCTGCTGGGTCGACCGACACCGGAACGCCCCGTCATTTCGATTGAAAATGGCTTCGTGAGCCGTGCGTCCTCGAACGTCATACGTGTGAGACGAATCCCCGTGAAACACGATGTACTGGTTCGTTGTCAGACCGTGCAGGACCGACCGTTTGAGCAGATCCGCCTTTCGGTCCCCTTCGTGCATCAAACGGTGTCCGAGTTGCCAAGCCACACCCAAGATCCGGATCGTACGCATGGTATCGACGAACAACGAATGTGGACCGTTGAAAGAATAGATGTATCCCAATGCCGGAGCATCGGCGGTGTGTTTGGACTTCACCGCAGGGGTCCCGCTCCACCGGGCTGCTTGGACCGCCCCCGAGGCCTTGATCGCCAGTTCGTAAAAATGATTCTCCCATTCGTTGTAAGGAATTTTCTTCTCCCGCATCAACCGACGAAGGTTGCCGTACGTCGACAGATTGTTAAACCCGTGGTCGTGCACCCCGGTATGAGTCACATGGCTGGCCATCCGTTGGACGGTCTTTCGACGTCCGATCTCCAATAATTTCTTATCTCCCGTCGCATCGAAGGTCAGAATCGCGTTACCGTACATGAACCCTTCGGTCCATTCGGTCCATCCCCGGGTGGTGTACTGACCATTGACGGTAAACACCGGAGTCCCCTTGGAGGCGTCCCATGATTTGTCCAGACGAACACACTTTCGCGTTGCGATTTCAAAAACACGATTGACCGCAGAAGCTAGGTCACGAGCCGAGAGGTTTTGATCGATTTTCATAGACCCTGAAGTGTACCGAATCCGGACAAATTCGGTAGTAATGCCGAATCCACAAAATTATTCGTTCGTTGCCTTTCGTAAATGGTACACTTCGGATTGTGCTGATCGTCCCGATCCATGAAGCCCGACCCGGCCAGAAGCTGGCCTTAGGAGTGATGAACCCACAGGTCAGGGATCAGGAGCTTCTCAAAGCCGGTTTCGTCCTGGATCAACCGATCATTGACCGGCTCGAATCCCTGGGCGTGATTCAGATATTCGTCGATTTCCCGGGATTGGACGACCTGGATCCGATCATCATGGCCCAACTGAGCCCAGAAAGACAGGTCATTTATCAACAGGTTAAATCGGCCATCGTCGACAGCGAAAAATCGAACAGTCCGGTCATCAGACTCGGTCCATATGTCGAAACCACCCGCCAATTCGTAAAAACGATCATGGGCAACCCCAACAACGCGATGATGCTGGACGTGTTGAACCAGTCGCATGACGAAGTCGAACATGCGACGACGGTGGCCCATCTGTCATTGGTAATCGGACTGAAATTGGACGCGTTTCTGATCCGCGAACGGTCGCGGTTGCCCGCAGCAGTCGCCAAGGACGTCACACCCCTGGGCGTGGCGGGAATGCTGCACGACATCGGAAAAACCAGGCTCCCCGAACCCCTCAGGAAGTATCACACGCTCAACCCCCCTCCCCCCGGTGATGCACGCGAACTATGGGAAAAACACCCTCAGTACGGGTATGAGATGATCCGAAACGGCACCGACGCCACCACCGCAGCCGCGGTGCTGCATCATCACCAACGGTTTGACGGGTCGGGGTTTCCCAAAATCAGTCGCGGCGACAGCCAAATCGATATGTCCGGAGGGCAGATCCACTGTTTTGCCCGTATCCTGGCGGTGGCCGATCTGTATGACCGTCTGAGTCGCAGCCAAGGACCCGTCCGGTTGACCAATTATCGTGTCTTACATCTGCTCAAAACCCGATACCTGTCCGGACTCGATCCGGAAATCGTCTCAGCCCTGCCTCAAGTCATTCCCCCGTTTTCTCCGGGACGACGCGTCAGCCTCTCGGACGGTTCGCAAGGCATCGTCATCGGATTCAACCCCTACTCCCCGTACCAACCGACTATCAAGCTTCTAGATCCCACAACCCAAACGATCCAGGGACCACCTCTGGACTTGCGACAACACCCCCGACTGACCATCACCGGACTGGAAGGGGTGCCCCTGACCGAACTCGAGAAAAACAGCCCCTGACAACCCCCGGTCCGACCCGTTGTATGCGTACAAAAGTCAGGTTTTCACCCGGTCCAAAAGAAAAACGCTCATCGGGGTAAAAACGAAGATCGGCAACCAAGCCATCAAAGCCGCCCAACGGTCTCGCCAGAACTCGCCTGCAGGGGGTTCGTCGGCCAGAGCCTGACAGATGAAAATCATCGCCATGCAAGCCCCGACAAGATACAGGCACTTGACCACCGCCCATTTCAGTTGTCCTGACTCTCGGATCAGCACACAGCTCATCGCCAGAAGCACCATCGTGATGTTCAACAGCAACTGGGCAAATCGTGCGTGTTTGACCCGTAGCAGGTCGTTGGTTCCGTAGATGTTCGTTCGTTCCAACAGTTGGTTGATCCGCGAGGTGGACAGGAGGTTGACAAAATCTCCCGAACGGAATAACGCGATTTCTTCCGGAGTGACGTTGGATTTGTATTCGTCAATCGGTTCGATCTTGCGGTTCCGCATCCCCAGACCGATCTGGCTGACGCGTTTACCGTCGGTCAGTTCCCAGGATTCGGTCCTCGGATTGAAAACGGCCGAGGCGGCATCGATAAACTCGGCTTGGGCCCGGTCATGATCGGCCCGAAGGATCACCACCTCGGTCATCTCGGCCGGTCGATTCAGGGTGGGAGGCTCGTAATCGGCGGCAAACAGAAGATTGCCCAGAGAATCCTGCATGGCCTGGATTTGAATGACCTTCTGACGACCCAAGTCCGACGGGTCTGATCTTCCCCGGGTCAGTTCGGGAATGATGTTGGGGATGATCAGTTCCTGATTGATCAGGGGAAACACCAGAGACAGCACGACCGCGCACAGGATCGCCGGGGCCGCTACACGTACCAGGTGCATACCCGCTGCCATCATGGCAGTCAGCTCATTGAATCGCGCGAGTTTTAGAAACGTGAACGAGGCTGCCACCACCGGAATCACCCCAGCCAGGTGCGAAAAGATCAGAAAAGACTGGTAAAAATAGTACTCTACGATGTTGAAAATCATCGACGCGGTCCCTCCCGCTTCGCGCGAGACCGCAAAATCATCGAAGTTAAACACCATATCCAGTACGGCATACAGCCCGATCAGGACAAACAGACTGATCAGATAATTACGCAAATAAGCCAACAGGATGTATCGGGTGATGATGGTCATACAGGATCAGGTTCTTTTTAATCGGAGCATTAAAATGATTGCAATGATCAGTACGATCGCGTTGCCGCTCCAGATGACGGTCAGTCCGAACTCAAGCGGGTCCTTGAAGTCTTTGGTTAAGTTCTGAGGGATGTTTTCACAGATGTGCTGTCCGGTGACGATCAATACGATGCTCAACAGCGCAGGTACGACACTGACGGCAAACGCGGTCAGATAATTCCCACTCTTGAACATCACGCCGAGGGAATAACCAACCAGGGTCAGAACCAGACAACTCAGAGCAAAACTGACCCGACTGAACATTTCGCTGATGACGCTGTTGTTCTGCTTTTTCCAGTTCCGAAGCAGTGTGTTACGTTGTTCGGGAAGGATATTGCTTGTCTCTTGCAGGTAATACGATATCGGTCGGGATTGGATTTTTTTGAGGGATTCGGGCATCGGGATGTTGAAAGCGCGTTCGAACGTGCTACGGGGGTTTTGGTAGTCCGGACCACTAACGACCGCGTCGAGGAGTTCGACGGTGATGGCGAGTCGGTTCTCATCCGGGTCGGCAAAGACACGAACTCGAGCTTCGCGGGCGTTGGCTTCGATGGACGGAGCCGAAACCCGGTTGTGGATCAAACGGACCGATTCGGGGGGACCTTCCGGAGACGATCCGAGGACGAGGCGTTCACGTTCGATGACCGGTGCCAACGTACCGGGTTGAAGAGTGAAACGGTCCCCGTTGATGGCTTTGAACTGCACGATACCCCGTCCGTAGGTCAATTCGTGTTGAAGGTCCATCAGAAACTGTCGTTGCTGGTCGGCCCGGATGAATCCTCGAAGCGTCTCGGTCAAGCGGCGGGATTTTTCGGGGTGCTCCAGAAGCTGTTTTAACCTCGGATAAGCCATGAACTTGGTATTTTCCCGAATCGGAGAACGCAGTTCGAAAGGTCCGAACGATTGTGTCCCCACCCCTCCTGCAATGGCATTGTCGGACCGACCCGTGATTTCTCTCGGGAACTTCATACCCTGATACAGGATCGCACGAAACAGGACCGGGGTCTCATCTGCATCTTCGTCGTCGGGCTGACGGATGTAGGCCCGTGCTTCTTTAGCAATATAGAACTCCTCCGGGACCTGCAACCGCTTGTCTCCGGGTTTGGTGACATACGTGACGATCGAAACGTCGTTTAACACAACCACCTGTTCGTTCGGGCTTTGCGGATCGGGTTTATCCAAATAGGCCGACCGGGCATAGACCGTCAGAGGAGAATGCCCCCCCGGTTGAAGCAACCTCACCTGGTGTTGCTGTTCGATCCGGTTGACCACGTATTGACCGATGTTCGAGACGACCGTTTTTTCGACCCGAAGCGTGGCCGCTGGGACGATAAACGACAACGACACCAGACTTAACAAAGCACAGATCAAACCCATCACTAACGCCGGTTTCCCCAACCCCAACGGACCAAGACTGATCCCGGCAGCCCGGACGGCGGTAATCTCGTTATCCGCAGCCAACCGTCCGTACACGATCGTCGTGGCAAACAATGCCGCCACCGGATAACTGTAGGTCGTCATGGCCGGCATCGCGTACATGAGCATTTGACCGACCTGATTCAGATCCAACCCCTGTTCGGTCAAGGGTCTGAGCAACCCCCCGAACGACATGATGCCCGCGATCACCCCTGAGGCGAGTAGGAACACCACCACCAGATTCCTGAAAATGTAAATAAATAGCGTCTTGCTCATCGGCTTTGCCTTTACCCGAAAAGGCAGAAGGACGATTTATACCGGGTGTGATCACCGAATGCACTCTGCCCGACTTTGAAATACGGATCGTGGACAGGGGTGTTGCCTCGTCGCCCCCGTTTTTCTGACGAAAAGACCGGTCCGTCTTGAACGGACCGGTCTGGGGTCTGGTTAATTTTTCGAGCAGGTCCGTTTTCCGGTCAGGGGATCACGATTTGCTGGCCGACCTTGAGCTTATTTGGTTCAAGGCCCGGGTTGGCTGCGACGATTTTTTGCCAATCTCGCCCCGAACCATAGTTGGCTTTGGCGATGGAAAAGAGGGTGTCGCCTTTCTTGATGGTATAGGTTTTGCGAGTGGAGGTCGGGGAAGGGTTGTTCGAAGCGTAGGAAACCGGTTGTACGTCCGAAACCGGTTGTGCCATCACCGGTTGGGCGGCAACGGGTTGTTCGGTCGGGATCGGAGCAGGTGCTGCGACATCCAGCACTCCCGGATTGACTGCCGCCTCGGTCTTTTTACTTGTGCCACCATTTTGGCATCCTGTGACTAGTCCCAACAAAACGATCCAAAGCAGTACCACCACACGTGTCATGACAGCTCCTTCACAAAAACCGGGTTCTGCACGACCGTCCGTGTCGTGCCAGAAAGTTTATCGGACACCCCTGTTCGGGGGCTTGAATCTTTTTGTGGTCCACCGGACCGACGATGCCAAGCTTGTATCCGTCGGGGTTTTTCTGGAAATAAAACGTGTCCGGAATTGTGTCCGGACACGTCCTAATTTTCTGGGCCACAGGTTGTTTGCGAATCCGTTCACTGACCAAAGAAGTTGGTGGCTTCGGTTTCTTCGACGGGTCGTCCGAGCTGGTCAGAGCTCATGACGGTTTTGAAGCGTACGTCTCCGGGTTTGACGGCTTTGACGGTGACTTTGTAGGTGGCTTTGGCTTTGGGGGGCAAATTATGGATCGGATCAAAGGTAATCGTATTGCCTTGAACCTTTTCCTTGGTCGTTCCGGACGCTGCGATGAACTGCATGGGGTCTTCCATTTCGCAGACGAGTTTGATGTTGGTCCCGTCAGCCGTTCCCTGGTTGGTGACTTCGATGGTGTAGGTGGTTTGTTCACCGACACGGACGGGGTCTGGCTGATCGATCACCTCGATCGCGATGGCTGGTACCCCGCTGAAACTGGTCTGGATCATGGTAGCTTGGGTTTGGGCGCAATCGGCTTTGACGCTGGCTGCGGTGCGGAGGTCTCCTGCCTGGTCGAAACTGATGACCACAACGACCTTTTTACTGGCGCCGGGGGCGAGTTCCCCGATCGTCCAGAGGATATTACCGGCGGTGTCGGCTTTTCCGTTGTCGGAGACGGTCTGGATAGTCACGCCTTTAGGCATTTTGTCCATGATGCTGACGTTGCGGGCGACGGCGTCGCCTTTGTTGGTGACGGTAATTTCGTACGCGACCGGTTGACCGATGAAGGATTTTTCCGGACCGGTTTTGGTGATGGTCAGGATCGGTTCACGCACGACGGTATTGACGGCGGTGGATTCGGAAACCAGACCTTCGTCGGCTTTGGCCGAAGCTTTGACCGCGTAGGTTCCGGTTTTGCTGGCTTTGGCGACGAAGGCAAACTCCTTGCTTTCCCCGGCCGAGAGGGTCCCCGCATCGAACGCAACGGCGGCTTTACCGTCCTGGGTCAGAAGACCTTCAGGGAGGACCGACTCGACTTTCACATTTCGCGCCTGACCCGAACCGGTGTTGGTGACCGTGAACTTATAAGACAGGGGGTCACATTTCATGATTTCGGCAGGTCCGACCCCGGACAGTTTTAATGCCGGTGCCACCACGGTAGTCACCATGCACAAGGATACGTCATAGGACGCCGACATACACATCCCGAGCGGTCCGGATTGGGTGGCGGTTCCTTGAAGACGATAGAACTTGTTTTCCCCCGGTCCGAGAGGACCGACCACAATCGTGTGGGTAGCCGGTTTCCCGTCGGGCGTGCCTTCGGTAACGTCCCGGATTTTCAGCGTCCCCGGGACTGTCAGACTGCAACGAATGTTGTCGAGTTTGAGTTTGGCGATATTGGTGATTTTGATGTCAAAATCAAAGGGTTTGTTGGCTTGGATTTCGGTCGGCAGGGCCTGTTCGATCATCAACAGGCTGGTTCCCGGTTCGCCGGTCGGGAAGTACAGTTTTCCGAACATCTGGTTTCCGCTGATTTTGACCATGTCGTCCAGGTTCGAAGTTGACACCTCGGTTTCGGGTTTGGCGGGTTGGGCCACCGCCCCTTCGAACGGATCGGTCGTCTGGGATTGTGACTGTTTCGGCGCCTGTTGACACCCCGTTACGACGGCAAAAGCGATCCACGCCACTGCCAAGATCCGACCCAACATGGTTTTGCTCCTCTGAAAATCCTTTTTAGCGCAACAAGACATGCTCGGTTTATCGGCCAAAGTCCTGTTGGACCAACACCCGGATTTTTCTCATCCCCCCTTTTTTCGAACCGGGACCACCGTGTCCGCGATCGAAATTGCCTTAAATTATTTCGAAAAAAGACTTTAGCATGTCCCTGTCGTTCTCTTCGGGTCTGGGTGACGACAGGTCAATTCCCGTAAGCTTCGAGGATCTTTTTGATGACGTTGCTGGTCGATCGTCCGTCGATCAGGGGCGCCAGCGCCACACGTCCCCCGCGTGCTTCGACCACATCCCAGCCAACGACCTGCTGTTTGGCGTAGTCGGCGCCTTTGACCAGAACATCCGGTTCAATGGCTCGGATCAAGTCCAGAGGCGTGTCGGTATCAAACCGGATCAGGTAGTCGATGCTTTCCAATTCCTCAAGCACCCCGATCCGGTCGTCTTCGTTGACGACCGGTCGTTTGTCCCCTTTTAATCGACGAATCGACGCATCGGTATTGATCCCCACCACCAGGATATCCCCCTGGGCTTTGGCGAACTGGAAATATTTCACGTGTCCGAGATGGATCAGGTCGAAGCACCCGTTGGTGAACACGATTTTTCGTCCGGCCCGTCGGTGGGTTTGCAGTTCATTCAACAAGGCATCCAAAGAACGCTCTTTCCCGGATTTTTGGCGTTGTTCGGAAAGCAAATCGGCGATGATCTCGTCACGGGTGATCGGAACACAACCGAGTTTCTCGACTTCCAAGCCCCCGGCTACGTTCGCCAGTTCGACGGCTTCGTGCCAACTGGCTCCTGCTGACCGCGCCATCGCCAGGACCGCTAAGACCGTATCCCCTGCCCCGGTAGGGTCGGCGACTTGTCTCGGACGCGAAGCCAGCAACTGACCGGTCCCCGACCTCTCGGCCAGATAGCTCCCTTTATCGTTCATTGTGATTACACACGCTTGAAGGTCGAGGGTCTCCAACAACCGTTTGGACGCTTGCTCACACGAACCCTCGTCCGTAATCCGTATACCGGTGGCCTTTTCCGTCTCAGGACGGTTCAGCTTGATCAGGGTCGAACCTCGGTACTTGGAATAATCACTCAGACGCGCAGGATCCACCAGAATCTCAACCCCCCGTCGTCGACCCAGCTCGATCAATCGACGTGTCAACGATTCGGTCATGACGCCCTTGTTGTAGTCTTCCAGGCACAACACCGAAGCCCCCTGGTCCAACGCCCGGACGGTGGCTTGGAAAAGCTCGTTCTCGATCGATTCTTCTACCGGACAGGTTTCTTCGATGTCCAGACGGATCATCTGTTGGGCAGAACGGTCTTCGGAAGAACCCAACAATCGGACCTTTTCGACCGTGGGTCTTGCGCAACGGATCACACCGGTGATGTCGGCCTGGTGTTTTCCGAGCATTTCACACAACCGGTCTGCGGCAAGGTCGTGACCACACACCCCGATCATGCTGACCCGTGCCCCGAGCGTGGACAACGCCGCCAAAACAAAACCTGCCCCCCCTAGACGGTATTCTTCACGTTTAAAACGAATCACCGGGATCGGGGCTTCGGGAGAAACCCGGTCCGTCGATCCGAAAATGTATCGGTCGATCATCAGATCCCCGACCAGTACAATCCGGGGTGCTCCAAATTTTTCAACCCATTCAATCAGTCGAGCGGCCATAGATTCTCAATATACCCCAAAACCTCCCCGGACGAGACAACAGATGACCGATCGAACTGCTTCTAACAGGTTAAATCAGGAACAGGTCCGGGACAAACGATGCAAACCCCCCCCGCGGCCTTGGTTGAAAGGTCGGTTCCCACCGCCCCGTCGTGGTACGTCAAGCCCATGGTCCAACTTCAAGCCGACACACCGGCCGGTTGATCCGATCGTTCGACGAGATCCGATCCATTTTCTTCTACGATGATCTGATCGCTCATCAGCAACGCGCGAGTCACTTCATTCGTATCGTGGAGTCGGAACTCCACCTCGAACGCCAGCTCCGGGGCACACCAGTGGCTTCGAACGATTCCCACGTCGCCCCGGTTTAGCGACAACTCCGGTATGTCGCGTACCAGACGTACATGATCGTTCACTTGAGGTATCCGCATCCGAGCCTCCTTGTCTCACCCACCCGATGCCCTGAGAATGAAACCGTAGTTCCTGAGACTAAAACAAACGATACCAATAATACAACTATAATTTTCCTAGTATTTTATGTCCGCAACACGAAGTCTTTCGCTGGTTTCTTTCAGACGACGCCTGCTCGGGTGGTACGACCTTCATCGACGCGAAATGCCTTGGCGGACCCACGACGGACAGACCCCAGACCCGTATCACGTCTGGGTATCCGAGGTCATGCTCCAACAGACGCAGGTAGCGACGGTCATTCCTTATTTTAGACGGTTCATCGATGCTTTTCCCACCCTTGAGTCTCTGGCCCGAGCGGACGAGTCTTCGGTGTTACGGCTTTGGCAGGGTTTGGGGTATTACTCCCGGGGTCTGAACCTTTTGAAAGCCGCCCGAATGATCGTCCTAGAGTTCGACGGGCAGATCCCTCATCGGGTCGATCAGTTGATCACGCTTCCGGGGATCGGACGGTACACCGCAGGCGCGATCGCTTCGATCGCTTACAACGCCCCGGCTCCGGTCGTGGACGGGAACGTGGTCCGAGTACTCGCCCGATTCGATGCGATCCCCGACGACCCCCGAAACCCCCGGATCATGGAGCAACTCTGGCAACGGGCACAAACGCTTGTGTGTCCCCGAAGACCGGGCGACTTCAATCAAGCGTTGATGGAACTAGGCGCGACCGTCTGCACGCCCCGTCAACCGGACTGTCAGGGTTGTCCGTTAAAGATCGGTTGTCTAGCGTTTCGGTCCGGAACCGTTGAGCGAATCCCTCCCCCAAAACGTTCTAAGTTGCTTCCGGTCGAACGACGCTTGGTGTTGTGTGTCCGAAATCGTCTTAACCAGTATCTGATCCAAAAGCGTCCCCCCACCGGACGATGGGCAGGGTTGTGGCAGTTTCTGACTCTGGTCCGTTCCTCCGAACGGTCGGTCCTTGAACAGATCTCCGAACTATCCCGACGGATTGGTCTGAACCTGACCGACCTAAAGCCCCTGACAACCCTCTGTCATACCCTGACCCATCGGAAATACGTCTTTGAGGTCTGGTCGGGGAAAACCGACTCGGTGTCTTCGAACACCCCGAACGGACTGTGGTCCAGTCTGGATCAGATGGAGGGAAAAGCCTTTTCCAAACCTCACCTGTTGATCCGCGCACGACTGAGCCCGTGAGAGATGGGTCAGAACCTGCTACCGGACCGGTTGCGTGTGAACCACTCTACCGGCCTAACTTCGGGGCGGGTGGTTATCGACGATGATTCGACGGCGTGACCGTGATGTGTGGTACGGACGGAGGGGTCATCCCCTCACCGAGGTAGTAATCCACCATATGCGACTGCATGTATCCTTTGACCGTCATGCTCGCACGGTATTCGGGGTTGTGAGGCAACGTATACAATCGGATATCCGTGGGGATCGGTGTGGTATAGATCATGAGTTTTGATCCGTCGGCGTGTTCAAAAATCACTTCTTCACGCCAGTCACCCAGGATGTCGCCGTAGAACGTCGGGGCTTCACGCCATTCCCGTTGTGCACCATCGCGGTTCGCACGAAGCAGCACATCGGATTTGCCCGTTTCCGGATTCCACTTGGTGATCTGTTCGCCGTTCAGGTTTTCACTCAACGCATCTGCGTCCCACCAGATCCGAAAGTTCGGCCAGGGCGCGGTTTCGGACACCTTTTGGCCGGTCGGAGCATTATACACCCCATCAAACGCCCAATACTCATACCCCCGGTAGCGTGGGTCGATATCCCCGACAGTTCCACGACCGATATCGGCGACCTCGGTCCCGTAATGAGCGCGAAGGATCTCGCCGGTCGCTGCGTCGTAATAATACAGATGCAATTTGCTCGGGTTGCGTTGTTGCACCCCAAAACCCTCCAGCCCCGGTCGATCCGGGTCCAGATCCCCGATGTGAAAACGGTCGCCGTGGATAACACCTTTGAGGCTGTAGAGCAGCTTTCCGTGGTTGTCCAGGACGTAGGCCCCGTCGCACAGCTCATCGGTCCCGTCCTGATTGACATCGACGATACGGATCTGGTGATAGTCGGATACGGATTCTTGTTCCGTCCGCACCCATTTCCAGTTGTGTTTGAGTTGTCCGTTCTCAAGGGTCCAGGTGTTGACCATGAGATTGAAATGTCCGTCCGGGGAACGATTTTTGGCTTTGAAGACGATGCTCGGGCGTTGACCGTTCAAATACATGACCCCGAAATGCCCGGCCACCGGTCCGTCGGACGCAAAATCCCGGGGTACTTCCGCACGAGCTTTTTCTGCACCGGTCATTCCGTCGAGCACACAGATGTATTGCTGGACGTCATCCGTTTGTGCCTCCAGTACCTTTCCGTCCCCGAAAACGGTTCCCCGTGCAGCTATGGTGATGACTTCGGCCTTCCCGTCCCAATCCAGGTCGTAGACCGTTACACCATCGTTATGACCGTGACTGATGGTCGAAGCGCCGGCGTTCCATCGGACGCCGGTGGGGTTCAAACTCAAAGGACCCAGGTCCAGACTCCACAGAAAGCTCCCGTCGCGACGATAGGCTTCGATCTTTCTTGTAATCGTTGCGTCCTTCGGAAGTCGATCGACCACAAAATCGTATTCTCCGTCCCCGTCCAGATCCCCGACCCAGGTGAAATGGGTATTTGTTTCATACGTCAGCTTACGAAGTGGGAGCTCCAAGTAGGACCTAGCCGGGGTGTTGGCAGGTAGAGTGAACGGGGCGCTGTCGGGTTGTTCAACCCCGTTGCGTATGGCTCGCACGGTATAGGTGTTGTCCACGGTCAGGTCGACCGATGAATCAACGAAACACGTCCCCCCGGTCAAGGGTCGATCGTTGAGTTTTTTGGCAGGTTCTTTGCCCGATGCCCGATAAAGGTTAAACGCCAGGTCGTTCGGTTCGGTTCCCAGCAGCCTCCAGCTGACAAAAACGTCTTGTCCACGGTTGATGGCAACGACCCCTCGACCCAGATTTTCCATCATTCGTGCCGGGACCGGATCCTTGGCCTGTAAGGATGGACTCGACATGAACAACACCCCCACGATCCAACCCCGTCGTATCCAGTTTTGCATGATGAAACTCCTGTTGCAGCTCTTGTCAATCTGTGTGGTGCTATTCGTTGGGGATCGAATCCCCGATATACGCAAGGCACTGAATTACCGCCAACTGCCACTGAGAACCGTTTGATCCCAACGGGACTGCGTCGATGGGATTCAGGACCGTCGGACCGGTGAGCCGTTCGGTTTTCATGGGTTTTCTTCCACCTTCGGGGGGTTTGCCCAACAATTCGTTCCAGGCCCGTCTGGCCAGCCGAGGATCTTTCAAGTAAGAGGCTGCGTAAGCCGTGTTGCGGGAATGCGAATCCACCAGATTTCCCGTTTTGACATCGAACCCGGTTTCTTGGGCCCGTTCTTCTCGCGACGCGGTGTATAGTCGTCCGTATTGGACCCATTTTTCGGCAAATCCGGGCGCCTGATCCCCGTAGGTTCGGATCATCTCGACCACGATTTCGGGCAACCCGAAACAGTTCGCCAGATGACTGATGGAAAAGTTATCCTTGTCATCAGGTCGGATCTGACCCGTTTTAAGGTTCAATCGTCCGCCGGCAAAAAATCCGTTTCGGATCAAAGCCATTCCCTTCATTGCGTTGACGACCTTTTCGTGCCAGGACGGGTCATTCGTGCGTTCGGCTTCGGTCACCCAGGCGGACATGATGTTTCCGAATCCCATCGCGCCTAATGGGATTTCATCTCCGATCGGGGGGTTCTGCACCGGGGGCAGGGGCAATACCGGGGCGTTTTCCGCCAGTTTGCGTCCTGCAGGGACTTTTTGTTCGGTTTCGGGGGTCGAGAGTTGTTCTCGTAGAAGATCTCCGACCCGTTCGTCGGCCGTGAGAAAGTAATAATACCGACGATTCATGGCTGTGCTGATACGCGCTTGTTTTGCACTGCACCCCCAGTGTTGCACGTTGTGACGGGATCCCAATCCCCGGAACCTTCCGAGGTGGTAAACGTCCACCTCCCCGGTGTGGCGTGTCATGGCTTCGGCCATACGGAACACGTCGGCGCGTCCGGTCCTCAAAAAACTGATCCACAACCAGATGTCGGTCGAAAGTTCGGAGTTGTCCCATGCGTATCCCCCGACATCGTAACGCCAGACGTGACGGTCGGTATCGTAACTGTGCATGACATCCCCGTAATCCCAGAAACCGTACCAACTACGCTGATCTACTTCCCGGATGTACTGATCCAACACAAACGAAAGACGATCTTCCAGAAACACGCGAAGACGGGTCGATCGATCCGGGAGAGACCAGATCGCGCCGAACACCCCTGCATCGAGATAACGCTCGGGTCGACAAACCAGTTGGGTCGGTTTTCGAACACGGTCCGCGAACTCGACAAGTTCCATTCGGGACGGGGTCGAGGAGACGACTTTAAAATATAACTCGGTAGTCCGGGCGATCCCGTGAGGGGTTCCATAACCCGGTTCGTAATCCTCATACGTGATCTCCAGCCCGTCCAGTTGCTTTTGATACGAGTCGTCCATCCCCATCCCGTCATGATAGAACCGAAGGTCCATCGCCGGGGCAGACGGAGACCACAACCAGATCGTCACTTCCGCCTGATCCGTATGAGCCTGGCGGATGTCCAGCTGGGTCGGGTGCTTTTGCCAGAAATCACGCATACCAAAGACCACTCCCCCGCCTCGGGCACCTCCGATATACCCAACCCCCCCCGATCGTCGACCTGTGGCTGCGGAGATCCAGGCGTGACCCGACTTTGTCCTTTTGCGGATCTGAAACCCGTCGGCACACAATTGGCTAAGCGTGTAATCACCCCATTGCGGGATCAGACCCAACCGACCGGACACCTGACGGTCCCATTGATCCAAGGGCGGGGTCGCACGACCTTCGACCTGGGCAGTCCGGACCGCCTGACCGGGATCCCGTCGAAGTCCCGTGATCCCCTGAACGGCTTCGGCGAACAGACCGTGACCTTCACCGACGAATCGAACATGTCGGTCATAAGCAGGGTCAGTCATCGGGACATCGAACCGAACTCCCAGACCGCAAAGATAGTCCTTGTGTTCGTCTCCGTCGTAAATAAACGTGTGAACCCAACGGACCTGATCGGATCCGGAATAAAAGTAAGCCCGAACGATAAACGGTAACCATTCCCGTCCCTCCTCGGACCGATGCCGTCCTTCCCACCGGATCACAGCCCGGATCGGACCGGTCTGCTCGACTGTCACTTGTTTGATCTCTGAAAAGAAATGTTCCCGTCGGATCAGGGTTTCCGGGTCATCCCCGGGCGAATCCTGTTTCATCGCCACCAACCGACCGTTTTTCAAAATCGTCTGACCCTGACGGACGATCGATCGAATCAATACCGGTCCTTGCCGGGCCAGGTCGCATCGGATCAGACCGGTATCCACCAACACCACGTCTGGTTGTTCGGTCACCTTCACTTGCCCCGAACCCGTGGTCGGTCCACCGGGGACCACCCTCAGAGGAAGTTCGTCCGGACGAACCACCGCTGCGTGTGCTGACCATTTGATCGATCCGTCCGGCCAGTATGCCAACGGCCATACTTGACCTGCGATATCTTTTCCACCGTTCGACTGAAGCTTCAGAGGTTGATCCGCCCGAAGCTGTCCGCGTGCCCAGGGGGTGCCCCAGGTCAGTTCGACCGGGGCCTGCCCGGAAACCTCTTCCAGTGGAACCATCAGCACCCCGGGACCATTGTCGTGGGTCGGTCGTTTCTGGACCAGACTTTCCTGCGCCCGGGCCGACCAACCGGTGGTCAGCTCTGCCACCACCGCAGCCCCTGCCAGTAGGGTCGTTCGTTGCAAGATCTCACGTCGTGACCACTCATTCATTCATCCTCCGCATCGGTGTCTTAAAATTTACTCATTAGTTCTCTGGATGTTGCGATTCCTAATTGGGTAAAATGGGGATCGCGTTGAAATCCTTGTTGGTCCAAGACGAAGCGTTGGCCCAGTCGACCGTCCCACCCGATGCCGCAAATTGCAGCGCGTTGGACAAGTCCAAAAACCGTTCCCAACGGTCGATCGCTCGACCCGCTAGCTTCGTGGTCACGTAGCTTTGTACGCTTCCGTCCGAATAAGCCATGTTGAAAGCACGACGACTCCCTACCGCGTGGGTCACGTATCGATTGTCGCTGGCACTACCAGCAAACAACGGTTCCATGATCATGGCCCGACGGAAGGTCAACGGTTTCATGGTGACGATCCCTGCAAAGGGTTTTCGGTGGGGAAACTCGTCTTCGGGCACTTGTCCGTATCCGGGCAACCGTCTCCACCACAAAGTCGCGACCGTGGTGCCCCCGTTTCGGTACGCGATATGAGGGTTCAACACGTAGTTGCTAAAATGTCGGTAAGAGTTGGCAGGGTCTCCTTCTTTGTAAGACGGGCAGGAGACAACCTTCTGCGTACTCAAATGCTTGGTCGCTAAAAGCCGACCGAAGTTCCATCCTTCTCCGAGGCTCGAACTGGTTTCCCACACCTGATAAGCCCCATTAAAGGATGTCGGCGAACTGGCGGTAATGGAGAAGGTCGGTTGACCCAGATCTCCGGTGTAGGGGGGCATCGCGCCGCGGTTGTCGTTGGCGTACATGATGACCGCGTTGGCCAGGTCGCGCATTCGTGCCGCACAAGCCGTGACGCTCGCTTGCCAACGGGCCCGGGTCAAGGTCGGGAGCAGAATCGAAATCAACACCGCGATGATCCCGATCACCACCAACAATTCCACCAAAGTGAATCCACGTCGTCGAACCAAGAAATGCCTCATGAGATGGATCTCCGCAGAAACTCATCCGGACGCCCACGATAGACACGAAATGACAGGGGCATTGGATAAAATCCGGATCTGAGCAACAAACCCATTTTAACAGTCGACGGAGCTCCCAAAGTGCCTAATCAGGCAATGTTGTTTCCTTTTTCGGAAAAATGCCCTAGATTCCCGAAGCCCCGGGGGATTGAAAATGAGTACGCAGCTGTTTCGGACTGGTTCCGATCGTTCGACGAAACACCTTGCTCATGTGGTGCACGCTGCTGAATCCCGACAGGGTCGCGATCGTGGTGATTTTGTGTTTGCTCTCAGCCAACAGCTTTTGGGCAAACTGAACGCGTTGACGCGCGATTTCGTCGTTGATTCCGTGACCGAGTTCGGACCGAAACCGGTCCTGGAGGCGTCTTCGAGACAAATACGTCGAGTTGGCGACATCTCCCACACTGATGGGTTCTCGAAAATGGTCTTGAATGTAGTGGACCGCCTGGGCGACGTCGGGGTCTTTCACCGCGAGGATCTGAGTCGAACGACGTGGAATCACCCGTGTCGGACCGATCAGGATCGGTTGGTCCGGGGCAGGTTCGTTATTCATCAGTCGGTCCAACAGTGCAGCGGCTTCATAACCGATTCTTTCCCTCGCCAGGTCGATGCTGGTTAACGGGATTCGACCTAATTCGCTGAGGATCGGGTCGTTGTCGCAACCGATCACCGCCACGTCCTCCGGAATCCGAAGTCTTTCCTGTTCACAGGCATCCAAAATATCCCCGGCGACCGCGTCGTTGACCGCAAAGACCCCCAGAGGCAACCCCAACCGTTTGATCTCCTCTGACAACCAGGTGATCCGGTCCTGACCCGGTACGTAAACCGATTGACCTTCCCACCACAATTCTCTTGCCCGTATCCCTCGGGCTTCGGCGACCTCGAAAAAACCGTCCCGTCTGAATACCGCGATCCGACGATCGACCGAATGAGAATAAAACAACAGGTTTTTCAACCCCAGATCCAGCAAGTGTTCACCGGCCATTCGTCCCACCGACCGATGATCCAACCACACACGCGGAATGTTCAGGTCCGGCAAATCCTGCCACATGTCCACCACCGGAACGCCGGCGTTTATCACCGTTTTTACCAACAACGAATTGGTCCCGAACAACAACGCGATAATCCCGTCAAACTTGACCGAAGCGAGATATTCTTCGTGTTTCCCTTGGCTCAAAAACGCCATCAATCGGGTTTCGAGGATCCAATTGGCTTCCCGGGCGTATTGCGCCACCCCGTGACGACGCTCGGCGGTAAACGCGCCCATGTCCATCGCCAACAGGATCCGACGACGAGACTTCTCGGATGGCTGACGGTTACGCGATTCACTCATCCTGATTCGACCTCCGATACCCGCGCTTGTGCACAACGCCTAATTTACCACCCTCTCACCCCAGTCACCAAAAAAGGCAACCAGTTTTCCCAAAATGGAAAACTCTTTCCCGGTCGATCCGTTATGGTTCTCTTCGGGAACCCCGTGGTACCGACGATCGGACATATCCGGATTCGGTTCCCTGACCGTTTACGAGCACCGTCTTATTCTCTTAAGGAGGAAAAAAATGCTCACGTCATCTTATCGTTTGTTGACCGTCTCGGCTCTGAGCTTGGCGACGTCAACAGTCACCCACGCAGCCGTCTACTCATCGAATGCTGCAGGTCCTTTGAACTGGTCGGTCTCGACCTGGAACCCGGCTATGGCGGGAGACGCCGTCCGTTACAACGGAAACGTCAGCGGTGGAACAAATTACACGCTCGATGTCAATGCCACGGTCGGATCGCTCCGCGCCGAAGCTAGCGGAAACCCATTCCAATTACTGTCGGACGGGACACACACGCTTAGCCTTGACGGGACCGGGATCTCCGGAACCGATCAGGTCTTCGGGAATGCAGGTGTCGCCTCGATCACTCAATCCAACGGCAACATCTCGAACGCTCGGGCGTTTACAGTCGGTTCTTCCACGACCGGTATGACCATCAACCTGCTAACCGACACCGACATCGGAATCACCACTAACACGGGCAGCAGTATGACGATCTACGGTTCGATCAACAACACCAGCGGATCCTCCAAAACCCTCACCTTCCGGGCTAATTACAACGCCGGCAATACGAACCGCGCCAATATCAACATTTTTTCAAGCATCGGGACCAGCGGTTCGTCGTTGGCGATCGTCAACGCCGGCACGGGTGGCACAGCCTCGGGTACTTCTATCGTCACCCTGAATGGCGTACTGGGCAATCAGGTCTCCAGCGTCACTCAGAATAGTACGACTTCTTTGTTAGTCCTGACCGGTGCCAACACCTACACCGGAAACACCACCGTCATCACAGGCGGAACACTTCAGTTGAATAGTTCCGGAAAACTGACCTTCCAAATCAATCCCGATGCGACCAACAACCAGCTGACCGGGGGTGGGACCGCGAATCTCAACGGAAGCTTTCAGTTCCTCCTCCCGGCTGAGGGTGCGGTCGCGATCAACACCACCTGGCAGATCGAAAACCTTGCCGGGCTGACCGGGGCTTACGGAAGCAGTTTTAGTGTGGTTGGTTTCACCGACGCAGGCAGTGATACCTGGACCCTGATCCGCGGATCGGAAACCTGGGTGTTCTCCGAAACCAGTGGACAGTTGTCCGTTGTTATCCCCGAACCGGCTTGTTTGTCTTTGATCGGGTTGGCAGGAATGGGTATTTTACGACGACGTCACTAACTCCTCCACACGACCGTCGTCGACCCAACGAGTGACCTCCGAGAGGAGGTCACTCTTTTAACGTCGTAATTAATAAGAAGGCGTCCGAAATGAATCAACGATCCGGTTAGGATGGGGGTTTTATGGCATCAAGGAGAAACCGATTCGGCCCGTGACCAGGACTCACAGACTTATGAACCGCGTCTGAAGCAGATGATCTTGGATTTGCCTGCTGATCTGGGTCGTCCGGACCTCCCGGTCGTGGTCGGACAACTCGGCGAGTTTCTCGGTCCGCCTGATCATCCGTATGTCGATCGCGTACGCCAATCCATCCGTCAGGTCGCCCGGGATCTGCCCGGTGTCGGATACGTCGATTCTGAAGGATTAGCGGATCTAGGAGACCGTTTTGCCCAACAGATGCGTAAGCGGCACACACGGACCTCTGCGGTACCCCGATCAAACCCCCCTGCACGACGAATGACAATCCGCGTCATGGGTCTTGGGTCGAAGCCTGTTTCTGTTTCAGTGTCTCGATGTATTGTCGATAAATCCCCCGGATCGGTTCGCTGGTGCGGGACAGATTCCCGTCAGGACTGAGCGTAAGGGTGTAAAGCGTATCCGGTTGGAACGGTCCCCAGACGCTTTTTCCGACCGCGACTTTGACTCCGGTTTCCTGTCGGAGCGTTTCGTCCTGTTCGAGCTGCCAAAATAGGTCCCAGAGTCGTTGTTCGAACCGAGCCAGTTGAGGATCGGTCCCCCTGTAAAAAGCCGGTATCTTCCCCGGTTCGTCGATCCGTGGGGCTTGGGAAGGGGTCTGATTTTCGCCGAATACGCGGGTAAACAGCACGATCGCGTGTCCTTTCAGGGGGTCGTTTCGGACGATCAGATCCTGTTGGAACTCGATGACTTTGGCTTCGACGTGGGCGATCCGTCCGTCGATGGTGAACTGTCGCGGGGGCATGGGTTGACCCTGACGGTCATATTCGACGAACATCAATGTGGTCCGAACCTGATCCCCGACGGTTGTTTGATCGGTAACGATCAGGTCGGCGACACGTCGAGACTGTCCGAGCCTAGAAACGACCTGAAGGAGCTGTTGTTTTTCGGTTTCGAGGGCTTGGGCTTTGGCCTGCAAAGTAGCCAACAGGACCGACTCGGTTCGGTTCTGCCACCACCACCAAACCCCGGCCGACAACACCAGGGCCAAAACCAGACTTCCGATCCCTTGTAACAACCAACGAATCATCCCAACCTGTATCGGCCTGTCGGCGGATCCCGGTGCAGAATTCCGTTCGTCCAAACGACTTACGCCTTGGACGGAAACTTTTTCCCGAACTTTTCCTTGACTCACACGTTGAGTTAGGATATTGTTTGAAGAACACTATCCGAACGACGATTCGGTCCTCTCAAAATCCCCGGGAAACGCGTCATGACCCGTTATGGAGAGGAACGTGTTTCGGACCGATCGGTAACGCGAATAGGAGTGTGTGAAATGAACTTGACCCCCCGACAGTTGGATGTACTGGTTGCGATTCGAAACTACCGTCATGTGCACGGCTACTCCCCCACCATGCAGGAGCTAGCCGATCAGCTCAAGACCAGCAAAGTGACCATTTTTGAGCATATCGGTGCTTTGGAGCGCAAACGGGTGATCCGTCGGGACAAACACAAAGCCCGTTCCCTCGAAATTATCGCCGACGAACTTCTCCCGGATGAAAACCGTCCGACCAAACTCCCCCTTCTAGGAAACATCGCAGCCGGTTCTCCCATCGAAGCCATCGAAAACCGTGAAGAAATCGACCTCGAATCCCTCTTTGCTTCCAAGTCCGGTGTTTATGTCCTTCGTGTCCGGGGTGAAAGCATGATCGAAGATCATCTGTGCGATGGTGATTATGTCGTGATCGAACGTCGGGAACAGGCTCGGAACGGGGAACAGGTCGTGGCCCTTCTGGATACCGGTGAAGCCACACTCAAACGGTATTACCGCGAAGGAAACAAGATCCGTCTTCAGCCGGCTAATTCAACCATGGAACCCCGTATCGTCGACGCCGAACGTGTACGCGTCCAAGGCGTGGTGATCGGGGTTTTACGTAGTTACATTCATGACTGATTCCCGGAAGATCGCACGCTTATCGGGTCGTCCGGTTAAGCCAACCGTCCATCCTGTCGATAGACTTTGGTGTGAACCATGGACCATAATTATCGGTCACGCAAGCACATATGGGCATCACGCCGACTTATCGAAGACTCTCTATCCCTTCTTCACGAACACACCGGATTCCCGGGATCGTCTGGTGCCTGTTGATCGCCGACGCTTTGATCGTTTTGTCAGCCATTCTCAACGAAGCTTTTTCACGTATCGTCGGTCAAGAACCTTTGCTTTTTTTTCGTCTGAGTTATGAAAACAATCTGCCGACCTGGTTTTCCAGTTCTCAGCACCTGTTGGTCGCGGGGTTATTTTCGACACTCGCGATACGAGAGATCCGGACCGATATTCGACGCATCGGTATTGCACTTCCCGCCCTGATTTATCTGGTGTTTTCTCTGGACGAAACCGCGATGCTCCACGAACGGGTCAGCGACTGGATCGACCAACACACCATCGTCGGTCAGGTGCTACACTTGACCAATTCGGCTTCGGGGATGCTGGTCTGTCTTCCGTTGGTAGTATTAACGGTCGTGCTAGCCGGCTGGAATACCCGAAGATATTGGAAAGCCAGGCCCGGGGTGATCTTCAAATGTCTGATCGGAACCGGGTTGATCTTGATCAGTGCCGGTATGTTGGAGATCCTCGTCAATACCGTCCAGAACCAACCGACACTGGTTCGGATCGAGTCCTTGATCGAAGAAGCCGGCGAAATGTTCGGGACCACGCTCACGCTTTGGGGCGCGATCGAACTTCTAGCCGCCGAACGATTGAGCATCCACTTTGATGCCATGGGGCTTCACGTCGGAACGATCCTGGGAGATGGTGAAAATATCCTGTAGACCGACGATTCGTTCGACAAAATTACGTCGGTGCGGCTTGGAATCGCCGACACGTGTTCGCTCCGGTCTGTCCGGAGATTTTGTCACGAAAAACTTCAGATCCGAACGATCACCTCATCGATCTTAAAGCGGACTTTGGCTTGGGTTGCGTATTTGTCGCTCGAATCCCGATACCCCGCGCAACAGACCACGACGCTTTGCAGATCCTGTTCTTGCAGACCCAGCAACCGGTCGTATTCCTGCGGGATGAATCCTTCCATCGGACAGGTATCCACGCCCAGCACCGCAGCCGAGGTCAGAAACGCGCCTAGCGCCAGATAAACCTGTCTGGCCATCCACTGCGTTTTTTGATCCGTGGACAAGGATTCGAGATACGAACAGGTGACTTTTTCATACCGTTCGAGACGCTCGGTCGGGGTGTTTCGAGTTTCCATCATCCGCATCACATGGCGTCGAACGTGAGTGGCGTCCAATCGACGAGGGATCCCAAACACCACCACGTGCGAAGCTTCCTGCACCTGTTTTTGTCCGTACGACGCCGACACCAGTTGCTGACGCACCGAAGGTTCTGTCACGACAACAAACCTCCAAGGCTGTAACCCGAATCCACTGGCCGTCAGCACCAGCGCCTGTTCCAGTGTCGCCCAGGTTTCGGTCGGAATCTTACGGGTCGGATCGAACTTTTGCGTGGCGTATCGCCAGTTCAGTCTTTCGAGTAGAAACTCATTCAGAGAGCATTCGGTCATAAGGTTGTGCCTGTATCGAGGTCTGATTCTGAATCGCTTGGCGCAGTTGTGAGAGATTATAGAGCAGCAAATCCTGGTAGGTCTGGTGTCCGGGAAGATTAGCCAACCCCAACACATCAATCAGATATACTCGAAGACCGGTCCGTTGTTCGATGTCTCGGATCGTGCCCACCGGGGTATCAAAAGGCAACAGCACGACAGAGATGCCATTCGTTCGGGCTTGGGATCTCAGACGACGGATGTCGATGTCAGACAGATTCAACGGATCAGCCTCGACCAGGACCGACCGAACCCCGAACCGGTCCAGAAACGGATCGAACGACCGACTGGTGACCAACACCCGGAGGTTTCTAAAGACCGCGTTCGGATGGTGCTGAATGATCCGATCCAGCTCGCCAACAAGGTTTCGAGCTCGCTGGTGGAAAACATCGGACCGTTCGGGCATCTTTCGAGAAAGGACTTCGGCGATGATCGGGGCTGCCGCTTGGATGATGACCGGGTCGGTCCAGAGCAACCCCCCTGTTGGAGCGGTCCGGGCAATATCCAACCGGTCGAGGGAAAAAACCCGTCCGGTTTCTTCCAGGGATTGGACCGGTCCCTGCACCCAGGTCTCGGAACGGATCGAACCGTAAACCAACAGGTCGATCCCGATCAGCCGACTGCGATCTTCTCGGCTAAGCCTATACCCTTCGATCGGATCCCCTAAATCCAGGATCCAGTCCAGACGGACATCCGACCCACCAACCTGACGGACCACTTCTCCCAAAGGATATACCGTGGCACAAACCCGGATAACCGGTGTGCTCTGAACCGGCGCAGACACACCGTCACAACCCATCCCAACGACGGTCATTCCTATTCCGACTGCAAGAAATGGAAATTTCATGCAAAAGCGCATTTCCCTTTACGATACCCGGCGATTGACGCAGGGTGCAAACATGCTACCTTGTTATAGCGGACGGATCCCCAACGTGAGTCAAGCTACTGTCACCCCTGCCGAAGTCGCGAATCAAGAAACACATTCGAACCCCCCGGTTGATCTATCGAACCGTCGGTTATTTTTCTGGATGTTCCGGTTCGTTCGTCCGGTCTGGACGATGGCATTGTTGTCGTGTGTGTATCTGACCGTTTCAATTGCGGTAGAGGTTTTTACCCTTCAGCTGACCGGAGAAACGATCAACCACATCAAGTCCATCAGTCTGCACGACCCGGCGGGGGCATCAGGACTGACCCTTCGACAATGGTTTTTCAGTTATGACAATCCCGACGCCGCCCAATTAAGATGGTTATTGACACTTTTGCTCCTGGCGGTGTCGGGAATGGCTGTACTGCGGTACCTGCGTGAGGTGCAGAACACGCGGTTCAGCATGTCGATGGTTTATTACATCCGCGAAGCCGTTTACGACAAAATCCAACGGGTGGGGTTCGGTTTCCATGACGCCATTTCGTCCGGTCAGTTGATCAATCGGTCGTTGTCGGACCTGAATAATGTCCGAACGTTCGTTCAGAGCGCTTTGCTTCTGACTCTCGAAATCGTTCTGGTGGTCGGGGGATATATTTTACTGATTCTGAAGATGTCGCCGTGGGTGGCTTTGTTAGCGCTGGCGCCGTTGCCCATCTGGGTGCTTTACATTCTACGGTTCAGCAAAAAAGTTCAACCGGTCGCCAAAGCCGTTCTCGAAGCCGAAGACAAATCCATCCAAGTCTTGACCGAAAACATCGCCGGGGTGCACGTGGTCAAGGCCTTTGCCACGCAAGCACAGGAAATCCGCAAGTTCCGGGCGGCCACCGATTCGTTCCAGAGACGGTTGATGAACCGGGTCCGACTGTTTGCCAATTTTCAACCGGTGATCCGGTCGATCGCGTCGGCGTCTCATTTGTCCCTGTTTTTTGTCGCAGGGACATTGATCATCATCAACAAATCCAAGGGGCTTGCTACGATGAACGTCGGCGACCTGACGATCCTTGGCGGGGCGATGGGCGCGATCCTTGCGCGTCTGCAACAAGTCGCCACGATCAATGAACAGTACCAGAACGCCATCGTTTCGGCCCGACGACTCTACGAAGTGATCAATGCCCGACCCACCGTCCCCGAAAAACCCGACGCCATTCCCTTACCCGTCAACGGGACCGGAGAAGTGGAGTTCGAACACGTTTATTTCGGTTACGGACGGGGAAAAGACGTGCTCCACGACCTGACGTTCAAAATCCCCGGGGGAAGTGTTGTCGCGATCGTCGGACCGACCGGAGCGGGCAAAAGCTCGATGGTCAATCTGATTGCCCGATTTTATGACCCCCGTTCAGGAGTCATTCGTATTGACGGGATCGATCTGCGTGACCTCAAACTCGCGGATCTTCGGAGCAAGGTGAGCTTCGTCTTTCAGGAAACGTACCTGTTCAGCGACACGGTCGCAGCCAACATTGCTTACGGACGTCCGGGCATCAGTCGCGGGGAAGTCGAAGCCGCTGCCCGTCTAGCACAAGCCCATGACTTTATCCAGACGATGCCTCAGGGGTATGACACGCTGCTTGGTGAACGCGGGACCAATCTGTCCGGGGGCCAGCGTCAACGACTGGCGATCGCGCGGGCGATCGTCACCAACCCCAGGATCCTGATCCTCGACGACGCTACCGCCGCGATCGACCCCGAAACCGAAGACCTGATCCGACGGGGAATGCGCCTGACACTTTTCGGACGCACCACGTTCATTATCGCACATCGTATCAGTACGGTGAAAACGGCCGACCTGGTTCTGGTCATGGAACAGGGAAGGATCACTCAGATGGGCACCCACGAGCAGCTGATGACGCGATCAGGTCATTATCGAGACATCGCGCTTGCGCAGTTGTCGGATGAGGAGAAAGTCGTTCCGGAGCAGGCACCCAGCCACATGGACCGTGTCAAGGATCCTCAGGTGGTCCAGGCCGCGGTCCGGACCGCAGGGAGAGAAAATCCGGCGGAACTGGAGGAAACCCCGTGACAACGTTGTTGAGTCGTCTGCGTGCCCGAAAGGGGTCGTCCGCCCCGGATCCGCTAACATCGGACGAGGAATCGCGGTATCGCCCGATCGAATGGTCCCTTATCCGCAAACTGCTACGTACGTTGGCACCTTATAAATGGCAGTACGCACTGGGCATCTCGGTCGCGTGGACGCACGTCATGATGGATCTGATGGGCCCTCAGTTTGTCGGTACGATCGTCAATTTTATCGGGGATATCCTCGGTGAAACGGCCCGCGGACAGAGTTCGGGATTCGTGGAATGGGGGTTTAAAAAGTTCACGGGTCCGATTGTACCTGCCGATCTGTCCGTCACCCAAGCGATCGGATATCTATCGGTCATCATCGCGATTTGGGCATTGACCGTCGCGCTATCGGTCATTCTCCAAAGGTGGGCGATCCTGATCATGGTCCGGACCGGGGAAAATGTTCAATTCTTTTTCAGAAGGGCCCTTTTCGAGCACCTGCAAAAGCTGGACATGAGCTTTTACGACAAGACCAAGCTCGGTCGGATCATCAGTCGGTGCACCAGCGACATCGGTGGTATGCGGGAGGTCAATGTCTGGGGCATCGCGCACATCGTCATTCAGGGTAGTTCGATGCTGATCGCTAGTGCCATGCTTTGGTATACCGATTGGCGATTGTTCGTCTCGGTGGTCTGGTTGGGTCCGGTATTGTTTCTGGTGAATCGGTATTTCATCAAACGTTCTGCTGTAAGGTGGCAGGTGGTTCGAGAGGGTTTTACCCGCGTCAGCACGAATCTAGCGGAGAACATCAATGGTATGCGGGTGGTGACGGCGTTCAACCGTCAGGACCCGAACCTGGCCGTCTTTAATCGGCTTCAGGTGAATAACACCACCAACAACCTGTCGGCAGCCCGTTTGAACGGAACGTATCAACCGACGCTCGAGGTCATTCGGTACGTCGGACGGGGGATTATTCTGGTATACGGGGGATATCTGATCGCGTCAGGTCAGATGCAGGATCGAGGCGTCGGGGCGGTCGTTCAGGCTTACCTTTACTGGGACTGGTTCATGAACCCGATCTTGGTTCTGGGCAATTTTTACAACCAGCTGATGATGGCCATGGCCGGGGCCGAGCGTGTCTTTGCACTTCTGGAAACCCAACCCCGGGTCACCGACACCCCCGACGCCAAACCTTTACCCCGCATTCAGGGATTTGTCCGGTTCGAGAACGTCACCTTTGGTTATGATCCGGACCGACCCGTCCTTCACGACATCGATTTTGAGGCCCGACCCGGTCAGATGTTTGCACTTGTCGGGCACACCGGTAGCGGGAAAAGCTCAATCATTTCTCTGATCGCACGTTTTTACCAACCCCAAAAGGGACGCATTCTGATCGACGGTCATGATATTCGTTATGTCACCGGAGAATCCCTCCACCGACAGATGGGGCTTGTCCTTCAAGTGAATTATCTGTTTTCCGGAACGGTCCTGGACAACATCCGTTACGCCAGACCCCAAGCCACCGAAGCCCAAGTGATCGAAGCCGCCAAACAGCTAGGCACATGGGACGCGATTGCCTCTCTGAAAAATGGTCTTGAAACCGATGTCGGTGAACGTGGCGCCAACATGTCGCTCGGACAACGTCAGTTGATCTGTTTTACCCGTGCTTACCTGGCCGACCCGCGGATCTTCATGCTCGACGAAGCCACCAGCGCGGTCGATACCGGGACCGAGCAACTCATTCAACGATCCCTCGAACGACTCCTCCAAGGTCGAACCACGTTTGTGGTCGCTCATCGACTCAGCACCATCCTCCGGTCCGACTGTATTCTGGTCATGGATCAGGGACGGTTGATCGAACGAGGTACTCATGCCGAGCTGATCTCCCGAGGGGGCAAATACGCCCATCTGTATCACCAATTTGCTCATTCCACAGCCGACTGACGGATCGGGCAAGGTCGTGTCGTGCACTAACGCGCTTCATCAGACCTCGATCGGTTTCTCGGACGAAACGATTTGGCCGGGGGATGAGTCAATAGGTCGCACTCTTGGACGTTCCGGGATTTGAATTCGATATCGAACCTGTTGACTCGCTCGGATAGAAAGAGGTTTATCGGTCCTCGGAAAGGTAAAAACTCCGGATCAGTTAACCGGTGTTGCACGAGAACCGAAGATACAGATGAACGCAAGTGAGGTGTGCAAGCAAATGAGACTCAGTGCATCACAATGTCGTCGAGGATCTGTCATCATTTACGCGACGTTTGCAACATTTGCGATTGTGGGTTTCACCGCCTTAGCGGTGGACTGGGGACGGGTTCAACTGACTCGTTCCGAACTTCAAGCCGCTGCCGATGCCGCTGCACGGTATGCCGCTGCGGGACTGCACAACACGATCGGTGGTGTCAGTGCCGCCCGTATGAACGCCTCTGCAGTAGTCGCTCAGAATAAGGCCGACGGACGGGCTATCACTTTCGATCCTGATCAGGATATGGAAGTGGGGATCTGGAATGCTTCGACCCGTACGTTTATCCCTAGCAACGATTTGTACTCGGTCAACGCTGTTCGTGTCACACTCAAGTGCGATCAAGACCGTCAGTCTGCAGTCCCGATGACGTTCCTGTCGATCCTAGGTCAACCCTATGCCAACGTGACAGCCACGTCGATCGCTGCGATCGACTATTCCGGGGTCAGTGGAGGCGCGGGGATGGGACGATTCGAGTATTACATCCCCGCTACGAGCAACCCCTGGTTGGCCGGTGCCCCTCCCGGGACCGTCGCTAATCTTGGTAATCCTGCCAGAAACCCCGACTATGCCGGAACCCCATTTATCGATCCGGGGAATCAAAAGAATCCGGTCAACACACTTTTGGGTGTTGGTTCGAGTTCTTCCGAAGGCGCCAACACCTCCAACTGGGCTGCCTGGGGCGACTATGCTTCCAAAAAGAGTAGCCCCATCACTGCGGGCGGGATCTCGATCATCCCGGGAAGCACCATCACTTTTGACGGGGTCAACGGTGGGGCCAACAACTTTTCCAGCACCACCGTCTATGACGCTGACGGGAATACCGGGTGGATTATCGGGAACTACAAAGGCAACGAAAACGGGATCGCCAACATCAAAGCGCCGATCAACTGCGTGATCGGTGTCTTCCTCGACGACGACGTACCCCCGAACAACAGTTATCCTCCCACACTCGATTTTTCGACCGCTTCGTCCCGTAATTTTGCTTCTCTCAAGCCCCAGCTCCGCCAACCCTTTTTCATCGGGGACGGGCGCACCAGCACCGGCGAAGTGCAGCAATTTGTGGTCCCCCAAGGTGCCACCCGATTGTTCCTCGGAACCATGGACGGATGGGAATGGAGCAATAACGTCGGGGGGTTCAATGTCACCGCCCATATGACCGGTCGGATCATGACGGTGCGATAGACCACCCGATGTCAGGACCCGTTTACCGATATCAGGCGCTAAACCCTTACCACCCACAACAGGATCGTGACCACGACCGCGTTATTGAACGCGTGTGCGACCATCGGTCCGATCAGACTGCCCCGCCATTCCCGGATCCAGGACAAGATCAAACCGATCGTGCACAACGTCGGAATCGCGATCCACCCTTGCGGATGAATGGCAGCGAAAATCAACCCGTTGATCAGACCGCTGGACAAGACCCCTCGTTTCGCCCGTAGGTGTGTGAACAAAAACCCCCGGAACATGACTTCTTCGGTCACCGGCGCGAACACCGCTGCCAACAGATAGATCCACACCGGATGAACTTCTCCCAGCATCTGCTGGATCGGGTGCGAAGCGTCCTGATGCGTCAACCGTTGAAGAAACAAGACCAGCACCAGCGTCAACGCCACCAGAGGCAGACACGCCAGATAACCGGCCAGGCCGGCGACGACTTCTCTCAAAACGCCCCGACCACGGTGCAGACCGATGTCCCGAGACATCCGCACCCATCCCGTACCCCGAACCCCCGGCCAGAACAATCCGACCGCAAACGCGACCCCCAACGGGAGCATTCGTATCCCCAAAGAACCGTCCGACCCTTCCAAGGAATGAACCAAAACCGATCCGAACAAATACACGATTAACCAGACCGCAAAGGCTTCGATATACACTCCGACCTGACCCTGCGGACGAACCCCGACCAGACGCAACCCGCCGGTCATGATCCCGATCACCGCCCCGATGCCCAGCGCCAGTCCCAAAGCCCCGATCGCCAGACCTGTCCCCGCGGCCAGGACGATCCTACGAAACACCCGATCGGCCTGTTCGATCGCCCGGGGGCGTGTGACCGGATCCGCCAGCGTTGCCGACCACGGATATTGTCTTGACCATTCCTCAGACAAGTCGGACACCGGCAACGGTTGATCCAAAACCACCGATTTCACAACCTTTGCCGCGGTCCGCTGACCGGTGTTGACTGCTTGCCGGATCAGCTGTTCCGTCAGGGATGAGGCACTGGTCTGCATCGCACGGGAGGCGCCGAGGGTGTATCGGGCCTGGAGTTCAAACATCACGTCCTGGGACAAAACCGTCTGCGAAGGATCGTCCGCTCGAACCGACAGATTCATCAACACCAATAAACCCGATATCATCATCACGATCACCCATGCCAACGCGGCAAGACCGATCGAACGGTTGGGATCGGGACTCGAAGATAAATCGGGCGGGGTCGGAATCGACATCATCCCTCGATGCTAGGCGAGATTGCGAGATTGAAAGCAATAAACCAGAGTTTATTCATTCGTCACGTTCGACGAGGCATCGGGGACATCCGCAATACCGTCGTCTGCGAGTGGATCCGACGCGGGGGTCGGGGTTTCCGAGGCATCGTCGGATTCTTCATCGGTCTTTTCCACCCGTGCCATCGCCACGAGCCGGTCACCGGGGTCGAGGTTAATCAGTTTTACCCCGGCTGCGTTGCGACCGGTTTCACGGATTTCGCTGACCCGGGTGCGCATGAGGATCCCTTTTTCAGTGATCAGCATCAACTGGTCTTCGGGACTGACGATCAGCATTCCCACGACGGCCCCGTTACGGTCGGTGGTCTTGATATTGATCACTCCCTTGCCCCCGCGGCGGATCAGTCGGTATTCGCCTATGGGGGTGCGCTTACCGAAACCGTTCTCGCTGGCCGTCAGGACCATCGTTGATTTGGGGTCTGAACCTGCGGGGACAACGATCATGGACACCACGATGTCGTCGCCTTCGAGTTCGATTCCTTTGACCCCCGAGGCAGGTCGTCCCATCGCCCGGACGTCACTTTCGTTGAAACGGATCGCCATTCCGCCTCGCGTGCCCAACAGGATCTGGTCCTGGGGGGTACACAAGTGGACCGCGATCAGAGAGTCGTTTTCTTCCAGACCGATCGCGATGATCCCTCGCGACTGAATGTTGGCATAGGCCTTCAGAACTGTCTTCTTGACCGTGCCCCGCTCGGTACAGAACATCAAAAACTGTTCGTCGGCTTCGAAGTCGCGGATCGCGAGCACACTGGCGATTTTTTCCCCCTCTTGGAACTCCAACAGGTTGGCCACCGATCGACCGGCAGAGGTGCGGCTCAGTTCGGGGATGTCAAACACCCGTCGTTCGTACACCCGACCTTTGTTGGTGAAAAATAGCATGTAATCGTGCGTATTGGCGATGAACAGATGTTCGACAAAGTCTCCTTCGCGGTTTTCGCTGCCTTTGATTCCCCGTCCACCTCGACCTTGAGCCCGGTAGGTGTCCACGGGTGTTCGTTTCACGTACCCGTTGTGGCTGATCGTGACGACCACGTCTTCCTGCTGGATCAATTTTTCTCTATCGACAATCCCCCCGGCTTCAGCATCGATGAGGGTTCGACGGTCGTCGCCATATTTTTCCTTCAGTTCGATCGTGTCGGCGACGATAATGTCCAGCACACGTCGTTCGTCAGAGAGGATCAATTGATATTCCTCGATCTGTTCAGAGACTTCGCGGTATTCGCGGGTAAGTCGCTCGATTTCCAGTCCCACGAGCTGGATCAGTTGTAGACGTCCGATGGCTTCGGCTTGTGCCTGGGAGAGCATGACCCCCTGCTGGGAACGTTCCAGAAACGATGCAGGAATCTGTGGGGCGTACCTATGATCGGGAACGATCCGGAATGCCCGTTGTCGCAATTTCTGAATCGCCTCTTCACGGGTCGTGCTGGAACGGATCAGTTTCACCACTTCGTCGATGTCGCAGACGGCATAGATCAGTCCTTCAAGAATGTGGGCCCGTTGGAGGGCTTTTCGTAGCAGAAACCGGGTCCGACGGGTGATGACGGTCTTTCGGTGCTCGATGAAGTGCTGGATCAGTTCCTTCAGTCCCATCGTACGGGGCTGACGATTCACCAGCGCGATGTTGATCATGCTGATGGTGGTCTGGCACTGGGTGTACTGATAAAGCTGATTGATGACCACGTCGGGATCGGCGTCACGCTTGAGGTCGATGACGATCCGACACTTGTGCAACCGTCCGGATTCGTCGTTGCCCCCCGGCGATGTCAGTGATCTTGCCTTCGGCGATCTTTCCCTTGATGGTTTCGAGAATACTCTTTCGGAGCACGGTATAGGGCAGTTCGTCGATGACGATGGAGGTTCGACCGTTTTTTTCCTCCACGTGCAATTTACACCGGACGGTCAGACGTCCCGCGTCCGGTCGAATACCCATCCACGATCCCCCCGATTCCGCAGATGATCCCACCGGTCGGGAAATCCGGACCGGGAACGATTTTCATCAGATCGGCTAGCGTGCAGTCGGGGTGATCGATCACATGAATGATCGCGTCGCAGATCTCGCGCAGGTTGTGAGGTAGCAAATCACACGACATCCCCACGGCGATTCCGGTCGAACCATTGACCAGCAGATTGGGAAACTTCGACGGAAGGACCGTCGGTTCCATCAGACGTTCGTCGTAGTTGGGCTGAAAATCGACCGTGTCGTATTCAAGGTCAGCCATCATTTCCACTGTCGGGGGCGCCATACGGGCTTCGGTGTACCTCATCGCAGCCGGGTTGTCCCCGTCAGAGGAACCGAAGTTTCCCTGACCGTCGATCAGTTTGTATCGCATGTTCCACTCCTGGGCCATGCGTACGAGGGTCGGATAGATGACGGCTTCGCCGTGGGGGTGATAGTTTCCCGATGTGTCGCCAGCGATCTTGGCGCATTTGATGTGTTTGCGTCCCGGGGTCAGGTTCAGGTCGTTCATCGCCACGAGAATGCGCCTCTGGGACGGTTTAAGACCGTCTCTGACGTCCGGGAGCGCACGATCCATGATCGTGCTCATCGCGTAAGTCAGGTACGAATCCTGCAGCTCACGTTCGATGTTTAATTCTTCGATTCGTTCGGATTGGACCGGTGTGTTGGGGTCTGACATCAGGTCCTCATTATCCCCGATTTCACACACACTCACAAGCACGCCGTGAAGATTTGACGATGCTTTTGTGACGTCCTGAGGGGGTGTTTTTGGTCCCCGACGGATACAAAAAGACCGCCAGACCCATGGGTGAGGTCAGGCGGTCATCTCTCATCGTATGCGGGGTCAGGACCGATCAGCGATAGAACTCGATGATCAGGTTCATATTGACTTCGAACGGGACATCATCCGGGGTGGGGTTACCGGTGATCTTGGCCGTCAGCTGCGCCGGATTCCAGTCGATCCAGGCCGGAACGGTGTGACCGGCTAACTGTTCCATGTTCTCCCGGAGCATTTTATGGGCTTTTTCCTTGAACGTGATGGTCATGCCCGGTTCGACGATGAAGCTGGCGATGTCGGTCTTTCGACCGTCCACCAACACGTGTCCGTGCGAAACGATCTGTCGGGTGGCCCAGATCGATTTGCCCACGCCTAATCGACGAAGGACATTGTCCAATCGACGTTCCAAAAGCTGCAACAGGGTGTTTCCGGTGTTACCTTTGCTGGTCTTGGCGATCCCGAGGAACCGTCGGAACTGTCTTTCAAGAACCCCGTAGTGGTATTTGAGCTTCTGCTTTTCGACCAGACGCACTCCGTATTCGGTGTTGCGTCGTCCGCGATACCCGTGCATTCCGGGAAGGGTCAGTTCGCCAGCGGTGTGTTTAGGAACGTCCGCGATCGGAACCCCCACCCGACGCGACAGACGGACTTTCGGTCCGGTATAACGTGCCATGATTGACTCTCCTCAGGACAGGCTTTGCCCGTCGGTCACGGATCATAACGACCGATCGAGAAAGCGACTCGTCGTCCGTCACATGGTCCTGAGGCATGTGGGCGACGTTCCCGACCCGTTCTTCGGACGTTCCGAAGACGATTGATCCTCCGGATCAGGGTCGGTCAATGTACCGGAACACGACCCGACATGCAAGAATCGACAAACCCCCGTAAACTGACGTCGTATGTGCGGAATTGCCGGTATCCTGTCTTTCGATCCGGACCTCCCGGTCACCCCCGGGCATCTGGAATCGATGTCGCGTCGGATCGCGCATCGGGGACCCGACGCGGATCGATCGTTGATTTTGCCCGGACTCCCGAGCCTGGGTTTGGCGTTTCGTCGATTGGCAGTCATTGACCCGGATCCCCGTTCTAACCAACCCGTTCACACCCCCGACCGTCGTTTCACCCTGGTTTTCAATGGGGAAATCTACAACTACCGTCAGCTCCGGGAGCAGTTGGATTATCCCTGGAGAACCCAAGGCGACGCGGAAGTCTTATTGGCAGCCCTTTCCCAATGGGGCACCGATGCCCTGGAGAAGCTCAACGGGATGTTCGCCTTGGCGTTGTGGGACGATCAGGAAAAGACCCTGCTTTTGTCCAGAGATCGGATGGGACAAAAACCCCTTTATCTGTCGATCGGACGTTCCAGCCTCGCTTTCGCGTCGGAATTGTCCGCTTTGGACGCCTGGCCGGACTGGGAACAGGATCTGGATCCGGAATCGATGGTCGATTACCTGCGTTTTGGTACGTCGGTAGCGCCCCGGACGATGTTGACCGGCGCCCACCAGATCCTTCCCGGACACTATTTGCGGATTCATCGGATCGAACCGACGATGACCCAGACACGATATTTTGATCCCAACCTCCCACCGGAATCGACCGATCGACCGGATAAAACTTTGAATTTCAAAGTTATGATCCAACAAGCCGTCCACCGTCAACTCGTCGCCGACGTTCCGCTGGGGGTGTTTCTGTCCGGGGGGATCGATTCCAGTATCATCGCTTGTTGTGCCCGTCGACAGGGCAAAATCCAGACCTTCAGCATCGGGTTTGACGACCCCCGTTATGACGAAACCCCGTTCGCCCGCCAAGTCGCCCGTCATCTGGATACCGACCATCACGAGTTTCGGGTCCGTCCTCAGGTGTGGGACGACGTACAAACAATCGTTCGATCGTTCGGCGAACCCTTTGCCGACTCCTCGGCGATCCCGACCCATTACCTGTCTCGTGAAACCCGTCGTCACGTGACCGTCGCGCTCTCGGGTGACGGCGGGGACGAACTGTTTGCCGGTTACGACCGGTACCAGGCCATTCGTTTCCCCGTCGGGTGGTTCAGACCGTTGGTTCCGGTAGGAAAACTTTTAGCCCGGGGGGATCCCAAATCCCGAATAACCCGTCTAGGACGGTTGATCGAATCCTCTTCACTTTGTGAAGCAAAGCGATACCTACGGTATCTCAGTCTGTTCCCCGACCCGATGATCCTTCGACTGCTCAACCGAGAACGATTGTCCCAAACCTATGAACGGTTATGGGACGAGCTTCGTCAAACCCGGGACCGGGTTCAAACCGCCATGTCGATCGACCGTCTGATTTATCTGCCCAACGATTTGCTGGCCAAAGTGGACCGGACCTCCATGCTCCATTCGTTGGAAGTCCGAAGCCCGTTTATGGACCACGAACTGGTCCGGTCGGTTTCGGGGTTATCCACGCGTCAACTACTCCGGTCCGGGAAAAAGACCCTGCTCAAACAAGCCTTCGCGTCGGACCTTCCCGATTGGGTCTTTTCACGACCGAAAACCGGGTTTGCGGTCCCGATCGGTGCTTGGTTTCGCGGGCCCCTTCGATCCTTGCTGGTGGACCATCTGCGGTCCCGGGATTCGATCGTTCACCAGCATCTGAATCCGGACCTCGTTCATCAGTTGATTCGTGAACATCTGGAGGAGCGGGCAGACCATTCCCAACGACTTTATGCGCTTTTGGTGCTCGACATTTGGCACCGCGGACGCCTAACGTAGGACGATCCGTTTCAAGGAACTACCATGTCACACCGGGTTCGTACCTATGCCGCTTTGTCCAAGGGTCAGAAGCTTCAACCGTTTGAGTACGACCCAGGACCTCTAGGTCCGGAACAGGTTGAAGTCGCTGTCGAATATTGTGGGATCTGCCATTCGGACCTGTCGATGCTCGACAACGAATGGGGGTTCAGCAGCTATCCGTTCGTCCCGGGGCATGAAATCGTTGGTAAGGTGGTGGCTGTGGGAGATTCGGTCAAGGGAACGACCCTCGGCGATCGGGTAGGTATTGGGTGGTTCAGCGGAAGTTGCATGCACTGTCTGCAATGTTTGAGCGGAAACCACAACCTTTGTCCCCAAGCCGAGGGGGTCATGATCGGTCGTTACGGGGGGTTTGCCGAGCGTGTTCGAAGCCATTGGGCCTGGTGCACTCCTATTCCGTCGGGTCTGGATGTTTCGAAGGTCGGACCGTTGTTTTGTGGGGGGATCACGGTGTTTAACCCGATTATCCAGTCTCAGGTGCGTCCGACCGACCGAGTCGGGGTGATCGGGATTGGGGGGTTAGGACATCTGGCGTTACAGTTTCTAAAACACTGGGGATGTCACGTGGTAGCGTTTTCCTCTTCCGACTCCAAACGGGAACAGATCCTGAAACTCGGGGCTAACGAAGTAGTCAATTCCCGTGAACCCGGTCAGATCAAGAAACTCGAATCGTCCCTCGATTTTGTTCTGGTAACGGTGAATGTTTCAATGGACTGGAAGTCGATTTTGCGAACTTTGAAACCCAAAGGGACCTTGCATTTTGTCGGGGCGGTGCTCGAACCGGTTCCGCTGGAGGTGTTTGACCTGATGACCGCCCAGAAGTCGGTGACCGCTACGCCCTTGGGGAGTCCTGCCACAACCCGGACCATGATCGAGTTTTGTGCCCGTCACCAGATCCTCCCGGTCACGGAGTTGTTTCCCATGTCTCGGGTCAACGAGGCTTTGGCGCATCTTCGGGCAGGACAAGCCCGCTATCGGGTCGTCCTGCAAAACGATTTTTCCTGAACGAGATTGGGGTCGATCCGGCAAAAAAGATCGACCGACGCGTCCTTTCCAGTAAAACTTGGGTTTTGAACTCAACCCTTCGGGTAAATTGTTTCGATGAAACAAGTATCGTCCCCGTTGTCGAAAGGACCGTGTGATGTCGTACCCTCAGCTCATCGAAAAGCTCGAAGACCGTCTTTTTTTGGCCCAGACCCCAGTTTCTCCCCGGCCCGACACGCTCGGTACCGCGTTTGATAAGACCGAACGGGCCGACCTTTTAGCCCGGTTGACGATGCTCCCGTCATCGGTTTACACGTCGTTGCAATCGTCGCTTGCTGCTAACAACCTCCTCGCGTTCGATACCACCCTGTTGAACCACATGCGGGACACCTCCCGGCCGGGTTCTTATTTTTTCGCCCACGATCAAGCTTCCTCGATCGCTTCGTATATCCAGAGCAACCTGTCCGGGTCGGCCTCTTCTCAAATCACCCAAGCCAACGACGTCACCGACGACCGGCTTTTCCCCGCCCAAAGTTCGGTCTCCAGCTACACCGTTTCACTCCCCCCGAACATCAACTGGTCCGACCCCAGTCCTTCGACCAACCCCGAGTTTCTCTCAGCCTTGAACCGTCAGGAATGGTGGGTCTCGTTGGCCCAATCGTATCGGTACACCGGGGACAACAAATATCTAAACGAGTTGTTGTATGAACTGGCTGACTGGTCGTCGGAAAACCTGATGTTCTCGTTACCCTCCCAAACCAGCCAATACGCCAGCTACGGGTTTGATGTGTCGTTGAGGGTCGAGAATTGGTTGATGTCGTACTACAGCGTGTTGGGAACCAGCGGTTGGACCCCGGCTGCCAATTCTCTGTTGTTATACAAACTCATTCAGCAAGGCGACGTCCTGAACACCGTCAGTGCCTCGTTGACCGATTTCTCCAACAACCGAACGATCGCGATCGGACGATCCCTCTTGTATCTGGGTCTGTTGCTCCCGGAAGTGAACTCGTCTGGGAGTTGGGAATCCCGTGGAAGAAACACCCTTTACCAATCGGTCAGCGGACAGTTCTACACCGACGGGTCGCACCGAGAACAGTCCCCCGGGTACGCGGTGTTGGCGCTGGACGATCTTCTGGAAGCCTATTACCTGGATCACACGAAAAACGGCAACCCCTGGAACGGGACCTTTGTTTCTACCTTGTACAACGGTGTAGAAGCATTATGGCAGCAACTTTCCCCCGACGGGAACCGACCGGCGATCGGGGACACGTATCGGATCTCGGCTTCGACTTTGTTTCTCAAAGCCGCAGTCATTCTGGGTGAATCCCGTTGGCCCGAAGCCAAACCCCGAACCCGGGACGTCTGGGTCCTGGGAACCACCAACGTCAACCCTTATCTTGGCAACCCCGTCAATCCTTCCTTGGGGAACCGTGACAACACATATCGTCTTTCCGACAGCGGGAACTACGTCTTGCGCTCCGGTAACGACACCCAGGCCCGACAGATCAACTTCAAAGCCGGACCCAAAGGCGGTATCCACGGGCACTACGACCTGCTCGGAATAGAGTTCTTCGGTTATGGAAGGCCTCTCTTGGCCGATACCGGCGCTTATCTTTATGACCCGTCCGATCCCAAACGTGCCTACGCCGAAAGTACCAAAGCCCACAACACCATCGGTGTCGCCGATCTCAACCACGGCCCGCTGGAAAACCTCAACGCGATCAGATCCTCTGACATCCTCCCGATCGCAGGCGGTTGGATGATCTCGGCAGGACACCAAGGATACTTTCATCTTCCCGGCGCACCGACCGTCTCACGGGCCTTGTGGTTCGACGGAAACAACACCCTGGTCGTCGTCGATTTTGTCGAATCCACCACCCCCCGAAACTGGGAACAGAACTTCATCCTCCAGAACCAAAACACCACCCGTGATCTGACCAACGGACTGATCTACACCAAAAACACCGACGGACTCGGAAACGTCCGGATCCAGTCCCTCCTGCGCCCGGGACAGACCGCTTATGCCGCGATCAATTCCAACACGTTCACGACCAGCAACCCCCCGCCCGATCATGTCGATCCGGCCACGCGGTATTACGTCCAGCAACTGAACACCACCTACGCGGTCTTTGCCACGCTCATCACCGCCCATCCGGGTAGTGCTTCGTCGGCGGTCTCGACCGCGTCCTGGGTCAGTGTCCCCACCACGTTCGGACAATCGGCGGTGCTGAACATCAACGGGACGAACATCACCTTTTCCCCTCCTTCATGGCAACGATTGAACTCACAGGCACAATCCCGTGGGGCCTTTAACGACATCGCGTACGATTCGGCAGGACGACTGCACCACGTCTTCTGGGACCGGGACGAAAAAAACCTCAAATACGCGGTTCGCGACACCAACGGTGTGTGGAGCACCGTCCAGATCGTCGATGACGATTATTTCGTCGGATACAACCCCGACCTGGAAATCGACGCACTGGGACGACCGGGGATCGCGTATCAGGATGCTTGGAACGGGGACCTACGATATGCCTACCTGTCCCCCATCACCAACACCTGGGAAGTCCATGTGGTGGATGTTCCCGGTTCGACCGGGGGGTATCCGTCACTGGTATTTTCACGCAACAACACACCCGTTATTGCTTATTACAATAAAAGCAAAGGCGACTTGAGACTGGCCCTTCAACAAGCTTCCGGCTGGGAAATCCAGACCATCGACAGTCAGGGAGACGTCGGACGATTCCCGTCTATACAGCTGGACCCGAACCGTCCGACGGCCAGCAAGTTCGCGATCGCTTATGAAGATACGACGAACATGGATATCAAATGGGCGATCCAGTACAAAACCGGCTGGCGGTACGAAACGGTGGATAATACGATGACCATCAGTGGAGGATACGTCTCTCTGAGCTGGTATGATTCTGGCGCATCGACCGACCGGTATCGCGGGGTGGCTACGTATTACGACGCAGGAAAAGGACAACTTCGATACGCCTACGACACCGGCGGGATCGAAAAGACCATCTGGTCAAGCCTGGTAATTGCGTCGAAAAAACGACAAGGGCTTTACAGCAAGCTCCACATCGAGAACAACCGTCCACGTGTGTTTTTCTTTGACGGGACCAACAACAAGGGCTTTTTCCTCTCCAGCAATAAGATCGCTGGGGGGACTTGGTCGCTGGTTGATCTCGGACCCGGCGGAAGAGAAATCCACTTCGCCTACCGTCAGGGAAGGTATCTGTACACTTCGCTGGACGAGTCGACCGGGTTCTTGACCGTACGATCCGTCTGATCCGACCGACGAAAACTCGCCTGGCGGGATGTTTCTGCCGACAGGAAAACAACCCGACCGAACGGGACAACGTCATCAGGGGTCTGGATCAGACTCCCGACCGGCAACTTTCCTTCAAGGCCCGTCATTGGTTTACTTGACGAACAATCCCGGAAAGACAGGATTAACTTTGCTTTTCAAAGTGAACACTTCCCGACCAGATCAAAACCTATGGTATACTAACAAATTACTAACATCTTTGGTGAAGCACGTATTGTGATGAAGGGGTCGGACCCCACCGCTGTGCAATGATGGCGGGTTTGATCGGGTGTGTCCATGTCTGTCGGGTTCTCTCCGCACGTTACGTCGCTCCAATAGATTCTGTGCCCGATGATAGGGAATCATTTACGATGGACCTGGTGGGATAAGGTGAGTACATTGAACAAAATGTTCCACGTGGAACATTTTCAGAACCCATACAGATTTGAATGTAGGAGGTCATCATGTCCAAACAACCGAATCGACCGAGATTAGGGCGCGGTCTGAACGCTTTGTTGTCTCTTTCGGAGGATATTTCTGCTTCTAGTGAATCGACGGCTTCAACCCTGACCGAGGCTTCGACTCATTCGCAGGAACCGATGTCACCCACCCCCTGGCGGATGATCGACTTGAATCAGATCCAACCCAATCCCCATCAACCCCGACGAACTATGAACCAAGAGTCGCTCACCGAGCTGGCCAATAGCCTCAAGGCCAACGGGTTGCTTCAACCGGTCTTGGTTCGACCGATCGAAAACGGGGTATCAACTGATTGCAGGGGAAAGACGATTTCGTGCTGCGCAACAAGCGGGGTTTACCCAGATCCCTGCCTTGGTACGAGATACCGATCCTTACACCCAAGCTCAACTGGCTTTGATCGAAAACATTCATCGAGAAGATTTGAACCCCATCGAACGGGCATTGGGATATCAGGACCTGATGACCAAACTCGGCCTGACCCAGGTCGAGCTGGCGATGCGGTTAAACGAACAACGGCTCGACCATCGCCAATCATCTTCGTTTGTTGGAACTGGCTGAACCGGTCCGTCATTGGATTCGAGACGGGTTACTAACGGTCGGACACGCCAAAGTTTTGGCCAGTATCACCGATCCGGACGATCAGATCCGTTTGGCCAAATTGTGTGTTGATCAAGGGTTGTCGGTACGGAACTTGGAAAGGGTGATTGCGAATCGGTCGACCAAACCTGAAAACCACTTCGACCCCGGTTTTCAGCCCACATAAGAGACCTGGAAACGACGTTGTCACGGGAGTTGGGCTTGCGGGTACAGGTCCGAGGGGCTACGAAAAAGGGACGGGTCATCATTCATTACAGCAATTTGGACCAATTCGATGAACTGATGAAGCGGCTGAACGTCCAATTGGAATCCCTGTAAAGCTATCCTTTTCCGAAATCCCGTCTGCTCCGGCTTGGGTGCAGAATGTTCCACGTGGAACATTCACATGCTGCGGGTACTCCGATTCACCAGAGATCAATCACCTTGCTCAAAATCGATATCGAACCAAGAGAATGGGATTCCTGTGGGCACACGATCGATCAAAATGTTCCACGTGGAACATTTTGAAGGGGGGGATTAACACCCCAGCCGAGCCCGACGCCCTTCCAACGAGTTGTCATTTCAAAACTAAGGATGGTTCCACCCGGATAGAACCGTCTCGTAAACTGCAATGTTCCCACGTGGAACATTCGGGTTCATCTATACACCCAAGTCTCGGTTTTCGAGGCAGATCATGTCATCGGCCGAATTTCTGATCTTTTTGATAACATCCAGATACTGATAGGTAGTTCCCCCGACCTTCGCGAATGTTGAGGGGAATATGATCTGTTCGTGGACCGTGGCTGGGGGTTTACGAGCCAGATTGTATGTTAGTATTTTGTTTGGTCATCCACGAAGGACCCACCCGACCAGTTCACGAAACGATGCCGGGCGACCGGTCAGCAAAAAAACCCATCCGAAAGACTCGACCCGCTATCCAGACCAGTCCCATCGTCGTAATCAAACTTCCCGACACCGACACCATCACTTCCCAACCGCCAGGCCCGGGCCAGACCGATAACCGAAACATCGTCACCAACGGACCACTCAACGGAAAAAACGTCCCTAGTCGACCCACCCACCCGTGAGGGGTCCTCGATCAACGACCCTACCAGAAACATCGGCAACACCACGATCAACATCACCGGCATCATCAAAGCCTGCGCTTCTTTGAGATTACTTGCCCCGGCACCGGCGATCACGAACAGGCTTCCGTACATGAAACTTGCAATAATGGTTAATCCCACAAAACCGATCATCTGAACCACTGACACCTGATCCAAAACCTGCAACTTCCAGGACACCATGGCAGCGCCAAACAGATAAACCATCCCCAACGTCAATGACGTACACACCCCACCGATCAGTTTGCCCATCATCAACTGAAACGGGGTCACGCTACCCAAAAGTACTTCCCCGATCCGTAGCTGTTTTTTCCTCAATGATGTTGGTCGTCAACGGACTAGCCCCGATCAAAACCACCACCAGCATCAACGTCGTCAGAATCACCGGAAGAAGCACGGTCACCAGCTCGTTGTGACGTGGTTCAAAGACCACGTGTCCGTTCGAATCCTGCCAGGCCAAACCCCGTGGGACCAACAACGTCCCGAACAATCTCATGACCTCATCGAGCGTCGTTTCGGACTGCTTCAAACGAGCTGCGACGACTCTCGGTTGAAGACTTTGTTGAATGAACTGTTTCAGTTCCACGAACGTCGGTCGACTTGTCGAATAATACATCAGGGTGTCCGGGTCCTGGGTTTGTTCGATCAGGTCAAAAGGGTCGGTATGTTTTGCTTCCGGATCAACCGTGGAAGGAGGGGTGTAGCCCGGATCCGGATCCAACACTTTCGGACCGATTTCCAGAAACGCAACGAGATCTCCCTTTCGGATCCGGTCCGACACTTCAAGACGGGTTCGGGAAAGGTCTTGCGTGGGATCGATCGGTTCAAAGTCGAACGTCGGTCGGATCTGCTTTCCCGAAGCATCGAACAGGGTTGTGTTACGTCTTTCATTAGATCGTAAAAGGAGTGGAAGCAACTGTTGTTCCGGGGTTCGATCCAGAACGGCAACCCGACGCGGGGTTAGGTCCACGATCCTACGAGAAAAATACTGAACCATCAGTCCGCTTCCGATCAAAACGGGCATGAGAATTAGTCCGATCAGGAACCCGCGGGTTCGCACCGCTCCGACGTATTCACGCCACGCGATCACACGAACTTTTCCGAACATCTTGGCTTCTCCGGTTGATGGACAAGGGTCTGTTGGGTCATGCCCCTTCCGACATGATCGGACGGTTCGCACCGGCGATACGAACAAAAATGTCTTCCAGACTCGGGTGAGACAATTCCAAACCGTTCCACGCGTCCGATCGACATCAACCGTTCCAGAATCAGTTGCGGATCGGTCCCCGGCTGAAGATGCAGCTCCTGGTACTGTCCGAAATCGGTCATTCCCTCAACCCCCGACAAAGACGGGACTCTGGTCTGCCCCGATAGACGAACTCGGATCGTATCCCGACCGTAAGCCGAACGGATCTGTTGCAACGAAACCGTCGAGGACTTTTCTCCCACGAAATATCATCACAATCGAATCACACATTTTCTCCGCTAACGACATATCGTGCGTCGAAAAAACGACCGTCGTTCCCTGACGGTGCAGGTCCAGGATCGTGTCACGAACGACCACAGCATTGATCGGATCCAGACCCGAAAAAGGTTCGTCCAACAGCACGAGTTTCGGTCTCGCGATCAGGACCGCGATCAACTGCACCCTCTGCACCTGCCCTTTGGACAGGGTTTGTACACGTCTGCGTGAAACCCCCCCCGAGTTCCAGTTTCTCCAACCACTGATCGATCTGACGCGGGTGTCGGACGATAACCCTTCAGCCGGGCCAGATAGGTCAACACCTCATCGACCCGCATCGATTTATAGAGCATCCGTTCTTCGGGCAGGTATCCCACCCGGTCGTTGGCGGGTCCGTGAGAATCGTCTCCGAGCACACACACCCGTCCCGAATCCGGAGCGTAAATTCTCATGATCAGACGCAAAGTTGTCGTCTTTCCCGAACCGTTCGGACCGATAAACCCACACAAGGTCCCGTCCCGAACCGTTAACGACAGGTCCTGCACAGCAGAGACACCGCCTAGTCGTTTGTAAACCTGTTGCAATTCAATGACCGGGCATGACCGACCCCCGGACTCATCACGTCCGCTCTTGCAAACCCCATCGGGACGGTCCGGGATCATTCGATTTTGGAAATCGTCACGTCGTATATTTTCCCGTCCCCGATGGAGTTCGACCTTTTCCACCATGACCGGTTTACGGTTCAACCATTCCCCGTTCGAAATCGGGAAATGCTGTCCCTGGTCGTTATAGAGCGCCCGAAACGGGATCTGTTTCAACACGCGAGGTTCGATCCGGGGAAGGAACACCACATACTGACTGTTGACCCAGACCTCGACATCGGTCCAGACCGAATCCGACAGGTTGACCAGGTCCAGACGGTCCAGCACGTAACCGACTTCGGCTCTTGCCCGGGCGGTTCCACCAGACTGGGCCTGGGCGGGATACGGATGACGCTTGGCTGCGTCGGCGGCAAACTCCGCAGGGGTCTTACGCAACGACATGTCCGGGTTCGGCAATAACTCCGTCCGTCCGGCACAACC
>BPJO01000017.1 GCA_026004655.1 Phycisphaerae bacterium
CGCGGGCTCAAGGATTCATTGATTCTTTCCCGTTTCAAAAGCGCCGGGGACATCCAGCGTCATCTGGAAAACCTGACATGGGATTGAAAACCTGTTCACCAGGCCGATGCGCCTCGGGTGGATTGAACGCGACTGATAACCCGCTGGGTCCAACGTCGGTACGCATCGACGTCGCGATGATTTCGTAATTCGTTCAGTTGTGCTTCGTCGCTCCAATCCACCGGTCGGTTTCCGTCGAACTTCATTTCGTTCCGGAGAATCAGCTGATTGCTATTGAACAAGGATTCCAGGTGACGAACCTGTTTGTCAAACTGCTGGCGTCGTTCGGGAGTCGCGTCACGGGGGAGCTTCGATTTTTCTTGTTTGAGTTCTTCGATTTGGGTTTGAATCTGGTTCTGTTGATGGACAAGATCATTGATCCGCTGCCACCACAACAGATCGACCGCTTCGTTTTGAAAGATGTCAAGTCGTTGACGTTTCGACTCGTCCGGGTTGTAAAGCTGACGGTACTGAAGGTAGTGGTACAACGCTTGCGCCGGTGGTAAAGCGTCTCGTGCTTCAAGAAGCCTTTGCCAACTCGGGTCATCGGAAGTGGCAAGCGAATTGACTGGTTCGGGGGTTGTTTCGGGAACGGGTGAATCGGATCCATCGGTATTTGGCTCGGTCCTGGGGTCCGGAACCGGACCGGGCGGGTTGGATTGAGGAGAACGAACCGACAAAGGTTCGGGCGATGTGGGTTGTGGATCGCGGGAAACGCTCGTCGGCTCATGACCGGACATGAAAATGGTCTGACGCGGATTCTCGGCGGATCGTACTAACGCGGGGGCTTGGGATGAGTTCTGGTTTTGCTTGGGTTGCTCGTCTCGAGCGGAGATTTTCCGGGTATAGGCCATGTACGCCCAGAGCAGGCCCACACAACCGGCCCCGATCAGGATAGCACCAACGACCGGAATCAGAACGGACGGGGTAGAACTTCTTCGTTTACGTAGACGATTTGAAAACCTGGTGGTCGTGGAAACGGTCTGCAAGGAACCGATGTCCGATTCGACCGGGATAACAGGTGCTACCGAGACCGGGTATGAATCGATCGAAACAATATCTATACGAGCGGTTTGAGGACTGATCCCGAAAGTGATGACGTCACCCGTTTTCAGAACAACTGGTCCATGAACAGGCCGACCGTTAATGCGAGTTCCTGTACTCGAAACATCATTCTGAAGCACCCAGCGGTCCTGGTGCACGAACAAAACCGCGTGTCGCACGGATATATCGATCGAAGGCACTTGCAGGTCGGCTTCGGAAGATCGACCGATCACGATGGGGTCCTCCACGCTTCGGGGTGCGAGCTCGAATGTCTGTTCTCCCAATGCGTGGGTCAGATGAATGCGCATGACTCGACTCCTGACCACGTTGCAAAAAGACGAATGTTTATGGCTTCACCATACCACAGGCTGGAAATCCTTTCGAAGCCGGATTACAACATGTTCCAACAATAAGGAGGCCAAGGATGGCCTGTACGGATTTACGTCGTTCGATCGTTCATTTTTGCGTCATTCTGATGATGGTGGGTTTTTCCGGTTTAGGATGTGAGTCCGGGGCATCCTCCTCATCGACATTGCCGGGCCCGAACTTTGCAGGTCCGGTCATCACGTCATCGACCCCACCGATTCCCCCGCCCCCGCCCGTGGCGAGTCCAGAAAAAACGGTTTCCCGGTTTCAGTTGACCGACCGATCGGTGCCTGCGTCGTGGATTCCTTCGTCGGGGGTTCCGCGTCGGGACTGGAAATGGATCGTCATTCATCATTCTGCCACGCCCGATGGGGGGGCAGCCCGGTTCGATAAAGCCCATAAATCCAAAGGTTGGGATGAACTGGGTTATCATTTTGTTATCGGGAACGGGACCGATACGCCTGACGGGATGATCGAAGTCGGTTCAAGGTGGCCTGTTCAAAAGCACGGTGCCCACGCCAAGACCCCGGACAACCGCTACAACGAATACGGAATCGGGATTTGCCTGGTCGGGAACTTCGATCTGACCCGTCCGACGGAAAAACAGATGGCGTCTCTGATCCGTCTGGTGACCTATCTGGCCGACGAGTATCGCATCCCGACGACAAACATTCTGGGGCATTCCATGACCGGCAAATCGACCGATTGCCCCGGAAAGTTCATGGACATCCAGGCGTTACGGGCTGCGGTGGCGCGACAACGCAAAGGCCGTTGACGATTCGACAGTACCAGACGTCTAAAAAATATCAGGGGGAAGAGGAAATCGGTGTCGGATTCTTTTCCAACGACACGCTCATGTCGATTTTGAGCTGATTGAACTGATTGTTGTGCGGCGAGGTATAAACGGTGATAAACCCCACCGTGTTTTTGCGGACGAAATCCCGGACCAAATAAAACGGTCCTGCCCCTCGTCGGAGCTGACCGACCAGGTCCCCGTCCGGGGTGGGCACGAGCATCGCGTGATCGACTTTGTAATGTCGACCGTTCAGATACTTGAGACTGTATTTGTAATCCACCGTTCTCCCCGGGAGGAGCATTTGTTGGATCGTGCGTGGTACCCCCGTCGGCGTTGTTGGCCGACGAGACCCGGTAAGTCTGAACCGGTTCGTCCCAATTCGGGAGCTTCAGGACATAGGACGGACAGGTCATCAAGGATTCGTTTACCCCGTACGGTTCCATGACTCGCAGGAAGCTCTGGGGATAATTCCTCGGATCGACGGTCAGATCAACGGGTTGACCCGGTTTCCACATCGGTTCAAGCACGTATGGCAGACGGTTTTTATGATCCTGGACGTACAACAACAGACTTTGACCGATCTGTCGAAGATTGGAAGCACATATGCTTTTTCGGGCCTGTTGGCGGACTTTCTGTGTCGTCGGGATCAGAACCGCCATTAAGGTGGCGATGATCCCGATTGTGATGATCAATTCCAGAAGGGTAAATCCCGATCGCTTCATGAAATCATCCGTTTGCGACGGATTATCCGGACGACCAGTCCTGCCAATCCTGCTGCCAGACTTGTCGGTTCAGGGATGACCTGAAGGTAAGGTCTTTGGGACGGATCGGACCATCCTGCCCCTCGGAAAAAGACCCCGACCTCACCCGGAACGCCCGGACCCCGTCCGTTGGGATCGACGACGACCGTGTCCTGTTGAACGATAAAACCGTTATTGGCTGTGCCCGACAACCAGGCTTGCACCTGGGTAGTCACATCAAACTCGATAAACTGATTGGTCCCGGTTACTTGGACCGAGCCGACCTTATCACCGGTGGGCAAAGGTTGGGTCTGCCAGGTGACGGATTCGGTCCACGGGGTGCTCCCAGCGTAGACGGACAGGGACGCGGGATAGGAAGGACTCGGCGCAGCACTTCCAAAGGCCGAGGGACGCACGTAAAGCCCCAGAACCGCTTTTTCACCCGGACCCAGACTCACACCCGTCAGATCGAACCGTAAAAGCGTGTGCATCGTATGTCCGGTAGCCGATCGAGTGGTGGCCAGGATCACGGATGACAAGACCTCACCGTTGCCGGGAGAGATCGATTCGTAGATGTCAGCCGCACTGGAGGACTGGAAATATTCATAAACGAACGTGTCCTGACTGACAGATTCGTCCGGTTGGATCTTGACCGGAGCTGCCAACCCTGATCCTGCAACCGCTGACCCGATCGCACAACAGACACCCGCAGTCCGTATCGTACGCGACATGGCAGAAACTCCTTTTAAACGGGACTTATTTGTCCTTTAATTGTCGTTCATCTTAGGGTCTCGGATTTGCTGTACAAGGTGGAAACGGTGAAAAACCGGGTGTCAGATTGTCGCAGCGGTTTATTCCGGTTCCCGGACCATTTCCATGCAACCGCAGGGACATTCTGACACACAGATCCCGCACCCTTTGCAGTAGTCGAGTTTGATCCGGAACCGACCGGTTCCGAGTTTTTCGACCGCGTTATCGGGGCAAACCCCGTAACAGTTGTCACAGGCCAAGCAGTTTCCACAGGAAAGACATCGGCGTGCCTCGTAGAGCGCGTTGGATTCATCGAGTCCTCCGACCGTTTCGTCAAAGGATTCGAGTCTGCGCAGATGATTCAACACCGGTTGGATCGTTTTAGGCGCGTCGGTGTAATACCAAATGTTCAGACGATCAAAAGTCGCGATCGGTTTTTTGGGCGAAGGTTGGTACGTTTGTCCTTTGAGAAAAGCATCGATGCAACGGGCGGCTTTTTTACCGTGTCCGACGGCAACGGCTGCGGTTCGTCGACTTGGGATCATGTCCCCGCCCGCAAAAAGTCCTCGTTTGCCCGTCATCAACTGATCGTCTACCTCCACCACCCCGTCCGGGGCGATTCTGACTTCCGGGATGTGTTTCAGAAAATCGCTGTCGCTGTCTTGCCCCAACGCCAGGATGAGGGTGTCGGCTTGGATCGTCTCGAACCGTCCGGTGGGTTGAGGGAATCCTTTCTCGTCCAGTTCCATGATCTCGATACGAATCTGATCGTCTCCGATCTCTTTGACCGTGCTCAACCACTGCACGCGGACCCCTTCCTCCATGGCATCGACCAGCTCACTTTTGTGGGCGGGCATGCGTGACTCGTCCCGTCGATAAATGATCACGGTTTCTTCGGCACCGAGTCGAACGGCGGTCCGGGCGGCATCCATCGCTGTGTTTCCCCCACCATACACGGCTACCCGACGACCGATTCGGGTCCTGGCCGACTCCGGGGAATCGCTGGCGTCTTTGAGAAACGTCAACGCGTCGATCAACCGTCCGGCTTCCCGTGACGGGATGTCCACGTGCTTGCTTTTGTGTGCCCCGATCGCCAGAAAAACCGCGTTGAACAGACCGTCGTCGAGTGGTCGGGCGACGTCCCGCACTTTTTCTCCTAGACGAAACCCGATGCCCATTCGTTCCAAACGTTGGATTTCCTGGTCCAGAACATCTCGTGGTAGTCGATAGGCAGGAATCCCGTAGCGCAGCATCCCCCCGGGTTTGGGCATGGCTTCGAAGATCGTAACCGAGTGACCCATTCTGCGAAGGTGATAGGCACAGCTCAAACCCGCCGGACCGGACCCCACGATCATCACTTTTTTCCCGGTTTCCGGTTGACATGTAACGGTCCACCCCTGACGGTTTGCCAGATCTCCAAGGAACCGTTCGACCGCATGGATACTCACGGACTCATCAAGTTTTCCGCGGTTGCACGCATCTTCGCACGGGTGGTAGCAGATCCGTCCGTGGATCGCGGGAAGGGGGTTGTTCTGCATCATCACTTCCCAGGCTTTTTTGTAATCGCCTTCTTCCGCCCAGTACAACCATTGTTGAATGTCGTGTCCTGCAGGACAGGCATGGTTGCAAGGAGGAAGAAACGACCTGTAAACGGGTCTGCGGGTTCGCCATGTTCCGGTCAGATTGTCCCGGGCTGTGTTGGGATCCAGAGTGATGGCAAAGGGATGTTCCATAAAGAGTCGCCTCCATAGGGTTTTTTTGGTAGATCCCGTGTTTCAAAGTCGAAGCACCCCTTCGAGGTCGCGGGTCTGGTCTAGCTTGAACTCCTCGATATTTCGGTCTGCAATTTCCTGAATACGGGCTACCAGCTCGGGGTTGCCTTGAGGACCGAACAGGTGGGCAAAACGTTTCTGTCGTTTAAGGTATTCTTCGACGGGCACACGTTGACGGATCGTGCGACGTGCGGTGATTTTTCCGTGTTCGGCTTCGAACAAGGGGAACAAACCGCTTTCGACTGCCAGACGCGCCAGTCGGATGGTATCGGCGGGGTCGCTGCCCCAGCCTAGAGGACACGGGACATGGATGTGCATGTAACGCGCGCCACGGAATGTCATGGATTTGATGATTTTTCGTTCCAGATCGTGCAGGTCCGCTACAGAAGCCGTTGCCACGTAGGGGATCCCGTGCGCCATGGCGATTTTGGGGAGACATTTTCCGACCCCGAAACGGTTTCCGGGTTCTGAACCGACGGCTTGGGTGGTTGCTGTGGTCGCCAAAGCCGGAGTGGATCCGGACCGTTGGACACCGGTATTCATGTAGGCTTCATTGTCGTAGCAGAGATAAAGGACGTCGTCGTTGCGCTCAAACATTCCCGACAGACACCCGAACCCGATGTCCACAGTGGCCCCGTCACCTCCCTGAGCGATGATACGGACCGGTGCGCCTTTGACCTTGACGGCAGCTGCCATTCCTGACGCCACTGCGGGGGCGTTTCCGAAAAGCGAATGTAACCACGGGACCTGCCAGGAGCTTTGAGGATACGGGGTTGAAAACACCTCGAGACATCCGGTGGCATTGACCACTGCTAGCTGACCACCTGTTGCTTCCCGAGCAGCATCTATCGCGTATCTTGCGCCCAAAGCCTCCCCGCACCCCTGACAAGCTCGGTGCCCACTGTTCAACGAGTTTCCCCTGGCGATTTGTGATTGGACGGTCCGGTCCTGTTGTGATAGGAGACGGTTCCCGACCGTGAACGTTCCTGTCTGATAGAACTTGACAGATTCATTCATGGTTCACCAGCCTTTCAAATCTGATGCGTGCCCTTGCCTTATCAACTCGCCGGTTCGGGCATCACGTCCTGTGTGACGGCATACATCAGGTGCTCGGGTGTCGGTCCTGATCTTCGACGGGACTTTTCGCGTTCGAGTTCACGTTGGATCGCGGACCAGTTCAGGTCCATGAAGGTCAGGTCCTCCAAACGATCCTGATGTCCTTGTAATAAAACGTCCCGAAGACTTTGTTTCATGATCGCCCGTCCACCGAGCCCTGCGATGACCGTGAACACGGGTTTTACGATCCCCCGAAGCGCCATCCGAATGTTGCTGGCCAGGATCCCCCCGAGTCCGGGTGCCAGATTTTTTTCGATCACGATGACCCGTTGACAAACCTGCAATGCGTCTCGTAGGGGTTTTAACGGGAACGGTCTGAAGCTACACAGGCTTAGGCTTCCGATCCGGACCCCCTGCGAACGAAGCTCATCGACGACCACCTGGATGGTTCCGTTCACACTCCCCATAGCCACCACGACCGTGTCGGCATCGTCGGTCCGGTAGGTTTGAAAAAGCCCCCCACTTTGTCGTCCAAAGTGTCTGGCGAACGCCTCGGCGATATTCGGAATCCTTTCCAGTGCTTCTAAGTGTCGGTTATGCAACAAATAACGCACTTCCATGTAGGCTTCGGGACCGACCATCGCCCCGATACTCACGGGATCAGACGGGTCTAGAACCTGTCTCGGTTCGTACGGTGGGAGAAACGCGTCCACCTGTTGCTGGGTCGGAATGTCTACCCGTTCGTAAGCATGGGTTAGAATGAACCCGTCCACGCACACCATGACGGGCATCGATATTTCCTCCGCGAGTCGGAACGCCTGGATATGAAGATCGACTGCTTGCTGGTTTGATTCGGCGTGTAACTGGATCCACCCACAGTCACGAACCGCCATAGTGTCCGAATGATCGTTCCAGATATTGATCGGTGCCCCGATCGCGCGGTTCCCGTCGGTCATCACGATCGGAAGCCCCAACCCCGAAGCATTCCACAACGCCTCGGCCATGAAAAGCAGACCCTGAGAACTAGTAGCGGTATAAGTTCTTGCACCCATGGCACTTGCGCCAATCAACGCGCTTAACGCCGCGAACTCACTTTCGACGGTAAGATACTCGCAAGGGGAAAGTCGGCCGGATTTGACCCAGGCACTTAGCGATTCGACGATGTGCGTCTGTGGTGTGATCGGATAACAACTGATCACTTCCGGACGACACAACGCCACTGCCTCGGCGATGGCTTGAGAACCTTCCAACTGCTTAAACATGGATCACCCCCGTTTCGATCGGATACACCGATGAGAGACCCGTTCGATCGACCCATGTCCATGCTTGCTCGGCGACTCTCAGGTTGGCGTCGGCGACTTTTTCCGAAAACTTGTTCCGAACGGCTTGAGCTAGTGCGTCAAACCCGATCAATCCGCTGAGAGCACAAAACGCCGACAACATCGCGACATTCGGGACATTTCGCCCCAATCCCTTCAAGGCCATCTCCGTCGCGGGTAAACACAGGATCCTTTGAGAACCCACTCGTTCCTTCAGGGACGGTGCCTGTAACTCGGTTAGAGTCAAACGGGTATTGACTACCACGACACGGACCCGTTCCAGCCCGGCCAGTAGATCCGGGTTCCGGACCAACGAGGCGTCCTGAACGATCAGTGCGTCCGGGTAGACGACCGGTTCTCGTAACCGGATCGGTTCGGAGTGAATACGACAAAATGCCGCGACCGGCGCCCCCATCCTTTCAGACCCGAAGGACGGAAATGCTTGTGAGTAATGACCTTCCAGAAATGCCGCTACGGACAACAGTTCCGCACCCGTGACCACCCCCTGACCCCCTCGACCGTGGAACCGTACTTGATACATGGATGAGGTCATATGATCAGATTACAAGATCAAATTATCCTTTGAAAGTCTACAATATCAAAGATTTATTATAAGACAAGATTATTAAAAGATATTTTTATCTTGTTTTGTGGTTTTTGTCCCCGGACTCACCCGACCCACAGCACGGTCGCGTCGTCGGCAAGGTGATCCGTCCCCGCGAACTCGATCACCTGCTCAAACAGTTTTTGTACCACGTCCTCACACGGTCGGGCAAAAACCTCGCTCATCCGGTCAATCTCAAACTGCACCCGCGCGTCTGGTGATGAGCTGACTGCCGGTTGTTCGATAATCCCGTCCGAAGCAACCAACAGCTCATCCCCGACGGAAAAGGGGACCTGCACGGATTCATAAACCCCTTCATCCATCACCCCGATGGGAAGTCCGCCTCCTTGATTAAGTTGTTCTATCCGACCGTCGGCGGTTTTCAACAACGCATAACTGTGAGCCGCATCCACGTATGACAACGTTTCCTGCTGAAGATCGATGAGCCCGACCCACATGGTCAGGAACTTGCTAGCCGGACGTCTAGGCGCGATGTACCGGTTCAAGGCGTTCAAAGCCCGTCCGACATCGGCATATTGTTGCATGGCTGCGTGCAGAAAACCCTGTGCCGCGGTCATCAGCACGCTGGCCGTCACACCTTTTCCGCTGACGTCTCCCACCACGACCGCGACTTTGTTCTGATCCAGGGAAATGACGTCGAAGAAGTCGCCTCCCACGAATTGACCCGGACGGGATTCGCCAATGATCCGAAGTCGTCCGAGCGTCTGTTGACGCGGGGGCATGATGTACTTTTGCGCAGACGCAGCGGCTTGGAGTTCGGCATGAATGGCTGCCTGTCGTTTTTCCATTTCCACTCGTTTCAGGTTCGCTAGCGCCAACGAAGCGATCCTCGACAACGCCACGCAAAATGCCGACCCGTTCGGACGGATCGACTGTAGCAAGCTCCCCCTCGAATCCAGATAAAGATAAGCCGCCACGGTGGTCCCCAGCATCATCGGAACGCAGATCGCTGCCGATACGTTCATCTGCACCAGGGACTGGGAAAAACTCCCCCCGCTTCCCGCGGAGATCTCAGCAACATGTCCTTCCGAAGCCGATTGGATCAATGAACGCGAAAACTGTGCCGTAGCCCCTTCGGCCTCACGACTGATCCGCGAACCGACCACCTCAAACGCCTGACCGTCCACCGGTTTAAGCACGACCGCATTGGTCAGACCCGTCCCCCGGATGGCTGCATCCATCACCCGATCGGCTAATTCCTTTTCACTCTCACACGCGTGGATCTTCCCTGCCGACTCCAAAAGCAAGTTCAACAACGAATCGGCCAGCGGTTGAACGTCTTTTTCTCGTACGGAACGCACAAACGTCTGTCCCAGATCGTCCTGTAACTGAAGCCCGCGTTTTCGAGGCGTCGAGGAAACCACAAAAGTCCAAGGCGTGATTCGGATCAGATCCCCCTCCCGGATCGGTACGGATTTGCCCGGCGACAGTTTCACACCGTTCAGACTTGTTCCCCATCGGCTAGACAGATCCGTGATATACCATCCCCCCGCTTCGTCGAACATGAACCGAGCGTGCTGACGTGATACTTGCTCTGCGTCAGCCGGGAGACGTATCTGGCAACTTTCCTGGCGTCCGATCACCTGTCCCCGCTTCGATGCCACCAGCTCTATCGGTGCCAGAACCGGACCAATCGTTGGGATCAACCACATCGATGACATGAACGTATTGTCCTTCGGCGATCGTATCCGGGCAAGAAATCTTCCGGGAGATGGGCTCACCACCTTGCAGCACCCGTCCACGAATCCGTGTTCTCCGTCACGCAAGTCGCAATCGTTTCGATCGATCCGTTTGTTCGGGGAACAAGACGCATCCAAATCATTTGACGATCTGTTGATTCGGATCACGGTATTTCAGGAGTGTCTGTCGTACCGCGTGGTAGGCCGGTTTGGGATTGGCCTTTCGATCCCAAAGCATGGGATGATTTGTCCGATTCCGAACCGGAAAATTTTTCAACCAGGTGTAGGCATCGGTCGTCCCCCAGAAAGTGATCCGAGTAATACGGGGGTTTTGCAAGAAAACCTCAAAGAGGGAGCGATACCGCTCGGCGAGTTTCTGTTGCATCGGTTCCGGAAAACCTTCGCGATATGGATCAGCGGCATCGCGTTCAACGGCGCTCAGATCGGCACCGACGTTTTCTTGACGTGGCAACGGATCGACATCGAGCTCCGTGATCATGACCCTGAAACCGGCATCCGTGTATGCTTTGATGCCCCGCGCGATTTCCTCGATCGACGGTTGATCGAGCAGATAATGACCCTGAATGCCCACGCCATCAATTCGTAGACCTGCGTCACGGATCCGTTTCACAAGCGCCAAAGCCCGATCCCGTTTGTAGTCCAGCTCTATGTTGTAGTCGTTGTAGTAAAGCTCGGCGTCCGGGTCGGCCTCGTGAGCAAACTCGAAGGCTTTGAGTACATAATCATCGCCGATCGCACGTAACGCGGGCGTGTCACGTAACGCACCAGGACCGTCAGGGACGGCTTCGTTCACGACGTCCCATCCCTTTATCTTGCCTTTATACCGCTGCATGACGGTGGTAATGTGCTCCTTCATATTCTGGAGCGCGACCTCCCGTGGCAAGGGTTTGCCCTGTTCATCCTCAAACATCCACGACGGTGACTGGTTATGCCAAACCAGCGTATGCCCGATCACCACAATATCATGCGCCTCGGCGAACGCGATTATACGGTCTGCCGGACCCCAATTGAATTGCCCTCGACGGGGTTGCAGAGATTGAGGTTTCATCTCGTTCTCAGCGGTGATAGTGGCGAACTCTCTGCCGACCAGCGACGAGACTCGATCATCTTCCAACAACAGTTCAGGAATCGCGGCCCCGATCATCACATGATCCGGCACCGCCTGCCGCAGGGATGAAAAGTCTTCTAGTCCGATTGCAAACGAAGTCATAAAACGAATACCGAATACGATACAGGAAACTTTTGCGAGGGTGAGAGGATTTGACGCTCTAACCTGCATGGCTACACCCTATCGGTATCCTTTCGGTCAGGCAAGTGTCTGCACGGCGTCGTACAAACTGTCCGACGAGATCTGGACGTTTTTCATGGGCGTCGTTTTTTTGGCGGATCATATTCCGAATCGTTTTTTCCATGCCCGAAGTTGCTCGTCGAACGGTTTTCCCCCGCCCGCGCCGGTACTCTGATACCGGTTGACGACATTCTCCGCGCCCAGACAGGTATAGACGTCGTCCGTGACGCGTACGTTGCAGTTCGTTGACGCGATCACCTGATTGAATGCCTCTACACTGAGTTGTGACAGTGCGTCCTTGCCTTCTTTTTCGCACCGTGCCACCAGCGTACCGACGATGTGATGTGCCGTTCGGAACGGAATTCCTTTGGTCACGAGGTATTCCGCGAGGCTAGTCGCATCGAGGAAGCCTTTGTCCAGCGTCGGTCGGATCCGGTCCTTGTCGAACGACGCACTGTTCACAATCGCCGCCGCCATCGTCAGGCACTGGTTGACGGTGTCGAACGCGCGGAAGACGATACGTTTGTCTTCCTGCAGGTCGCGGTTGTAGCCGACGGGCAGACCTTTGAGGATCGTCATCAGCGCGAACAGATCACCGTAGACGTTTCCACACCTCCCGCGTATCAGCTCGAGCATATCGGGGTTCCGCTTCTGAGGCATCATCGACGACGATGTCGTGTACCGATCCGCGATTCTGATGAACCCGAACTCCGTTGACATATAAATGATCCACTGCTCGGCCAATCGGGAAAGGTGCTGGGCGATCATCGCGCAAGCATAAACGAAATCACAGGCCAAATCCCGTGACGCGGTCGATTCGATGCTGCTGACCGGTCCACGCGCAAATCCCAGTTCTCCTGCCGGAATAGAGGGATTAATGGGCAAAGACGTCCCCGCGATGGCCCCACTACCCAAGGGAGATATTTCCTCACTTTGCTTGACGATCTGGTGTAGACGAGAGACATCCCGATCGAACATCGTCGCCCAAGCCAGACATTCTGCCCCTGCCACGATCGGCTGGGCACGTTGCAGGTGTGTGAACGAGGGCATCACCACGTCGCGGTTTTCCTCTGCGAGTTTCACAAACGCCCTGCACAGGAGTAGGAGCGATTCTCGGACCTGCGTCGTTGCCTCTCTCAACCATAACACCAGGTCAAGTGCAACCTGGTCATTCCGACTACGGGCGGTGTGCAGTTTTCGTCCGGGTTCACCGACACGCTGCGTGAGCGCCGACTCGACGCACATGTGAATGTCTTCCAGTTCCGGTTTAAACCCGTCCCACTTCGGTCCATCGTGGTCGATCTCGGATTCGATTTCTTTTAAACCCTTGACGATCGCGTCGCGATCGTCGTCCGTGATCAGTCCTTGCCTAGCGAGCATGGTCGCATGGGCGATGCTACCGGCGATGTCGTGCTTGTATAATCGCCAGTCATAGGTCATCGATTCGACGAACGCCTGGGCGATCGCGTCCGTCGCCTCGCCGATCCGTGCCTGCCATGATTTTTCGTTCTTTGCTGACATTTAGACATCTTAACGCAGAACGCCGTCTGCGAACATGTTCAAACGGTCTTTGATATCATCCCGTCAGGTTTGGCGTACTGCCAGCACGACTGCAGACCTGTTGCCAGCAAGTCACTGAGTTTTGACGACGGATTCTTATAATTTTGACCGTTTCGGGTTAGGATCCTCCTTGTCAAGTATCCGTCGTTTATCCAGTACAAAAGATGTTAGGAGGGACGCTTGGTCAAACTGATGAAACTCGCGAATGGTCGACTGGAAGCGGTCGAGGATGTCAAAGCCGCGCGGGTCGCGATCTACAGCTCACCGACACCGGAAGAAAGAGAACTCCTCCAGAAGGAATGTAATCTTGACATACATGACATCAACTCGGCACTCGATCCGGACGAGGTGGCACGACTCGAGTTCGAACACACCTGGCTTTTCCTGATCCTAAAACGTCCCAAAAGTCTTTCGAATACGGGGGGGCGCCTGAGTTTCGGTGTCGTTACAGAGGGGATCGTGATCCAGCCCGACCGTTTCACGGTCATTCAGCCCGACGATCACTCCCTTTTTGAAGACCGAAAAGCCCGGACCTATAACTCTGGCAACGAGATACTGATTCGGCATCTCCAGCAAACCGTCTCACATTTCCTAGGACATCTGCGTGCGATCAAGATGGTTTCCGCTGAGCTGGAAGTGAAGCTCGCGCATTCGATGGAGAACAAATATTTCCTACAGATGTTTTCCCTCAGTGAAAGCCTCGTGTATTACATCGACGCCTTGAGCGCTAACCTGGGTGTTTTCCGAAAAATCGCCGCTATTTCTGACAAACTGGGATTCTCAGAGCAGGAAAAGGAAATGTTCGATGATCTTGTGGTGGATCAGCAACAATGCTTGCGCCAGGCAGAAATCTATCAGACGGTGCTCAACGGGCTGATGGACGCGCGTGGAAACATCATTAATAACAATATGAACGTGTTACTGAAAAACCTGACGATCATCAACATCGTCTTTCTTCCGCTTAATCTGCTTGCAGGAATGGGAGGCATGTCGGAGTTCACCATGATGACCGAATCCGTCCATTGGAGCGTGTCTTACAGTCTTTTCACGTTAGCCATGATCGTGATCGGGTTCGTACTCTGGTGGATTTTGAACAAGGTGATCAGCCGGAATCGGTCGTCGTGAAGAGGTACTCATCCGAAAATTTAACACGGGTCCGTCACTGGTAAAGGCGTTGGAAATGTCGATCCCCGACGGATGAAGGCGCCAGATGCCTTGCGTCGGACGGAATGTGGTCTATGCTTCGGGTATGTCACTGGTACACGATTTACAGTTCGCGGTTCAGACCGCTCGGGAATCGGGACAGATCGCATTGAGGTATTACGGAACGGTCGAACGCTTGACCAAGACCCACGCCACCACCACGGCTGAAGCCGTCACCGAAGCCGACCGGGCCACCCAACGTCACATCGTCGAATCCCTGAGACGTCGTTTCCCGCAAGACGGGATCGTTGGTGAAGAATCGGATACCGGGGATTCGATCACGTTCGAGTGTCCGAACCCTCAAGGTCGCAACTGGGTGATCGACCCGATCGACGGGACGAACAATTTCATATCCGGTCTGGGCGTCTGGGGAGTGTGCCTTGGGTTGATGGACAAAGGATTTCCGGTGCTGGGGGTGGTGTACGATGTCACACGGGACCAGGTGTATTGTGCAGCCAAGGGGGAAGGAGCTTGGCTAGGCAACCGTCGAATCCGGGTATTGGAGACTGGACTTTCGGACGCGAGTATGTTGATGATGTCGAGCAACTTGATCGATTCGTCAGGTCGGTGTCCGCAATGGGCTTGTCGTTGGATCGGTCAGACGAACTGGAAGATCCGGGTGATGGGTTCGGCAGCAATCGAGGCCGTGCAGGTGGCAGCGGGGGTGGCGCACGGGGCGGTGACGGTCAACGGGAAACTCTGGGATTGCGCAGCGGCGGCAGCGGTGGTGCTCGAAGCCGGTGGAACAATCACCGATCTACAGGGACATCCGATTTTCCCCTACGAACTGAAAGGATACACGGGATTGAAAGTCCCGTTTTTGTCAGCAGCGCCTCGTGCACGAGACCCGTTGTTGGAATACATCCGAACGTACCCGTGATTTTCAATGGTTTTGACGTAACCGATTCAGAAGGGTTGGAAAAAATCCCATCACCATCCCTGCGATCAACCCGCCCCAATGGGCCGCGTTGGCAATCGGTCCGACCCAACCCAAACTACAAATCACCAACCAACCCAACATCAGTCCGACCATCTGATCGGGGATCCGAAGCCCTTGGTAAGGTTGAAACCGTGATTTCATCCAAGCATACCCAAAAAGCCCCGCGACCACCCCGCTCATTCCCCCGAAACCGCGCATCCCGGCCACATACTGGTCCCACAAGGCTTGCGCGTTGTTCGACACCAAAGCCACCCCCAACACCAACAGCAAGAAAAATAAACTCCCTTTCATCGCTTCGATGACACGACCTAACTGCCAGACCCACATCATGTTGAATAAAATATGCAGCACCCCAAAATGCAAAAACATCGGGGTGAAAGCCCTCCAGACTTGTCCTCGGAGGATCTGGTCGTACACGGAGACGCTTGGATCGGGTTCTGCAACGACGGCGGTTCCGTCGAAAGACTCATATTCCACGAGTCGGGATTGAAACAACAACCAGTACTCGGTTCGTTGATATCGTTGTTTGTTGTCATACCATTGAAACAAATAAACGACGATGGAAACCGCAATCAGCAAAATGGCTACCGGGGTAGGCCGGGATATCCAGGTCGAATAACTGTTTTGGGTTCGAACGTCGTGATAGTTTTGTCTTCGTCGCAGGGCTTGTTGTTGGGACCGTTTACGAATCCGGTCTGCTTCGACCGAAGATTGGTCGTATCGGGGGTGGGACGGGTCATTTAAAAATGCCCGGAGTTCGTTTTCGCCTTGCTCCAGATGGTCGTCGTATTCGATCCAGACCTGCCAATTCTGATCGGAAGAAGGTTCGACATGCGCCGGGATTCCTCGGGTCAGAAGGTAGTCGGAAAACCGTTTGGCATCGAACTCGCTAGGTACGTGACCGATCATTCTCATATGGTGGCATCATATCGGTGGGTATGGCAGGTTCACAGGGTGTGTGACAAACCGTGGACTATTTCTTGATCATTGACGGATATCCCAACGCCCGAGGGGTCTGATTCTTGCAGGGGTTTAATCTCTCCGGGTCGTAGTCGATATCCAGTTTTCGGGTCAATGCTTGCATTTTTTGACGCATCGGGAGAAGCAGCTCGAGGTTTTCGGAGAGGTCGTGACAATCGTTCGGGTCGTCAAGAATATCAAACAATTGTTCTTCCTGGGTCTGAATAAACCAAATGTATTTGTAGCGATCCGTGATGAAGTAACGGTAAGGGACACGATCCAGGCACACGCCGTGGACGAAATCACGGACGGATTCGGACTTGCCTTGGAGGATCGGTACAAGGGATTGACCGTCCAGACCCGGCGGGATGGGAGTACCAGCCAGGTCCAGAAGGGTAGGCATTAGGTCCTCCCACCCGACCAGCGCATCGGAGGTTTGTCCACGAGGCAAGTCGACATTGCGTCCGGTGATAAAAAGAGGGACCCGACAACTCGCTTCGTAAGGAAGAGATTTTCGGAATAAATGATGATCCCCGAGCATTTCGCCATGATCCGAACTGAAGATAATGTAGGTCGGTTCCTGAGATCGGGGGTTTCCGTATTCGAAGAACTGTTCCAATACGTACGCGATTCGATCATCCAAATGGTGGATCAGTCCGTAATAAGCCGCGATCGCGATTCGGATTTCATCGGGGTCGAAAGGACCGACGGGGGAATCCGGAGAAAGCCCCCTAACGGGTTCTGTGCGTGGCGCCCAGTCGGCTAGGCAGGCCTTGATATCGTCACGAAATGCGTATCGTTCCCAATAAGCCTGAGGGGGTATCAAAGGCGGATGAGGCGCGACAAACGATAGATGCAGAAACCATGGGGTGGTCGGATCACGGGATGTTTCGAAAAACCGGGCTGCCATTTCCGCGACCCAGCTGGAATGATGCAACTCTTCAGGAAGGGTCCAGGCCCGTCCCAGTCGTCCGTTGCTACTGATCCCGTGAGAATTGGAATGATGAAAATGACCTTGTCGAATTAACCAGTCGGTGTAATCGTTGTGTCGTTGAAACTGAGACGTCGGACGATAATTGGCTGAATCCGACAGGATCATGTGATCAAACCCGAACCGTTTTCGTTGGGGGTGCAGATGGAGTTTCCCGATCAGTTGCGTCTGATAACCGGCCTGTCTCAAACAACCCGCAAGCGTGAACGGGGGATTAAACTCTTGGGCTTCCCGATATCCCGTCATCCCGTGGGTTTGAGGGTGTAGTCCGCTGATCAGGGTCCGTCGGGCAGGGATACAAACCGGACAGGCACTGTAACACCGGGTGAAGTTGGTTCCGCCAGCTGCAAGCGCGTCCAGATTTGCGGTCCGTAAAACACGATTCCCATTGATGCTCAACGCGTCATAACGTTGTTGATCGGTCGTGATCAGCAAAATATTGGGAGGACGATCAGCCAAAGCGGTTTCAAGAATACCAGCACTCGTATTTCGTGTCACCCTTGGGCGTCGATTCATCCGTATATCCGGATAAACGGATTGTTGATCCGAAAGATTTGAGTTATACTGTTGAACATGCGACTTGATCAGGTCTTTGCATCCGGTAAACCGACGATCTCATTTGAGTTTTTTCCTCCCAAGACGGAGGAAGGTTTTTCGTCTTTGTATCAGACGATCGAGGAGCTGAAACCCCTGAATCCGTCATACGTATCGGTCACTTACGGTGCGGGGGGATCGACTCGGACACGGACGGTCGAGCTAGCCGGTCGGATTCAGAACCAGATCGGGATTAACACGGTTGCCCATCTGACCTGTGTAGGTCATACCGCGGATGAAATCGGTCAGATTCTCGACCAACTGTGGGATCAGGGGATTCGCAACATTCTGGCTTTGCGGGGAGACCCTCAGGGCGGGGTGTGGACCAAAACCGACGGTGGTTTTGATCATGCCGATGAGTTGGTCCGGTATGTCCGATCCAGGCATGATTTTTTTATCGCGGTGGCCGGTTTTCCCGAAGGACACCCTCAGTGTTTGAACCGGATCCGGGATCTAGAGCATCTAAAAGGCAAGATCGATGCCGGTGCAGGAGCGATCGTGACACAGTTGTTTTTTGACAACAACGATTTTCATCGGTTTCGGGACGATTGCCAACGAATGGGCATTACAGTTCCGATCGTTGCGGGGATCATGCCTATAACGAATGTCGCGCAGATCAAACGATTTGTGACGATGTGCGGGGCCAAGATTCCGATGCCTTTGCTTCGGAAATTGGAAAAACTGGAATCCGATCCGCAAGCGGTGTACGAAGCCGGGGTCGATTACGCTACCAATCAATGTCAGGACCTGTTGTTTCACGACGTATCGGGACTTCACTTTTACACGCTCAACAAGAGCAAAGCCACCACCCAAATCGTTCAACGGTTGAAACGTCGCACGGTATAAACCGCCCGACCATCGATACAACGGGGGATAACCCGCGCGAGATTTGCCTCAAACCGTTCGAGCGGATAGATTCGCGAAGCAGTTTGAAGATCGCGTGAACAACAGGTTCGGAGTGATTTTTTGGCTGCGACGGTAATCATCCCCGCCCGTTATGGTTCGACCCGGTTCCCTGCCAAGTTGTTGGCGGACCGAACCGGACGTCCTCTGGTCCAGCACGTGGTGGATCGGGTCCGACAATGCCAACGGGTTCGTCAGATCCTGGTGGCGACCGACGATCAACGGATTGTGGAGGCACTCAAACCCTACCACACCGTTTGTGTCATGACCGATCCTGCCCACCAAAGCGGGACCGACCGTATTGCCGAGGTCGCGCGGGAATTAGAAGATGACATCATCGTCAACGTGCAAGGTGACGAACCGGAAATCGAACCGTTCGTCGTCGATGCACTGATCGAACGATTGGAATCGTCCGACGACGACATGGCGACGGCTTGTACACCTTTGCGGTCGATGGAAGAGGTGAAAAATCCGAACCTCGTCAAAGTCGTCTGCTCCGAATCAGGACGGGCGATTTATTTTTCCCGATCGGTCATTCCGTTCGACCGGGACGGGACAGTGACCGATCCATCGGTGTACCGGTTACACTTGGGAATTTACGCTTATCGACGGGCGTTTTTGCTCGATTTTGCTTCCTGGAAACCGACGTTTCTGGAAACGACCGAAAGGCTCGAGCAGTTAAGAGCACTGGAACACGGAAAGGCGATTTATGTCCTTCCGGTGGACCGAGCGACGCACGGGATCGATACCGAAGAACAGTATGAGGCTTTTGTAAAAAGGACGTTGGGTCAGCCTTGAGGAGTCGTCGAATCCGGAGACTCTCGATAGCGGATCCACGAAAATGTTATGTCAACCACCGACCTTCTGGGACGATTGGGCAATCAACAGGACGAGTCCGAGTTTTATACCCCCATGCCTTCGGGTTACCGTCGGGGGTATCACAAGTACGTCATCGTCGTCGGGACCGTCATGAGCGGTCTGGGGAAAGGTATCTTTTCCTCGTCGTTGGCCAAGCTCATACAGGACAAGGGTTTGCGTGTTGCTCCGATCAAAATGGAAGGGTATTTGAATGTCGATTCGGGGACCTTAAACCCGTTTCGTCACGGAGAAGTTTTCGTCCTGGACGACGGGATGGAAACCGACATGGACCTCGGGACGTATGAACGGATCCTCGATCAAGACCTCGGTGCAGCCAATTTCACCACCAACGGTCAGATCCTGACATCGGTGTTGAAAAAAGAACGCGAAGGCGGTTACCTCGGACGAGACGTGCAGGTCATTCCGCACGTGGTGGGAGAAGTCAAACTCAAGCTCCGTGAACTAGCGGTCAAGTCGCAGGCCGACGTGGTCTTTGTCGAAGTCGGAGGAACCGTCGGGGACTACGAAAACTCGTTCTACCTCGAAGCCTGCCGACAACTCGCGTACGAAGAAGGCGAAGGCGCGGTGATGTTTGTCGCGCTGACATACGTTCTGGAACCCGGAACCCTCGGAGAGCAGAAATCCAAAGCCGCCCAGTTGGGTATCAAACGACTGATGGAAGTCGGGATCCAACCGAACGTGATTGCTTGTCGCGCGACCAATCCCGTCAATGAAAAAGTCCGACAAAAGATCTCGATGTACGCCAACGTCCCTATGCGTCGAGTCTTTTCGATGCACGACCAGACCAGCATTTATCTCGTACCCGATTCGCTTCGGGTAGCCGGCATTGACCGTGAGGTGCTCACGCTTCTGGACCTGCACGATCGGGTCGATCAAGCTAAGGAAGACCGAGAACGGGCACGATGGAACTGGTTTGTCGAAAGGATCCAGCCGCCTAAGGATAAAACCGTCAATATCGCGATCACCGGAAAGTATGTCTCCACCCGTGACGCCTACGCCAGCATTCTCAAAGCCGTCGAACACTGTTCGGTGCACCTCGGGGTCAACATAAACCTTCAATGGATCGACACGACCCTGATCGACCGTTCGAACGTCGCCAAACGTCTAGCCGGCATCCACGGGATCATCGTCCCGGGGGGATTCGGATCTCGGGGCACCGAAGGGAAAATCGAGTGCATCAAGTATGCCCGCGAAAACAGGTTACCTTATCTGGGTATCTGTCTCGGGTTTCAGATGGCCGTGATCGAATACGCCCGAAACGTCTGCAACATGCCCGGCGCCAATTCCACCGAATTTGAACCCAGATGCCCGGCTGCGGTCATTGACATCCTCCCGGAACAAAAAGCCATCGAAGGTCTCGGGGGAAACATGCGTCTTGGTGGAAAAGATGTCGAGCTCAAACCCGGATCGATGGTCAGCCGACTGTTCGATAACGCTGCACGTATCCGGTTGAGGTTCCGACACCGGTACGAGGTGGACCCCAAGTTCATCCCGATGCTCGAGCAACACGGGTTGATTTTTTCCGGCAAACATCCCACCCAGCCGATCATGCAAATGCTTGAATTATCAACCGACGTACATCCGTTTTTCGTCGGGACGCAAGCCCATCCGGAGATGACCAGTCGTCCGCTTCACCCCAGCCCGCTATTCATGGGTCTGACCCGCGCAGCCATCGAGTTTTCCCAGAAAACTAATCCGTCCTCCTCAAAAGAACCGGTCGGACAATAAACCCCTGACCCCGACCGGTTTCGGTCCAGAAAGGACGACGGAATTTCATAGCAATTGATCGTCCTGACCGACAGGGTGTCAGGTTCTGGCGTGAAAGAAGCGGCTGATCCCCGGTTTGAAAATCACCTTTCCTTCCACAACGATCAGTTCTTCGTTCAGATAAAGCTGTACCGCTTTGCTGAGGACATTGGCTTCGAGTGAGAGTCCTTTTTCCTTGACGTCTTCCAGGGTGTCTTTTCCGACGTCGATGTGAAACACGTCCTGGAGGATGACCGGGCCTTCGTCGAGCTGCTCGGTGACGAAATGCGCGGTGCAACCGCTGACCCGAACACCGGACTCATAAGCCTGTTTGTATGGTGCTGCTCCAGGAAAGTAAGGCAACAGGGACGGATGAATGTTAATGATCCGGAAACGGTATTTCTGGACCAGAAACGGGGGCAAAATCCGCATGTACCGGGCCAGGACGATTAGATCGACCTGATGACGGGCCAGTTCCTCGTCCAGCCAGGCAAAATGCGCATCAAGAGGTTCATGAGATTTCCACCCAAAACTCAGACCCGCCCCGGTCGCGATGGATTCAAGGTCGGGATGATTGGATAGCACACAGACCAGCTCGCCCTGGATCAGTCCGTTTTGTCGGTCTTCGATCAACTGACGCAGGCAATGGTCTTCTTTGCTAACCAGGATCGCGACCTTTTTGGGTTTTCGTTGGCTGTGCAGGTGCACGCGAACGTCCATTTCCAGCTTTTTGCCCAAGTCAAGAAGCCCGGTGATCAATTCGGACAAATCCGTTGTGATTTCCTTTAAATCGATCAGCATGTCCATGACGAAAAGCCCGTATACGACACGCTGCTCGATATCTTCGATATTGATTCCCCGATCGGCCAGATAGGTGGCAAACTGCGCGACCACGCCTTTCTGATCCTTTCCCATGACCGACACGACTGCAAGCATCTTTGACATAACGGTTTATCCTAACGGGATAGGACTGGTTTGTCGCACCCGGGAAATCGGGCAATAAAAGACCCGGACGAGCGTTTGATCTGTGGACGAACCAAGGAGTTTTATGAACCCGTTTATCCGCCCGTTTGTTGTTTTAACCTCTGGTGCAGCATTGATTTGCGCTTCAGGCACGGTCCTGGCCGCCGAGAACCCCCCTCGTTCCGACTCTTCGCAGGTCGGCCCACGTGTTCGAAATCAGACCCCCGATTTTCAACCCGGCATGCGGTTCGGACGACTGATCCATGAACTGGATCTGACCGACCAGCAACGTGATCAGATCCGACAAATCGCGTCGGAAATTCGACAAAAGCTTCAAACCCTCCGTAGCGAACTCAAAGACGCTTCTGTCCAGGAACGCAGGACCAGAATTCAACAGGAAATCGCCCCTTTACGGGAAAAAATGATGTCGGTCCTTACCGACGAGCAAAAAGCGGTCCTGAAACAAAAAATCGACCAGTTGCGTCAAAATCATGAAGGCCGATTCGGGAAAAATCGTTTCCAGGATACGGATCAACCCCGAAAACGACTCGAAAAACGACATGAAAAACGCAACGATGTCTGATCGAGACGAATCGATTTGAACCCGAGCGATTTTCCAACAATCGGTTAACATCATGTGAACGGTCCGACGGTTTTGTCGGATCGTTCACGGGTTTTGGCCGGACAGACCATGCAAAAAATCTTACTCCGAGTTTGTATCGGTTTGTGGGTCCTGATCGGTATGAGTCCTTTGACTCGCGCCGAATCATCCGAACCCCCAAATCGTCCACGGATCGTTCAGCAAATCGATCAGACCCTTGAGAAACTTGATCTCACTGACGAACAACGGGCTGCGGTCGATCAGGTGCTTGAGGATCTGGCGCGAAAACTCGACCGACTGAGACAACAGACATCGCTTGATTCTCTGCGTGAGCAGACGGTCCAGACCCTTCAGCAAGCGCGTGATCGATTAAACGAAATTCTCACGCCCGAACAGTCACGTCTTCTCGATCAACGGTTGCCCGGACGGTTTCGATCTTCGGACCCCGACGCCAATAATAAGACGACGTCCTCGACCGATTCGTCTTCGATGGAGATGTCGAGAACGGGTGAAAATTCCCAAACGTCTCCCACGCCTTCCACGTTACCCGCCAGCCAATCCGAAGGAAGCAAAACCACTCAATCCCCTGCCTTGTCGTCTTTGATTCCCGGCATGCCCGTACCGGTCTTTACTCTCAGTACCCTCGACAAGAAAACCGTTTCGTTGACCAAATATCGGGGCAAACCCGTCGTTTTGATTTTCGGTTCGTTCACCAGTCCGACCTTTCGAGACAAAGTCCCCGCCTTCAATGCGCTGAAAAAAGAGTTTCGCAACAAAGCCCATTTCGTCGTCATCTATACCCGCGAAGCCTATCCCAACAACGAATGGGAAGTTCAAAGAAATCTCAACGAACAGATCCGGATCAACCAGCACACCACCCTGGAAGAACGTCTGCAGATGGCCAGGATGACCGTGGACGGACTGAAGATCGACACCGAGGTGCTCGTGGACGACATGGATGACGGCGTGGCTACGAAATACGACGCGCTTCCCAACGGGTGTGTCATTCTTGATGCCCAGGGTCGTTTGATCCGAAAACAAAAGTGGGCAGACCCCCATGCTGTTCGGATCGTGCTCAACAACGCCCTGAAAACGCGGGACTGAACCGAACCGGTTTATCCACGGGTCTTCCCGGACCATGACCGGGAACCGATCGCGTTTTTCCTGTTTGTAACTTTCATTCGCGCAACACCTCTGAACGGGGAAAAAGATTTTTTTCCCCGCGAATTCCGACGGTTTTCGGACAGGCGGTGCGCATCTGCCACGACAAATGCGCATCAGAGCAGGAACTAATGAGGTGACTGCTCTGATGAACCGAGACCTTCAACGACTGAACGTCCGACACCCCTGGGTCCATGAACCGGATCTTTTTCTGCAAGCCATTGAACGATTGCTGGGCACGTCCCGTCTGCGATATGACCGACTGTGGGGATATTACCGAAACCCCATGCGATTTCATCCGGTTGTCAACGGTTCGACTTCCGAAAGACCTTACCGACAGGCGCAGGAATGGGGACTTCCGGCTCGGATTACCGGAAACCTGTCCGGGACGGAACTGTTTTCCGAAAGTCCTCATGAATCTGCTTTACGCAAAGAGGTCGTGATCGAAAACGATATCGGTTGGCGGATCGATCTGATGGTTGATTTTTTGTTCGGGAAACCGATCGTGATCAATTCGGCTTGTTCCGATCCTCAGCGGGCTCGACGGATCGAAACCCTGCTCCGACAGGTCCTGGCGTGCAACGGAGGTTTGATCTTTCTTCAGCAACTGGCGGTGTTGGGTGCGGTTTACGGGACGGTTGATATTCTAGTCAAATACGTACCCGAGCAAGCCGACGACCCGTCCCGTTCGATCTGCGCCACGCAACTGCTCGGAGACAATGTTTCTCTCAACTCGTTTGACCTCAAACCATCGGTTACTTCTTCTCAAGCCCACCCTTCGGTGCCCGCGTCCGTTGATTCACCTGACGACGGACCGTCTCCCGTCCCCGGTCCGGGGTCCGACCGGTCCGATCCGGATCCGACTCGGGTGTTGCAACACCTGGCGAAAATGATCCGGTTCGAGATCGTCGAACCGACGCGGGCACTGCCTTGGCTGGATCCGGAAGATTGTCGGTGTCCTGTAGTCTATTCCACGGTCTTTCAGATCGAAAAAAAGGTCCCTGCGATCCAACGCCAGCGCTGGCTGGGACCATTGTCGTTTCGTCGAGACGAAACAAGGAAAATCACCTGTGTCGAGATCATTTCGCCAACTAAATGGCAAAAATATGAAAACCAGGTCTTGGTGGCTGAGGGGGATAATTCTTTGCAGCGACTACCCCTGGTTCATATTCAGAACACCCCGGATCCTTTGAGTTATGACGCTTGCGGGGATGTCGAACCTTTGATTCCTCTGCAGGACGAGTTGAACACCCGTCTCAGTGACCGTGCCAATCGGATCACGCTTACAGCGTTTCGAATGTATCTCGGGAAAGGGATCGAAAACTTCACCGACCTTCCCATCGCCCCGGGTCAGATGTGGAGCACCGACAATCCCGATGCGGAGGTCATCGAGTTCGGAGGGACCGATGATTCGCCGAGCGAAGAATCGCACATCCATTCGGTCCGTGAAGCCTTGGACAAACTCAGCGGGACGAGTCCGATCGCAGCCGGGGCGCTCAAAGGACGTATCGGACGACTCACCAGCGCTGCAGCACTTCGGGTAACGATGCTTGCATTGCTTTCAAGAACAGAACGAAAACGAACTACCTACGGACTGGCTATCGCGCAGCTGTGCGAGTTGGCGCTGGCCTGGTTGGATAAAGCAGGGGTGTTTCCCACGACACCCGACGAACGACAGATCCACATTCATTGGCCGAACCCTGTTCCGGTCAATGAGCACGAAAGGCTCGACGAAGCCAAATCGCGTCTCGAGCTGGGCGTGCCCCGTTCGACGGTTCTTCGCGAACTGGGATACCCGTCCGATCCCGATTCGCAAAAGCGTGAATGACCGTTCCGGTGTTAGAGGTCCTTTTGTTTTCTGGTTTTCGGAGGTTTTATGTCGGATCGACCGATTCAGTCTCCCCCACCTTGTGTTCGTCCTGTCAGTCCCTCGCCTCCTGATGCGCGAGAAAAGCTGATTCAACTGGCCGAGCGGCTTTCTCATTCGTCAGACGTGCGTCTGCTTCGGGAATACCTGCGTCTCAGGGCTAGAATTCGTCTTTGATAGTTCCTGTTTTATCTCTTTTTGCAAGGAGTCTTTATGCCGTTTTCTGGTAAATGCACTTTTTCTTCCGGTCCCACTCTTCCCGAAATCGCTGAGGATGTTTCGGACCTGATCAGCATCAACTCGCCTCACGAAACACCCCTTCTGGATGCGTTGGGAGATTCTCCGAGATCTGCCCGATCGACCGTTCACGAATGGATCGAGGACACGCTGATCCCTAATCACGACACGGTTAACGATGTGATCGATTCGTCTACGGTTTCGGTCAATCATCCCGATCGGTTTCGTATCGGTGATCTGATTCGTGTCGAAGGAAGTTCCGAAACCGTCTTGATCAGTGCGATCAATTCGAATGACCAGACCATCACCCTAGTGCGCGGGTACGGTGGTTCCGTTCAGGGGAGCATCGTTTCGGGCACGACCTTGCATTTGATCGCCAACGCGGCCCTGGAAGGCGCCGATGCCGACCCCGCCCGATATACTCATCGGAACCGATTAAGCAACTACACCCAAATTTTCACCGCCTCGGTGTCGGTCAGCGGTTCTGAACTGGCGGTCAATCAGATCGGGGTCCGTGACGAGTTGGCTTGGCAGAAGAATTTGCGTTCCCGAGAACTGCTACGCGACCTCGAAAATGCTGTCATCAACGGACTGGCTTCATCGATCGATCCGCAGGGAACGGGAACCGTCCGACGAACGCTACGCGGGATCATCTCGTTCCTGCAGACCAATCAGTTCGTCGTGGGACAGAATGGTTTTCCTGCCAATCCCGCTTTGACCGAAGCCCAGCTCAACCTGGCGCTTCGTCACGTCTGGGAAAAAAGCAGCTCTCGCATCGATCTGATCGTGGTCGGTGGTCGGGAAAAACGGGCCATCAACTCGTTTATTGCTTCGAACCGACGGTATTACAACAGTAACGAATCCTTTAAAGATCTGGTCAGTACCTATGAAAGCGATTTCGGTCTGGCCAGGGTTGTTCTGTCCCGGTATGTCCCTTCCGGGACCGTGCTTCTTCTGGACAGTTCGCGGATCCATGTTCTTCCTCTGACGTCGAGATCGTTTCATTACGTCTCGCTGGCCCGGACCGGGGACAGCGAAAACGGGCAACTCGTCGGGGAATATACTCTGGAACTACGAAACGAGTCGGCCCACGGGATCATCCGTGGGTTCACAGCCTGACCTTCTTCTGAAGACCGGAGACCCGGATCGGGTCTTCGGTCCTCTTTTTCACGGAGAACGCGATGTTTGCAGAAACCGCTCAACCCGTCCTTGATAACCTCGCTAGTTACGGTGCTGCCGGACTCATGGGGGCCATGTGGCTTTGGGAAAGACGCACCAGTTCTGCCCGGGAAAAACAGATCGAGGAAGCCCACCAAAGGATCATGTCCGACGGGGTCAAACTCGAAGCCCTCATCGATCTGGTCGAACGAAATACCGAAACCCTGTCCCGATTGATCAACCGAAAGGATCCGTCATGAAACCATTTCTTTTGCTTCTGTGTCTTCTCGTCGGGTGCGCACACCCTTTGCAAGTCGAACAACAACTGCTTCAAACATCTCGGAACGGGATCGGAATGATCCGAAAATCCCTGGAAAATCAGCAAAAACTGATCGAGAACTGGATGCAGAAGGACCGTCAGGAATTGTCCGACGCTTTTGAGCAGGATCTGAAGAACCAACCGATGCCCGACGAGTCCTGGGTCCTTGAAGCGCATCAGGCTTATCGGATCGCGCTGGAGACCAAAATCCGACGTGACGAATCGATTCTTCGTGGTTTCAGGATCGATATGGACAATCTCGATGCCGTCGAACAGGCGCTGGTTCAAATCGAGCAGTTAAATGACAGGCAACTTCAATGGATGAAAGGATTTTCGAAATGATGACACCCGAACCCTATTTTCGGAGCAATCTCATGTCAGACGATCTGAAGACGCATGTCTCTGCCTCTCTGGCCGTTCAATGGGATGATTTTGCGCAAAGACACCCACGATTATCCCGAGTCATCGACCAGCACCTTCTGGTCGAACAGGCGGTGAGTTATCTGAGGCTTAATCCGGACTACCAACGGGCGATGGTCAACGCTCAATCGGCTGGGGCGGATCTGGAGACGTTACTCAAGCTGGTCGATAAGTACCTTGCGATTTTCCTCGAGAAGCTGATCTGACCCGGATCGTTCGAGCTATACAAAGGTGTCCGTTGGAATCGAAAGGTTTCAACGGTACACTTTTTATATTGGGTCTTATCCATGAACCCGGTCTTTCTCAAGGACATTCTCGGTCTTTTACGGTTGGCGAGGGTATCGGTCATCCTCGTGGTCTTTCTGGGGTTGTTGTCGGTTCTCGTGTTGGCGACCTGGCCTCAACAGGGTCTGGTGAGTTTGGCGACGCGCGGACAGGATAATCTGCTTCTGGGTCTGGTTCTCGGTCAGCTGTTGGTCCTTATTCTATCGGTTCCGGGAGTGGCTTCGGTGCAATTGACCGAGGAAAAGGAATCCAACACGATCGAGATGTTGTACGCCACACGATTGTCGTCGTTGTCCATCGCATGGGGAAAGATCGCGTCGTCGATCGCGTTTCCGGTGTTGCTGATACTCAGCGGTCTGCCTTTTGTGGCACTATTGAATTACCGTGGTGATGTGGATGTCGGTCAGATGATCCAGTCGTATGGGGTTCTGGGAATGACGGCCGTCATGCTCGCGGTCGTGTCGCTGGCGGTATCGTCGTTGTGTCGGACCAGTGCCACATCGCTGGTGGTTTCATACCTGCTGGTTTTACTGATCTGTGGTGGTGTGCTTGTTCCGGCTTTGATCATGCTTGACGTTCAGGAAGACCCGACTCTTCGTCAATTTTTGCACTATCTAAGGTCGATTTCACCGATATCGGCAGCCATGTCGATCCTGCGTCCGTCGGTCAACGATTTTGCAGGACAAGCCGGGGGGTATCTTCCTGCATGGATGGTGTTCTTTGGGTTCTCCGTCGGTCTGATCCTGATCGGTGGTCTGATCGTCGTGATCCAACTAGCCCGTTCACCAGTTCGTCCTGAGTCGTCGGGGAGAACGGTATCGGAAGACCAACAAACCCTCGGTCGAAAACTGATGTTCCTGATCGACGACAAGAAACAGCGTAAACCGATCGGGTCGTTCAATCCTCTAATAACCAAGGAAAAGCGGACCAATCAACTGAGATCCGGGAAATGGATGATCCGGATTTTCTACGGGGCAACCGTCTTGGGGCTTTTGTTGTCCCTGATGGCGCTTCTGGGTGGAAGCGAACACGAAAACGTTCTTGCGTACGTCGCGATGGTGATCGCGTCGCTTCAGTTTGGGATCGTTGCGGTGGTGACACCTTCGCTGGCCAGTCCCGTGATCAGTTCGGAAAGAGAATCCGACACATTCGAGATGCTTCGAATGACCCGGTTGACCGGTGGGCAAATTTTCTGGGGGAAGTTGATCCCGGCATTTTTGCCCGCGTTGTTGCCGGTGGTCGCGATGATCCCGGCTTGGGGGGTGGTCAGTTTCGTTAACGAATCTTACATTACCTATTCTCTGGAATTGCTCCCGATCACGTTGTTTTCGGTGTTGTTGTGTTCGACGATCGGTCTGGCCTGTTCGTCATTATTCAGGTCAAGTGCCCGGGCGACCGTCATTGCTTATCTGATGGTCGGGATTGTGTTTGTCGTACCGATCCTGGCTTGGTGGACGTCCGGTATTTTACTGACCAGGGAAGTGGCTTCGTCATTAGCGATGGTCTCTCCGGTGGTCATGGCGTTGGACCTTAGACCCGGACAAACCGGGATTCCTCTGACCTCGGACCGGTTTCACGAACACCTGATTCTTTCCGGGACGATCTCGTTGTTGTCGTTGCTCATAGCCCGGTTCAGACTCTCTCAACTGCTAAGACAAGGATGATCGTTTTTCGAACCCTCATTTTTTTATTGACGATGCTGGTCGGCGTGTCGGTCCGGGCGGAGGATCTTGCTTTGATTCCTTACGGCCCGATCGCTGCACCCGTCGCTCCGGAACAGGTCGTGGTCAATCCGCGCACGGTCGAGATGATCGGTCAAGCACTGCGAATCACGAAGGATGTTCCGACCCGTGCGCGATGGGTGGCTGATCTGGGACGTTGCCCGGTTCCCCAAGCCCGGATACTGTTGCAGAAACTGTTGTCTGATCCTGACCCCTTGATCCGGTCCGGGGCGATCCACGCGCTCAGACACCATCCTCAAACCGAACCGGAGATTCTGATCGGATTGCTGGACGATCCGTCTCCCTTGGTTCGACAGGAGCTAATCCGGTCGGGACTTTCTCAAGCGATCGTCCGTGGGGTCCAAGACAACGATCCTGCCGTCCGGACCGCTGCTTTGGGGAGATCGGTCGATGTATCGACCGACCAGGCGATCTTACAACAACTTCCCGAACTCGATCCTACCTTGCAGGTGTTGGGGATTCGGACCTTGGCTCGACGTGGGTATGAACCTTGTGTACCGGTCATCACCGGGTTGCTGAACAGTGAATCGGTTGCGGTACGGGTCTCAGCGTTGGAGGGGTTGTGTGAACTCCGGGCGATCACACGGGAACAGATCGATGCACAACTCAAACACGCTCATTCTTCGGTTCGTGTGGCTGCGGTTCGGGCTTCGCGGGTTTTGAATGAATCCGACCGAACGACCGTCGCCCGGACCGGGTTGTCGGATCCGGATGTATCGGTCCGCGCCGAGTCGGCTCGACTGGAAGTGACGGGCGATTCGAGTTGGGTATCGATTTACTTCGATCAGCTTTCAGTAGGTTACCGACCGTTACGAGAAGCATCCCGGGATGCGTTAGTTCGACTCGCAGGTGTTGATTCGGCGGTGTTCAAAATGGTCGTCGATCGATCGATAGCGTTATTGACCGACTCAGACCCTCATCGTCGGATCGACGGATCGTATCTGCTCGGGCAACTGAGGTCGAATGCGGGTTTGGAAAAGCACCTGAGGTTGTTGGAGGACGACGACTGGCGCGTCGTCGATCAGGCGGTCCGGTCCATGGGTTTGATCAAAGACCCTCGTACCGGTGAGGCTTTGATCCGAGTCATCCAGCGAGCGATGGACGAGAAGAATGTTTCATCCCCCGATCAGGTCGGACCACGGTTCTCCGCAGCCGAACAGGCTATTCTGTCGTGTGTCGAACTGAATCATGTCCCTGTGCTTCAGACGACCGCGTCTTTTAACCTTCGTCGTACGGCTCAGACGTCGGTTCGGACGGCTTCGGTGTACGCACTAGGACGTTTGGGGACTTCGGAACAGGTCTTTTCCTCGTTACGCGCGTTGTTGTCACGTGTTGCGGATCCCGAAGAATCCCCCACGGTCGTTATCGAAGCCATCAAATCCATGGGCAACGCGCGTGTGTCTGAAGCCGTTCCCGTTCTGGAAAAGATCCGTCAGGATCAGAATCTGTCCTCGGACTATCAATACGCGGCACATCTGGCGCTGGCGCGGATTCGTGGGGAACAACCCTCCGAGTTCATTCCCCCCACCATAGTCAGAGAACCCGATACCAGTCTCCGGGCGATCGACCCGTGATCAACCGGGAGGCCATTGAAAGGTCCGACCGGCTAGGATGTGAAGGTGCAGATGAAACACCGTCTGTTGGGCCCCCGGACCACAGTTGAACACCGCCCGATAATCGGTGTAACCCTTGTTCCGCATCACCTGAGAAGCCACCCGGAACATCCCTCCCACCAGTTCCCGATCGGCGTCGGTCAGATCGTTCAACGTCGGGATAGGTTTTTTGGGAATGACCAACAGGTGTACCGGCGCCTGGGGATTGATGTCGTGTATCACAATGTAGTTCGAATCCTCATATTCGATATTCGCTGGGATCTGACGTGCAATAATCTTTTCAAACAGAGTCATGGTCCGATAACCGTAAACCGTCCTCAGGCGTCTGTAAATCCCATTTTATCCAAATGATCCGATGGAATGGACGGAATATCTTTCCCATCTTCTCAACCGACCTGGAGTGATCCCCGATAAACGTGTTGTACAGACCTGTGAAGGAGATGGTATGCCGTCATTGCTCGAACTGGTGGAACGCGTTAATAAAGGTGAGTTGATCGACTCGACCTTGTTGGAGGTTTATCAGGAATCATCCAACTCCGCTGAGAAGTTTCTGGCCAATCACGCCCGGGCCATGCTCGAACTTCGTCGGTCTCATACGTATCTTCTCGAAGCCCTCGAAGCCATCGACTATGCCGATCAAAAGGTCTTGTTCCAGTTCCTGTCCGTTCTCGGATTTTTGGGTATGACCGATCAGCGGGCGGACCCGATCATCCGTTTTGCCGCTGCGGCCATTCATCGTCGAGAAGCGTCTCTGGGTCTTGAAGCGTTGCAAGCAGGGGTGTTTCAGCAATATCAGTCCGAACCGTCGTTTCTCCGGGATCAAGAACTGATGTCTCGGGTCACACAACAGTACGAACGGGCTTCACAAATCATCGGATGGGTTCCCCCCGCTACAGGGGTTTATCCTTCTAACGGTTCCCAGATCCGAATCGGTTACCTGACGAGTTGTCTGACCGACGACGAATCGACGTCACGATTCCTTTTGGGGATCTCCAAATACCTGGATCAAAAGGATTTCAAACTTTGCGTTTACAGCACAGAATGCAACGTTCGTCGGGAAAAACTCACCTTCACCCAAGGTCCGTTCACGGCTTCGAGCGCCAAACGGGGCAAAGAGACCATTGAAACCCTCAACCGTCGAAAGGCGTCGGTCTGGTTGACACCGGTGGACCAGGATCCGGCCTGTTGCGCACGAGAATTGGGTCAGCAGATCATCAGAGACCAGATCGACGTGCTGATCATTGACGCCAACTTCGCCGACCCGATCGCTTCGGTCGTTGTCTGCTGGCCGGTCAGTCGGATCAAGCTCAATCTCGTACGACGATGGGCGATGCTGGCCGGTTCGATCGATGCGGCCATTTATATCGATGCCCATCTGAAAAAACAGGACGAAACTCTGTGGATTCAGAAGGGTCGACCGGTGCACTTTTTGCAGGAAGGAATCGAACCTCTGTCCAATCCCGCTTCGATGGTGCAACGATCCAGTTATGGGATTCCCGATCAGTCGATCATTCTGTCCACCACGTGTGATTCGGAACAGGGTTTGGAAGACAGTTTCCAAGAGACCTTGGTACACCTGTTGCGTCAATATCCCCAGACCGTACTGTTGATCGCCGGAGAAGTGGAACAGCAACAGGTTCGTCGTCGGTTTGATTCGACCGGGCTAGGCAAACGTGTCGGTTTTGCAGGACGACGCAAGGATTTGTCAGAGTTTCTCGGGATGACGGACATTTATCTGGCTGCCTTTCCGCGTCCGCATGTGCCTGGTCTTCTCTCGGCGATGAACGCTTCGCGGGCGATCGTGGCTTTGTCAGGCGATCCGACCGATCCCCAACGTCCCGAAGCGATCATCGGGGCCGAACACACCTCTGGAGACATCCCGGGGTATATCGAGCACGTCGGCAGGCTCGTTCGTGATCCGTCATCCAGAGCCCGGACCGGAGAATCGATGAAAACGCGAGTGACGTCACAGTTCGGATATGAGCAGACGGCAAGATCTCTTGAGCAAATTTGTCGCAGCCTGCTCCAGGTCGAACAATCTCATCGAGAGGCCGCCTGAACCGGGAAAATCGCCTTTTTCTGTCGGGAAAACCCTGAAGGAACCGGATCCTCACACCGATGCGTATGACCCGTGCTACAATATCGGTGTCTTATGAACCCGATACCGATCTTGCTCGTTTTTCTTGTGCTTCAGACCGAACCGACCTCCACACCGGTAGAATCGCTGGAGCAGTTGCGGAACGAGCATCGGAAACTGGTCGAGCAGGAGTTCTCATCCCTGCCAACGATTCCTCCTGCCCCGATCCAGAAACTGATCGGTTTGTCTCTCGAGGAACTGGACCTTCGTGTTCAACCTCTGATCGATCCGACCAATGGTGCGGTGTCGGTCCAAACCACCAACTGGCCTGGGTTGACGCAGATCACCGTCGGTTCGCCTCAGAGACTTATGGTTCATCTGAAACACGTTGATCTTTCCCGTCCCGGACAGATCGCCACCTATACGCAAATCATCACCGGTCCGGATTATCTGCAGATCAGTCGGGATTCGGAGTCACCGGACGGATTGTCTTCGGTGAGTCTGATCCAGTCGCGTCAGTTTGCCGACGACGCCGGCGATCCTGTTCGTCTGAATGTCCGTCAGATCCGGGATGACGAACGATCTTCCGAAGTGAGCATGCAACTGTCGGCATCGAGCTTTGTGGAACTGAAACGACAACACCCCCGGGAGGTTCAAAAATACCTTCTCCCGATTTTCAAAGACCTCCAGGCCTCGTCGCTTTTACGAAGCAGCGATCCGGCAATGGCTTGGCAGGTGCTTTCGGTCGAGATCGAAATCGATCCGGTGGTCCGGCGTGAGGTTCTGGAGTCCCTGAAACAGCTGGATTCTCCCGATTTTTCCCGACGTGCCCTTGCCGAGGATCGTCTGGTCGCGATGGGTCCTCAGGCGGCGGTCGTCTTGTCCCGGATCGATAGCTCCGAACTTGGTCCCGATCCCCAAGCCACCGTCGATTCGATCCTTCGTTCTCACTTTTTCCTGCCCCGGGAAAAGATCGAAGCCTTGCGTAACGACATCGATTTTCTCTGCGACACCCTGCTTTTGGACGAACCGGTTCTTCGAGCCGCTGCGATGTCTCGGATCGGGGATCTGACCGGAAAAACCATCGACCTGCCCGATTCGTTGAGTCCGGAACAACGTGAAGCACGTGTCGCCGGTTTCAAGGCCCAGCTCCTACTGTCCACTTTGCCGAGTTCGTCTGAATCGTCCTCGGGTAGTCATTAGTCCTCGGTCACATGATCGTATCCCGATCGGATCAATAGATCGTGCACCTGACGGATGTGGTCAAATCCTTGAGTTTCCATCAAGACCCGAACGGTCACCAGCGCCACATCGGCCGGACCAAAATGACGATCATGCGCCACCTCTTTGATACTCGCGCCGGTCGAAGCAATCGTCGTCAGAAGGGTCGCTAGGCTTCCCGGACGGTCGCTGATCTGAACCACCATTCTGCACAACCGTCCGTCCACCCGAAGCCCTCGGTCAATGATTCGGGACAACACGGTCATATCGATGTTCCCACCGCATAACACCAGGACGATGGTTTTACCTCGGATCCGGTCCCTGAGCTGGTATGCCGCTGCCAGAGTAATGGCTGCGGCGCCTTCGACCAGCGTCTTTTCTACTTCCAGCAGTCTGAGGATGCTCGAAGCGATCTGGGGTTCTTCCACGAGGACCACTTCCCGAACCGTTGTTTTTAAAATCTCGAACGGGATTGAACCAATCTGTGCGACATTCAATCCGTCTGCCAACGAAGGTCGGGTTTCAACTTTCACGGGTCGACCGTTTTTCAGCGAGTGATAAAGAGAAGCCGCACTCGTCGATTCGACGGCGAGTAATTCGACCTGTGGACGCAACGCCTGGGTGACAACGCTCATCCCGGCCAAAAGCCCTCCTCCACCGACCGGGACGAACATCGTGTCGCATTCCGGAACGGATTGTAGGATTTCCAAAGCCACCGTCCCGGCCCCTGCTACGATCCGGGCGTCGTCAAACGGGGGAACCCACACCCGACCGGTTTCCTCAGCCAGACGCATGGACTCGATTCGGGCCTGATCAAAGTTCTCTCCACGCAAGACGACCTCGGCACCTAGGTTCCGACAGTTGCTGACCTTGACCAGAGGCGCCCATTTGGGCATGACCACCATAACGTCTATGCCCAGCCGTTTCCCGTGATACGAAACCCCCAGTGCGTGATTCCCCGCCGAACAACAGATCACCCCCCTTTCTCGCTCCTCCGGGGTCAACAACAGCAACCGATTACAGGCCCCTCTTTCCTTGAAACTCCCCGTTTGCTGAAGATTGTCCAGCTTGACGTAGGTATGCGCTCCCAACCATTCAGACAACGCGGTAGATGGAACGCAAGGTGAATGATAGATGTGCGGCGTGATCCTTCGATGGGCATCAAGAACGTCTTGAAATTGGATCGGAAAACTCATGACGAAATAGATGAGGGGTTCGAAGCAGGTTCGGGCAAAGACTTCCAGGCGCGTGTGGACAAGTGTCGGGGATTGATCTCCACTTCACAAAGTTCGTCGATCGTGGACTGCCCCCCTCCGATGCCCATTTCGCTCATCTTTCGGGCAGCAGGCAGCACGTTGCGTTCCAGGGAACCGACGGTGTTGTTGTATCGTTCGTTCAGCGTCTCGATGGCTTTGCCAAGTTTCGCAAAATGATCGACCATTCGATTGATTCGTTCATACAACTGGTTGCCCAGATCGCGGATGACGGTTGCACTTTGTTCGATCTGTTTTTGTCGCCAACCGTGTTCGATGATCCGGAGCAATCCCAGCAAGGCCGATGGTGCTGCGACGATTACTCGTTGTTGAAGGGCGTCCTCGATCAGGGTCGGATCGATTTCGACCGCTGCGTATAAAAAGGCCTCTCCGGGCAAAAACAGGACCACAAAATCCGGCGTTTCTTTAAACTGCGACCAATACGCCTTTTTCGACAGTTCGTTGAGCCGGTCCCGAACCTGCCGGGCGTGACGCGACAGGTGGGATCGTCGAAGATCGTCGTCCGTACATTCATGTGCGTCGAGAAAAGCGTCGATCACACATTTGCTGTCGATGATGATCTGTCGTTGATCGGGCAAGTGGACGATGCAGTCCGGACGCTGCGAACCGTCCTCAGTGGTTACCTGCTCCATGAACGTCACTCGTTCGGTCAGACCCGCCATTTCGAAAAGACGTTTGAGGGTCAGTTCTCCCCATCGACCGCGTCCGTGGGGTTTGCGTAATGCCTGGACTAATTGACGGGTTTCGACCGAGAGGTTTTTCTGTGTCGTAGCCACTTCGGTCAGATGCTGCTTGATGTCCATGTAAGCCTGTCCGCGGACTTTCTCGATCTCATCGAGCTTGATTTTGTAAGCTTCGAGGGTTTGCTGCATGGGCTGGATCAGCTGAGCCATTTCGGCTTTTTTCCGGTCGAACGAACCGACCGCTTCGGTCTGCAGGGTTTTGAAATTTTGTTCGGCCAGTTTGATGAACTGGTCCGTGTTTTTTTTCAACGCCTCGACGGACAGTTCGGCAAAGGTCTCTTTCAATCGGTTGGACATGATGTTGAGCTGTTCACGCTGATCCTGGAGGGACTTTTTTTCGGCTTCGAGATTGGCTAGCAACGTGGCTCGTTCGTTGCTCAATTGGTTCAACTGGTCTCGAACCGATTCGAGCTGAGTTCTGGTGTGTTGGTACGTTTCCTGAAGTTCGAGGAGTCGTTGCTGCTGGTTCTGCAGACTGGCGGTCAACGACGCGCGTTCCTGTTGCAAACCGGAGATGTCTCCACGCAATTGCTCGACGAGGGTACGGTTTTCCTGTGCCTGTTTGGTGGAATCCTGTTCGCGTTGTCGGACCAAGACCAGTTCCGTCTCCACGGCCGACAGGCGCAGTCGCATCCTATGGACGGCGACCAACCAACCGACCAGCCCTCCGCCGACTGTCCCCACGATCAACCCCACCAGGAATAAAACGATTTCCATACCCGAATGTTAACCTGTTCTGCGCACGAGCATCAATTAATTTTCACCACAACCAAAGGATCGTCAGAAGGTTTGGACCGGGTCGAGGTGAGTAACGTCGTCACCGGATGAGTGGTTTGGATTTTTTCCAACAGACTGGATCGGGTGACGGCTAGAAGGGTTTGATCCGATGGGATGTCCGAGATACGGTCGATCCGTTTGGGGATCGGTTCCAGATAGAACGCGATCGGTTGTTCTCCCAGCCCGACCATGTAAATCCTTTGTCCGGTAGGAACCAGAGCGTTAGCTTGACTAGCCAGTTCGGCGTAACCGCGGTTCCCGTCCGACCGAGGAATGATCGAAACCTTCAACCACAGGATCACCCCAGCACATCCGACAAACCACGCGACCAGAAGCGGTTTGGCCAGATGGGGTCGTTTCAATGATCGAATCCAGACGGTCGTACCATAATCCCCGACCACGGCCAGTGCGGGCAAAAGCGGGTAGCAGTAGTGTTTGTACTTGATCGCGCCCAGGGTCAACAGGATCAAAAACGGAACAAACCAGGCTAGCAGATATTTTCCAGGAAACGACTTATACCGATCGAATCCGGTCCACAGTCCGATGACGATCGCCGGGGTTGCCGGAAGTACCAACCAGGGAATGGTCCAGAAATAATAGAAGAACTCAGACAGGTATTGGATCGTCGTGACCGGGGGTCGATTGTCTTGCGTGATATCCCCAACCAGACGGTCGAGGGTTTGGTCGCTCCAGACATGGATGATCGGGGGATAAGTCCAATAGGCTGCCAAAGGCCAGGCGATCAGAACGACTAGAAAGATCGTCAGACCCACCGGGTGTCGAAGTACTCGTCTTGCCCGAGGGTCTTTTGCCCAGAACGCCAGAACGAGCGCCGCAGGGATCGTGATGAAAATCCCCACCATTTTCAACAAGAAGGCTCCGGACGTGCCCAACCAGAACAACACCGCCCCGGTGGTGACCGACCGAGGTTGCCCCTGTTCCGGTGGTTGCCGGGCCAACCCCAGCAACGCCAGTGCGACACAGGCCACCATCGGCATGTCGGCCTGCGCCAGTTTGGACTGGATCTGCAGCCAGACCATCGTCAGACAGATTAGCCCGGTCAGCAGTCCCGAAACCGGGTGCTTGAATAACCGGGACGCGATCATCGCGGTTGCCCACGCAGTGATGATCCCGGCGATCGCCGACGGCAAACGACACACCCATTCTTCACGCGATCCGAACAGTTTCATACTCCCAGCCACCAACCAGCTCATGGCAGGGGGTTTGTTCAGACGATACTCTCCCGCAAACGTCTGGATCGCCCAGGGCATCTGACCTTCCAACAATTCCCTCGCCGGTTGACAGACATATACCTCATGACGGGACAGAACCGTTCCGTCATTCAAAGGTACCACCAGCAGCACCAGACCATACAGCCAGATCAGTACGTGATCTCTCAGAGGCATAGATTCAGTCCGACACGAATGGTTCTTCAAGGACGATCGACCGGAGCGTTCGCGCAGCATAAGTAATTTGCTCTTCGGTCAGTTCGGGATAGATCGGAAGCGCCAGCACTTCCCGGGACGCTTTTTCGGTTTCCGGGAAATCTCCCTTTTTGTACCCCAGGTACTCAAAACACTTTTGTAGATGAAGTCCCAAGGGGTAATAGACCGCCGATCCGACGCCTCGTTCGGCCAGTATCTGTTTGACCCGGTCACGGTCGGGTACACGCACGACATACTGGTTATAGATGCTGTGGTTGTCCGGTTCGATATAGGGGGTGAGGATCGGGGTGTCGGCCAGGATACGGTCGTAAATCGCTGCGTTGCGTCGTCTGGCTTGATGCCACTGATCCAGGTACCGGAGTTTGACCGACAACACCGCAGCCTGAATGGCGGCGAGTCGGAACATGCCCCCGATCATGTCGTGGTAATAGGTGTGTCCGCTTCCGTGGACCCGGAGTTTTCGGATTTTCTCAGCCAGTCGGTCGTCATTGCAGCAGATGGCCCCCGCGTCGCCGAAGGCGCCCAGATTTTTGGTCGGATAAAACGACAGACACCCCGCAAACGCCTGACTGCAGGCCGGACGACCGTGACGGGTTGCCCCGATGGCTTGGGCAGCATCCTCGATCACCAAAAGACCGTGTCGACAGGCGATTTGGTTGATCTGTTCGATCCTGCACATCTGTCCGAACAGATCGACCGGGATGATTGCTCGGGTGCGCGGGGTGATGGCTTGTTCGATCCGGTCCACGTCGATATTGAATGTTCGTGGATCAATATCAACAAACACCGGTTTTGCTCCCAGACGCGCGATCGAACCGGCGGTGGCGAAAAAAGTGAACGCGGGACAGATCACCTCGTCTCCCGGACGGATATCGATCGCCATCAACGCGCACAACAGCGCGTCGGTCCCGGACGACACCCCGATCGCATGGCGGGTCTGACAATACGCCGTCAGAGACTGTTCAAAACGCTCGACATGTTTACCGAGGATCAAAGATTGTTCGTCACAGACCTCGTCAATCGCCTGTCGGATCTGGTCTTTGATCGTTCGGTATTGTTGGGTCAGGTCAAGAAGCGGAACTCGCATACGGACAGATTAACGATCTGTGACAGTATCGGCGAGTACCGACCGGAATAAATACACAGGGTGTCCGTTCAGGACACCCTGTGAGGGAGATATTGTGACAAAACGCCTCAGGCGCTTTTTTTCTCAGCAGGTCGTTGACCGAACAGGTGTCGTCGTCCCAGGACCACGTCTTCGTCGATGACGTATTTGACACCCTGGGGTTGATCGGGCAGGTGATACATCACGTCGAGCATGATTTCTTCGCAGACCGCCCGGAGCGCCCGGGCGCCGGTGTCTCGTTTGAGTGCCCGTTGGGCAATCAGACGGAGCGCGCCTTGGGTAAACTGTAGTTCGCTTCCTTCCATTCGGAAAAACCGCATGTACTGTTTGGTGATGGCGTTTTTGGGTTCGGTCAGGATGTTGACCAGAACATCGGTGTCCAGGGGATCGAGGGTGCTGATCAGAGGCAGGCGTCCGATGAACTCCGGGATCATTCCGAACTCGACAAGGTCTTCGGGTTGGACCTGTTTGAGGATTTCGCCTCGGCTGTGTTCCTTGTCGGTTGATTCGATTTCGGATCCGAACCCGATCATGCGTTTTCCGAGTCGTTTTTTGATGATGTCTTCGAGCCCGACGAACGTCCCGCCGCAGATGAACAGGATCTGGGAGGTGTCCATCTGGATGTACTGTTGTTCGGGGTGTTTTCGTCCGCCTTGGGGGGGGATGTTGGCGATGGTTCCTTCGAGCATTTTGAGCAAGGCTTGTTGGACGCCTTCGCCGGAGACGTCGCGGGTGATCGAGACGTTTCCGGAGGTTTTGGAGATTTTGTCGATTTCGTCGATGTAGACGATCCCGCGTTGTGCGGCTTCGAGGTCATAATCGGCCGCCTGGAGAAGTCTTAGGAGCACGTTTTCGACGTCTTCCCCGACGTAACCGGCTTCGGTGAGGGTGGTCGCGTCGCCGATGGCAAACGGGACGTTAAGCACCCGTGCGAGCGTTCGGGCCAGGAGGGTTTTTCCCGAACCGGTCGGTCCGATCAGCAGGACGTTGGTTTTGTCCAGTTCGACCTGATCGTCGTTGGATGACGGATCGGTATTTTGCTGGACGCTGAGTCGTTTGTAATGGTTGTGAACGGCGACGGACAAGGCCCGTTTGGGGTAATCCTGACCGACGACGTACTGGTCGAGAAACTCCTTGATCATCCGAGGCGAGGGGATCGAGCTGAACAGAGGTTGGCTGGTGGACATTTTCCGCTTTTCCTGGCGGATAATGTTGTGAGCCAGATCGACGCAGTTTGAGCAGATGTAGACGTCGGAAGGTCCTTCGACCATGGGTCCGACGTCACGGGAACTTTTACCACAGAAGGAACAGGTGGTGACCCGTCGTCCTCGGAAGCCTCCACCGGGGGGTTGATTGCTCCCACCAGGGGGTTGATTGCTTCCGCCGCCATTGCCTCGATTGAATCCGTTGGCCATGAGTGTTATCGCCTTTACTCAGAATGATATCCAACACAACGCGAGGGATCGACCATAGAACTTTTTACAGCGTCCCTGCCTAACCCAGTATCGAACCGTACCGGGTCGACACTTAATGAATGACTATCGTGAGTAGTCCATAATAACCGTGAATTCAGGGAGTTGGTACGATAAATTGAAGCCCGATAAAAAACAGGTCCCGTGGGATGAGTCATTGCGTCAAGGGAAAGGGAGGGGGTCTCGGACGAACCGGTCCGTGGGGGTCAATTTCGTTGGGATTCCAGTTCGATCAGACGGGACAGGGGTGTTTGTCTTGGGATAAGGTCGATTTCCAGACGACGGATTCCGCTGGTCCCGGGTGGGATGATCAGGTTTTTTCCTTCATGAAGGTCGGAACGTCGGATTTCCCAGTTCAGAGCCAGGTCGCTCAAAGCCGGGTCATCGTCCCGGATCTCCAGTCGAATCGGGTCATTATCCGAGAATCGGACCAATGGCGCGTTGATGGCGGAGGACAAGTCGATTTGCCCCCCCGACGTGATCAACTCTTTGATATCGACCCGGAACAAGTCCCACGTGTTGATCAACTGGTCGGACCGCGACGCCCAATTAAAAATTCGGTTGTTTGTCCAATACAGGGTGACTTTGGCATCCGGGGCTGATCCGTCCACGGAGTCCCAGGGTTTTCCGTTAGGTCGGGTCGGGTTAAACTCCACCAGTCGGACAAAAAAATAATAGTCCTGGTCTGAAATCGGGACCGAAATAACCGGTCGAGTTGTCGCAGAGTCGTCCGCGATGTTTGTTTTTTGTAACCACCATCCCCCTGCGACTGTCCCGATAACGATCCCAACGACCAAAACCGCTAGTCCGGGTCCGTAAAACCGACGGACCCATGGTGTTGTGACCGGTGTCGGTGACGGGTCGGAGGACGTGTCAGATTCGTTTTGCGACATTTTGCCACTTTCTGAGGCCGATCGTGAAAAAAAATCGTCGGTAACGTCATTTATCAAGCGAACTTCTTTACAGGTGGATAGGATAACGAACGATTAAAAATGTTGTATGACAGGTGGATGAATTATCGAAGGGGTCCGTGTAGGACAAACCCATGGGGGATCGTGACCCGAGAACGGTCTGTCTTTGAACCGTTAGAACCGCGTTATGTTTTATCGGCTGCGATAACCGGACCGGGGCTGTTGACCGTCGAGGGAACCGACGGTGTGGATCTGATCAGTTTACGTTACCGCGGACCGAAGGTGCAAGTGATCCACAACGGGGTTGTCAACCGGTTCCTCGCGTCGGGAATCACTCGTATCGAGGTCTATTCCCGAGGCGGAAACGACATCGTCGATCTGTCAGGGTTGGCGATTCCTGCTTACGTTCTGGGTGGCGAAGGTTATGACCGGATCTATGGTGGATCAGGAAACGACACCCTCACCGGTGCTTCAGGACGAGATACGATCTGGGGCGGGTCGGGAAACGACCGAATCACCGGCGGACACCACAACGACGTTCTTTACGGACAAGACGGGTCCGACGTGTTGTACGGTAGTCAGGGCAACGACTACATCGACGGGGCAACCGGGATCGACTGGTTGTTCGGTGAAGACGGGGACGACTCCCTGATCGGCGGGGCTCACAATGACCGGATCTATGGCGGTAACGGAAAAGATCGATTGCTCGGTCAGCATGGTAACGACCTGCTGGTCGGAGATTCCGGAAACGATTGGATTTGGGGCGGGATCGGAAACGACCAGATCTCCGGTTCTAACGGGACCGATCGATTGTTCGGCGAAGACGACGATGATTCGATCTTTTCCCGCGACAACACACCCGATTACATCGATTCGGGGTCGGGAAACGACACCCTCGATTCCGATCTGACCGAAGCAAGCATCACCCATACCGAAACGATCAACCGTCCGAACGTTAGCACCCCGCCGGACCCGGATCCTCCCCCCGTACCCCCCCCACCTTCGACCCCGGTGCAGACCGAGCATCCGGTGTCCATTTCCTTCTCGGATGAAGCCTATTGGGACGAAAACTTCAGCACGGCGGTCGCTGAAGCCAAAAAGCTCGGCGCCACATCGTTACGGATCTGGTTGTCATTGGGCGACTGGAACGAACGTCCCCAAGCCTGGGACACCATCACCAAGCGTCAACTGGTCAATACGTGGGTTCCGACACCTTTTGAACCTCGAGCCTCGATCGCGGGACTGGCGATCAAACGGGCGTTTGAGCTGAAACGTGAAGGTTTCAACCTGACCGTCACGGTCGTGCACTACGCAGGTCAACCTCCCGAAAATGCCCAGCAGGTCCAGGACCTTTTCAATCACCTGCTCAATGCCACCGAAACCCCCACCGGAACCACTCGGCTCAAGGACGTGATCGATTTGTGGGAGATCGGGAACGAGGTCGATGCCTCGCACGGGTGGAAACCCTCTGCCAACAACCGTACCGAGGGAATGAAAGGGTATGTCGATCAGTTGTTGATCCCGGCGGCCGAGACGCTCAAAAACGCCGGGGAAACGGTCATCTCCGGGAGTGTTCGTTACAGTCACAATGACCTGAGGGTGATCCTCGAACAACTCAAGACGCGGGGCATGCTGTCATACATCGATTACGCCGGGTTCCACGCTTACGGGACTTATGATCCTTCGGCCCCAGATGATTTTGCCAAAAGCTCGCTCCCGTATTACACGCAAAAGGCGGTCGAAGTCGCCCGAAGCTACGGTAAGGAAATGATCGCGACCGAGTGGAACGTCCGCGGGTTCTCGTCCGATGGTTCGCAAAACACCCAATGGGCCTCAGCCATCAACCAGGTGTATCGTCAGTACGTCGCGCCGAATTACAAAATCGCTTATTATTACGCGCTGATCAATAACTATTCCGGTCGTGGGGGCAATCCGTCGGCCCGACCGGCCGGGGCGCTGAAACACGATTATTCGCAGCCCATCAGCCCGACCAGTTCGGTCGACGACCTGATCGCGTATTACACCTCACCATTGATCCCCTCCGAACCGTTCTACAGCATGATCGACGAGTGGAAATAATCCGTCGGTGGTTCGACCCGAACGGGACGAATCGTCCGACCGTTTGCAAGCCGGTCCGGTGTGGATATGATGACCGTTGATGAGGAATCAGATGCAAACATCCCGGACCACGATCATGGTACCCTGAAACGATCGGGACGGTGTTTGCGTAAGGTTTGAACTCCCGAAAGACGCCCGCCGCCCGATGACGTGTCGGGCGGTTTTTGTTGGTGGGTAGACCAGTCCGGGACCCCGGTTTCGGACGACATGGACAAGACAACAATTTCTGAAGGCATTTTTAAGGTGGATGAAACTTCATGGCCATTGCACAGCTTCCCGACGGTTCGAAAAAAGAAGTTCCCGACGGTTCGACCGTGTATCAGTTGGCCGAGTCGATCGGACGAGGTCTGGCCAAATCGGCGATTGTCGCGCGGGTGGACGATCGACTAGTGGATCTGTCGTACCGACTCACCGGTCAACACCGGGTATCGATTGTCACCGAACAAGACCCCGAAGCTTTGTCCGTTATGCGTCACAGCACCGCTCACGTGCTAGCGCAGGCGCTTCGTCGGATCTACGGTCGGGATCTGCAATACACCATCGGTCCGGTGATCGAAAACGGGTTTTATTACGACATCGAGTTCCCGAAAGGGGTGCGTATCACCCAGGACGATCTGGTCAGGATCGAGTCGGAGATGAACAAAATTGTGTCGGAAAATCTCCCCTTTTCTCGGGAAGACGTTTCCCCCGAACAGGCCCGTCAACGACTCCTGGAACACAACCAACGTTTCAAGCAGGAATTGATCGACGAACTCGAACAACAGGGGGAAAAAACCGTCAGTCTGTACACGCAAGGCGAGTTCACGGACCTATGCCGGGGTCCGCACGTTCCTGCCACCGGAAAAATCAAAGCCTTTAAACTGATGAACATTGCCGGTGCCTATTGGCGGGCCGATGCCAAACGCGAGCAACTCGTGAGGATTTACGGCACCGCGTTTTTTGATAAAAAACAGCTCGAAAGCTACCTTCACCAGTTGGAAGAAGCCAAAAAACGCGATCACCGGGTGATCGGTCCTGCCTTGGGACTTTTCACCATCGACGACCAGGTCGGACAGGGATTGGTGCTGTGGAAACCCAAAGGCGCGGTGATCCGTCAGGAACTTCAGAACTTCATTAGTCAGCATCTGCGTCGTCAGGGGTATCATCAGGTCTTTACCCCTCATATCGGTCGTTTGGAACTGTATAAAACGTCCGGACACTTTCCCTACTATCGCGAAAGCCAATTCCCCCCGCTGGTCGATCGGGAGTTTGTTCAAAAACTCTCGGACGAAAAGTGTTCCTGTGCGGACCTGGCCAACCGGATGGAGAAAGGGGAAATCGAAGGTTATCTGCTCAAACCGATGAATTGTCCGCATCACATCCGGATTTATGCCAGCGAACAACGATCGTATCGAGATCTACCGATCCGTCTGGCCGAGTTCGGAACGGTGTATCGTTGGGAGAAATCGGGGGAACTGGGTGGCATGACCCGGGTCCGGGGTTTTACCCAGGACGACGCGCACCTGTTTTGCACCGAGGAACAGGTGCCCGCAGAGGTTCTAGGTTGCCTAGAGCTGGTGAAAATCGTCCTGGGAACGTTGGGAATGAAAGACTACCGCGTCCGGGTGGGTTTGCGTGATCCGGACAGCGCCAAGTACGTCGGGGATCCGTCTCAATGGGATCGCGCCGAAAAGGCCTGTCAGCAAGCCGCCGAATCGTTAGGCGTGGCATTTACCATGGAACCGGGAGAAGCCGCCTTTTACGGACCCAAAATCGATTTCGTCGTCAAAGACGTCATCGGACGGGAATGGCAGCTCGGGACCGTTCAGGTCGATTACCAGCTCCCCCAACGTTTCGGACTGGAATACATCGGTCCGGACAACCAACCCCATCGTCCGGTGATGATCCACCGGGCACCGTTCGGTTCAATGGAACGGTTCATTGGTGTGCTGATCGAACACTTCGCCGGGGCGTTTCCCCTTTGGTTGGCGCCGGTTCAGGTAGCGGTCCTGACCGTCAGCGAAAAGACAAATGCTTACGCCAAGCAGGTCGCCGGACAATTACAGGAATCCGGTCTCCGGGTGGAATTGAACGACGGGAACGAGAAGATCGGCGCCAAGATTCGCTGGGCGACATTGAACAAGGTACCTTACATGCTGGTCCTTGGCGAAAAAGAGGCCGGCGAAGGCAAAGTGGCGGTGCGCCACCGGACCGAAGGGGACAAGGGATCGATCCCCCTCGGACAGTTTATCGAACAAGTCCGATCGAGGATTGACCAGAAAATCTGAACCACGGGTATCGGTTCGATCGACCGTCTGTTCTGAACGGGTTGGACGTCGAACCGTTGGGGTGTATAGGATGTGAATATGTCGTGGATCGAAAACCGTTTTGAACCGGGGTTGATCGTGACCAGTCTGGATTTTGCCCTCAACTGGGGTCGCAAGAACTCCCTTTGGCCGATGACGTTCGGTCTTGCTTGTTGCGCGATCGAAATGATGGCCGTGGGCGCGTCACGGTTTGACATTGACCGGTTCGGGGCGGGTGCATTTCGTGCTACGCCGCGTCAATCCGACCTGATGATCGTCGCGGGGACGGTGAACTATAAAATGGCCGAACGGGTCAAACGTCTGTACCACCAGATGGCCGAACCGCGTTATGTGATCGCCATGGGTGCTTGCACCGTCGGGGGAGGTCCTTATTTCAAATGGGGTTATAACGTCGTCAAAGGGGTCGATCTGGTGGTGCCGGTAGACGTGTATGTCCCGGGGTGTCCTCCACGACCGGAGGCGCTTCTGGAAGGGATCATGCGTCTTCAGGACAAGATTTCTCGTCAGACCCTAGCCCGTACGCCAGAGACTTTTGACGACGGTTATTCCAAAAACGAGGCATCCCCGTAACTGAAAAAGCGGTATCTTTGCGAGATCGCCTCTCGATAAATGCGTCGTTGCTCGTCGAGCCCGACAAAAGCAGCGACCAGTGCGATCAAGGTGCTTCGTGGGAGATGGAAGTTGGTGATCAGCCCGTTAACGTGTTTCCACTGGTAAGGTGGATAAATCAACAGTCGTGTCTCATCGTCCCGGGGTGTCAACTCCCCGGGGGGTTGGGATTCGAGCACCCTGGCGGAGGTCGTTCCGACCGCGATCACCCGCTTGCCTTCTCGTTTGGCGCGGTTGATTTTCTCACAACAGGTCCCGTCGATCGAATACCGTTCGACGTGCATGGTATGTTCCTGAAGCACCGACGCTGTGACCGGTTTAAAAGTCCCGATCCCGACGTGCAGCGTAAGTTCGGCTCGTTCGATGCCCCGTTGGTCCAACTGACCGAGGACCGATTCATCGAAATGAAGCCCCGCCGTCGGCGCCGCAACCGACCCGGGCGCTTTGGCGTAGACGGTCTGATACCGTTGTCGATCAGACGCGTCACGGGCGTCATAAAACTTGTCCCGACGAATATAAGGCGGTAAAGGCATCCGTCCGATCCGTTCTAGAAACACCACCGGATCTTCCGGAACCGGAACGTGCAGTAAGAACTGCCCCTCCTCCCCCTGCGACACGATGCGTATCTGAACCGGTGGGATCGAAGTATGGACCGTTGGATCAAAGGTGTAGACGGATTCGGGGGACCAGGGACCGACGTTTTTCAGTAGTACGCTCCAGACCTGCGGGTGAGGCTGGGATAAAAAAAGCCCTTCGACCGTTCCCCCGGTCGATTTTCGTAGATAAAACCGGGCCGGGATCACGCGGGCGTTGTTAAACACCAACAGATCTCCCGGTCGCAGGATCGTAGGCAGGTCAGAAAACTGTCGGTGCACGATCGAACGATTTTGACGATTGTAGTGAAGCAACCGCGACGCGGGACGTTCGTCAGACGGTTCCTGGGCGATCAATTCCGGGGGTAGCTCAAAATCCAGTTCGTCGGTTCTCATACGTCATTGAAAAGACGCCGCATCAGACGAGCTTTTCGATCTCGGCAAAGGTGTCCCGGTCATCGTCTTTTGCCTGATCAAATCCCGGTCCTCCGAAAAGCACGTCGGCACCATTCAGACCGTTGAGGATATCATCTCCGTCCCCGCCGTACAGGGTGTCGTTGGAAGGTCCTCCGATCACGGTATCGTTGCCTTCATCACCGGAGAGAATATCCCGACCCGCGCCACCGGAGATCGAATCGTTGCCTTTCCCACCGAATAGACGGTCGCGTCCGTTTCCGCCCCAGATCGTGTCGGCATCGTCGCCCCCGGCTACTCGGTTGGTCCCGTCACGGGTGTAAACCGTATCCCGTCCGTTCCCGGCATTGATGATGTCATCGCCTTGACTACCGTAGATCACGTCATTCCCGTTTCCCCCTTCGAGGTATGAAGGTGGGAGCAGTTCCTCGGCCAGTTGGATCAGATCGTTACCATCAAACCCATAAGCCTGCAGGCTGGAGATGGCGGACTTGGCGTAGGCGCGGGTGACACCGTTGACGGTAAAGACGTAATTTGATCCTTTGGACCCGATTCCGATCCGATCCGCAGCACTGCCACCGTATACCATCGCCACGCCACTTTTGACAGTGACGAACGGTCGCACGGTCGCGTAGGAAGTGGCCCGGGCCAGGGCGCCGGACCGGTTGGTGATATCGACCGTGATGGGATAGCTTCCGGACTGGGCGTTCGACCCGTAAGCCTTGTTCCCGTAAACGTAAAAGTTGTTTTTTCCACCTTTGACGACCGAACCGGTGCTGGTGGTTCCGTCGCCCCAATTGATGACGGCTGAAAAGTCCGAAGCTTTTCCGGTTCCCCCGTCGCGGAAGCTGGCAACCAGGACCCCGTTGGTCGGTGCGCCGATGAGACCGTCGAACTTCTGACCGGTGGCGCGTGAAATCGGATTACCTCCGACGACGATCGTGATCAGCTGGGTGTCGTAGATTCCGGCCAGGGGTAGAGAACCGTTGGCCGAGGTGCTTCCACGAGATGAGGCGCCGGGCGCTTTGACGCCCACGTATAAGGTGATTTTCCCGACGAAACCGGATTTGGGCGTGATGCGTAACGCGCCGGTACTGGAATTGAGGGTGCTGTTGGACACGTCCGCACCGTCGCCGTCAACGAACTGGGCGCCAAACTCCAGAGAGTCGCCTTCCAGGTCCACGCCGGTCAGTCGGATATCGATGGGGGTATTGACCTTGGTGTAATAGACCGGATTGGTGCTGGTGAGAATCGGAGGACTGTTGACCGAATCGACCACACCATTAAGGGTAAAGGATCGTTGGGAGGTTCCCTCGGCACCGGTGACGGTGACGGTAATGGTCCCGCTGGTCACTGCCGAAGCGGAGACCTGAAGAACCGCGTCGGTGGTGTTCTGGATGATTCGAACGTTGGAGATCCGAACGGGAGTATTAGGCCTTGAGCTACCATCGGTCGGGACGTCGCTGATGGCGTTTCGTGTGGCAAACCCACGGACGAGTTGTCCGAAGATGGTGTGATTGAAATCCAGGAACTGCTGGGGACCTTCGGTGATGAAAAACTGGCTACCGTTGGTGTCTTTACCGGAGTTTGCCATCGCGAGCTGTCCGTCCCCGGTAAACGAGGCCAACGTGGTAAACTCATCATCGAACTGGAATCCCGGTCCTCCGGTCCCGTTTCCCGCAGGGTCTCCGCCTTGAATGACGAAATTGTTAATCACCCGGTGAAAAGTCAGTCCGTTGTAAAACCCCGACTGGATCAACCCTTTGATCCGACGAACGGTATCCGGCGCGATGTCGTCAAACAACTGGAAAACCATGGGGTTGGCGTAGCCTTCAACAGTCATCTCGATGAAGGTATTGGTTTGACTGCGGAACGTGGCGGTAATGGCTCCGGAATTATCGGTGACGGTGTACGTCAGTTTGTCGGAGTGATCGTACGTGGTGGTGATAGGGATGTGCAGCGTGGTTCCGACGGGAACGTTGTAATTGGGAATCGTGTCAAGGACCGGAGCGTGAAGCAGTCTTCGGGTTTCGAGAGATTCAAAGGGTCGAAAAACGGGTCGGGCGCTGGGGGCTCGGTTCACGATCATAACTCCTTTTAAATCCGGGATTTACCTTTTAAGTCCGCCAACCATTCGGTCGGCGTGGCTTTCTATAGACGTTAACGTGGCCGGTTCTTTTACATTTGTCAAAGGGTTTGGATGGGATATCGGGGGATAAACCGGATTTTTCACTCCGGAGTCCGAAAAGTTGGAAAAGATAATCCTTTGATGAGGGGAGAATGAATTGGAATTTACCCCCAGCCGCGTCTGAGGAGTGCTAGAGTGAAAAGTGAGTCGGAAAAACCGTCTTTCTGAAAATAAGGAGTTTGACCATGCGAGATTCACAATCGTTGCACCCGATGAAAAGTAACAAGTCGGGGGGGATTTGTGGTACGGATTTTAGAGAATTAATGAATTATGCTGCCAAAGGGGCTGCGGTGGTGGCCGGGGCAGCCGCGGCGTTTGAGATTTTCAAACACCGTCGCTTGTTGAGTGTGGTAGGAGTCGGAGCGGCTGCTGCGGTGTTGATGAAACATTATTTGGATCAAAACCCCACGGTTCGTCGTCAGGTACGACCCCCGCAGGACCGAGGTGCCAGTTTTCCCGGCGAGGACATCGCCAAACCTTCTCAACAACCCCAAGACGCGGTCGACGAGGCTCTGATGGAGTCATTTCCGGCTTCAGATCCCCCCGCTTCATACCGACCGACGTAACCGTCGGGTGACGTGTTTTGAATAATCCTGTTCTGCCTTCGATCCCCCCTCGGACAGAGCGGGGGATTTTCCTGTTATCGTTTCAGCGGCTATAGTGCGGCAAATGCCGATCTCGGTGGTTGAAAATGTAGGTCGACGGACCAACAACGTTCTGGCGTTGTTCGGAGATTTTTTCATTTTTGCGGGTCTGACGTTTCGATGGTTGTTTGCGACATTCTTTAAAAGTCGAACGTGGCGGTTACTTTTGCCTCAGATGTGGGAAGTGGGGGTCAAATCCGTTCCGGTCATCGCGATCACAGGGGCGTTCATCGGGATGGTCATGGCCGTCGAATCCTACAACCAGTTTCGGGCGTTAGGTCAGGAAGAGCGCATGGGATCGATCATCAATCTGTCGGTGGTTAAACAGATCGGACCGGTGTTGGCTGCGGTGATGCTGGCAGGACGGATCGGATGCGCCCTCACAGCCGAGTTGGGAACAATGAACGTGACCGAACAACTAGACGCACTTCGGGTCATGGGGGCAGACCCGATCCGGTATCTGGTTGTTCCACGTCTGTTGGCGTGTCTGTTTCTGACCCCGATCCTGACGATTTATTCGGACCTGTTTGGGGGTGTTGGGTGGATACTTTGTCGCGGTCAAAGCCCTGGGGGTTCCCGCGGGCGCCATACTGGATGTTCAGCGAACAGGCGATCGACAACTGGCAAATTTTTGAAGGGATCGTCAAATCCTTCTTTTTCGGGGGCGCGATCGGTCTGATCAGTTGTTACAGAGGGTTTTACCTGTGGGGCTGGCGCTTCGGGGGTCGGACGAGCCTGTACGGAGAGCTTTGTCACCAGTTTCGTCGTGATCATGATCCTGAACTTCTTTTTTGCCAAACTGGCACAGGATTTGTACGTGGCGTTGTACGGAAACGTGAGTCTCTTTGGGTAAAAGTCTCCTATCCACGGGTTTTTACAAATGTCGATCATCTCTCTTCGTCATCTTCATAAACGGTTCGGAAAGCTTGTGGTGCTGAATGACGTGTCGTTGGAGATCGAACCCGGCAAAACCCTGGTCGTTTTGGGACCGTCCGGAACGGGTAAAAGTGTTTTGTTGAAACACATCGTCGTTTTGCTTCGTCCGGACAAGGGAGAAGTCTGGTTCGAAGACCAACGGATCGATCATCTTTCGGAGCGGAAACTCGACCCGATTCGACAAAACTTCGGTTTTTTGTTCCAGATGGGAGCGTTATTCGATTCGTTGAACAACCTCGAGAACGTCGCCTTTCCGATCGTGGAGCACACCGACCTACCCCGGGAACGGGCTTACCAGATCGCGCAACAAAAGTTGGAGATGGTCGGGGCTTCCGGACGTAGGGTCGAAGATGCCCATGGAACTGTCCGGAGGAATGCGTAAACGGGTGGCCTTGGCTAGGGCTATCGCGCGCTGGACCCCAAAGTGATCCTGTATGACGAACCGACCACCGGGTTGGACCCGATCCGGTCCGACATCATCAACGAATTGATCATCAAACTCCAACGGGAACTACAGGTGACCAGCATCGTCGTCACCCACGACATGAACTCCGCGTTCAAAATAGCCGACCGGATGATTCTGCTTTTTGAAGGGAAGGTCCGTTTTGACGGTACACCCGAACAAATCCGTCAAAGCCAAGACCCCTTGGTCCGACAGTTCATTTCCGGCGAATCGGCTGAGGCTTCTCTTAAGGCTTTGGAAGTCTAGAAATGCGGTTTTACGAGTAAACCCTGAAAGGGATTACCCCCCGCAGGCGACATTGGTGGTAGAATAGGCTCCTGAACCTTGGGTCAGGGTTCAATCGGATGTTTAATAAGTGGGTGTTTTCAAATGACTTGTGTTGAACCGCTGGAATCTCGTCGTCTGCTTCACGCGGATTTTTCGGTCGCGATCAATTTTCAACCTGTTAACAGCCCGCGGGCACCGGGCATGCTGAAGGATTATGGTTCGGCGTTTGATTACCGTCGGGGGGGATATCAGTACGGTTGGACCCCCGACCGTACGGGAAACGCGGTGGACCGGAATCTGACCCGTGTTCAGAGAAATGACACTTACATGGTCGCGTTGCCGGGAGACAAATGGGAAATTGCGGTTCCCGACGGTGAATACGAGGTTTACGTCGTCGCTGGCGAACCCAAAAGCGTCAACGAGCGGATGGGCGTCCTGGTCGAGGGGCAGATCACCGTCTCTGGTGTGACCAAATCGGCCCGTCGGTATTTGGAAGGATCGAAAACGGTCAATGTGACCGATGGGCGCATTACACTCGAGGTGGCACCGTGGGTGCGTTACAATAAATTAGCCTATCTGTCGATTCGATCGACGCACTCCACGCCGGATGTCGCGACCCTGACGGTCGAAGCTAGTCAACCCAACGCGTCGGAAGCCGGTCTGGTCCCCGGACGGTTTACCATTACACGAACGGGTGCTCTGGACCAACCGGTGACGATCCCGCTGACGGTTTCCGGAACCGCCAGCAACGGGGTGGACTATGGTCGGATCGGATCATCGGTGGCGTTACCTGCCGGGGTGGTTTCGATAGACCTGAACGTAAACCCGGCTTCGGATTCGGTGGTCGAAGGTTCAGAAACGGTCGTTCTGAACCTCGGTTCGGTCAGCGGTTACACGATCGTCGAAGGTTCGGCGACCGTGACCATCAGCGACAACCCCCCGTCTTTGGGGAGTTTGAGTTGGTCCACCGGTCCGTCGCGTCCTTTGGCGGCTTCGGAGATCCTGGCTGCCGAGGTCGGGGGGGTGCTTTACACGTTCGGGGGGTACATTGATAACACGTTCAAACCGACCAAAAAGGCCTACAAATACACACCCGGTTCCGGGTGGTCCGCGATTGCAGACCTTCCGGTGGGTCTGACCCACGCCGGGATCACCGCAAGCAACGACACGATCTATTTCGCAGGGGGTTACCCGGGGACCGGAACCAACGGGAATCAGGTCTTTTCCACGACCGAAGTTTTCAGTTACTCCCCCGCGACCAACACCTACAGCGACCTGCCCGACCTCCCGTCGGCCCGTGGCGGGGGGGCGTTGGGACTTTTAGACAACCACCTGTATTTCATTTCCGGAAGCAACAGTAGTCGGTCGGACGTGACGAATGTCTATCGACTGGATTTGTCGAACCCGTCCGCAGGATGGGTAAGCGTTGCGCCGCTACCCGAACCGCGGAATCACGCCGCCGCGGTCACACTCAACGGTTCGTTGTACGTCATCGGGGGTCAGACCGGACAGGACGCGGGGTTGACGGCTTACGGGAGCCTGTATCGTTACAACGCCAGCAACAATACCTGGACGACCTTGGCATCGATGTCCACCCCACGGTCTCATATTTCCGATGCCACCTTCGTACACAACGGTAGAATCATCGTCCTGGGAGGACAAAACGCCTACGAATCCGCCTTGAGCAGCAACACGGCGTATGATCCCGTCACCAACACCTGGAGTTCACTAACCAGTCTCCCTGCAGCCCGGTTCAGCGGCGCGGGCAAGCTCCTGGGTAACGGAACCTACATCTACACCGGTGGATACAACGGTGGGTTCAAGAGCAACACCTACATCGGAACGTTTTCATGACCGTGATTCGTTTCGTTGATCCGACGACAAACCCAAGGCTCATTTGAGCTTGAGCGTCACACCCTCTTGTTCCCATTGCTGGACCAGACGTTGAAGATCCTGGATGGTTAGTTTCAGCTCCTGTGTGGTATCGACCAACCCTTCGTAAAGCTTGGGGTCGTTCAACAATTTCGAAGCCGTTCCGTCGCCTTGATTGATTTTGGTGGTGATCTGATGGGCCTGCTGGATGATCCCCGTGAGCTCTTCCAGACGGGCTTTGGTGAGTCTGGCGATGTCAGCAAGTTCGGTACGGGCGGTTTTGGAGGTCTGGTCGATGTTGTCCACAACGTCCTGCATTTTCCGGGCGATTGTGTCAGCCCGTTCGGTGACCTGTCGGACGTTGTCGCTCGAAACGCGGATGTTCTGAATGGCTGTGGTGATGTCGGCGCGGACGTTTTCATCGGCGACGATCTTGTTGGCATTTTCAAGCGTTTTTCGTGTCTCGGATAACACCAGCCCGACCTCGTTCAGACGTTGGTTGAGGTTGCCGACGACGTTGGCTTCGCGGAACTGTTTGGCAGCCGCAGCGACTTCCAGACTCAGATTCTTGATCTCTTCGGGGAAGAACTGAAGCCCGACAAAATCCGCACGGATCACGTCCCCGGACTTGAGGGACCCGTTCACATGATCCGGGGGTGGAATCCGGATCTCGATCCGCGATCCGCTTCCGAGCAAAGAAGCCTGTCGGATGTCGGCCCCGGTTCCGCTCGGAAGAGGGGGAGCGGCTTCGACTTCGGCTTCGATCCAGACGTCGGTCAGATTCTGATCGCGGGTCACCCGGATCACCCGTCCCACGTTGACGCCTTTGTAATATACGCCCGAACCTTCGCTCACCCCGTCGGCCCGATCGGAGACGAACCGTACGCGAATCAGTTCCCCCGAAAAAGGCTGGGCGATCTTTCCCCCGAACCGAAGGATCATCCATCCGAGCATCCCAAGGGCTACCAGCATGGTAAGCCCGACCAGAACATTTCGTCTGTAGGTGGACATAGCTACAATTCTACGCGTAACTTGTCGTGAGAGTATCGGGATTGACCGTCGGATACAAATCTGGTCATCGTGGCCCCGGAGAAAAATGGATGCTTCGTTGTGTTCAAATCGTGGTCTGGATCGGGATTTCCGCTTCGTTGGGGTGGGCGCAGGTGGTCGGACCCGTTCCCCGGATTCCACCGGGCATGAAAGCGGTCGAAGGAAAGTATCATGTTTTAATCCATGACCTTTCCCCCGACGAGGAAACCGAAGTCCTGATTCGTCTCCAAGCGATGGTGGAAGAATACTTCCTGCGGACACGAGAGTTTTCCGGTCGTCTGGACCGTAAGCTGCCTTTTTATCTGTTCCGGAATGCGGAGGACTATTACCGGGAAGGAGGGCTTCCACGATCGGGGGGAGTGTTTGCAGGGGACCGACTGATGGCCATTGCCGGTCCGGAATTGACCCGCAAGACGTGGAATATTATCCAGCACGAAGGGTTTCATCAGTTCGCCGCTGCCGTGATCAATCGAAATTTGCCCGTGTGGGTCAATGAAGGATTGGCCGAGTATTTCGGCGAAGCCGTCTACACCGGTGACGGTTTTATTTCCGGGACGATCCCTCAAGACCGTCTGACCCGATTGCAGAAACTGATCCGAGAAAACCAAACTCGCACGATCGATCAGATGATGAGAATGACCCACGCGCAATGGCAAGCCGAGATGGATACAGTGAACTACGACATGGCTTGGGCGATGGTCCATTTTTTGGCCCACGGGGAAGATGGAAAGTATCAGCAGGCGTTCGGCCGATGGATGATCGCGTTGAATCGTGGTCGTCCACCGGAGCTGGCTTGGAGAGAAATATTCGGGTCTTCGGACGGATTCGAACAACGGTTCAGAAACTGGTGGACCGATCCGAAACGAACCGCTTCGGTTGACGTGTACGCCCGATCCGCGACGCAGATGTTGACCAGTTATCTGGCCCGTGCGGTTTCTCAGAAACAGTCATTTACGGAACTAGAACCGTTTCTGTCCGCGATCGAGGACGGACGGATCGGTTCGTACCGGTCCGATCCTTTGCCCCCCTCGTTGGCACGGGACTGTGTCGAACTGACCCGTGCACTGGTGAAAACCGGCGCTACGATCACGATCGGAAGCATTCCGTCGGAGAAAAACCCCCGTCAGACGATCCCCGGTGTTCGGTGTGTGTTGACCGACGGGACCGTCATCACCGGGACGTACAAGCTCCGTAATAACCGTGTCGAATGGGTTGGAACTGAAATCAAGATGGTCAAATCCGATCGACCCGTCAGGTCCGATAAATAACGGGTCCGGACCTCTCCGTCGCGACAATTCCGATTTACCGCGCGTGTGCATCGGTGGTGTATATTGGAAATATTATGAACCGACGTACGATGGTTTTGATCGAGTCTTTGGAATCGCGTCAGCATCTTTCGACCACGATCGCGATCGATTTTACACCCCCGGGAGCACCCGTAGCCGGGGGAACCCTTCCCGACACCGGACAGGTTTTCGGATCGCGTTCGAACGGAAACAGCTACGGTTGGGATCAGGACGTCTCTTCCCAAGCGATTTCCCGAAACACCACATACACGTCTTACCAGCGAAGCAAGACGTTTATTCCGATGTATAACCGTACGTGGGAAATCGGGGTCGAACCGGGGGTTTACTCGGTACGGGTCGGTGCCGGGGATCCAACCACTTCGGGTTATTCGATCCGGATCCAGGCCGAGGGGAAAACGGTCGTCTCAGGACAGACCAGCTCGTCGAAACGTTTGTTGACCGGTTCGACCACGGTTAGTGTGACCGACGGGAAACTGACGCTTCGATCGTATGACCCGACCCAGCTCAACCCGATCGGATATATAGAAATCAGGTACGTCGGTCCAACAAGTGCTTCCCCGCCGACAACGACACCCACACCTGTCCCGACGGGTGTGCTGAAATGGACCCGGGCTGCGCAGATGCCCGTTCCACGGGTCGAACCCGAAAGCATGGTCGTAGACGGAAAGCTGTACGTCTTTTCCGGGTACTCTGATTCGAACTGGCAACCGATCCGTCGTGTAGACGTGTACGACCCTGTGACGAACACCTGGCGTCGATTGTCGGACATGCCGATCGGGACCACTCACGCAGCCGTAGCGAAGGTAGGTAGTCGAATCTGGTTTGTCGGGGGATACACCGCCCGTCCGGGGACGACCAATCGACAGGATTTCGGTACGACGTCCGTTCTGATCTATGACACACAAACCGATAGCTGGTCCACCGGTCCTTCGTTGCCCGTGCGTCGGGCCAGCGGAGGTCTGGCCTTGGTGGACAACCGACTTTACTTTTTCGCCGGTGAGGATGAAAAACGTATCAACCGAACGAATCACTGGATGCTGGACCTGAACAACCTGTCAGCCGGTTGGGTCGCGAGGGCTTCGATCCCCGAAGGTCGAACCCATTTCGGAACAGCCGTGGTCGACGGACAAGTTTACGTCATCGGTGGACAGATCGGGATCGATTCCGGTTCGGTGCATTTGAAATCCTCCTGGAAATACGACCCCGTGACCAACACTTGGAGCCGATTGGCGGACCTCCCTCAGGAACGGTCGCACTTGTCTCCTTGCACGGTGGTGGTCGGGACGAAGATTTACACTTTTGGTGGGGAATACAAGTACAACGTTGATGTCTCGACGGTCACGGAATATGACACGCTTACCAACACTTACCGGAATTTGACCTCTCTGCCCGGTGCGCGTGCATCGGGTGCTGCCGGTCATATCGACGGGAAGTTCGTCTTCACCGGTGGTAAGAAAAACGGGTTTTACGCAGACACCTGGATCGGAACGTTCGTGTGAGATCGGTTCAATACGGTTTACGCACCAGAGACGTGGATTGAGTATTCACGTAAAAATAACGTAGGGCATCGACCGCGTGGTCGTGCACGCCGTCTTTGAGTGGGATTTCGCTGGTCGGTTCGCGGTAACGGTATTCCTCCATCGCGCGGATGAGGTGTTGGCACCGGGGGTGGATGAACAATCGGATCTGACCGGTGGCGCTTTTCAGAGCGGACCGGATCAGTTCCACACCGTCCACGATCCGACTCGGACGGGTTTTGACCGAATACCCCCGTGCGCGGAGAAAGTCGATGTTGCTACGAGCGGTCTGTTCGTTGCGTGTTGCCCCGGACGGGTCGCAGGCAACCCGTCGGACACGCCAGGGACGCGATTCGATGACCACCAGATGCTCGAACAATGTCATCTGTCTTGCAACGTGTTCGTCCACCACGTACGACTGATCCCCTTTTCGAATGATCCATAAACACACCAGAGGGGCACTGAACCCGAAGTCGATCGCTAACCACCATTCGCAGTCCCGGGTGATCTCGAACGGACATTCGGTCCGGCAATGAATCGACGTGTTGAGCATGGGAAAGACCTGACCATCCTGAGAGGGTCTTTGACAGAGCATCTCGGCCTGCCAGACCTGTTCGCTGACCCGTTGTTTCATTCGGATCGCGTCGTCGATTCCGAAGAACCCTTCGCACTTTTTCTTGGCAATCCCACGACACTCCGGGTACAGCGCGCAGGTCTGACAGTCCCGTTCGGGGGGACATCGTTCCAACACGTCCAGAAGACACCATCGGGTTACTTTCATTCCCGACGAAGCCGACTGGTCCACCAGTTCACGCATGAGTCCGTAAGGTTTGTGAAGCGTGGAAATCGCTTCGATCGAGCCGTTGATCCGACGATTTCCGATCTGAACCGATCGGGTGGTCAACTGTGCAGCCGACCAGATCGTTCGTTCGAACAGTTCGACCTCGTCACAACGGACTTTTTGAACCCTCACCCCCCGGACGGAACGTTGGCTTTGGGTCAGAACCGCTGCCGACGAACCGTTGCATAATCGAAGTCGTCTGGCTACCGATCGTGGGTCGGAGAGGATCTGAGGTCCGATCCGAGGGTCGTGGATAAACCCGAGCAGGGATTCCCACATTTTCAAAGACTGGTCCAGCGAACCCCCGAGGATTCGGACGGCGATTCCGGGTTTGTGAAGCAAGTCCAACAGCGTCGCCACGGCTGCGAGGGAAGTCTTGCCTCCTCCTCGTGGCGCCCAGATGATCTGATCCACCGACGGTTCGAAGTAACTACTTCGTAAATATTCGAACGGGGGATGATGGTGCGGACACACACTTTCACGCGGGACCACCAACCCGGTGAAATGAACGATCCAGTCGTGCAACTCATCCTGCGTCAGAACGGGTGTCATCAGGTCCATACAGACTCCACGCAAAAGGGTTCAAAACGGTTCGATCCAGCCAGTAGTAAACAGGTTTGCTCGGGTCGTCGGGGTCCACGCGGTTCATACCGCAAGTCTGAAAAAGCGGGTGCGCCCTTCCCATCCTCGCCGAGGATTCGACGTATCGGGTCGGACACCGACAGATCGTGTCCTGAACCAGTCGTCGGGCCAGACCGATCGATCGAAACTGAGGATGAATAATCACCCGGCTGATGGTTCGAAGGTTCTGGTTGATCCATTTCAGTCGGTCGGACAACGACCAGGATTTCATTCCGAAAACCCGTTGACGAGAGGACTGAAACGGGGTCGGATACGACAGGACCACGACCCCGACGGGTCTGAGATCCCCTTGACGTTCGAACCAAGCCACCCGAACCAGCGACCAGGTGGCAGGAAAACCGGTCCGGTAGTGGAAACGATGTAGCATCCGGTATTCGCGGACGCCCCCTGTTCGGATCAGGATTTTTCCCGGTAGAAAATCAAAAATGTCATCCGGTATCATAAAGTGCCTATGTCAGATCAGGTGATTTGTCCGGATTGCGGCGGGGTTATCGGGGGATCAGAAGCGGACGGGGTGAAAGTGTGTCATTGTCACCCGGTCGATTACCACCCCGACCCCGAACTGGCCGACCGAACCGAGTCGCGGCTTCGTTCGGAACAGGCGGGTATCCCCGTGGTGGAAAAGATCTGTCGGATCTGTGGGAAGGATTTGTCGGGACACCGACGACTCAAGGACCGATACGGATACATCTGTCTGGACTGCGATCTTCGGGAAAGACAAGCCGTCGAACTGGGTCTGGTCTCCTGTGGTGAATGTGGGAAAAAGCTCAAACCCGAAGGTCTGATCGACTATCACGGGACAAAAATTTGTCGACGGTGTTACGCAGACCACCAAGAAGTCAGCAAGTTCAAAGCCCCCCCACCGAAACTGGACCAGCACGACGCGTATGAGAAAAAGCGGTTGTACATTTTACTGGTCATTGCTATGGTTCTGGGATTGATCGGTCTGTTGTCCTGGTGGGAGATTCTCGGGGGTAACTAAAGGGTCGGTTGTCGGACACGGTATTCGCCGAAGTCGCATTCGACGAGGATGTCGGGTTGAAGCGCACAGACCAGGTCGTCATGACCGGTGACGATGATCGCACGCAACGGAGTCTGGTTTCGGACGATTTTCCTCAGAGATCTCGCGACGATCATAGCAGTCACCCGATCCAGGAGGGAGGCAAACTCGTCCATGGCGATCACCGCAACACCGTCGTCGGTCGACGACCGGACGATCATCATCGCCAGGATCAGACGCCATCGTTGACCGTCGGACAGTTCCGAGGGTTGTTGCAGGTACGTCCATGCTTCGGCCAGTCCGACGCGGGACAGGATCATCAACGCTTGTTCGATCCGGTCCCGGGGGTTCAACGGGTCGATTTGTCGACAAAGAACGTCAATGACCGGGTCGTTATCGAACCGGATATCGGTCGGTTCGATCCATCGAACCTGGTGTGCGTGATAGAGTTTTATTTTTCGCAACAATTGTGATTTACCGCTTCCGCTGGGACCGGTAATCATTAGGACCTGTCCGGGGTCGGGAAAAACGTCCGGGACCGAATCGGGAAACAATCGGGGAAACCGGACGGGAAGATCGAACAACGAACGGATCAGAGGAACGACCGAGGACATGATTCAAACTCCTTTTGAACGGACGAAAACCGACGGGTCGGGGTGTTCCGGATCGACGTTTTCTGACAAAGACGAAACACCGGGCGTGAAAGGATCCTCAGGAAGTCACGACCGGTTCAGGGGATCCGACGACGAACGGGAGTGAGCATTCCCTTGGCGAAACTCAACTGTTCTTGGATCACCGAAACACTCAACCCGTGACGACGGGACAGATGTCGGATCGAAGCCCCACCGATGAAATAATCACAAGCCAGATCCCGGATCGGATCGGGTAACGGGCATCCGGGTTCCAGAAGTTTTCGTACGGTGGAAGAACCCAGCCTCAGACGGATCGCACGGATCCGTCTGCTGACGTGTCCGGAGTTCATTCTCACGATCGAACCGATGGTACGACGAGAGGCGCCGAGTTCTAAAAGTTCGAGGATGGTCCGGTCGGTCGGCGACAACCACCGCCAGGCCCGACGGTCCGACCGATACGATGATGACGCGGGGGGTGGTACGTATCCCCGCCCGGACCGCTGGTCCGGTTCGATCAATGTTCGCATCTCAACCCCACTTTCCGGGACAGACGATTCTGACCCATCGGTCGTATGTTAGGTATTTGTAAGGTAAAAGTCAAGTCAAAAATCCCCGTCCCGTGGGGGAGCCGGAAACATGGGGAGCGGTAAAATATATTTTAAGTTATTTTATAGTACTGACTTACGAAAATGTATCGCCATTTCGAATCGTCCCCCCGTGATGGGCCTGGAGCGAACGACCTCGGCTAGGTATTTGCGGACTTTCCCCGAAACGTCGGGGATCTCGATGCGGCATTGTTGTCCGACCGACAACGGTTCACGAAGTAAGAACGTCGTCTCCGACAACGACCCGTCCCGGGTCAGGATGTCGTAAGAAGCGCCTTCTCCGAACGGGTCGAGGAGGACGAGTCGGGCTTTGGTCTGGACCGGGCCTCGGTTCGAAGTCCGTCTTTCAGACAAGCTAGCGCGAGGCGCGTCGGGAGTTGACGATCTGGACATAAACGAAACGTTCGATTCACGATGTCGGGTCGGATTCATCCTTGATGACTCGTTGGGACTGGTGAGGTGTTCGACCAACCCGCAGCGGAGATGACCTGAAAGATCCTGATTTGAACAGGTCGGTTTCCGAGAGACCCCGCTTCGGGTGAACACCCGTCTTTCATCGTGACAATTTTATTCCAAACTTCAAGAGGTAAAAAAAATTACACCCGTCGGTTCGATTTTCACGACCGGTCGAGGTGTCCTGTATTTTGCAACAAGTTCTGGCCTGTTTGTGTAAAAGCGTGTGAATGCACGGGTTTTGCATTTGTCGGTCAAACCGCCATAATCGTATCCCCGGCGGTTTTGGCCCACGTCGGTCGATTTCCAAACAAGTGGTGTTCTCAGGGATATCGGATGATCACACGCTTCCCGAAGTTTTTCTGGCCGATCCTGATCGGTTGGTTTATTTGTTCTTCTCCGGTCCGGGCGGACTTTGATACCGTTCAGTTTCAATCCGACCTCCGGGCGCTGACCGACGTCTCTTCCCGAGCGATCGGGTCTCCGGGGTATGAAAAGGCCCGGGATTACATCAGATCCCAGATCCAGTCTCTGGCCGGTTCCGGGGTCGAGCTGAAAGAACACACGTATTCCATGATGGTCCCCCGGACCTGGCGGAATCAACTCATCGTCGGGGAACAAACCGTTTCGGTCTACCCCTTTTTCCCGTCGAGTGTCCGACTGAACACGACCCCTGAAACCGGGATCAGCGGTCAACTCATTTATTGTGGGAACGGGAAGTATCCCCAGATCCCGTCTTCCAAACTCCAGGGGAATATCGCCGTCCTGGAAGCTTCCAGCGAGGATGCCTGGAAAACCGCCCACTATTTCGGTGCCAAAGCCGTCCTCATCCTCGGGGGACCTGAAGTTACCAACCAGAATCTTCGTTCTCATGAGATGTTGATTCCGATCAACGTTCCACGGTTTTATCTCCCGGATGAGGCTTTGGCACGACGAATCCGCGAGTCGACCGAACCTTTGGAGGCCCGTCTAATCGTCCAATCCGACTGGGTGCGTGTCCGGGCCAGCAATTTGTACGCGTATGTTCCTGCCCGAGACCCGTTACCACCGACCTCCGACCGTGGCAACGCCAACAAAGCCTGGGCGGCTTTGACCATCGTCAGTTCGTATGACGCAAGCGGTCTGGTCCCGGACTATTCCCCCGCAGCCGGTCAGGCGGTTCAACCGGCGGCGGCTTTGGGGATGCTTCGGGATTTTGCCCAAAACCCACCACGAAGACCGGTCCTGTTCGTTTTCACCGGTGGGGATTCGATGAACTTCCAGGGAACCCGTCAGATGCTGATGGCGTTTGGCGATCCCCCGGCCAAATGGCGTGAAGTGCTTCGGAGACAGGTCGAACCTGCCCTTTCCACCACCCGGTCGATGATCGAACAGGCCCGGGCTTTGGACGGTGATCCGACGCGTCTGGATGTTGTCAAAAACCGGGAGCTGATCGACCGAATCATCAAAATCATCGAAACCGATATCGCTTTGGAACAGGACGAACTGTTTCGTCTGAGGGTTTTGCCCGAAGATCAGATCACCCCCGAAACCCGTTCACGGATGAAACAGCTGGAGTCCCGTCAGTTGGATTTGGGACGACTCAAATACCTCTTCGGGACCAAACCCACGGAACTGAACGAACGGTTTGGCGAACAGGCCCGCGCCTATCTCGATCGGCTTTTGATACGTTTGGGGGATCGTCCCGAGGTCGGGGAAGGTCTTTTGCAACAGTGGCAGAACCGTGAACAGGCGCTTCAAACACGGATCGGTCTGTATGAATGGTTGGCCGGTCGGATCAATTCCGACACCCCGGGCGGCGTGGCCCGCTCGTCGGATCCCAACCCCCGTTACAACAACGACCGGTTGATCGAACTGATGGTAGGACTGGATATTTCGGACCTCGGTCAGCGGATCGGTCCGATGTACTGGGGACGTTGGTCTTGGTCGTCATCGATCACGCTGATCCAGGAACACCGGGAATGGTTTGACCGTCAGTCGCGTCTTTTTGCGGAAAAGAACCCGACGGTTTCGGGTTGGTATTCGCAGATCGCGGGGGTGGTCGATTTTGAACCGTTGAAGCTGACCCGTACTCCGATCTCGTTTCTGATGTCGGGCCTGGGGTTATCGACCGAAATGGGTTTGGCTTGGGGGGTTCCGGCGTTCAGCATGACGACGTTGGAAGATCTTCGTCCGCGTCGAGACACTCCTTCCGATACCTTGGACCGGTTGAACATCGATTGGGTTTCCAAACAGGCCGATGCGGTCAATCGGTTGTTTCAGGTCGCCTGGGCTGATCCGAAGTTTCTCGGTCAGCCCGAGTACCGTCGGAACACCAATCAGTTCGAGGGTCAGGTGGTTTCGACGGCTTCGGGGAAACCGATCCCTGACCTTCCGCGTGAAGGGTTTCTGGCCACCTACACTTACATCGCCGGTCCGCGCAAGATTCCCTCCGTCCGATGGTTGCCTTATACGCTCGGGGTCCGACGTACCGAAGTCGTCGATTGTGATTCCGAAGGACGTTACTTCTTTGAAGCCCTTCCTCGTCTGAGCGACCTGAAACAGATGATCGTCAAGGTATATCGGCTTCAGCCCGGTTCCGGAAAGATCATCGCTTGTACCGATCTTGGTAAACAGGCTGGGGACATCAAACAGACGGTCAATCTCGATCAGGACATCGTCCCGGTGAAGTCGGTGGTGTTCAACTCGGAGGAGTTCACGATTTCCGGGTTGTATGACCCTCGATTTCTCCAGTCTCTGGGGGAAGTCCAGTTGATGGACGCGCGTCGAAACGCCGAACCCCAACGGTTTGACGCGATGCTTCAGTCCCAGATGATGTTTGGGACACTCGAACCCGGGTCCCGGGCATATCTTTTATTTCGTTACGGGAGGATCGGTAACCGAATCATTCTCCTGAACATGCCCCAGACCCCGGACCAGCAACGAAAGGGTCTGCGCGGGGCGGGGTTGGGATATACCGTCGAGCAGCTCAACAACCTCGGTCCGTTGGCGATGGTGACGGCTAGGGATTTCTGGTTCCTGAACCAGTCCCGGATCGAGGAATACCGAAAGGCCGGGGTCAGCAGTGACCTGATCGATCAGATGCATCAAAACGCCTGGAAACAGCTCCAACAAGCCCAGGAATCCTTCCGAAACAATGACACCCCCCTCGATGATGCGCAACGCCACCGGCGCCTGGGCCGACGAAGCCCGGGTCTATGACGCCGTCCAGAAAATGGCCAACGACGTGATTTACGCAGCCATTTTCCTGCTGCTGTTGTCCGTCCCGTTTGCCTTCTGCATGGAACGATTATTGATCGGAACAACCAACATCTACAAACAGATCGCCTACGGCGCGTGCATTTTTGCGGTCATGGCGCTGGCGTTGTGGACGTTTCATCCGGCGTTCAAGATCAGTTCCAGTCCGCTGATCATCATTTTGGCTTTTGCCATCATTTTGATGTCGATCGTGGTCATTAGCGTGGTGTATTCACGGTTCGACACCGAACTAAAACGAATCCGTTCCGGTCGAGGCAGCGTCGAAGGCGCCAGCTTCGCTCGGGCAAGCGTGCTGATGAGCGCGGTCATGCTGGGCATCGCCAACATGCGACGTCGCAAGTTTCGTACGGCATTGACCGCGATCACCGTCGTGCTGATCACATTTGCGGTGCTATGTTTCACGTCGGCTTCACGTTACCAGAGCACCATTTCCCTGCCCGTCGGGATCGACTCTCAGTACCCCGGACTGTTGCTTAGACAGCGCGGGTTCCGGTGGATGCCGATCGAGATCATCGACAGCCTACAAGCGGCGTATCCGGGCAAAAACTTTGTCCAACGGTGGTGGACCCTGGATGCGTGGGACAACAAAAATCAGGTCCATCTGGTGGTACCGGGAACGCAGGACCCGCCTGCCCGGGTTCTTCCGCTTCAGGCGATGCTCGGTCTGAGCCCCGGAGAAAGTCAGCTCAGCCCCATCGCTCAGGTCGTGACTCACTTCGACCGACTGGAAAAAGGGGAACAGAACATTATTTACCTCTCGCAGGCGACGGTCGATCAACTCAAAATCAAGGTCGGTGACTTTATCGAACTAGGCGGAATACGCCTGCAATTGGCCGGGACCTATGACGCAACCGACTTCGACCAACGGGTATTGATGCTTTCGGGTTCCTCCATCGCGCCCTTGAAATATACTGCCGGGGCGTTGGACGCCAGCGGTCGTCGTCTGACGGATGTCAACGTCGATTCCCTGGACCTCGACGCCTCTGCTTCGGCCGCCGAGGCCGATGCGACTTACGAACACCTGACGTCGTCTCAGTTCGGGATCATTCCCGCGTCGGTGTCGCGGTCGTTGGAGAACTCATCCCTTCGGACCATCGGGGTGCGTATTGCCGATCCTGAACTTCGTCCCACCGAACGGGATCAAGCCGTCAGAACGGTGGTGGACGATGTTGTCAAACGGTTTGCCTTGGCGACCTTTGCCGGGTACTCCGACGGTGTGAAGCTGGTGTCGGCCAGCAACCTGTCGTCGATCGGTGGCGGGGCGCAGGTCGCGATCCCGTTGGCGATCGGTGGGTTAATCATCTTCAACACGATGATGGGATCGATCGCCGAACGTCGTCGGGAGATCCATGTTTACACCTCGCTGGGGCTTGCGCCCCTGCACGTCGGGGCGTTGTTCGTCGCCGAAGCCTTGACCTACGGTCTGATCGGTTCGGTGTTTGGTTACATCATCGGACAAGGGGCAGGTACGGCACTTTTGAAGATGGGTTGGTTGGGGAACGTGACGTTGAATTATTCGGGGACCAGCGCGATGCTGACCTTGAGTCTGATCCTGTTGATCGTGTTGCTATCGGCGTTGGTCCCTGCCCGATTGGCCAGCAAAATAGCCGCCCCGAGTATCGAACGATCCTGGAAAGTGCCCGTACCCAAGGATGATCAGATCATCGCGTCGTTACCGTTCACGATTAACCGTACCGCCGCAGAGGGGGTCGTGGCGTATTTGGCCGAGTTCTTTGAAGCCCATCAGGAAGGTTCGATCGGGAAGTTCTCTGCGGGCAAGGTCGAGGGATTTGCCGGGATAGGCGAAGACGGGAAACCGACCCGCGGACTCAAAACCGTCGTCTGGTTGACCCCCTTTGACCTGGGCGTACGTCAACACCTGCTTCTGCTGATCCATCCTGGCGAGTTCGAAGAGATCTACGAAGTCCAGGTCGTCCTTCAGAGACTCAGTGGGGACGACGGTAGCTGGTGGCGAATGAACCGGAGTTTCCTGACCGAGTTACGGAAACAGTTCCTGCAATGGCGATCACTAAGCCCCCAAAGGATGAAAGAATATGTCGAACAGTCCCGAGCGATGTTCGCCCGGGTTCCGGATCAGGTGGTTACCACCGACACCGGTGAGGAAGTCCGACTCGTTTGAGCCGGACGCAAGGGTTGGTCGTAAACAATGACAAGCGAGATGTAACAGTCCATGCAGATCGATAAAGAACTCCAACAGTTTCGGGACCTGATGAAACCCCCGGAGACCTGGGTCGATGCCTTCGGTCTCAAAGCTATGATCGGGGGATTGTTTGTCGGACTGATCATGACCCCGGCCAGCATGTACATGCAGCTGGTCACCGGTTCGGACATCGGTTCGGCAGCGCAGTGGGTGACCATCATTCTCTTTCTCGAAGTCGCGCGACGTTCTTTCACCCAGTTGTCCCGTCCGGAAATCTACATCCTGTACTACATGGCCGGGGCAACGCTGGTGCATTCCGGACTCGGACAGGGGTTGTTGTGGCAACAGTTCGTCGTTCAGTCAGAAGAGATGCGGAAGTTCGGGATCGCTGACAAAATTCCCAGTTGGTACGCGCCCCACTCTCCCGATGTCCTGGGACAACGAACGTTTTTCCATTCGGCATGGTTGACACCCATCGGTCTGATGGCCCTGAGCATGTTACTAAGCCGGTTGGACAACTTCGGACTCGGGTACATCATGTACCGGTTGACCAGCGACGTGGAAAAGCTGCCCTTCCCGATGGCGCCCGTCGGGGCTGCGGGTGTGACGGCCTTGGCGGACGCGTCTAGCGGTCAGGAAACCTGGCGTTGGCGGGTCTTCAGTTTCGGGGCGGTTTTGGGAATGGCTTTTGCCATCGTCTATCTGGCGTTACCGGCCGTCAGTAGCGCGTTTTTACCGGAAAAAATCAGTATTTTCCCCATTCCGTTCAAAGACCTGACCGAAAACACCGAAAAAATACTCCCGGCTGTGCCCATGATGCTGAGCTTTGACCTGGGATTGGTCATTTTGGGGATGGTGCTCCCGTTCTGGGCAATGGTAGGAAGTTTTGCGGGTTTGATTCTGGGGATCATCCTGAACCCGATTCTGTATAACACGGGGGTTTTGCAAAACTGGTCACCGGGGATGGGAGCGATCCGGACGGTCAACAGCAACACGCTGGACTTTTACTTTTCCTTTGGTCTGGGATTAACCCTGGCCATCGCGGTGATCGGTTTCTGGCAGGTGTTTCGAAGTCTGGCCGAGGCGCGTCGGATGAAGGGCAATCAAACCCGGGGCGAGAAGTCCGCCTGGGAGGCATTAATCAAACCCCCCCCGGGACGTGGGGACATCAATCTCTGGTTGGCGGTGTTGATTTATGTCGGGACGATGGGAGGTACGATCCTGATGGCCTGGTGGTTGTTGGACATGGCCCACCGCGAGGCCGTCGCAGCCGGGGTCCCGGAATCGGCTAGTCAGGTGTCATGGGTGCTGTTGGGCGTGTTCGTATTCTACGGTTTTATTTACACCCCGATCATCAGTTACGTTTCGGCCCGGATGGAGGGGATCATCGGGAACTCGGTCAACATTCCGTTCGTCCGCGAAGCGACCTTTATTCTGACCGGTTATCAGGGCGCTGCCATCTGGTTTGCCCCGTTCCCGGCCCACAACTACGGGAACATGACGCTTTATTTCCGGAAAACGGAGCTGGTGGGGACCAAAATCATTTCGATGTTCAAAGCCGAGATGTTTGTACTCCCGATCGTGTTCGTCGCTACGATCGTGTTCAGTCAATTCATCTGGAACATCGCGCCGGTCCCGAGTCAGGCGTTCCCGTTTACCGAAGTATTCTGGGAAGCGCACGCCTATCGTCAGGGACTGATGATGAGTGCGACGCTTCCCGGTGGAGAAAGCAGCGCGTTCCAACAGGCGTTTAAACCCTGGTTCATTGTGGCAGGGTTTGGGATCGCGATGGTATTGTTTTCGACCCTCAGCTGGCTGGGGCTTCCGATCCTGCTGGTTTACGGGTTGATCCGGGGTCTGGACCAAGCCGCCCCTCACGTGATCATTCCGCAGTTCATCGGTGCGATGCTCGGACGCCATTATTTCGCGAAAAAGTTCGGGGACATGTGGAAACAGTACATTATCGTCTTCTTCGCCGGTTATTCGTGTGGGATCGGGTTGATGATGATGCTGTCGCTGGGTCTGGTCTTCATCAGCAAAAGTGTGTTCCAGAGTCCGTACTAGGTTTGAGGATCGGTCGGTCAACAATGTCATCGGTTCTGAATCGGACAACCCCCAACACCCAGTCGATCGCCTGGCAGGGATGGTCGATCCGGGTGCCTGACAGCTGGAACCCTGTGAAAGTGGACGGGGACTGGTCGTCGGGTCTGATCCTGTTGGCGGACCTGCACCAGCCGAGGCTGGGAATCCGCTGGCGTGAAGTCCGACGCGTCGATCCGGTGAAAACCGTCGGTCGCGTTATGGAAAATGAAGTGGGTCGTCTGGCGTACCAGGAATCGGTGGATCACCCGATGCCCGGGTCAGACTCCTGCTGGTCGGTGTCGCGGTTGTATCAGGAACCATCCCCTCCCGGACGGGATGTCTGGGTCGGTCACAGTCGAATCAGTTCGCGTGTGGTGCAACTGGTTCATCACGTGAAGCGCCCGGACCCGGTTTTTCTTCAGACGGTCCTGCCTTCGGTACAGGATACGTCGGTCGATACGGTCCAGGCGTGGTCGATGTTCGATCTGTCTTGTCAGACCCCCCCCGGTTGGCGGTTGCAGTGGTACCGGTTCCATGCCGGCGACCTGACCTTGGCGTTTTCACGTGGACGGGATCAGATTCGTCTGAGACAAGTCGGACCGGCTTCGCTGGCGCTGGGTCGTATGCCTTTGGACGACTGGATCCGACAAATGGACAAGTCGTATCGTAAGATTTACCGTCCGATTGCAGAACTGGTGGATACGCCTCTGGAAGTCGATTCGCGGACGCTCGACGCCCGACAAGGTCTGCTGCTGCGAAAAAAACGGTTGTTCTGGGCATGGACTTACCTACCGAGGTTGACCGTCATAGGGTTTCATGACCCGGTTCGCGACCGTCTGGGACTGGCTCAGGGACACCCGGAACCGGAAATCCGCGGGGTGCTACGGTCCTTCGGATGGGCCAAAACCCCCGACTCAAAGATCAGGCGTAAAACCGAGGTGAAAGACTGACATGTTCTTTCGTAGGAAAAAACCCCGACTTTCTCCCGAAGAGGCCTTGGACGCCAAACCCCTTCGTCTGGTCGAAGCCCAAATGAAGCCTCTACCGGACGGGGGCGGTATGTTGGAGGTTAAAGTCCGTCAACCGGCTTGGGGACGCACGATCTTTCGTCTCCCTGAACACGCGACCAAAACCTTCGAGTTCGATAACATCGGGGTCTTCGTCTGGGAGTGTCTGGACGGAAAAACCAGCGTCCAACAGATCATCAAACGACTGTCCAAACGGTACGACCTGAACCTCCGCGAAGCCCAGGTCCCTACGCTTAAGTTTCTGGAAATGCTGATCCGTAAAGGACTTGTAGGAATTCCAATGGAAAAGAAGGACAACCATTGATCCACGCAGGGTGGTGAAACGATTATGCCCAACAAACAGGAAATCAAACGTCAGATTTCGCTCCCTTTGAGCAAAGCCGTCGAGATCGCTTGGAAGTCGATCCGTTTGCGTCTGAGTCGGAGCATGCTGGTTACCTCCGCTATCGTTTTGGCGTTGGCGTTTTTGTGTTCGATCCTGACGACCGAAACCCTCATCAACGGGATGCGTCAATGGATCCAGAACACCCCCCAAACCCCCGAATATCAACGGTTGAAACAGGTCCGCGACAAGCTCGACGCCGATCTCAAGGCGCTCGAAGCCGAAATCCGACGGGTCGCCCAATACACCAAAGCACCCCCCGCCGATGCCAAACCTTTTGACGTCCAACAGACCTTTGACGGACAGACCTGGGAAGACATCCGCGAACGCATCGCCCGTCCTTTGCCTATCAGTCCGGGGGATCTAAACAAACTGCTGACCGTCGAACCCGCCATGCTCGAATCCGTCCGTCTTTTGATCGAGGATGCCGAGAAGCTTAAATCCGTCCGGTCCGAGCTGAACCGACCGGAAGAACTCAAAGCCCAGATGTCAAGCAACGGCGTGCCCACCGACCCGGATGAGATCGAAGGCAACAAGATCCAGACCCGATGGGTCATCGGACTGGCGTTGTTGGTGGCGTTTGTCGGGATCCTCAACGCCATGCTCATGAGTGTCACCGAACGATTCCGTGAGATCGGGACCATGAAATGCCTCGGGGCCCTCAACGGGTTCATCGTCAAACTGTTTCTTCTGGAAAGCCTGTTCCAGGGGACCGTCGGGACCCTTCTGGGCATTTTGCTCGGGTTGGTTGTGAGTTTCGGGATGGCCAGTCTGTCGTATGGTTCGGCTGCCTGGTTGAACGTCCCTTGGTCCGACGTAGGAATCAACGTGCTGATCACCCTACTGGTGGGAATGGCGCTGAGCGTCGGTGGAGCGATCCTCCCGGCGGCACAGGCCGCCAGAATGCACCCCATCGAAGCCATGAGGGTCGAAGCCTGAAAACACACATAAAACCTCGGATGGGCAAGGATTTACATCGTGATCAAGGACGAAAAAACGGAACAACTACGGTAACATTAATCAGAACTTTGGAGACGTGATGAATCAAACCCAGACCAGCCCCGTTTCGAATCAACCCACCGAACTGGCCGAGTACACCGTCCGTACCATCGACGTCAAACGTGAATACAAAATGGGAACCGAAACCGTTCGGGCACTCAAAGGGGTCAGCGTGTCCATCGAAAGAGGTGAATACATCTCGATCATGGGACCTTCGGGTTCCGGGAAGTCGACCTTCTTCAACATGATCGGGGGTCTGGACAAACCCACCGAAGGAAAGGTCTACATCGACGAGGTGGATATTGCCCAACTGGACAGTTACGAGCTGGCATGGATGCGGTGTCGAAAAATCGGGTACATCTTCCAGACCTTTAATCTGATCCCGGTCATGACCGCACTGGAAAACGTGATGCTACCTATGATTTTTGCGGGGATGACCACCGCCGACGCCCAGGACAAAGCCATGGAGATCCTCAAACGTGTGGACCTTCAGCACCGTTGGAAAAACAAACCGACCGAAATGTCCGGGGGACAGCAACAACGTGTCGCGATCGCGCGGGCCTTTGCCAACGACCCCACCATCATCCTGGCCGACGAACCGACCGGGAACCTGGACCTGAACACCGGCAAGCTGATCATCGAATTATTGCGCGGGTTGAACAAGGAAAAGGGCGTCACCGTCATCTCCGCCACGCACGACCACAAAATGCTGGCGGTCTCTGATCGGATCATCTGGATCAGCGACGGACGGGTGGCCAAGATCTCCAACCGGGACGAGCTTCAGATCGAAGAAGGACACATTCAAGGCCCCGGTTGGGACGAAGGTAAAACCCTCCGGTGAGTTTTCGGTGACCGGTCGGGATTGCATATCAACTGCTAAAAACCGTCAGATCCACTGGTCTCGCAGGACTTTAAGCTGTTCCCAGTCATCGTGGCTGAACCATTCGGGGCATTCGTTGAAGTTGCCCATGATCCGGGTGAAAAAGACTTCGGCTTCGGCTTCGATCTTTTCTCGTTCTTGTCCCATTTCCAGTCGGGCTGCGTACAGATCGTCTTCCGCAGAACAGATGCGCATAGCTTCTCGACCACAAGCGTCCCGAACGACGTCGGCCAGGTCGCGGTAGAACTTCCAGGTCTTGTCGTCGGCAAACGGGGGCGGGACACAATGACGGTTCAACGCGTGTTTGAAATACCGAAGTTTCTGTTCCCATTCCAGGCTCGGATCCATTGCTAGGGTCACGTACTGACCGACTTTGGCGGCTTCTCGAAGATGGGGATTGCCCTGGCGCTCAGCCTGTTTGCAAAGCTTGGCGTAGTAAGATTCCGGGTGCCCGATTTCGGGCATGGGGGGAAACTCCGTCGCGGCTTCTAACATACCGCCCACCTCCCACCAGCTCCACCAGACGTGGGTCGAAAGAAATCAACCCACACATGAAGTTTATCGGTTTGTTAAGGAGGCATACAACGGAATTTTAGCACGAAGCTTCATTTTTTTTGTTATCCTTGTCCGTCAACATCAGTCGGGCACACACCGTTCCCCCCGTCTCATCACGGACCAACGTAAAACCCATCTTCTTACACAGTTTCTGCATCTGGTGGTTCTCGTAGAGGATCTCGGCAAAAATTTGGTGCACCCCTTCTTGTCCCGCGATCTTGATCAGTCGACCTAACAGTTCGGTTCCCAAACCCTGATTCTGCACCGCATCGCTGATCACAATCGCAAACTCAGCCAGATCAGTTCCGGGAACCCGGCTCAACCGGGCAACACCCAGAATCTGAGGTCGTTTGTCCGTCGAACGGTCTTCGACCACCAGCGCCAGATCCCGATCGTAATCATTGAAACAGACACGGGTTAGACGCTCGTGCGCGGTTCGCTGGGACAAACCCATGACATGAAAATAACGCAAACGGACCGTTCGTTCGGACAACTGTTCGTGAAACCGGATCATCATCGGTTCGTCCTCCGGCCGGATCGGTCGGATCAAAACCGTTGTCCCGTTTCGCATCCGAAACGGACAAACGTACTGAATCGGATACGGACGAATCGCAGGACGGGGCAGTTGATCCTCGGACACGTCCGACGGGTGAAGGGTCACACGGGCGTCCAACACCAGAATCCCCCGGGGCCACACCACCAGGGGATTGATCTCGACCCCGGCCAGACGTGGTTGACGCATTAACAATTCGCTGAACCGGATCATCACCGACGCGAGATGATCCGGGTTGATCGCAGGTCGTCCACCAACCCCTGAAAGGGCCCGGTAAATCCGAGTCCGTTCCATCACCCGTTTGGCGAGTGTGGCGTTTAACGGGGGAAGCGCACCGGTACGGTCCTGACAAATCTCCATCAACTGCCCCCCGGCCCCGAACAGAATGACCGGACCGAACTGTCGGTCCGTGAACGAACCGAGCATCAGTTCATACCCGTCCCGTAGTTGGACCATCGGTTGGACCGTCACCCCTTCAAATACACCGACGTTCTGTTCACAATCATGCATCGCTGACGACCGGATCTGTTCGAACGCCTGTCGAACCGACTCGGGGGTTTGAAGATTCAATCGAACACCCCCCTCCGGTTTTCGACGGATCACTCGTGAACAGAGTTTGAGAACACACGGATACCCGACTTGGTCCGCCTGTTCGATGGCTTGTTCGGGGGTATGCGCCTTGAGCGTGGGTACTGTTTGAATCCCGTAGGCAGCCAGAACACGTTTGGATTCATACTCGTCCAATATCGTCCGACGTTCCTGCATGGCTTGTCGTATCACCCGTTCGGCGGTGGGGGTGTCCGGTTCAAACTCGTCCCCGATCGTCGGGGTCTCATACAACAGATTGAGATTGGACGAATACTGACTCATGTACGCAAACATCCGTGCTGCGGTGTCGGGATAGGCAAACGTCGGAATCCCCGAAGCATTCAAAATCGATTCCCCGGTAGCGACCCGCGTTCCCCCCATCCAACTAGCCAGGACGGGTTTGCCCGTCTCCGAAGCAAAGGCTTTGAGTCGTTCGGCAGTGACGGTCGGGTCGGCGACGTCCAGAGGGGTCAGGATCACCAATAAACCGTCGGTCTGCTCGTCTTCCGTGACGATCTGCAGGGTTTTGGTGTACCGGTCCGGATCGGCATCTTTGCCAATGTCGATCGGATTCGTATGAGACCAGCCGCGAGGCAATACGGTATTCAATTGACGTAGCGTCTTTTCCGATAGTCTGGCCAACGCTCCCCCTTGGGTCGTCAACGCGTCGATGGCTAACATCCCGGGTCCCTTGGCGTTGGTCACGATCGTCAGCCGATTCCCTTTCGGACGTGGTTGTTTGGACAACACCTCTGCCATGTGGAACAGGTCAGAAATGTTGTTGACCCGAAGCACCCCCACCCGACGAAATGCCGCCTCCAGAACCTCCTCCGAACCGACTCCCAACCCCGGATCACTCGTCGACGATCGCCAGACGGATTCAAATCGACCGGGTTTGATCACAATGATCGGTTTGCCCAGCGCCACCTCCCGGGCCGAGGACAAAAAACGTCGGGCGTCACCGATCGTTTCCATGTAAATCAGGATCGACTGTGTTCGTGGGTCGCTGCCCAGATAATCGATCAGGTCTCCCCAACCCACGTCCAACATCGATCCGACCGAAACGAATGCGCTGAAACCGACCTGTTCGCGCAGGCTCCAGTCCAGAACGGCTGTGCACAAGGCGCCGGATTGCGAAATGAACGCGACTTTTCCCGGTCGGGCCATTCCCCCGGCGGAACTGGCGTTCAAACCCGTCAGCGGGTTCATCACCCCCAGACTGTCAGGACCGAGGATTCTAATCCCCGTGCCTCGTACCTGTTGAAGGATCTGTTGCCCCAAGGTTTGTCCTTCGTTGCCCGGTTCATCGAACCCCCCTGACAGAATGATGACCGACTTGACCCCCTTTCGGACACAATCTCCGATCAAGCCAGGAACGGTCGTCGGGTCCGTGCAGATGACGGCCAGGTCGATGGGTACAGGGACCTGCAACAGGTCCGCATAGGATTGGATGCCTAAAACCGATCCCCGGTTCGGATGGATGGGAAAGATCGTACCACCGAACGGGTTGCTTAGGAGATTCCACAAGACCGTGCGTCCGACCGAACCGCGGGTCTCGGAAGCACCGATGACCGCGACCGTTCGAGGCGAGAACAACGCCTCAAACGAGGACCGTTGCCTTCTGAACAGGTCATGGGCCGGCTCGGTCATACTTCGATTCCTCAGTCTTTGAGCATACCGGACAGAGCCTTGCGCGGGTTGATCATTTTGTCGCGGGAAAATTTTTCTTGCATCGACCGGGAAAAATCGGATAATCCGCCCGCTCAAAAGCCACCTGGCCTGCAATGGCGGTTCGGTCCGAAGGTCGGACAGGACCGTAGCGGTCAAAACGGTGGTCCGTTTGTGCCCACCGACGGTTTTCCGAAACACCCTGAACCCATATGATTTGGACGACGTTGCGTTAATTTTTCGAGAACCGGTAGATTATCCGTTCCGATCACGCAATGATTCGATAGAACGGTGGTTATCAGCCGTGTTTCAGTCGATTCTTGAGGAGATACGACCATGTCCGACTTCAATCACAAGACGTTCAAAGCCACTGCAGCCCACGAAGGCAAAGACCAGTACAAAAAAGCTGTCGTACAACACATCGACATCACCCGCATGAACGGGATCGTTCCGATGGTCGATGCGATGCGTCACATGGCGTTTTCCGCCCGTGACCTAGCCCGGGCGGCTGACATCTATGAACGCGCATTACGCGATCGTCCGTGTGCGATCATCCTGACCCTGGCCGGTTCGTTGATCTCAGCCGGTCTTAAAAAAGTCATCGTCGATATGGTCCGAAACAATATGGTCGATGCCATCGTCTCCACCGGTGCCAACATGGTCGATCAGGATTTCTTCGAGGCATTAGGATTTCGACACTATATCGCGGAGGACAAGTACAAATCCGGAATGTTTGACGGCGAACTCCGCGAACACGCCATCGACCGAATTTACGACACGTTCATCGACGAAGACGAGCTTCGCATCTGCGACGAAACCACCAAACTCATCTTCGACGAACTCGAACCCCGTCCCTACAGCAGCCGGGAAATCTTTCAGGCGTTCGGAGCCTATCTGGAAAAAAACGGTGGTCCCAAGTGTGACGACTCGATCATCTACGAATGTTACAAACGAGACGTTCCGATCTTTGTCCCTGCGTTCAGCGACTGCTCGGCCGGGTTCGGTCTGGTCACCCATTCCGTTGCCCGTGGGGATCAACCCCATATGAGCTGGGATGGTGGTAAGGACTTCCGCGAATTGACCGAGATCAAGATCAAAAACCCCGAAACCGCTATTTTCATGATCGGAGGTGGGGTCCCCAAAAACTTCACCCAGGACATCGTCGTCTGCGCCGAAACCCTCGGGATGGACGCCCCGATGCACAAATACGCCATTCAGGTCACCGTCGCAGACGTTCGGGACGGCGCCCTGAGCAGCTCGACCCTCAAAGAAGCCAGCAGCTGGGGCAAAGTCGATCTGGTATTCGAACAGATGGTCTTCTCCGAAGCCACCCTCGCGGTGCCCCTGATCGTCGGGTACGCCTACCACAAAGGCGCCCATCAAGGCCGAGAAAGCAAAAAGTTTGCCCAAATGTATGACCTGGCGACCGTCTGAAGTCGCAACGTCCTTTCCCGATCAATCGTTTTGTAAGCCCGTCCCTTCACCGGGACGGGTTTTTTGCAGGACGCATCAAAATCCAGTTACCGCGGCGCATAGTTCGGTGCCGAGTGCGGATGCGTCAACATGATGATAATCGCCCCGACGTAGGCGGTCAGACCCACCAGCATGATGATCAGACCGATCCGGTAGCATCGGGTTTTAAGGTCGCGGTATTTCAAACTCGTCAGCAACCATTCGCGCGTGGATTGTCCCGTTTGCATGGTCAACCAGCGGAGGTGCAAAACCCCCCAACAGACGACCGCAGCACTGACCAGAATCAATCCCACCCCCGCCAGCGACAACCCTTGTGCCCAAGGCCCGGTCCCGGCAATGTTCCGTCCCGAAAACCCTGTCGTGCTGATGATAATCCCCCCTAACGCCAACAACACCTGCGCGCGATTATGAAGTACCGCAAACTGACGTTCCAACATGGCCATGATTTCCGGAAGCGCCTCCGGACCGTAATGATCCAGGATCCGGTCGGCTTCGTCTTCGATCGACAGGCACCCCATCGGTTACTCCTGACTCGTTTTGGAGGATCGTTCGACCAGTTGTCGGATCTGGTCCGGAAGAGCAAACACGTTATCGTTGATCGACGGATTCAGACGGATGTCGGTCAAATGTATCTTCTGCACTGCTGGTCCGGTCCGTTGGACGATGACCGACGGGAGCGGGATCCCGTCGACCGATCGGTATTCGCTGAGCGTCATTTCGACGGGAATCTTACCCATCTGATGGTGGAGTGTCATTCGGCTTTTGAGCAGGTAAAAGGTTTCGGTATCGATCCAGTGAGATTCGGTGTCCCCGTCCGACGTTTTACCTTGGAGTTTCCATGCCTTTCGTTTGCCGAGCGTTTCCGGTCCGGTGACATGAGGGTCTTTCAATTCAAGGAATCGCTGGAACTGGTTGTCCGGGTTTAGTCCGTCCAAGAGTTGTTTTTTTTCGGTCTCATCGAGCAGACGGGCCCCGGTGATGTCGGACAATTCGTACCCCACCTGGTCATAGATGCCCGAACGGATTTGACCGATTCCCGGAAGCTCAGCCACGATCAGGGCGCGGTCGGGTTTTAACCAGGCCTGCAAAGTTCCCTGAATGTTTTGGGCGGGCATCTCGATCGTCCCGGTCATGTGGATGCTTCGGACCGATTCGAGTTTTTCTTTTCCTCCCGCGGCTTGTCGACAACGATCGATCAGGGTCGAGGGATCCGGTACGTCGGGTTGAGTGGTCTGGGCCGGTCCTTCGGGTGGGTGTCCTAGAATCAACAGGACCATCAAACCGACGATCCACCGAATGGATGAACGGACGGATCGGGGGGTCATAAGAGGCTCAATCATGGTTGTTCTCCGTTTGTGATTTGATCCACCGAACGGCTGCTTCGACGACAGGGTCGGGAAGTTCGTAGGGCGGGGGGTATTCGACGATTTCATCGGGGACGACGCCTTGACCTTCCAGCCTTTGGCCTGCTGCGGAGATGTAATCGGCTACGGCATATTGAAAGATATCCCCGTTGGGCAGTTTGTTGATCAGGCTTGGCAGCGCCATTCCGGCGCTTCGGGTTCCGAAGATCCTCGCCCGTCCGAGGTCTTTCAACCCCCCTGCCAGGATTTCGCTGGTCGAAGCCGATCCCTCATCGATGAGGATGGCCAGGGGTTTGGTGTACGGGTCGGGCTGGGGATTGAGGACAAACCGGAGTGTCATACCCCGTTGGATCATTTCTCCCAGTTTTTGATCCGGTCGGGTGACAAAATAATTTCCGATCCCCATTGCCATTGCTCCGATCCCGCCGGGGTTGTGCCTTAGGTCAATGATCATTCCGTCGGCTGACCGGGCGCGTTCGAGCGACGGTCTGAAGATTCGTTGAACTTTGACCGGGGACAAGAACAGGCTGAGGTAAAAGTATTCGACATTCGAAGGTAGCAGCTCCGCATGACATCGAAGTGGCATTTCGGGGAGGTTTCCGAACCGGACTGGTTCGATCACGGATTGACGTCCCAAAGGGGGAACGAATCCGGTTCCCGGTGTGGACGAAGGTGTTTGCTGGTCCGGACCGGACGGATAAATCCCGTAATGAGACAATCCCAGTTTGGCCAGCATCTGACGCATCAACGATCGGACTTGTTCGTCGGTCCTGGCTGAGGCGATACGGGGTCTGAACTCGTCGCGGGCTTTATCCCAGTCCACACCGTTAAAAGCAGGGTCGTAATGGGTGTCATGGACGATCTTCCAGACTTCATCGAACGAATCGAGGTGTTGCTGGCGTCGGGTGTCGGACATGTATTGTCCCGAAGCGCATCCGGACACCAGCACAAGCAGAGTTCCGAGGATCCGTGTCGTGTCGATCATTTGCGTTATACTTTCCGGGATGAACGTGATCGTCAACGGTGAAAAACGAGAACTCCCCCCCGGGACGACCGTGCGGGGGCTTTTGGAGCGATCGGGGCTTTCTCCTGACAAGGTCGCGGTCGAGCTAAACCGTCGGTTGCTTCCGGGGGATAAGTATGACACCCCGTTGTCAGACCAGGACGAACTCGAGATCGTGACGTTCGTCGGGGGTGGATGAAAAGCGTGATGTGATCTATTCTTCTGATCATGCTTCATTTTTACAAGTTTCGTCAGGAGCTGTTCGGTCCCGAACCGGCCAAAGAGGTGTACCACAAACCCGGTCCGGGGCGGGGTTGGCCTGAGGAGTGTCCCCCGATCCGGGCTGCCAATGCGTTCGGGTATGACCTTCTTGCAAACTTCGATCTGACATTCGTTCGAAGGCGCGACGGAAGTTGGCGAATCCAGGACCCGATCGTTCTGGAAAGCGATTTTGACTGGTCTCCTGACGAGCAAACCCCCGGACGACCGTTGGTCCAACAGTACGCCTGGTTCTGGGAAAAAGGACAGAAAATCCCCCACCCTATCACCGACAACGTGTTCGAAACGATCCGGAATCAGGTCAAGGTCAGCTCGTTTCTTTATCTGAAAACCGACCCGAACGAGCTTTTGCTGATGACCGATCTTCCCAACCAATGGCGGGCCTTTCGGACCTGGACGGCTTTGGTGGATACCGACTGGTACCCGGCGAGTTATCCGTGGCACGTGGTGATCGAACTGGACCCCCGACACAAAAGGATCCATATCGAAAAAGGCACGCCTTTGTGCAGGGTGATTCCGGTCAGACGGGACACCTATTTCGCACAGTCGATGTCCCCGGGGGCATTTGATACGTTTTTCGAACGAAGCCAACAGTGGCTGACGGCCCACGGTCGTCCTCACGAATCGGACGTAGGAACGATGGACATCACCCGGACCTATGTTCGTCAGCAGATCAAATCACGGTTTGTGGTCATGACCTGAGACCCCTAGACGAAACCGAATGCCCGTCGGGTCATTGACGAACGAAGGCATCGGTCTTGAACCGATCGTTTAGACCATTCGGACTTCGATTTTGCCCTGGGTTTGTGCGGGGGATGTGCGGTGCAAGGCCAGATCGTGCGCGTGATGATAGTGTTTGATGAGCTGTTCCCAGTCGAATTGTTCGCTGAAGGCTTCGGTTTTGTTGCGTAGTTCGATTCGTTGCCGTCGGTTCAGAGAAGCAAAGTAGATCATGTAATCGGTCAGTTCGTCGGCGGCTTGTTCGAAGCTTTTGTTTCGACGATGAATGACGGTGATCCCGTGTTCGTGGGGTCGATCGACGTGTTCTTTGACGTAAGAACCGAACCCGGACAGGTCGGTGGTGACAGCCGGGACGCCGCTGGCGATGCATTCCATCGGGGTGTATCCCCAGGGTTCGTAATAACTTGGGAAAACGCCCAGGTGGCAACCCCGGACGAACTGTTCGTAGTCCAACCCGATCAGCGGGCTTGTGGCGGTGACAAACTGGGGATGGAAAACGACCTTGACCGGGTCGTCTGCGTTGTTGATCAACCACCGGTGACGTAGGTGTTTGAGGGTGGGGTCGTTGGCGTCGTCGGTCAGATCGTGGGTGACGATCAACGGCTGACGGTGGGTACGAATGGCGTTGGTGAATCGTTTGAGGCGGATCGAGACTTCTTCGTCGATCAGATCCCCCCGGTGTAGTTCGCGTCCCGAAGCCGCCGCCATGAAAATTCGACGTCCGATCTCCTCCTGCAAACCTTGGCAGTATTTCTGCAGCTCGTTGAGACGGACCTGATTCTGCAAGGCATCGACGTTAATGTTTCGGATCGAGGCTTTGGTGATGATGAAGCAGATGACCGTCGGGGGGTTGTCGATCTGTTTGAGTCTTTGGTTCAACCGCCATAAGGCTTCGATGAACAGATCGATACCTTTGTTTTTGTACTCGTACCGTCCGGACGTGAAGAAATAGAGCGTCCGATCGAGGTCGAAACTGTAACTGGGGAAAAAGTGCCCCATGACGAACTTGTGAATGACCGATTTGATCTCGTTGTGTTGGTGTTGAAACTCGTGAGGGGCTTCGAACCGTCGGATATCTAGCCCGTTGGGAAGGATCACGTCGGCCTGTCGACCGAGCAGCTTTTCGGCTTCATAAGCGGTGACGTTGCTCACGGTGGTGAAGACCGTGCTGGCGTGTGCCGCAGCCTTTTCGATCAGATGTCGGGGTAGGATCCGATATTTGTCGGCCTGTTCGTCGGCATGGAAAAAGGGCAAATGGTCATAGAAATACGGGTTGTCCGAAGCCAAGTACCTTCCTAAAAGCGTGGCGTGAGTGGTGAAGACGGTTGTGATCGGTAGCTTTTCATGCGAGATCCGGGGGACAGCGACCCCCCCCATCCATTCGTGAAAATGGGCAAGCACCTTCTGACCCGGAGCCACTTGGGTCAATGCCCGGAAAAACTCCGTCACCGTGAAACCGAACGCGATGACTTCGTTCACTTCCCCGTCGGAAGCTTCGGTCCCGATCCCGTGATCATTCCACATCAGATACTTGTCGTCCCCCAACCGAGGAAACCGCGCGCGATAGTCTAACAGGATCACACGAGGACGACCGGGGATCAGCCATCTGCCGAAATGACACGGGATTCCGCTTTGACGAAGCCTGTCGAGGGCTTCCCGAATAATCCCCTCGGTGGGCATTTCTTCGAACTCGCTGGCCGCCGTGGCGGGATTGTACGGACCGATCAGATAATACCGATCCCCCCACCGTTCCTGCATGGCGCGGGCTTTGGTCCGGAGCACCGTATAAATCCCCCCCAACTGCCAGCACACTTCCCACCCGCACTCGAACAACAACGGGGGCTTTTGTTCAAAATCGGGGGTCGGGGGTACGGCCCGTTCTTCCGGGTCGCGTAGGTCTTTGCGCGGAACGTCCGGCGCGTCCGGTGGTAGGGACCGATCCGGGTTGCGATCCCGCAGGGATTTGCGCGGACGGACGGGAACCGCTCCGCCGATTTCTTTTTTCACGGGTTTGACCATCACCGGGAGTGAGTCGGTCGAGACAGGATCCGAAACTACGCCTCGCTTCGCCATACTTCGGACAAGTATAACAGGATCCCTGTCAGTTTCTCATCAAGAAATCGTTTTAATACCGGTGTCAGGGTCCGTGTACGGGGAGACGGACAAAACGTCTTCATGTCGATCTTGTTATCGGTCCTTGAGACCGGGCGATCCGGATCGGACCCCGACAATCGGACGGATCGACCACGCAACCTTTTTGCAAGATCACCACCTGACCACGGGCGACCAGACGTCTAGCGGCTTGTCGGACCCGTTCCATCCAGTTTCGCCAGTCGTCAGGGTCCATCTGACGGGCAACTTCGGACGGACATATCGATCCTGAGGGATTCCGGGTGTTAAGAAGGTGCAGGATCTGCTGCTCGATCTGACGGTCCACGTCGTCGGGTTGATGCCTCTGGCAGGACCGGGAGCAATAACGGACCTGTTCCCAGTCCCGGGCCCATTTTTTTCGCCAGGTGAAGCGGCGTCCGCAGGTCTGACAAACGCGTGTGGGAAGCGACATGTCCGATTGTATGCTTGTAATCGGAACGGTAGATCAACCGACGGTCACGGGCAACAACGGGTGCGAAACCAGAAGTTATCCACAATGCTTTAATTTGCAAAGTAGAAATGACCTCACGGAAGTTAATCGAACCAAACCCGAATTGGGATACTTAAATCGAACAAAAACGTTGTTTTTAGGTCAAAATTAAAGAACAAAAGACTGTTTTTATCGGACCGATTCGGGTCAGAAGGCTTGTTTTACACTTTGCATTTTAAAGTGTCGATCTCGGGATTCCGGTTTTGCTAGGGTTATCCTACGTCGGTTCACAAGTTATCCACACCCAGTCGTTGGGCGTGACCGTCGAACGGTCGATTGAAATCCCCGAAGTCGGATCATCCCGGACGACCGATTTTTCCGGTCGGATTCTCAAAACGGACTATTTTCCTGTAGCTTGTCGGACACAATGGTCGAACAACACCCGCCATTCCAGTTGTTGGAGGGAAACGGCAATGGCGTAACGCGGGTCGGACGGGCTTTCGTGCAGGCTTTGCACGTAATCGACGAAAGCGGCCCCGTTCCAGCCTGAGATTGTCAGTCGTAACAGGGTTTTGTCGGCATCGGCCCGGGAGACGATCGAGTTGGCTTGGATCGATAACGATTGAAGGATCGGGTGATCCCGACATTTGGCGTACCAGTATTTGCTGTTCCCGAAATCCCCTTCTCTTCGGTGCATGATCGCGTGCCAAAAACTGCCCGTGGGGGTATGAACCTGTTGACTGATCTGATGGGATTCGTCCAGATAATCGTGCCACAACCACAAGGCTGATATCACACAGGCTGCGTCTTCGGGGAACGGACCGGAAGGTCCAAAAGGTCCGAAGCCGAGACGGTATGAAGCAGATCCGCCACCTGAGAATCCCCTGCGGTTCGTGGAACCAGGTTGGTATATGCTTGGCGGGCGTTGAAACGAAGGATTTGACGGGCTTTGTCGGACAGATAATCGCCTTGAACAGGATCGGTTTCACTCATGAACGGATTGTATGTCTTTTCATGCGTCGTGCGATAGAGATAATAGAAGTGTTTACACGGAAAAGGAGTTCCCGATGATTCGATGGATTCTGGTGGGGTTCATAGGGTTGTGTGTCCTGGGTTGTGCCGGACGGACGGAGTTATTGCCGAACCCGGACATGTCGTTGCGTAAGACCCCTGCGGAGTTTGCCGCCGACGCAGCCAAGCGTCATCCGTATCCCGCCCAGGCCCAGTCTGGTGGAACCGCCCGGGCAAGAGCCGAAGTCGGTTACGTGCTGGACCGTCTGGACCTGGTCAACCTGTCGGATTCGGTCTGGACCGATGTCGAGGTCTGGGTCAACAGTCAGTATGTGGTGTTCCTTCCCCCCG
>BPJO01000018.1 GCA_026004655.1 Phycisphaerae bacterium
ACCGCTAACGACCAGAAATGCCTTTCCAGGGGAAAATACGAGCCCTTCGGAAACTCCCGGATACTGAAAAGGATATTGGACAAATAGGTCAGATGCCACCAGACCCTTTCCCGAAATCCGTGAACGTCAAAAACCCATAAAATCGCAATCGTTCCGTAAAACAATGGAAATATCCGAAGAAATCGGCGGACATAAAACTGCTTGAGCATCCGGCCGGGTGTCGATTTTCCCTGATCGATTTTATCACGACAGTTCAGGAGAATCCGCGTGATCAGAAATCCGCTGAGGACAAAAAAAAGTCCCACGCCTACTTCTCCGAGCACCCCGGGATTCGCATGTGCCGGGGCAAAGTGATGCCAAACTACCAACAGTACTGCAATCGCACGGACACCGTCGAGTTGAGGCAGATGCGCCATCAGTCGCGTTTCACCCGGATTGGCCAGAAAACGGGTGGTCTTGGTTGTACTGTTCGGTCGGAATATGAGCATCAGGCTTCACGGAGAAAGTACTCCTCTTCAAGTTGCTTGAGTCGGTCTTGGGATTGTTCGATACGTTGTTTCAGCGTTCTCACTCGATCAGGGGCTCGATATGATTCCGCGAGTGACTCCTGAAGCTGCATCAGCTCGGATTCGGTCTCTGTGATCTGCGCTTCGAGTTTCACTCACACTCAGTCGTCCGAAAGGTCTTAGGTAAGGATTATCCTTTCGTGAAGCGCGTTCGGAACGGTTATTGACTTTTTCCGATGAAGAACTGTTGTTCCGGAGGGTCGTGTTCTTCCTGATGTTGTTCCCGACCGTCTGATCGCGCAACCGTTGATGGTACCGGTCGTACCACTGTTCTAACCCCCCGTCGAAATCTTCAAACCCCGGCGGGTCCAGAACCAGCAATCTTTTGACAATTTTCTTCAGAAAATATCGATCATGACTCACAATCAACAGCGTACCGTTGAAGTTGTTCAAAGTCTTTTCCAAGGCTTCGGAGGATTGGATGTCCAGATGATTGGTCGGTTCGTCGAGGAGGATAACATTCGGTTGTTCAAGCATCAGCTGGGCTAACGCGACTCGGGCGCGTTCCCCCCCGGACAGATCACCCATGCGTTTTTCCACATCAGAATCGCTGAACATCAACGATCCGAGAATGTCCCGAACCTGTTTCTCGGAGATCATTCCGTCATGAACCTGCTCAAGGATCGAGTTGTCCGGGTCGAACTCGTCAAGACGCTGGTCGTAATATCCGATTTTCAGGTTGGTTCCCCATCGTATTTCACCGTTATCGGCATCGATCTGTCCGAGTAGAGTTTTCAGGAGCGTAGTTTTGCCCGATCCGTTGGGTCCGATGATTCCGATACGTTCACCGGGTTTAACTTTAAAGTTTAAACCCTTCCACAACACGCGTCCGTCAAACGACTTGTTCAAATCTCTGACGCGTAGCAGCTGATCGCCGGCACGGGTGTCGTTTTCGAAACGCACACGTATACTTCGACGATGCTGGACGGCTTGGATCATGGCGTCGCTTTTGAGAAGCCGGTCAAGTTTTTTCTGTCGTCCCTGAGCTTCCCGTGCGCGTTGTCCTGCGCTGAACCGACGAATAAACTCTTGCTGTTTAGCAATATCTTTCTGTTGAATTTCGTAAGCCCGTGCTTGGGACAATTCCTGAATCGTTTTCTGCTCCAAAAAAGCCGAGAAATTGCCGGGATAGCTTTTCAGACGTCTACCGGTCAACCATACGATCCGGGTTGCAAGTTTGTCTAAAAGGTATCGGTCGTGCGAAATCAGAAACACCGCTCCCGAAAAATCAGTAAGATATTCTTCAAGCCATTCGATGGCTTGAAGGTCTAGATGGTTGGTCGGTTCATCCAAAAGAAGCAGATCAGGCTCAGAGATCAAAACTTGCGCCAGCGCCAGACGAGCGCATTGTCCTCCTGATAAGTGTTCTACCCGAACCGACCATAGTTCTTTTGTCAGCCCGACTCCTGAAAGGGTGGCCTGCAATCGGTGTTGCCAAGCATAGCCCCCTTCCGCGTCAAACTCGTGCTGCAATGTTTCGTAGCGAGCCAGCAATTTTTCAAGACCGACCTGCCCGGGGTCGGCCATTTGGTGTTCAATCGTTCTCAGTTCTTGAGACAGCGCGTGCAAGCGAGAAAACGCTTTTTCGGCCTCATCAAGAACCGTGTTGCCTGGTTCAAAAGACGGATCCTGCCTGAGGTAACCGATCTTTGTTCCACGTGACACACTGATCTGCCCCGTATCGGGTTGCTGTTCGCCGACGATCATTCGGAACAGAGTCGTTTTACCTTCACCGTTGTTCCCGATGAGACCGACCCGTTCCCCTTTCTCAATCGATAATTCCAGTTGATCAAACAGTAACCGATCGCCCAGAACCTTTTCGATGTTGTGCAACTGAACTAGAGACATTTCCTAACGCCAATTTACTAACTATCTATGTAACTTGGTAACTTGCATCCCGGCAAATTCGCTTCCGAACTGGTTTTTCTTATACTGTTTTGCAGGATCTAGTTATGTCATACCTTCTCGGCATTGATATTGGTACCAGCAGCACAAAGACACTTCTGTGCGATCACAAAGGCAAAGTCATAGCGACCGCGGTGTCGGAACACCCGATTTATTCTCCCAAACCAGGGTGGAGTGAACAGCACCCTGCCGACTGGTGGAAGGCAACCCAGACCGCGACCCGCGAGGTTCTCAAGAAATCGAAGATCCGAGGGGATCAGGTCACCGCTATCGGGCTTTCGGGACAGATGCACGGTTCGGTCTTTATTGACAAGTCCGGGAAAGTGATTCGACCGGCCTTGTTATGGAACGACCAGCGGACGACTGACGAATGTAAGGAGATTGAAAAAAAAGCAGGCGGACGCAATGAACTGATTGCAATGGTCGCTAACCCGGCATTGACCGGTTTCACGGCTCCCAAAATTCTGTGGTTCCGAAAAAACGAACCACGCAATTACGAAAAAACCGTCCGGATACTTTTACCTAAAGATTATATCCGGTTTTGCATGACCGGTGAGTTTGCGACCGAAGTTTCGGATGCTTCCGGAACGCTTCTTTTGAATGTCGCTAAACGTCAGTGGTCGACAGAATTGCTGAACAAACTCAAGATCGATCAAGATCTGCTTCCTCCGTGTTATGAATCCTTTGAAATCACTGGCAGGCTTACTGTTACCGCTGCGAAACAATTAGGACTCAGACAAGGCGTTCCCGTGGTCGGTGGGGCCGGGGATCAGGCAGCCGGCGCAATCGGGAACGGGATCGTTTCTGCCGGAATTGTCTCTGCGACACTCGGAACGTCGGGGGTCGTCTTTGCTCATTCGGACAAACCGACCCGTGATCCACTCGGACGTGTTCACACTATGTGTCATGCGGTTCCGGGTAAATGGTGTGTGTTCGGCTGCATGTTGTCAGCTGGCGGTTCGTTTCAATGGTTTCGAAACCAGCTAGGTCAAACCGAAGTCACTGAAGCCAAACGGAAAAAGATCGATCCATACGAACTGCTGGTTGCCCAAGCCGAGCAGGCGCCACTCGGGTCTGAAGGTCTGTTTTTTCTGCCTTATCTGACGGGAGAACGGTGCCCACACCCCGACCCGAAGGCTCGTGGCGCCTGGATTGGTCTGACCAGTCGAACCACACGAAACATGATGATCCGCGCGGTGATGGAAGGCGTGACTTTCGGCATGCGTGATGCGATCGAAATCATGAAAGATATGAAGATCCCGATCAATCAGATCCGGGCTTCGGGCGGCGGAGCAAAAAGTCCGTTCTGGAGACAGCTTCAGGCCGATATTTATCAGTTCCCCATCGTTCTCACCAACGCGTCGGAAGGACCCGCGTACGGGGTGGCTCTTTTGGCCGGGGTTGGAACAGGGGTCTGGAAGTCCGTCGAAGAAGCCTGTCGATCCTCCATTACACAGACACAGACAATCAAACCACAAAAAAAGGGGGCCAAAACATACGAGCAACATTACCAAGTTTACCGAAAACTTTATCATGATCTGAAACAACGTTTCATAGAAATCGCCTCTTTGTGACGGGTCGGATTCGAGGAAGTCGGTCAATGTTATCTTCGTCTGGTTCGAGATGTTGAAAACAGGATGATTCGTTGCTCTTCGCGTAATCGTCGGGATTTGGCGGTCCTGAAGTCACATCCCGGGTCCTGTTTGCGAATCCATTTCAAAAAGGATTGAAGTTGGGGGTCCTTACGGAGCCGGTCGATTTGATCAAGCTCACGTTCCAACGTACGGTTATCGAACAACGCATGGATCTGCTTGTGACAGGGTCTGCACAGGGGCACACGGTGCTCTGGCTTTCCACCACGAGATTTGGGTTTGAGGTGATGAAGCGTCAGAAGTTTTTCAGGAACGAGTCTCTGACAAAGCTGGCATTTCGTATATGGAATCATGCCTAAAAGTGTAGGCAGCATCTGTCGCTTAAGGTTGGATGATTGTCTTGTATCGATGCAGTGCTTCTTCCCAACGGGGCATGGGTTCACGGGTAAAAGCTTCGTACGCGGAAAGATCCAGCACGCTGTAACCGGGTCGAATGGCAGAATCTGGTTTCATTTTCTTCCATTCTTGACTGGTAATCGAGGTCAGATCCGTCTTTAGACCGAACTCATTCAGAATCGCCCGGGCAAACTCAAACCATGTGGTCTGACCGGAATTTGTCAGGTGCCAGATCCCGCTCGGTGCCTCTCGATGGATGAGTTCGAGGGTTGCATGGACCAGATCATCGGTAAAGGTCGGCGACCCGTGTTGATCATGAATGACTTTCAACGGTTTTCCTTCACGGGCGAGCTTGAGGATTGTGGCGGGGAAACAGGCTCCGTCCGGTCCATATAGCCAGGCGGTCCGGATCAGCAACCAGCGAGACGGCGCATTTCGTTGCAGAAGTTGTTCGCCCAGCAGTTTGGATTTGCCGTACTGACTCAACGGACCGATCGGGTCGTTGGGCAAAAGCGGTCGGCGGATCGTGCCGTCAAACACGTAGTCGGTGCTGTAGTGAACCAACATGGTCCCGAACTTCTGGCACAACCGTGCCAGGTACCCGACGGCGTTCCCATTTACCGCGCAGGCCAAATCAGGCTCTTTTTCAGCAAGATCCACCTTGGTGTAGGCTGCACAATTGATCACCAACGTGGGTTGAAACTGCTCAAACAATCGTGCGCAGGCCGGTTCGTCGACGATGTCCAGTGTTTGACGATCCACCCAATTGATGTTGAGGTTCAGTGGTAACAATCGTCGGCGAAAGGCTTTGGCCAGCATGCCGTTGGCCCCGGTGATGAGAATACGATCGTAAACGGACATGGCTGCGTGGTTCCATCAATCCTGCGGTGGTCAGAACGCGATGTCAGCGATGGGCATACTGAGTTTCGTAGTATTTCAGGTAATCCCCGCTTTTAATATCACGCCACCATTTTTCGTTGTCGCGGTACCACTGGATGGTGGTTTTGATGGCCTGTTCAAAACGGTGTTTGGGTTCCCATCCGAGTTCCCGTTTGATTTTGCTGGCATCGATCGCGTACCGACGGTCGTGCCCGGGTCGGTCTTGTACATATCGTACAAACTTGTCCCACGGTTTGTTCATCTCCCGAAGGATGATTTCCGTAATCTGTCGATTGGTCATTTCGTTGTTTCCCCCGACGTTATACACTTCTCCGAAACGACCCTTTTGCAACACAGTATAAACCGCATCGCAGTGGTCTTCGACGTACAGCCAGTCACGGATGTTTTTTCCATCCCCGTACAACGGGACTTGTTTGTTCTCCATGAGATTGGTGACAAAAAGCGGTATAAGTTTTTCGGGAAAGTGATACGGTCCGTAGTTGTTGCTACAACGGGTGGTCAGAACCGGAAGTCCGAAAGTATGAAAATAAGCTCGGACCAGGCAATCCCCCGCTGCTTTGGACGCCGAATACGGAGAGTTGGGTTGTAACGGCGTTTCTTCCGTAAACTTGATGTCCGGACGGTCCTCGGGCAAGGTCCCGTAAACCTCGTCCGTACTGACATATAAAAACTTTTCGATCCGTTCAGACTTGGCAATATCCAAAAGGACTTGTGTACCCACCACATTGGTCTGCACGAAAGGACCGCTGCCGAGGATACTTCGGTCTACATGACTCTCAGCGGCAAAATGGACTATCTGGCTTACATGATAATCGCGTACCGTCCGTACGACCTTATCCGTGTCACAGATGTCGCCTTTGACAAAAATCACCTGATCACCCAGAAGGTCTGAAATATTGGCCAGATTCCCTGCGTAGGTCAGTTTGTCAAAAGCGACCAGTCGGACCGGTTCTTTTCGTTTGACCAACAATCTGACAAAATTACTACCAATAAAACCGGCAGCCCCGGTGACCAGAATCGTTGTCATACATCAATTCCCATGAATATATTCGTGAAAGTACGGGTTTACCGGATGGCTTCTGCCAAAACCCGTCGAAGATAATTGCCATAGTCGCTTTTCCCGGCCTTTTCACATAATAACCGCATCTGTTCCGGGCCGATAAATTTCTTATTCAGCGCGATTTCTTCGATACAGGCGACCTTTAACCCTTGCCGTTCTTCCAACGTCTGGACAAAAATCGAACTACTGACCAGCGAATCAGGTGTCCCGGTATCTAACCAGGCGATGCCCCCGTCCCATGGTCACAACGCTCAGATCCCCGCGCGCGAGGTAGGCTTTATTGACGTCCGTGATCTCCAGCTCTCCGCGGGTAGACGGTTTCAGATTCTGCGCGATTTCAACCACCGAAGCGTCGTAAAAATACAACCCCGTTACTGCCCAGTTGCTTTTAGGTTGTTTCGGTTTTTCTTCGATGCTCAGGGCCTTAAAGGATCGATCGAACTCGACCACACCGTAACGTTCAGGATCTTTGACCTGGTAGGCAAACACCCGTGCACCACGGGTGAGTCTGGCGGATTCTTCCAGCATGTTCGTCATTTCATGCCCGTAGAAAATATTATCGCCCAGGATCAGACAAACCGGGTCCTGACCGACGAAATCCGCACCGATCGTAAAGGCTTGTGCGATGCCTTTGGGTTCGGGTTGAACCCTGTAAGACAGCTGCAACCCGATATCCGATCCGTCTCCGAGTAGACGTTCGATCATCGGAAGATCGCGTGGAGTGGAAATGATCAGAATCTGCCGAATCCCTGCCAGCATCAAAACCGACAACGGATAATAAATCGTCGGTTTGTCATAAACCGGTAACAGTTGTTTACTGATACAGGTGGTCAATGGGTAAAGCCTTGTACCAGCCCCACCGGCGAGAATGATTCCCTTCATGTCGGTCCTTGGTCAAATACAAATCCGGCAATTCTTCCGTGCAGCCTGCAACTGCAATCTCTTTATCGTGTCAGTCGGCCACAAACCTGACAAGTCCTTTTCTACGAACAGTTATCGGACGCTCCCGCGATTAAGCCACCGGACGCTTGCTGTAAGAAATATGCTTCTGAGTGCTGATTTTGGGACGCTGGCCATACCGTGTTCCCTCCCCCGTGTCTCTGGTTGCCAGACCGGAAAGAGGCGTTTTCTTTTTCGGACCCGTTTTTTCCTTGATCGCAACATCCAACGCATCGGCTGGAGCCCACCAGTGCTTTTTGACACCCTGTTTAACGAGTTTGACCACTTCGGCAGGGGTGTCCACGATCCGGAAAATCTTAAGATCTTCTTCGTCGATATAACGAGGCGCCAATTCATCCTTCATCCAGTTGAATAGACCGCTCCAGAATCGGCTTCCGTAAAGAATGACCGGGAAAGCCTCGATTTTGAGTGTTTGAATGAGGGTGAGCGTTTCAAAAAACTCATCCATGGTCCCAAAGCCCCCCGGGAAACAGACGAACGCATCGGCATATTTGGTGAACATCACTTTTCGGGCGTAAAAGTAATGAAAATCGAGGGAAATGGTCTGATACCGGTTACTTTCCTGTTCGTGAGGCAGGGAAATATTCAATCCGACACTTTGCCCACCAGCCTCATAAGCGCCTTTGTTTCCGGCTTCCATGATTCCGGGTCCCCCACCGGTGATGATCGCAAAACCGGCTTTGGAAAGCAGACGAGCGGTTTCCTCAGCGGCCTGATAATCGGGGTGGTCAGGGGGCGTCCGCGCGGATCCAAAGATCGTCACAGCCGGACCGACTTCGGCCATGACTTCAAACCCTTCCACGAACTCGGACATGATCCTGAAAATACGCCAAGATTCGTGCCCGTCCGGCTGACCCGTTTTAACGGCTTCATTTTTTTCCTTCGACATCCGATCTTTCCTCGTTCTAAAATGTCACCGAACGATCGTGAACCCCGTTTTCCTGCAAATAGGCCATCAGCATTGCGATATAACTGCTTTTGATGATGGGGGCGTTGGCAAGACTGAGTTTCTCTCGGACTCTCAAAACCGTTTCTTCGTCCGGTCCTTCGATCTCCACAAATGCGCCTAGATAAGGTAGCTCGTCCAACTCGATGCTGCACTCATCCAGCTTCCACTTGTATCGACGTTTCTCGAAACTCAGAACACGCACGAATCCCAGTGCCATCAAGAACCGCTCGGCGTCGCGAGGATTGCATACCGCCAGTTCGATTTCTTCCCGGCTTTTGAGCTTTCCGTGCAACCGAGGACCCTTAAAAGTATAAACATATGTCTCTTCCCCTGTGGACATGTTCCGGTTGACGCGCAATCGCAACCCCTGGTCCGCAGCCAAAAGGCTTCGATCCTCGGTGTCAAAAAACGTATTGATTTCGAATATCTCGGCCGATCGAGTCGCGTCCATCTTCTCTAAAAGAGAACGGACCACGCCCAGATCGGACACTTTCATTTTGGCTTCGATTTCTATTGTCATGGATCATTCGTCCGATGGTATTCGGGGTTTTTTGTCCCCCGGGCTTGTCGGATTATTTTCCCTTTCTAGCTGACGACATAGTTAACCATTTTCTTCGGCACATAGACCTTTTTCCGAATCGTTTTACCCGCTAGCCAAGGCTTGATTTTTTCAGAGCTCTCGACCAGTTCGAAAATCCTCTGTTCATCGGCTTGGGTATCGATCAACAATTTGTCACGCAACTTACCGTTGATCTGGACCGGCAGTTCGATCCGGGATTCGACTAGTTTTTCCGGATCGACGCTTGGCCAGGGCTGATGCTGGATCGACGGAGGTTTTCCAAGTTTTTCCCACAGTTCCTCGGCCAGATGTGGTGCAAACGGTGACAACAGGACCGCAAAGGTCTCAGCCAGTCGTCGTGGAACCGCTTCTAGACGCCCGATCTCGTTGTTGAGTTTGATCAGTTCCGCGATGGCTGTGTTGAAACGCAGGTTCTCGATGTCGTCCCCCACTTTTTTGATCGTGCGATGCAACAGACGGTCTAGTTCATCGGGGATCAGTCCATCCACCAGACGTACGGGTTTGTCCTCTTCGCCGACCAGATTCCGCCACACCCCATTCAGGAATCGCCACATGCCCACGATATCCCGTGTGTTCCAGGGTTTCTGGGCTTCGAGCGGGCCCATGTACATTTCGTAAAGCCGGAAGCAATCCGCCCCGTAATCTCGGACGATATCGTCCGGATTGACCACATTCCCCCTCGATTTGCTCATTTTAAAGCTCCGGGCGTCCACAACGATAGACGGATCGGCTTTGAGGACGTAACGATCTGACCGTTTTTCGACCAACGGTTCGACGACGCGGGTCGCGTAATACTTCCTGCCCGTCCGTTTATGAGTTCCGACCAACCGAGGACCCTGTTCGGTGGCTTCTTCGGTGATGTTGACCATTTCGGTTGCAGAGACGGGTTTTCCGTTTTCATCTTCAAAAAAGTGGTATTCGGTCTCTCCGAGGATCAAACCCTGATTGACGAGCTTCTGAAACGGTTCGGGGGTTGAAACATATCCCAGATCAAACAGCACTTTATGCCAGAACCGGGCATAAAGCAGGTGAAGCACAGCATGTTCAACCCCTCCCACATACAGATCCACCGGCATCCAATACTTTTCCTTGTCAGGATCGACCATGGCTTGGTCATTGGTCGGATCCAGGTATCGGAGGTAATACCAGCAACTGCCCGCCCATTGGGGCATGGTATTGGTTTCACGGGTGAGGGTACGTGTAGACAGTCGAGGATCGGATGAATGGTATTTTGTCCATTCTTTGGCTTTGCTTAAAGGCGGTTCTGGGGTACCGGTCGGTTTGAAATCCTGCATTTCCGGCAGGGTGACAGGGAGTTCAGACTCCGGAACCGGATAATGATTATTCGCGTTATCCAAAACGATGGGGAAAGGTTCTCCCCAATAGCGTTGGCGTGAAAAAAGCCAATCCCGAAGTTTATACTGAATGCTCCGACGTCCCAGATTTTCGGATTCGAGATACTCGATCATCCGTTCCTTGGCTTGATCCGTGGGCAACCCGTCCAAAAATGACGAATTGATTGCAATTCCTTTCTCGATGAACGCCTGGTCCATCGTATCAACCGATTGGGGGGCTTGTTCGGGAGCTACCACCGGCTTGATGGGTAAACCGAACTTTCGGGCAAAATCAAAGTCGCGATCGTCATGGGCAGGCACTGCCATGATCGCGCCGGTTCCATATCCCATCAACACGTAATCCGCGATCCAGATCGGGATTTTCTGATCATTCACCGGGTTGATCGCGTAGGCCCCCGTCCATACCCCGGTTTTGTCTTTGGTATGCGCAAGACGGTCTCGTTCGGACTTGTTCCGCGCAGCTGTACGATAGGCTTCGACCTCAGAACGTTGAGAAGTCGTTGTAATCCGGTCCACCAGATCGTGTTCAGGAGCCAATACCATGTAAGTGGCCCCGAACAAGGTATCCGGACGAGTGGTGAAGACGGTGATCAGTTCCTCGATACCATCGACAGCAAAATCGACCTCCGCCCCGACGGAACGACCGATCCAGTTCCGCTGCATCTCTTTCAAAGATTCCGGCCAGTCCAGATGCTCAAGATCCTGCAAAAGACGCTCGGCATAGGCGGTTATACGGAGCATCCATTGGCGCATGGGTCGTCGTTCGACCGGATATCCACCGACTTCACTTTTTCCGTCGATGACTTCCTCGTTAGCTAAAACCGTTCCCAGCGCCGGGCACCAATTCACCGGGACCTCATCCGTGTAAGCTAGCCTCTGACCGTCCAGAATGCCCCGTTGTTCGCCCGGTTCAAAGCTGGACCATTTTCGGTACGCGTTGACGTCGCCGGTGACTGCTTCCATTCCTTCCTGGACCGGATTGATGTGGATCGATCCGTCGGGTGCGACCACCAGATTTTCGTTCTCCAACTGACGGATCAGGTGCGAGATCGGCCGGGCGGCATTCTCGAACGGATCAAAGTAAGACTCATACAATTTCAAAAAAATCCACTGCGTCCAGCGGTAATACTTCGGATCGGTCGTATCAATTTCCCGATCCCAGTCATAACTCAAACCCAGCATCTGGATCTGTTGTCGGAACTTGCTGATGTTCTGCTGGGTTGTTAATCGGGGGTGAGTATTGGTTTTGACGGCGTATTGTTCGGCCGGCAGACCAAACGCATCCCATCCCATGGGGTGCAGAACATTAAACCCCTTGTGACGGTAATACCGGGAAACGATGTCCGTCGCGGTGTACCCTTCGGGATGTCCTACATGTAACCCGGCCCCCGAGGGATACGGAAACATGTCCAGAATATATTTTTTCGGTTTATCCCCGGCTTCGTGAGGATCCAGGGCACGAAAGGTCTTATTCGTCAACCAATACGACTGCCATTTCTTTTCGATGCTGGTTGGATTGTAAGCCATACAGCTGAGCCATCATACGCAAGCCAAGGGCGGATGCGAGTCCCGATTGCCTGCAATTCTGGCCGGTTTTACGGGAAAAGTCTTTGGATGACCCATCTATCTCCTTGCCGAGTATACAACAACCGGTCATGAAGACGAGAAGGTCTGCCTTGCCAAAACTCGATCTGTTGGGGGATCACCCGGTATCCTCCCCAATGATCCGGCAACGGTACGACTTCACCGAACCGTTCACTCCACTCTTTTTCCAACTGTTCCAACTCTTGTCTGGACCCCAGGATCTGGCTTTGTCTGGAAGCCCATGCACCGATTCGCGCCGAACGGGGTCTGAGATTGAAATACGCTTCGGACTCTTTCCGATCGACTTTCTCCACTTGCCCGTCGATCCGGACCTGTCGTTCCAGCTCGGACCAGAAAAAAACCAAAGACGCCCGGGGATTTTCGGACAGTTCTCTTCCTTTTCGGCTTTGGTAATTCGTGTAAAACGTAAAACCTCGATGGTCAAAATCCTTCAGTAGCACGATCCGTGCAGAGGGAACACCTTGCGCGTCGGCCGTGGCGAGGGTCATTGCGTTGGGTTCTCTGAGTCTTGCCTGTGTGGCATCGGAAAACCATCGACTGAACTGCTCGATCGCGTCCGAAGCCACTTCTGTCTCGATCAACTGACCTTTTTGATAATCGACCCGTAAAGACTGAATCGACTGTTGTGAAGAGATGGTCGGATCAACGCTCATAACTCAACACACTAAGCCCCGTACATGATCTCATCAAGCGCAGCCAGTCTTGTATATCCTGTTGTACCCAGCAGCCATTCATCAGAGGAAAACAAAAATCCCGGCAAACCTTTCGGTCTGTCGGGATTCGTTGTGGTGTGTAGCGCTTGCTTATGAAAAGTTATCGGCGACGCCGAACTCCCATCCATCCCAGCGCCCCCAGCAGCATGAGAGACGAGGGTTCGGGAACCAAAACCAGATTGACCTGTCCGGGAACGGATGTGTCGATGTTAAACGAACCACCCGGAGGCAAGGTAGGAACGGTACCGACAACCAACCCGTTATCCACTAACGTGCCCGTGTAGTTGAACAACCGCCAGCTGGAACCAAACGATGCGGTAGCAAAAGACCCGGGGATCGTTTCGGCAACATTGATCGTTCCGTCCAGCGTCAGATTACCGGTAAGGATCAAGTCATTGATTCCGCTACCGACAGTGATATCTCCGCCATTTAATTCATAATTCAGGACTGAGCTGCCATCGAGCGTCAACCCACCGATGGTTAACGTGCCGGGGCTGCTTCCAGGAGCAATTACACCACCTACTGACGAGACCGATCCGGCAATCGAACCCGAACCGGCCAACGTACCACCGGTGTTCACCGTGATTACCAAGTTCGCATTTGTCAAAACCCCTGCGACATCGAGTATCCCTCCATTCACGGAAGAAGGTCCGGAGAAGGTATTAGCGGTTCCGGAGAGTGTGAGTTTTCCAGTACCCACTTTGCTCAACGCCGTGCGGGTACCTCCGTCCACGACATTTCCCGCAAAGGTCGTGCTCGTATTCAATGAGCCGATGCTGTAAACAAAATAACCCGCACCTGCAGCGCTGCCTCCGATCGTTGTGTTCGAGAATGCCGAAGAGAGCGACCCGATCTCAATCACGGTCGTACCCAATTGATTGGTCCCATTCTGACGGGTGACATACGTATTGTCATTCAGGGTTAACGCCAAGTTCGCCATCGAGTTGTTGACAAAGGAGGTGGCTAATCTCAAGCCGAACGTGTTTCGTCCGTTCCGGTCTGCTGTCAGACTCCCTGCCCAGCCTTTCATGTCGGTCAGGGTCATCACGAGATTGTCCGCCCCCGTAGGACGCAGGAAAAGGGTTCCCGAACCGGTAATGGAAGCAGGACTAAACGTATGATTGGTTCGTTCATCAATCCGCGCACCGGATGCTCCGACCACTAACGCGTTATTGAATGTCGTCGCGCCGGTTGAACGTAGCTCGAGCGTTGCAGCGTCGATCGAAATCGTCCCGGTTCCGAGAATGCCTGTTGTGCTTCCGGAATTAAGTGTTCGGAAGGTACCGCCATTGATATTCAATCCCCCGGTGTGGGTCAGGGCAGTACCGGTTGAGACCAAACCTGAACCGGTTTTAGTGATGGAAAATCCTCCGGAAATTCCACCATTGAGGTTCAGGGTTCCACCGCTGGCGACGTCCACGTTCACATTTTGTTGAAGGACTAAGGGGGCCGAAAGGGTCGCCGATAGAGAGGTTCTGGCATAAGTTAGATCCCCAGCCAGGTTCAGGCTGTTGGTCCCGTTGTGGGTCCAATTCGAAGTACCGGTGTTATTCCAGGTGATTCCCGCGATCATGGTCCCCGAAGCCAAGTCGTGGGTGTTGGTTGTAGCAGTAGACCCATCAAAGACCAGGGCATCTCCCGAAACGGGCGCAACCGCACCCGCCCAGTTACCCGGATCCGACCAGTTGGTTGAGCTTGTCGAAGCACCCGTCCACGTCAGAGTAGCGGCCTGGGCGAGTGAAGTTGTTAACCCGGTGGAAACGGTCGAGATGAGGGTAGCTAGTGCTGCGAGCGAAATAGGACGTGATTTCATAATCTCCTCCAAAAGAACCTCGGTGCAACTACCCAAGTTGCACTGACGTGCGAGGCATGAAAAAAACATACCACATTCCCAAAACGAGTCAACAAAAAATTTCATAAAATTACCTTTATAATTTTTGCAATTTCCACATATTTTACCCCACAATATCTTCCGTTAAGCCTCATTATTTCTTGTATCACACTGAAACACAGATGCTTAATGAAAAATTTATGTGAAGCAGAACCTTGAGAAAACTATGGTCGGGAGATGGAAATTTTGCATCGAATTTTCGCTTGAGCAAGAAAATTATCCATCCCACCACAGCTATCGATCGCTTTTTGTTGATTGATTTTGGCAAGCCCCCACTGGTTCGTTTATTGTCATGGTCCCATGGATGTTGTTCCGCTTTATCTTCCGAACCCGGTTTCACCCGACTACTCACATCAGGTTCGAATCCCTGGGGGGTATGAGTGGTGGTATTTCGATGCAGAAGACCCTCACACTGACACCCAGTTGGTTGCCATTTTCCTGCACGGTTTTGTCTTTCACCCGGGATATCTGAGGGCTCATTCGCGTTTTATGAAAAATCCCACCCGATATGCCCCTGCCATCCCGGATCATTTTCCCTGTATGTATCTGTGTATTTATCGCAACGGGCGTATTCTCCATCAATTCATGAATCAGTACGCGCCTGCCGACTATCACGCCTTTTCAGATCAGCTGGACGTTCGGATCGGACCGAATCGGCTGATCGGTCAATCGGACGGATTGATCCTGGACCTGTCGGGTATTCCGTGGGAGCTGACCTGGCAAGGACCTAAAACTTTTCCAAGTCGTTGCTTACAGGCGCAATTGAGCTTTACCCCGAATTTTTCTCACCCCCCGGTCGAACGAATCTTTTTGTCCCGTCAAATGACCGGTGCCGACCACCATTGGATCATCGCCAATCCACATTGCCTAGTCCGAGGCACACTTCGTCTGATAGAACACAACACGGAAAAGGAACAGATCGATTTCACCGGTTTGGGGTACCATGATCACAATTTCGGGACCGGACCTTTAGGTCCCGGATTAAAACGCTGGATCTGGGGCAGGGCGATTCTGCACAATCGAGTGTTAACGTTTCATTATGCGGTCCCTCATAATCCATCCTTGCCGAATGAAGTCCACCTCATCGAGGGTTCAGAAGACGGATTCCGGGAACTGCAAGTCCGACACACCGAATCGGACTGGATCGGCTGGTCAAAAACGGGGCTTAGGTATCCTAAAAAGCTGGCCTTTCATGCCTCCAACCGTCCGGGCACCACATTAGAACTAACCAACCCGCGTCTGATCGACGTATCCCCGTTTTACATGCGAATCTCGTACGATGCCCGGATCGAGGGTGAACCGACGTCTGCATTTTGTGAAGTGGCCTACCCGCATCGGCTTCGTTGGCCGGTCCTGGGACGAATGATCGAAATGTCAATCAGCCATTCTGGGGTCTATCCTCCCCGGTCATGAAACAAAAACCTCATATCCCCATAGGAGAATAGGTAATTCACGATTTCTCAGACTGATCAGGTTTGTTCAGATCGATGAGAATGTCTTCGTCAGCCACCGATTCATCCGAAATTTCATGAAATACGGAACGGTCTTCGAAAGGGGGTGGTGGAGGAGGCGTCAAAGGAACCGGCGAACGTCGAGAACGAGAGACGGATGACGCAGACGATTCGGGAAGCGTTTTTTCGGGCGTGAAAGGAGGCACTGCGACCGTCGAAGCGGCTTCAAGCAATTCCTCTTCACTAGGCACACCGTCGATTTGAACAATGAACCGGATCGATCCGAACTGAAGGGTATCTCCGGGAGCGACCTCGGATTCGGTCACCCGTTGGCCGTTGTGAAACGTCCCATTGGCAGATCCTAAGTCCTCTACAATCAACTGGTTACCGTCTTTGATGAGTCTGCAATGTTTTCGGCTGACGTCTGATAACGGGATTCGGAAGTCGGCGTCCTCACGTCGACCGACCAGCGTCACGTCGCGAGTCAGTGAGAAACTTCGACGTTCCCCATTTTCTCGAAACATGACCAAAACCACGTTCATAACGAGTTAACCCCATTCATCAATCCGCCGATTCCATGATACAAGGTGCAATGTCTGCCTATCCAGAACGTCTTTGAATGTAACGTTTCAGGCAGACAAGGACAACTGTATCTTTCGTGGCTTTTCATAAGCCAATCAAGATACAGCAAAGTCCGATGACGCAATGTTTGGTTTTTGTACGTTATAAAAAGGCCCCCCTCTTTGTTGACCCGGATGGGGTAGATTACAAGTGTCGCATAAACGTCTATGACCGTTGCACCGTTTGGAGTACTCCGGTCAGGGAGAAAGTGCTGTGAAGACTGTTGTAACCGTTGTGGATCGTCTTTGTCTTAAAAAGTGGACTCGGCACGACCTCGAAAGACTTGAAAGTCGTCAGCTGCTTTCGGGTTCGACCATTCAGAGTTTGCCTTTTCGTCTGGATTTCAACCAGAACATCCCGGATACGATCGTCGACAAAGATGGTCAGGGAACCGGATTTACTCGTCTTCAAGCCAACAAGGACGGGACCGAATATCAACAAAACCTGATCGATTTGGACGTCAATCTCGGTGTGTTGAAATTGACGACCACGGGTACGAGTTCCGCCGGGAGCAACGCGGGAACGGATAATACCCAAGCCAATGCGCTGGAAACGCAGTTCGATGGGACCACCAGCGGGTTTGTCATCACTGCACGTTTGCTGGGTAATGGCAATGGTGTGGGATTGAGCTATTTGAAAAACCCCTACGAGCAAGCGGGTATTTTCTTCGGTCCCGATCAGGACAACTACGTCAAACTGGTGGCCTTGCGCCATGACAGTGGTTCGGTGCTTCAGTTCAAAGAAGAATTAAACGCCACCAACCGGGACCCGGACTCGGCCACCCGTTTTAATATTGGAAGTTTCAGTGCGATCAACACGTTGGATCTGAGAATCGTCGGGGATGCTGCGACCGGTAAAATTACTGCATTTTACTCGATCAATGGTGGGACTTTTCAGAAGGTCCCGATCGAATACACCCTGCCCGTTGACAAGCGTTCGGCCTTTTTCAATGCGTCTGCCCGGGCGGGACTTCTAGCCAGCCATAAAAACAATGTCGGTCCGATCACGGCCACTTTTGACAGCTTTGAAATCCTCGCCGGCGAATCCTTGCAGGGTCGTCCATCGATCAGTGGTACACGCCCGGACAACGGGACTATCAATGTCCGTCGTGACACATTCATCGCAGCCGATGTAATTCTTCCCAACTCCGGCGCCGGGATCGATACGGCTACGCTCAACAACACCACCGTCCGACTCTACCGACAATCCGACGGGCAATCCGTCATCGGAATTATCAATACCTCGGGCGGCGGAGACGCCATCGTCTTCACCCCTACCACTGCACTCGCCGCCAACACCACCTACGTCTTTGAAGTTACCTCCGGAGTCAAAGACACCACCGGCAAAGCCTTCATCCCTTACACCGCCACTTTCACCACCGGGACCGAGGGCGCCACCGTCGATTCGAGTGTCTCATTCACCAAAGTTCCCCAAACCGTCACCGAGGGGATTCGTCATACATCGGTGGTCTTTGGTCCGGATGGAAAGCTCTACACCACCACCATCGACGGAAAAATCATCCGGTACGATGTGGCTGCTGATGGAACACTTAGCAACAAGACTGAAATCCTCACCATCCAAAACCGTGAAGGCGGACGTCGATCAGCCACCAGCATTATTTTTGACCCCGCCAGCACGGCAAGCAACCTGATCGCCTACGTCAGTCACAGCGATTTTGCGGGTCTGGAACTCAAAGAATACGAATCCGAAAATCTCGGTGCGGCCTCGAATTGGACCGGCAAAATCACCAAGCTCACCGGCGCCAATCTGCAAAATGCTCAGGACATCGTGGTCGGACTGCCACGATCCGTCCGAGACCACCAAAATTACCAAATGGCGTTCGGACCCGACGGCAAACTGTACATCAGCCAGTCTTCTCAAAGCGCCATGGGCAGACCGGATAATGCCTGGGGCAACAAACCAGAAACCCTTCTCAGTGCAGCGATCCTCCAGATCGATGTCGCTGCCATCGGTTCCGGAACCGTCAACGTCCGGACGGAAGGTCTTGGATCCAACAATTACAATCCTTACGCTTCCAACGCCCCGGTCAAAATCTATGCCACCGGATTACGAAGTGCCTACGACGTTCTTTGGCACAGCAACGGTTTCCTTTACTCGGCCACCAACGGATCGGCTGCCGGAGGAAATACCCCCGCAGGAAACGGGGTGCCCCAGCTCAGTAACGTGAGCACCCAAAACGACTATCTTTTCCGAATCCAGCAAGGCAAGTACTACGGACACCCCAACCCTCTCCGTGGGGAATACGTTCTCAACGGGGGAAATCCCACCTCAGGAAACGACCCCGGGCAAGTCAGCGAATACCCCGTCGGAACCCTTCCCGATCCCAACTGGGGTGGATTCATCTACGATTACGGAAAGAACTACAGCCCCAACGGAATGATCGAGTACAAATCAAACACGTTCGGCGGCAAATTGAAAGGCTCGATCATCGGGGTTCGATACTCAGGAGGCGACGACCTAATCGTCATGGACATGGCTTCCAACGGGGGAATCGTTGCGGTTCACACCAATTACGTGGGAATGGGTGGTTTTGTCAATCCGCTGGATCTGGTCGAAAACCCAGCCACCGGTGACCTTTACGTGGTTGAGTTCGGAGATCAGGGCGTGATCCCGGATTCCACCGCACGCATCACCCTGCTCAAAGCCCAAAACACTTCGACCGATCCCGGACAGGGAAATACCCCCAGCGGGGTCGCTTCGGCTAGTCTCAGTCGGGGCAAAGTCTATTTTTCAGATCAAACCAATACCAGTGGATCGAGCCTACCACAGAATGTCCGTCTGACGAACACCGGAACCGGTGTCCTGACCATCTCCGGTCTGAACTTCTCAGGAACCAATGCCAGCGAGTTCACTGTTCGCGACGCGTTTGGAAACGTCATCACCACACCCGTCACGCTCCAGCCAGGTCAACGGATGGATTTCTACATCACCTTTAAAACCACGACCGTCGGAATCCGTACCGCGACATTGAACATTCTAACCAACATCGGTACGCAATCCGTGACGCTTAGGGGGTTGGGTGTTGCCGGGGTGGGCGGAAATCTCGAACCCTCTTTGCAACGAATTCTTGATTTGTATCAGATCGGGGTGAATGTGGGGGATAATGACCCTAGTACCACCGAGTTCCCGGTCGATACCGCTAATAGCCCCGATGAAGTAATCGCTCCCCGGCTCGTCAAGGCCGGCAACGGTCCGGTGACCGTCGAAATCCTTGCCGTCTTCGCCAACCAAAACTCCCGTACCACCTTTGGCTGGTACGAAGCCGGAAATCCTCAGACCAAATACGCGGTCGCCAAAACCAATTCGGCCAATGACAATCAGTCTATCGCTCCGCTACAGGAAGGAATGTTCACCTTCGATCCGGGCAACGGTGCGTTCGGGCTTTATGGGAACTTCACGCTCGGAAGCACTACCAATCCCCTGAACCGGGATGTGTTCAGCGAAGACGTGCTTAACACCTGGGAAACCAATACCAACCGACAACGTAAGGTCCGGTTCTATCAGCTCAAGGACGCCGCGGGGAATGTCGTTCCTAACGCTTACGTCGTCGCTTTTGAGGAATACAACGTCACCTTTGATCAAAACGATCTGGTGGCCATCATCCGAAATGTCCAACCCGCAGCCAATGGACCGGAACTGGGTCTGGAAAACCAGGACGGTGTACCGTTTGCCGATCAGCTCACCATGAGCCGTATCCAACCCAGTGGTTGGAACACGGATCTTCCGAACCAGTTCCACGATCGGGCCACGTTACGTATCCGAAATACCGGGAATCAGAACCTGAATATCACCGGAGTTTCGATCAGCAACTCCGATTTTGTGATCGAATCCGGGGGCGGCGCACGCACCCTCGCTCCCAATCAGTTTGTTGATGTTGTGGTACGATTCGTCTATTCGTCTACCGCCAGAGGTAATCAATTACGCACCGCAACGTTGACGATCAACAGCAATGACCCGGATGAAACCGTCAAAACCGTCACGCTACGAGGACTGTGGCAATCACACTCCGAAGACGCCCCCGGGGCGGGAAGTCAGGAACCAGTTCTCCAAAAAATCCTCGACGCTTTTGGATACAAGGTGAATGCCGGAAACCTAAACACCAATGGGAATCCCATCAAAGCCGGCGAGGAAATTCTCAGCGAACTTTGGGAACGCGCCGATACCGGCATGGCAGTCACTGTTATCCAATTAGCAGCCTATCACCAACAATACAATGTCGATTTTAATACGGCTTCGACCATCAGTTGGTACAACCCCAACAACATCAACTCCAGTACCGGGAAACCGTCTACCACCAAGATTTTCACTCATGCTCAGGTCGATTCGCAATCGTTGCTGCCCAGATTAGATGGTTCGACGACTCAGATCGCTCAAGGGACTTTTAATCCCAAAACCGTTACCCAGTTCGGTTTTAAAGTCGATGGGGTCTGGTCGACCGACGTATACAATACTCCGAATGACAAAAACAATGCCGGACACGGAATCCGATTTTATCAGGCCAAAGATTCCAACGGAAATATTATTCCCGACACCTACATCCTGGCACAGGATTATGTCGGCGTTTCATACGCTAACTACGATTATCAGGATAACGTATACCTGATCCGGAACATTAAACCCGTAAACGCGCCGACGGCTCCTGGGGGACTGGTCGCATCAGGTAACAGCAACGGGATCGCACTGAGTTGGACCAAAAATACGGAAGGCAACGTCACCGGGTATCGGGTCTACCGTGCGACGTCTGAAACCGGTGTGTATCAGCTTGTGGCAGAAACCACGAGCAATTCCTACCTGGATACCTCGGCCCCGGGTAACGCAACGAGCTTTTACAAGATTTCCGCGATCACCTACCAAAACCAGGAAAGTGCGCAATCCAACACCGCTAGCGCGTTCCGGGCTGCAACCACCGGAACGCCCCCGGCCGCTCCGACCAATGCGACCGCCATCGCGAATAACGCGACCCAGGTCGTTCTTAATTGGACCGACAACGCCAACAACGAAACCGGGTTCATCATCGAACGTCGCACCGGAACAGGCGCCTGGGTCCAGCTGAATACCGTCTCAGCGAATGTCACCACTTACACGGACAACACGGTCTCACCCTCGACCAGTTATACCTACAGGGTCATCGCGACCAATTCGGCCGGAAACAGTGCTTCGAGCAACGAGGCTTCTGTCACCACACCGGCTTCTCAGCCCGCTCAAACATCTTTGACCAGTGTCGATATCGGAAATCCCAATCCGGCCGGGAACATCAACACACTTACCCCAGGACGCGATTTCAACGTCACGGTCGGCGGTACCGATATCTGGGGAACCTCCGACAGCTTTAACTTCCTCTACGAACAAAAGACCGGAGACTTTGATGTCAAAGTCCGACTCATCGGACTCACTGCCATCAACGATTCCACCATGGCCGGGCTGATGGCACGAGAAACCCTCGCTGCCGGTTCAAAACACGTCAATATCAAAATCCGACCGGCAGGGTATAGGCTCAATTACCGCTCCTCAACTAACGGAACCACCGTCGGCGTCGGATCCGCTTCGGCCGATCTTTCTAATGCGTATGTCCGACTCCAACGCGTCGGAAACACCTTCAACACCTTCACGTCCACTGACGGTATTAACTGGATACCCTTCCAGTCGGTAACGCTTAACATGGCTTCGACGATTTATGTCGGCCTGGCCACGGCTGCCCGAAGCAATACCCAAGCCACCACCGCTCAGTATCGCGACTACGGGGACACCAACACCTCATCCACCCCCCAGCTCCCGACGGCACCTACGAACCTGTCCGCCTCGGCTAACTCGTCGACCCAGGTCGTTCTTAACTGGACCGACAACGCCAACAACGAAACCGGGTTCATCATCGAACGTCGCACCGGAACAGACGCCTGGGTCCAGATCGCGACGCTGGCTTCCAATGTCACCACTTACACGGACAACACGGTCTCACCCTCGACCAGTTATACCTACAGGGTCACCGCGACGGGGTTCAGCAATTCTGCACCGAGCAATGAAGCTTCGGTGACAACCCCCAATAATCCTGTATCTGGCGTAACGCTTACGAGTATCGCTGACGCCTTTGCGTGGGGAGGCACCAACGCCAGCACCAACTTCGGCGCCGAGGCGTGGCTGCAGGCCAAGTACTCTACGCAAGCGGCCTATAACCGTACCGCTTATATTCGGTTTGATATCTCATCTCTCACCAGTATCACCAATGTCAAGCTCCGATTCTTTGCCGATCTGAATACAGCCGACAGTGTGCAGATCGCTGCTTATGCTGTAGCCGGCAACTGGAACGAATCAACGCTTAACTTCAACAATCAGCCCGGAAAAACCGGTAGTCCTATCGCTACGGCCACCGTCACCAGCACCACCGGCGAATGGATCGAAATGGACGTAACCGCCTTCGTCCAGCAGGCCATCGTCGCAGGAAAAACCACACTCGATTTTGCCATCGATGGAACTCGAAACTCCACCGCTTTTGTCGCTATTGCATCTCGGGAAAGCGGAACCAACGGTCCCCAACTGGTTGTCACATGATCAAAAAACTCTGATTCAATCCAGTTCCGCGCGTGGGTCGAGATCGATCAGTTTGATCAGCACCCTGCGTTCACGCGGTCCGTCAAACTCACAAAGATAAACCCCCTGCCAGCGGCCTAGCTGCAATCGTCCGTTCTCCACCAGAAGTGTCACGGAATGACCGAACATCGACGCTTTAAGGTGGGCGTCACTGTTACCCTCATCGTGCTGATAGTAGGTTTCGTTCTGGGGGATCAGCGTGTCCAGTTTCGCCAGAATGTCACGTTTGACATCGGGGTCTGCGTTCTCGTTGATCGTAATTCCTGCTGTCGTATGGGCGACATGCACAATCACCATTCCCGATTTCAGTCGTTGACGGTCAATGGCTTTTTGGACACGGTCGGTGATCTCGATCATTTCGCTTCGCAGCGTGGTCTGTACGGTCTCATGGATCAAAGCAAATCCTTGTACCATTTCTCGTCTCTCCTGATGTGCACAATACGCGCAAGATAGTGTTTCGCAAGCCTTCTTCGACCTTTATGCTGTTGTTGATGAGGTCACTTGAATCTGATTCCGAGGACTTAATCGATGAATACCCCGATCCGCAGGATCAGGATGACCCCGATATGGGCGATATCGATCCGTACCGGATCTGTCCGGATTGTGGAAAAAGCGTCTATGTAGATGTTGCGTGTTGTCCGAAGTGCGGTTTTTCCTGGAGGATGAAATCGAACCATCTGATGTTCGGGGGTCTCCGGAGTGGGCATGGCTGATCGTCGGGGTGTTAATAGTTAATAGTTGTATTGCTCGGTGGATTTTACGTCTTTCGATGAATGCGAGGTAAAAAAAGGTTAATCGCTTTGATTTCAAATTTGGGGATACAATGTTTCGCGATGAGAACAGGTGGTCTGGTCGGTCGCAAAACTTGTAGCCGTCGAGCGTTGAACCGCAAGACGAGAAGGGAAGTTTTATGAATCGCGTTTCATTATTGGCCTCGGGTGGTTTGGTGATGGTGGCTTTGCTGACCGGATGTAAATCATCTCACGAATCGGGTGTCAAGAGCAATTACATGACTCAGTGGGCACCAGTGGCAGCCGATACCCGTAAAACCACCGAGGCTGCAAAAGAGGTATTCGAGCAGGAGGGATTGAAGGACGTTACCGCTTCCAGCACCTTGATGGACGGTAAAGCCAGTGGCAGACTCGCCGATGGGACAGAAGTGGTTGCCTCGGTTAAAAAGGATACTGACAATACCAGCACGATTTCGGTCAATGTTGGAAAATTAGGTAACCCCGCCATGGGAGCCGAACTGGCCAAGAAGATCAAACGTAAAGCAGAAGATACGTCATCCAGTTATTGAAGCAACTGTTTCTGCCCCGATTTCAGTCTGTTTTTAAAGTTTGGAAATAGGATAAGAGATTTCAGCTCGTTAAACCGTCACGGGCGAAGTGTTTTGGCTCAGATGCCATTACGGTTTTTCGTCCGTGTCGGTTTTTCGTTTTATTTCAATTGTTTTTCCGGTTTCGATGGATTTGTACAGTGCCTCTGAGAGCTGCATAAGTTTGATACCGTTGTCGGGGCCGACTAAAGGTCGAGTTTTTCCCTGAATGCATTCCTTAAAATGCCTGAAAAGAGCGGGATAACCCGCCCAGCGAGGCTGTTTCATTGGTGTGGGCTTGCAACGGCCGTCGTTGTCAAACCCGCGATAAATGACAGGTCCCTGAGGGGTATAAAGATCCAAAGCGGCTGCATCGGCGTGGATTCGGCAGGTCGTCCCGGCCTGAGAGGGCACCTGATTCATCGCCCAGGAGACACTGACTTCTGCCGACGCACCGGATTCGAATCGTAACAAGCAATGAGCAAACTCTTCGACAGGCAAACCGGTGACACAGGCGTGTCCGACCCCTGAAACGTGCGTGACATCCGATCCGATCAGATGAATCAAAAGATCGATCATTGCCAGTCCTAGATCAACCCCGGCTCCTCCTCCGGAACGGGATTTGTCCCAATACCAACCCGTTCCCTTGGGAACCCCACGAGTCCGCAACCAGGTCGCTCGGGCGTGATAGATTTTTCCAGCATACCCTTTATCGATAGCCTGTTTGACGGATTGCTCTGCGGACCCGAAACGCCGGACGGCTGCGTAAAGCACGGTCTTACCCGACTTCTCGGCAGCGCGTGCAATCGCTTTGGCATCCTTGGAAGTCGGGGCAGGAGGCATTTCGATCAGAACATGTTTTCCAGACCGAAGGGCCGGAATCGCCGCCGACGCGTGAAGATGTGTTGGCAGACAAATGCTCAGTGCATCCAGACCTGGATCCCGAATCAATTCCTCGGCGTCCGAAACGGATCGCGCAAACTTAAACTCCGCAGACAGCGCCGAAAGACGATCGGGGATCCGATCAGCCACCCCGGCCAGACGGAATCCCGCCTCTTTTGCTCCGGCCGCGTGGGCTTTTCCGGTCGGACCGGCTCCAATAATCCCCAGACGTATACCTTGCGACATTGACAGACTCCTTTCCGTCCTGGTCCGGTACCAAAATCTTCCCCGAGGCTGCGTGATCCCCTCAAAACGGACAGGCGCGGATACTCCTTCCCGATCCGCGCCTGCCCAGAGCTTCGATTGCGTGCCCGGGTCAATCCATATTGCGAATGATCGCGTCGCCGAACTCTGAACACTTGATCTTGGTAGCTCCCTCCATCAGGCGGGCAAAATCGTACGTGACCGTCTTGGCAGCGATCGACTTTTCCAGACCTTTGACAATCAGGTCCGCAGCCTCTTGCCATCCGAGGTGTTCCAACATCATGACGCCAGACAAGATGACCGAACCGGGATTAACTACGTCCTGGTTGGCATATTTGGGGGCTGTCCCGTGGGTGGCTTCGAAAATCGCATGCCCTGTGACGTAATTGATGTTAGCTCCGGGTGCAATTCCGATCCCACCGACCTGTGCAGCCAAAGCGTCGGACAGGTAGTCCCCGTTCAGATTGAGGGTGGCAATGACATCAAAATCTTCCGGACGGGTCAGCACCTGCTGGAGGGTAATATCCGCGATGGCATCTTTAATGACGATCCCTGCTCCGGGCTTGCCTTCGGGAATTTTGCACCACGGTCCCCCGTCGATTTCTACGGCCCCATACATTTTTTTGGCCAGTTCGTACCCCCAGTCCCGGAACGCGCCTTCGGTGAACTTCATGATGTTACCTTTATGCACCAATGTCACGCTCTTGCGCTTGTGCCGAATGGCGTAATCGATCGCCGATTTGATCAGACGCATGGAACCGGCCTTGCTGACCGGTTTGATCCCGATACCGACTTCCACCTGGTCTGAACCTACTCCGTCGGGACAGACCTGACGGGTAAAGTCTTTTGTTTTCTCTGACGTTCCGAAACGAATCTTGTTGAAACTTTTCGAATCAAACTGTTTTAGAAAATCTAGAACCGATTGAGCTTCTTTCGTCCCCGCGGCGTACTCGATCCCTGCATAAATGTCTTCGGTATTCTCGCGGAAAATCACCATGTCAACCTTTTCCGGGTGTTTCACAGGGCTGGGTGTTCCGGTGAAATACCGAACCGGACGTAAACAAACATACAAATCCAGCAATTGACGAAGGGCTACGTTCAAAGAACGGATTCCCCCACCGACCGGGGTCGTCAACGGGCCTTTGATTCCCACGATATATTTTTGAAAGGCTTCAACGGTTTCATCGGGTAGCCAATTGTCGGTCTGTTTAAACGCCTTTTCGCCAGCCAGGACTTCTTTCCAGATGATTTTTTTGGTTCCGCGGTATGCTTTCTTGACGGCAGCATCCAAGACCCGCACCGACGCCCGCCAGATATCAGGACCGGTTCCGTCCCCCTCGATAAAAGGGATAATAGGGTCATTGGGGACATTCAAAACACCATCTTTCATCGTGATCACATTGCCAGCCATCGAAATACACTCCTCAAGGCATGAAAACTTTTGAAAACCGATCCTGATTATGAGCATTACCTCTAAAAGCTCAATATCTCACCCGAACCGATTCCCCCCGGATCGAGCTTTCTCGAGCAGCCTCCAGTAAGCGCATGGTCACAAGAACGGAATCGACCGTCACTGCTGGTAAACTGTTTTGCTCACAAGCTTTGGCGAACTTGTTCCAAATGTCGCTTTCGGTCAAACCGGGTTCAGCAAGGGGTAATTCCCGGGTCTGTCCCTTTGCAGAGGTATATGTCAATTTTGCCCATTCCGTTGTATTAAATGTCAGACTAAACGGACTGTCCGCGGAACCTTCCGTGCCATCGATGTGCCACCGGGGTAAAGGACGTGTGGTGGTGGTGTTGATTTCACACAATCCTACAGCCCCATTGTCAAAATTGATCAGCACACGGGCAAAATCATCGCAGTCATGGGACCAAACGTTGCCTCGTAACTGGGCAAACACTTCTACCGCCCGAGCGGGATGAAACAATTGCCACAACTGATCGAGAAAATGAGAGCCCCAGTCGTACAATCCTCCCCCGCCGAACGCGCTTTCATTTCGCCAGTTAGGTCGATATTCCGGGGCTGCGGGTCCGACGCAACTCGCCCATTGACCCAGCCGGGATTCGATATTGATCAGTTTTCCGAAAACGCCTGACTCGATCGCCTGTCGAACCGTCAGATAATCGATATCCCATCGACGACAATGAAAAACACTCAACACCCGATTCTTTTTCCGGGCAGTCTCGCACATCTGCAATGACTCGATCAGGTTTAACGCCATCGGTTTTTCTACCATGACGTGTTTTTCGGCCTCGAGTGCTTGCATCACCTGCTTGAAATGAAATGCGGTCGGGGTTGCAATCAATACCGCGTCCACACTTAAATGATTCAATAACTCAGGCAGGTTCGAAGTCGTCCAATACCCTAACGATGACGCAAGGGCGCTGCGTGCGGGTGTGGGATCAAAAACACCCACCACACGGGCGTTTCCTGATGCATCGATCCACGAGGAATGTTCTTTTCCGATCCTGCCAAAACCGATAATTCCCACACCGATCATGGGTCCAAGAGTAAACGAAAAAGCGGGCCTGCCAAGCAGACCCGCTGGTAAACTTGAAATGAAGATTTGTTGAATGACGGGCTTTCTGTCCGCCAACCGGGATCGACGTACAGGTCGTACCCTCTACAAATCAGTTCAGTTTGGCCGGTTCAAACCCTGAACACCCCGAAATGGGAGTCACCATCAGATGAAGCGGTTTGTGTTTGGGATGACCACATTCCTCGACAATATTTTCCGGCGCCTGTTTGCTGGTCCGGATCTGAATAAGCTTGGGTTCTTGAGGATGTTTTTCACCAAAATGAACACACAACCCGCACTGACCATCATGAATCTGCATCATACGAAACTCCTTTCAATGTTCGTTACGTTGTTATTTTTCGGGCAACTGCGTCAAAAAGTCCACTGAGATAACGTCTCATTTCATAATTGAGATTGAGGCGCAAATCCCTCTAAATCGACCGCGTTTTTTGGCGGAAAATGAGAATCATTTTGCAACACGTTCATAAACGATTAGGATAAACAGGTGTCAGGTCGGTTCGGAGGTCCCCGAATCGGTTTTTGATCAGCCATTCAATCGTTCTTGAATCACGTTCCCATGTCCACGGGTTCCGATTATCAAAAAGGATCCGCCATTGATGCCAAAACGCTTGTTCTGCAAGCCGTTGACCTGGTGCAATTGATCGGTCAGAGCGTAGCACTGAAAAAGCGTGGCAAATCGTTTATCGGACTGTGTCCCTTTCATCAGGAAAAAACGCCCTCTTTCCACGTACACCCGGACCGAGGCTATTTTTACTGTTTCGGATGCAAAGCCGCGGGCAATGCCATCGACTTTGTCATGCGTCGAGACCGTCTGGAGTTCGTCGATGCCCTTCGACACCTGGCCGAGCAATATCAGATCGAACTGCCCCATTTCGGTTCTACCCGCCAATCGGGGGGGCTCCGACAGACCCTTCTCGAAGCCCATTCGATCGCCACGACCTATTTTGAGAATAATTTACAGCACCCCAAAATAGGAGAAAAAGCCCGAGAATATTTGATTTCCAGAGGGTTCAACGAAGACACCATCCGTCGTTTTCGTCTGGGACTGGCGACACCCGCGTTTGATGGTTTGATGAAATCCCCGTTGATGCAAAAGTTCGGTCCCGATGTTTTAATCCGCGCCGGGCTTTTGCGAACAAGCGAGTCGGGCAAAGTTTATGACACTTTCCGAGACCGGTTGATCTTTCCGATCCGGGACGAGGCCGGACGCGTCATCGCGTTCGGGGGTCGCGTTTTGCCCGGTTCGGATCACCCCGCCAAATACCTTAACTCTCCCGAAACACCCTTATTCAGCAAATCCCGAGTGGCCTATGGGTTGGATCTGGCACGTCCCAGAATTCTGGAAACCCGAACCGTTGCGATCGTCGAAGGGTATACGGACGTGGTTATGGCTCATCAGTTCGGAGCCACCAACGTCGTCTCGGTATTGGGAACGGCCTTGACCGAACAACATATCGCCCTCCTACGGCGGTTTGCCGACCGGATCGTCTTGTTGTTCGACGGGGATAACGCCGGGGATCTGGCTGTCGAACGAGCACTTGAGGTTTTCCTGACCCAACCGATCGAAATCGGGATCGCAACCCTCCCGGCCAACATCGATCCGGATGTATATTTACTGAAACAGGGGTTGCCTGCTTTTGATCAGTTGATCGACCGGGCCGATGACGCGTTGACATTCCAATGGAAAAAACTGTTTCAACGACTCTCGGAGACCGAAAACGATCTGACAGCTCGTTCGCGTTTAATTGACGATTATCTTCAACGCCTGGCGTCTGCGCGTTCGGGAGGACCGGTCGATCCAATCCGATGGGGGAGTATCCTCGCCCGCGTGAGCAAATTAACGAATATTCCCGTCGAAGAATTAAATCGAAAATTTCGCGTTAGGAAATCTCCCGTTCGTTCGTCTAAATTAAATACCCCGCCCGCGGGATCAACCAAAAGTCATCCATTTCCCCCCCCCATCCCCCCCGCTCGTCGTCAAGCGGAACGATGGATTTTGGGTGGACTTTTGCATTTACCGAGGGCATGGGTCCATGTGCAACAAGTACTTGATTCAAAAGAGTTTATGAGCGAAGAACTGAAGCCTCTGGCCGACTGGTATTGGGATTACCAGAGGCACGAAGGGGAAGTTTCACTGGAAGAATTGATTCACCAACTGGAAGACCCGGGACTAAAATCCTTGGTTATCGAGTTGGCATCCGAGGTGGAAACGATGAATAATCTTCCACAGAGGTTGGAAGAAGCCGTTCACTTCATCCAAAAAGAACGTGAAATTTCTTCCCGAGAAAAACAAGTTCTGGAGTTGAAACGTAATAAGGAACTAGAAGCCGTCCAAGGCGATGAAGTGCTTCGCGCTCTGACGGCGGCTAAAAAAGTAGTCCGGTAAGGGGATGGGATTCAAAAAATGCCCTTCTTACGGGATTTGGGATGTTTTGTGGGTGTAGGTTATACGTTTTTCAGGAGTTTTTAAGAGACCGAAAGCCAATGACGCTACGAAATTGATACATGAACAGAACCAAGCGGTCGTGACCCCCTGTCGGGCATGTGATCCGTGAATTGATCCCCCGATGATTTATTTTCACGACCCCGATTCGGTTTATGGTGTAGATTCTGGCGTAGACAAACTTTCGGAGTGCCGCAATTTATGGCAAACACAGCAGCAGACAAATCCGTATCGGTTCCGCTGACCCCGTTGATCGGTTCTGGTTCCCCCGAAGAAGTTGAACGTCGGATCAACGTGCTTCTGGAAATGGGTACGTCGCGGGGTTATCTGACGTACGAAGAGTTGAACACTAAACTTCCGGACGAAGTCGTGGCTCCTGATCGTCTGGACAGCCTCCTGATGACGATCGACGAAATGGGCATCAAACTCATTGACGATTCGGACGTCTCGGAGTTTTCAATCCAAACGGTCAGCCAAAGGGGTAGAAAAGACCAACGAGGTCAAAACCCTGGAGATCAAACCCCCCATCAAAGTCAAAGTATCCTCGATCAAGTCTACCCCCACGCCCAAACCTCCTGCCGAGATCGATCCCGAAATCGTTGCTCAAGGTGAAGACGAAGAAACTGACGACGAAGTCGATCTGGAAGCCCTAGCCAAGGAACTGGCCGAAGCCGGGACCAAACGCATCGACGACCCCGTCCGGATGTACCTCACGCAGATGGGCGAAATCCCCCTTCTGACCCGTGAGGAAGAAATCAGCCTGGCCCAAGAAGATCGAAATAACCCGTAAGATCTTCCGTAGCAAGGTGTTGGAATCCGATTACTGCCTCAACGCTGCCGTCGAGATTCTCCAACAGGTCGATTCCGGGGATTTACCCTTCGACCGGACAATGAAAATCAGCACCGACGAGGGAATGGCTGACAAGTCTACCATCGGGCTACGCATTCCCACCAACCTGAACACGGTTCGTATTATGCTCGAACGCAACCGACAGGACTGGGACGCCATGCGCGCAGCCAAAACCAAAAAGGAAGCCGACCTTTACCGACTCGCGCTTCGTCGTCGACGACGTCGATGCGTCAAACTGCTCGAAGAGCTTTCCTTGCGAACCAGTAAAGTCGCGCCCCTGATGAAAAAGCTGGCGTCGATCAGCAGCAAGATGGTCGAACTGGAAAACAATATCGAGCAACTCAAAAAACTCAAAGACCCCGGCGAAGACCTCGAAGTCTGCAAACAGGAACTTTCCGGTCTGGAAGATCTCGTTCTGGAAGACGCCCAAAGCCTCCACAAACGGGTCGTCCAGATCCGCAAGATCTACTACAAATACGAAGACGCCAAACGCAGACTGTCCGGGGGTAATCTGCGTCTGGTGGTTAGTATCGCAAAGAAATACCGTAATCGAGGTCTGTCCTTCCTCGATATCATCCAGGAAGGCAATACCGGACTGATGCGTGCGGTCGATAAATACGAATACCGTAGAGGATTCAAGTTCAGCACGTACGCAACCTGGTGGATCCGACAAGCCATCACCCGCGCGATCGCCGACCATGCCCGAACAATCCGTATCCCGGTCCACATGATCGAAACCATGAGCAAACTGCGCAACATCAGCAAGTTGCTTATGCAGGAACTCGGTCGTGAACCCACCATCGAAGAAATCGCCAAAAAAGCGAAAATGACCGTCGGGGAAACGCGCAGGGTGCTCAAAATCAGCCGTCATCCCATCTCACTCGACCGACCGGTCGGCGAATCCGAAGACAGCTACTTCGGTGACTTTATCGAAGACGAACGTGCCGAAAACCCCGTCGAAAGTGCCACCCAGGAGATGCTTAAGGACAAGATCGAACAGGTCCTCAAAACACTAACCTATCGCGAACGCGAGATCATCAAGCTCCGTTACGGTATCGGAGACGGGTACACTTACACCCTCGAAGAGGTCGGACGGATCTTCAAAGTCACCCGTGAACGTGTCCGTCAGGTCGAAGCCAAAGCCATCCGAAAATTGCAGCACCCAGTCCGTGCTCGCAAGCTCGAGGGTTTCCTGCCCGGCGGATTGCCTCGATAATTCTTCTTCCCCACTGGTCCCGAAAACCAACGACGTGCCTGTTTACGATCTCAGGCACGTCGTTTTTATTTTTCGGAGAGATTCCCTACCTCTCCGGCCGACTAAATTGACGATCGTCCGGCTTCGTCCACCAGTTGAGAAATCGCCGACGATTCTCGCTGGATCAGACGATTGGTCCCGTCCCCACCGTCCAGGACATCCGTTCCTTCACCACCAACCAGCAGGTCATTCCCATTTTCACCGAGCAACGAATCATTTCCGAGAATACCGAACAAAGAATCATCCCCATCTTGCCCATTCAACGTGTCATCACCAGCTTGTCCGAAGATCCGGTCATTACCTGATCCTCCCAGGACGTTGTCATTCCCGTCCCCGGCCAGGCAGAGGTCGTTTCCGTCTCCCAGATCGATCAGGTCGTTTCCCGATCCGCCGTGCACAATGTCGTTGCCTCCTTGGGCATTAATCGTGTCGTTACCCGAAAACCCTGCGATCAAGTCACGTCCATCGGACCCGGTGATCGAGTCATTTCCTGTACCCCCATCGATGAAGTTACGCCCGCCTTTTGCGACGATCACGTCATCGCCGCCCATTCCCCAAAGCCGGGTCCAACCCCGCACGCCCCTACGGGAATTAAACTTCACCGCCAGTTCATCTTTAGCACTCCCGCCTGTGATCGTATCGTTGCCTTCATAACCGAAAATATTTTGTCGAACGTTCACGGAATCGTCGATTTGGAGTCGATCGGCCAGTTCGGCGCCATGGACTATGATCCGCCGGATTCCCTGGACATCAAACGAAGTCTTGGTCCCGTTAATGGTCACTTCGTATTGGGTCCCTGCGTCGTTGAGTTCAACGTCGATATTATTGGACACTCCTGAATCCCCGACCGCTCGCAAAACCCCCCCTACGACCGATGCCGAGAGTAGTCGTCTGGTCTCCAACCCTTCCATCGTATGAATCATGTATTTCTCCTGTTAAAGGTTCATCTATGAAACGAGCAAAGCCCGTTTTTATTCTTGCATCGGTAGAAATTACAATTTCGGTATCACGGGTTATGATTTAACCTATGAAAGATCCACGATTTACAGAACTGGCCCGACTGCTCGTACGACATTCGATTCGTGTTAACCCGGGTGAAAAAGTATTGATCGAAGCCTTTGACATACCCACAGATTTTGTGGTCGAAATGATCCGTCAGATCGAACAGGCCGGTGGGATGCCCTTGGTATCAACCTATTCTCCTCCGATCCTGCGTGCCCTCTTACAGTCGGCCAGTGAGGAGCAGATGCGGTTCATCGGACAGATCGAGTTGCAACGTATGCAGGGAGTCCAAGGTTATATCGGTGTCCGGGGAAGCAGCAACATCTCCGAAATGAGCGACGTACCTACAGAAAAAATGCAACTATACGAACGGTTATGGTTGAAACCCGTTCATTCCGAACAACGCGTCAAAAAGACCAAGTGGGTGGTCTTGCGTTGGCCGACTCCTTCCATGGCACAAAGTGCAGGAATGAGCACCGAAGCCTTCGAAGATTTCTATTTTCGTGTGTGTGCCGGGGTCGACTACGCAAAAATGGCCCAAGCCATGAAACCGTTGGTCGATCTTATGAACCGAACAGACCGGGTTCGGATTAAAGGTCCGGGCACGGATCTGAGTTTCAGCATTAAAGGCATCGGGGCCATCCCCTGCGTAGGAGAACGAAACATCCCCGACGGTGAATGTTTCAGTTGTCCGGTAAAAACCAGCGTCGAAGGAACGATTCGTTTTTCGACAGAAACGCTTTACCAGGGAACCGTTTTTTCGGGTATCGAATTGAGCTTTGAAAAAGGTCGTATCGTTTCTGCCCGGGCCAGTTCTGAACCTCAGACTCAGAAATTGAATGAAATTCTCGATGCCGACGAAGGCGCCCGTTATATCGGTGAGTTTTCACTCGGTTTTAATCCCCATATCACCCGTCCGATGCGGGATATCCTGTTCGATGAAAAAATTGCAGGTAGCTTTCATTTCACACCCGGACAGGCTTACGAACAAGCCGACAACGGCAACCGATCCCAGATCCATTGGGACATGGTGAATATTCAGACCCCCGAGTTCGGCGGCGGAGAAATCTGGTTTGATGACCAATTGATCCGAAAGGATGGTTTATTTGTCACACCGGAGCTTGAAGGATTGAACCCGGATCAATTAGGTCAATAAATAAACAGCGTTTACTTTAGTATACGACTCTGGCAAGACCGTTGGACGGATTTGTTTCTGGATCGGACCTGTCATTTATGAAACGTCTCGGACTCTTGGTTCTGGAAATCGGGCTCCTGCTGGGGTTGGGGGTGTGGGTCTACCTGTCGATCACCGAGACCAACCCGATCCAAAGACCGGGCGGCGTGGAAGTGACCGTGCAGTTGCCCGATGCCTGGGATAAAGCCGTTCTGTACCGTAAAGATGATCGCTGGATGTTCGCAATTACCGAGCACAGCGGACGCGTCATCGACATGACAGCCGATGAACTGGCTGCCCGAATGCACCGAGACCGTACCGAGCGATCCTGGGGACAAAAATTGCTGAACGTCTCTAATCCGTTCGGATACGTCTGGGTCAGCCTGGGATTTCTGGGACAGTTGCTTTTCACAGGCCGAATGGTCGTGCAATGGCTGGTCAGTGAGAAAAACAAAAAAAGTGTCGTTCCCCCCATCTTCTGGTGGATGAGCCTGGCCGGTTCGACCATGCTGATGCTTTATTTTCTATGGCGACGAGACCCGATCGGATTGTTGGGACAGTCGTTCGGGTGGTTCATCTATGTACGCAATTTGTGGATGATTTATCGTCCTCAGACGCCTCATCACGACAATATCATGACCGCAGAAGAGGTCGAATCCCAAACACCCTTGTCCAGCCGGACCTGATCGCCCCCAACCCACTCTTGGCATTTATCCGACAGTCAGAATGGATACAATGCTGAAATCCGATGCAGAGAAAACCGATCCGCCGACTTCCTCAATCCCTTGTCAATCGCATCGCAGCCGGCGAAGTGATCGAAAGACCTGCGTCGGTCGTCAAAGAACTCGTAGACAACGCTATCGACGCCGGTGCAAAACAGATTATTGTTGAAATCGAAGAAGGCGGGCGGGAACTGATTCGGATCGTGGATGACGGTTATGGCATCCCCGCCGACGAACTGGGACTGGCTTTTGCGCCCCATGCGACCAGTAAACTGGAATCGGACGAGGACCTTTTTCGGATTCAAACCCTCGGGTTTCGCGGCGAGGCGCTGGCTTCAATCGGATCAGTTTCTCACACTCGAATCCTCTCGCGGGTCCGAGAATCCGATGTGGCGTACGAAATTACCAATCATGGTGGCGAACTGTCCGACATCCAAGCGGCTGCGGGCAACGTCGGAACCATGATCGAAGTCCGCCATCTGTTTTTTAATACCCCCGCGCGACGCAAGTTTCTCAAAGGTACTCAGACCGAGTTTGGGCATATCGTCGATATGTTCACACGCTTGGCGATATCTCAACCCGGAATCGCATTTCGGTTGGTCCATAATCGTAAAACGGTTCGTGAGTATCCTGCTACAAGTCTGATACAACGGTTGTTAGTCGCTTGGCCGGACGAGTTCCGGGAACAACGACTTTCGGTGGATGTTCGGGATGTCGAAATCACCCTCCGAGGCATCATCGGGCTTCCGGAACTGGCAAACCCGACGCAAAAGTATCAGCATCTGTATGTCAACGGACGACCTGTCCGGGACAAGTCGATCACACACGCGGTCCGTGAAGCCTATCGAGGACTCATCGAACCGACCCGTCACCCTGCGGCGATCTTGTTGCTTGATTTACCCCCCGGTGACGTGGACGTGAACGTACATCCGACCAAATCCGAAGTCCGTTTCCGGGACGCCCAACGAGTTCATGGTCTTGTTCTGACCAGCATCCGGCAGGTACTGTTGGGAAACGATCTGACCCCTCGGGCGGTTCCCCGGATCAATCCACCGGTGACAGATACGGACCGACAAACCTTACGGGAGAAACTCGCCTCGTTTTTCAGGCAATCCCCGTCTGAGCGAGTTTCATCCGTCCTGATGTCTTCCCGAACAGAGGCTGACTCATCCGGATCGCCGACTTCATCGGATCAGTCTCAGACGCCTCATCCGATGATCCCACAGGTCACCACATCTGTGGACGAGTGTCAGATGCAGTCCCATCCTGTTCAAAAGCACATCCAATACACATCGGACGTTTCCCGAAAAGTTACCGACGTGTCACCCATCGAAAAGCTCCCCAACGCGATTCAGCTTCACAACAGCTATCTGGTGGTCGAATCCAGCGAGGGGATGGTCATCATCGACCAACACGCGCTTCACGAACGAATCATCTATGAGGACCTTCTGGCCAAGGTCACTGCCGGTCCGCTGGAAGGCCAACGGATGCTGATCCCTCAGACGTTTCGGGCTTCGGTCCGGCAGATCGACCTTCTGGAACAGATCCAGCCTCTTTTACGCAAACTGGGAATCGAAGCCGAACCCTTCGGACCGGAAACGATCGCGATCCATTCGTTTCCATCGTTTCTGGACAAACTGGATCCCGTACAATTCCTGCAGGAATTGCTGGAAAAGGGAGAACAAGAGCTTTTGGACCTGAACGAAGAAGCGCTTGTTCATGAAGTTCTGGACATGATGGCCTGTAAAGCCGCGATCAAGGCCGGGGACCCCCTGACCCCGCAGGAAATTCAAGCACTCATCCAAAAGCGTGATCTGGTCGAACGATCCTCCAATTGCCCCCACGGAAGACCTACGACATTGAAGCTATCGTTATCTGATCTGGAAAAACAGTTCAAACGTACCGGATTCTGACCATGACGATTCGACCCGCCACTTCATCCGACCTGTCGCTGATCGAAGAAATCGACTGCGTGATTGAGTCCGGAGAATATCTCCACATCGATCAATCCGGAGAGGGATTATCCTTTCACTTCAAAATCGAAAAACGATCCCTGCGCGAAAAACTGGTTCTTCCCAATCGGTTGGATACCGAAACACAGTTTCTGCTCAAACAGGTGGTCAACGGAACGGATGAGGGGATTTGCAAGGTCGCCGAACACGAAGATCAGATCGTAGCCATGCTTTTAGCCCAACCAGATCCGACGTTGTCGGTCATGAAGGTCCTGGATCTTCGGGTCGATTGCGAGTTTCGTCGTCAAGGACTTGCAACCGTTTTGCTTTATCAGTTGATCGAAGAAGCTCGACAAGCCGATCTACGGGCGGTCTGTGCGATGACCCGAACCAACAACGCGCCAGCGGCCATTTTGCTCGAAAAACTGGGGTTTGACTTGTCAGGGCTTGACACCCGACGACATTCCAACCACGACCTGGTCAAAGAATCCGCCACACTCATCTGGTATTACCAGATCGTGTGAACAAGACGCACTGACGGATCGGTCAGAGATTATTTTTTCCTTTTGTTCAGAAGATCGTCGATCAGGCTACCTCCGTAGCCCTGAACCGCTAGTGAACCGATGGTCTGCGTAAGAATACTTCCGACATCACTGACGTCGCCACGTAGCTGGACGGTGGCCCCGTTCGGAAATGACTTTCTCCAGTCCTGAAGCAACAGTCCTGAAGAAATCCATAACGAGTAATCACGGAACTTCTGCTTCTCGAGATCGATCCCGCCCTTGAACATTAATTGCTGCCATTGCTCTTGTTGTCGCTGTTGACCGGTCCGTTCGTCGCGTACGGATATGACTTTCAACAGATCGAGAGTCATATTTTGATAAGCCACACCGTCCTTGAGAACCAGCGACCCGTTTTCGATCTTCCCGACGATTCCCTGATCGCCCCATCCCAGTAGACCCGCCAGCGTTCCGGGAACCGGACCGTCCAAGCGAAGGTCGCGAATACTGTAGAGAATATCGGCTCGGGCCTTTTGACTACCCTGAATCAGATCGACCAGGGGCACATTGGTGCAATCCATTACGACCACGTCCACGATCCCCGATGCCGACCGGCTGTCTTTAAATATGACTGACGCCAACGACCCGAGTTGAGCAGCCATGACCTGATTCAGTTGAACACTCGTGAACAGTCTCTGTTTTCTACCAATGGAAACCGGAAGATCCGGGTGACTCAGAACGATCACGATGCTACCAAGATCTCCTTTCCCACCGTTGATTTGGAAAGGTGGCGCGAATTGCCATTGACCATCGGACGACTTGTGACCGGTCACCAGTCGCCCCTGGTCGATGCTGAACCACTGGGTCAAACCCGCGATAGTCAGTCCGTAGGCATCGGTCAGATCGAGTTTTTCTACACCAAAGGTACCTCGCACACTCAGCGGTCGAACGCCCCGGTGAAAATCACCCGACCCCACGTCGTATGCACCGTCAACCAGGATGTCCAGACGAACAGGTCCACTGATGCCGGCTTTGGCAAGTTTGGTTTGCAGTTCGGACGATAGAAGAGGAAAAATCATCGGCCAGATCTTTTCGCCGACGGCGTTGGCTTGAACGGACAGGTTATTGAATCGGACCTCAGGACCGGACCAGCCCCGGATGCCACCCGTTATCCGAAGTTTGGCTGATCGGCTTGAAGTCATGTCCAGATCCAGCGAACGAATGTCGATCTGTTTTTCGACCGTATTGATCCCCAGTTCACCGGACAAGCGCATCTCTTTTTCCGTCAACGTGGGTTGACCGGCAGAATTCAGGATGACCAGATTCTGGATTTTTCCGACCGGTGCCAACGTAATCTGTGTGCCCTCCGAACGGATGGTCGGCGTCAGATCAAACTCGCCTCGGTAAGGTAGCGGCTGATCCGTTCTCTGCAAAAACTGTACCAACGATGCCAAACGTTCCAGTGAACCGGTCAATCGCAGCTGACCTTGCGGACGCGGGTTATGTGACAAATCGTCGATCACCACAGGGGTTGGCATCGCGAGCCGAATCAAATCCAGATCCCCTTCCAATCTCGTCAGTTCCAGTTTTTCAAGCCTGTCTCCACCCACGAATGAAAGACCGGCTGCGAGCGTCAGTGGCCTTTTCCGATCAAACCGATAGGTTTGATCGGAAACTACATCGGTCAATCCCACTTGACTGGCTTGCAGATTAAGGTTCATCGAATGGTTTTTGATCGACACCTCTGCTGCTAAACCTCCCGATGGCAGGTAAGACAGGGAAAGACCCGGAACCACGGCTTGCGCCACCATCGCAGCCTTTTGCAGGTCGGGAACACCTACCACAAGTAAAGCCGATTCCAACCGATTTACAAACGACGTCCCAGCGGCCAAGTTCACCATCGTGTCCTTGAGATTCAAGGATAAAAAGCTGCCATTGACATTGGCGGTCACAGAGGCCTGATCCGACTTGGTCTTCATGACCGATCGAAGTTCCATTTTGACCGTTTCGTTCTGGACGGGGGTCTGGTCGATCGTGAGGTTGTTGAGTTGACCCTCCAGTTGGACCGTCGGTTCAGAACCCGATGCGTGGTTGGCGAAACTCAACTCCCCGGCAAATTGCCCGTTCCGGATTGTGGGAATATTTTTCGGCGAAAACGCTTGGACTATTCGATTCAGTGCAGGTAATTGCACGGTGGTCTTAACTTGACCCTGCCCCATGGGTAGGCCTTTCTCCCATCGAACAATCAACGGTCGATCGCTGCTGCTCAGTGTGGCAACACTGCTGTCAAACAGGATTCGAGAAAGCTCCACCGATCGTTCGAGATCTGCTCGGACCTGCCCCCCGATCGACACATACAACCGTTTTTCGTCCAGCAACGGCTTGCCTTGCCAGGTCGCCCGGAGTGAAGGGGCGGAACACTCCAGATTCTCCAGCATTACAACACCGTTTTTCAGATCTGCGGATCCTTGCGTTGACAGGTAAAACGCCCCGTTCTGGATTGCCAGTGCGGAGGATTTTAATCCTGGTACCCACGAATCGAGCATCTGCCACAGCCTTGGCAACGAAATTACCGATACAGGTTTGATTTCAAATTGATTGACGCTCAGTACCGTTAAATCCAATCCACGAACACGCACGTCGGCATCCACGATCGGTGATTGAGGCGTATCCCCGATCCGGCAGTATACGGATGCCGATTCGACTTTTGTCAATCGTTGCTGACCCGGATCGAGCCGATAATCGCTTTGAATGTTAATGGCTGCGTGTCCGATACGAAACGGTGCATTGTCAGGCAGGGTCGTTTCCAGATTACCGATGCGTATCTGCAGACCCGCACGATAACTGTCTTCTGCAACCTCTTCGTTGGTAAGAGCAATTTCGGCACTACCGTCCCATTGCACTCCCGACAGATCCATCAGCTGTGACAACTGCTCCCGGAGTTGCTTCAGATGAATCTGTCCATTCCCGTTAAGACGCGCCAATGAAGGAGCCGACAACTCGAACGACGCAAAGGAGCTGCTGATCGTGGCTGAAAGATCAACCAATCCCTTCAGGGGTTGAGTCAGGTTGTTACAGGTACCCGATGCCCGAACTTTTATAGGCGGGATCTGAAACGGTTGACCGTTTTGTATCCCGGAAAGCCCCAAGTCGGTTTGGAAGCTGCTTTGAATACCCTGTCGGGCGGTCATACTGGCTGATAGTTCCGTCAGAATGGTGCCGGATTCGATGCGTGTATCCTCGCGGAGACGAAGTGTATGAGGAAGTGCACGCGCAAGTGCCGGGGCATCGATTTCGATTCTAGCCGTCAATTGCCCGGCCTGTCCGTTGAGGTCACTCGTCGTCCGATGCTTGATGAATGATTCAGGCAATTGTCCCGACAGCGACGCCTTGAGTTGTGGGGTGATCATTTCACATTGGATATCTAGAAAGGCGTTTTCTCCGGTAACCGTTCGACGAATCTCGATCGGGAAAGTGATCTCCCGGGCCTGATAACGATCCAATAATCCGGGTGTTATGAATGAGATCTCGGACAAAACGGGTTGCCCCGCGATCGATCCTAACCCCCCTTTTTTCAAATCGGCCTGGATTTTTCCGTTCAATATACCTTTTATTTCGGTGTCTTTTATCCCGGCTAATATCAACAAAGGTTTAATGGCTGACACATCCACCTGCTCCAAGGACAACTGGGCGTTGGCGGTCAGTTGTTTCAGATCAAACGGTCCTTTGGCAAGAGGATCTACTACCCCTTGGATCAGGATTCGACCGCTTGGGGCTTGGTCGACCGAATAGATCAATTGTAGGTCCGACCGGATCCCCTCCTTTAACGGATCGAGTTGAAACGTACCGCCGGTCTGGGGAAGGATGTGAATCCGTGTCAGATTTTGGCCTTGTGAATCGACGAGCTGGATCTGGCCTTTCAGGTCCAGTGTGATGTCCGCACGGACACTAGGAATTTGTATTTCACTGGATGTTTTTTCATGAGATTTCGGTCGTGATGGTTCGTTTTTTGGGGCTCGGCCTAGCCGGAGTATGTCGTGCAAATTGCTCGACCCGTCCTGACGAATCACGACATACGCCGCATCGGCTACGACCGTGGTGTGACCGAAATCCAGTTTGCCCCGGATCAATGAACCTAAAGATGCCTCGGTTTCCAGTTTAGGAACATCGATGACCAGGCGATTCTCCCGATCATAAAGCCTTACTCCTGCCAATCGAATCGGGCTGATCCAACCGATGTTCACCTGATCGATTTCTAGTCGTCCGTTCAATTGTTCATTGACCTGACCGATGATCCAGGACCGGATCGGACCGGTCCCGACCAATGTGGGCAGCAGGAGAATAAATATCCCGACTACCAGAATTAGACTGATTAAAACGATCCCCCACTTTTTCCATCGATTTGGTCGGGTTTGTGAACTACTGGAAACAGGTTCATCGGATTGATCAGGATGGGTCATACACTCGCCTTTGTGAGTTTGTAACGATTATATCGGTTCATCAGAGGTCCGAATAAAGACACACCCCATAAATCAAGGATGGGACAAGATACAAACTCTGTAAATTGGCATTTCCGGGGATGTGATTCATAATCCCTTGGTCGAATGTTCTTAGACAACTCAATTTCATGCATGTTCTGATTTTGAATCAAACCTTTTACCCCGATGTCGCTGCCACGGCCCAGCACATGTGGGACTTGGCCAGACATCTAGACGCTTCGGGCCATCGTGTAACTGCTATTACGAGTCAGAGCGTCTACGGGTCCTCGGAACGCTTTTCCCAAACCTATCAGCGGATTCGGAACATCACGATCCACCGTGTGCCTCAGACGGCTTTTGGAAAAGTACACACGTTTGGACGCATGGCTGATTTTTTGAGTTTTTATGTCTCCGCCTTCCGGAAAATGAACGATTTGCCCGCACCGGATGTGATTTTGGCGCTGACTAGCCCCCCGATGATCGCGGTTCTTGGTCATTGGCAGAAGCTTTTCCGACATCCCCCGAACCGACGAATTGCCCTGGTCAACCATGTCATGGACCTTTACCCCGATGCTGCAGTGGCCATGGGAATGCTCCAACCTTCCCGTCCTCTGACCCGATTTCTAACCGGTCTGACCCGAAGGACACTCCAAGCCTGTGATGCGATCATCGCATTAGGGACTGATATGAAAGACCGACTTATGGAAACCTACCTGCTTCCGGTTCATGAAAGTCGGATTCATGTCATTCCTCCATGGGCAGATCAGAACGAGATTTTTCCCACCGACCGCGACTCCAACCCCTTGCGGGAGGAATTGGGGCTTAAAAACGATTTTGTCTTGTTGTACAGCGGTAATTTCGGTCAGGCACACGACGTGGAAACTTTTATCCGTACGATCCGTGCGACACGCAGCCAAATCGGGCTTAAATGGTGCTTCAGCGGTGGCGGACGGGGTATCAAAATTTTACAGGAACTAGCCCCTACCGAAGGATGGAATCATGTTCGTTTCCTACCTTATCAACCTCGTGAAAAACTGAACGACCTGCTCAACCTTGCCGACGTGCACCTGATCAGCCAATCCCCCGCGTACACTGGAATCGTCGTGCCCAGCAAACTGTTCGGAATCCTCTCGGCCGGGAAACCGGCCATCATGGTCGGACCGACCGAGGCGGAAGCTTCCCGAATTCTGATCGATTCACAATCAGGATTCGTCATCAAACCAGGCGACGTAGAAACCATGACCCATGCCATCCAACAGCTCCGAGACAACCCTACCCTGCGTCAACAGATGGGCCAACGTGCCCGACAAACCTTTTGTGAACGGTACGATTGTCGTTTGTCCTGTGCCCGTATCGAACGGATCCTTCATCAAGTTGTGGAGAACGCCCGATGCCGGTAGAACCTGATCCTGCCATTTCGGTCGCAATTTCGGCCAACCATGAGGCTTATTTGCGCGCCCGACAGACCGGATCCATCGGGGTCTGCTGGGACGTCCTGATTCTGACCGCAACAAACGAAAAACAGGCCAGGGGATATCGGGCAGAACTAGCACTTCGTCAGCGGGATGTCGGTCCTGCGGGTGCTTTTTTTCCTCCGATCCAGCAGAACTTGGTCATACCCGATCCCCCGGGTCCGCGGATCGGTTCGGGCGGAGCCACTCTCCGAGCCCTGCGTGAGGCCGCACGTCAGTTGCAACTTTCGATCCACGACTTATGTCGTCTGAGAATCCTTCTAATTCACTCCGGTGGTTTAAGCCAGCGTCTCCCGGCCTATTCGCCTCAGGGAAAAATCTTTGCACCAATCCCTCTTCAGAGGCCTGACGCCCAGATCGCCACCCTGTTCGACCACCTGTACATCACCCTGGCCGGTCTTCCGGAACGTCTAGGACCCGGAGTGTTGACCGTCGCCGGCGACGTGCTGCTGGTGTTTGACCATCGTCACGTTACGACCCCTGCTCGGGGCGTGACCGCGCTAAGCATGCGAGCGCCGGCCGATCTTGGAACGGCCCACGGCGTCTTCGTAACCGACCGAAAGAATCGGGTCCGAACCACACTCCAGAAGGTTTCGATCGAACAGATGTCCCAAGCACGAGCGATGGACGCCCAAGGGCAGGTTCTTCTGGACACCGGACTCTTATTTTTTGATGCCTCATCCACCCGATCTCTAGCCGAACTTGCAGGGGTATCCGGGGGTCGAGGGTTGGACCAACGGGCAAAAACTACGATCGACCTTTACGACGAAATGACTCGTGTCATGGCCGCCTCGACCGATGAGAAGGCTTACAAAAAGGACGGACCGGTATCGATCCGACAGGCACTCTGGAAACACCTCAGACATCATTCTTTTCACGTGATGACGCTTCAAGGACATTTCCTGCACCTAGGTACGACCCGTCAGTTCCGCGACACCCTGACCGGACGCGAGAATCCCGTATCTGCAGAATTGTTCCCGAATAACGTATTGGCCAGAATCAAGGGTCGGGTCGATCAAACAGCACGGGTGTTTGCTTCCGTTGTCATGAACAAGGACGGACGCATCGGACGCGGCGCATTGGTCGAACACTCTATTCTCAAAGGAAAAGTCGATATCGGGGATGACAGCGTGGTGTCACAGGTGGAATCGAGCCGACCATTTCGTCTTCCGTCTAGCACCTTACTGTTCCAGGTCCCGATCCATCGATCCGACGGAGGCACGGGCACCGTTCAGGTGGTTTGCGGTGTGCAGGATGATTTCAAAGGGCTTTATGCCGACGGGAAATGTCTTTTCCACAATGAACGGATCGAAGCTTTCTTACACCGACACCGGTTGAAACCCGAGGACTTGTGGAGCGGCGTGGCGATTGATCAATGGTCTCTTTGGACGGCACGGCTCTTTCCCGTCACCTCACGAAGGGATTCGGTCCGGGAAGTACTTTGGCTGGTACAGAAAAAACCGGCTTCCCCTCGACAACTCATTCGCTGGAAAAAATCAGATCGGTATTCGATGTCGATGATTCTTGCCTCGACCGATCCGGAGAAACTGATCGCCCATCGCGAGGTGGTCATGGCTTATCTGCAAACCCTTGACTGGTTGAGTCGTGTGGACCATGATGAAAGTCTCTCGGTCGAAACGGCCATCAGCCATTATGTGTCGCAAGAAGCTTATCAGGCCGTCCAAAAGTTGATCACCCGATATGCGTCCGAACCTGCCCCGAATGCCTCTCATTGTCTTCGGCAGGCACGGGCCTGGTGGGCTTTGTCCGATCTGGGGAAAAGGCCTGACCGGATGTTGGCGTTAGAAAGGCATTCATCCGAGTCCAAAGCTTTTGCGAAAGTCGCCGAAGCCACCGAACGAAGTACCAATCATTTTTCGGTTTCCGCTTCTGTGGTCCGACTCGAACCCGGCAAACGGGTCGAGGCCCTTTCGCCGGTCCGATTGGATTTGTCCGGAGGGTGGACGGATACCCCGCCACACTGTTTCGAGCAAGGCGGTGCGGTGGTGAACCTGGCGATCGACCTGGATGATGGTCCCCCCGTCCGTGCAGTCGTCCGGACTCTTCAGGAAAAAAAACTGATTCTCCATAGCCTTGATCTAGGACACCGAACCGAGATCCATTTCTGGAAACCGCAGGCTTCTCCTGACGTGCACGATCCTCTGGTCATGCACAAGGTGGCGATGGAATTGACCGGGCTTTGCCCCCGGGACGGTCAAAGTATTTCGCGTTGGCTTGAACGTCTGGGGGCGGGTCTGGAAATACAGACGGAATGTCGAGTGCCAAAAGGTTCGGGATTGGGTACAAGCAGTATTCTGGCAGCCACGTTGTTAGCCGCGTTACATCGCGCCCGGAATGAATTGCGTACGCACGAACAACTGATCGAAGAAACCCTGATTCTGGAACAAAGACTGGGCACCGGGGGCGGTTGGCAGGATCAGGCTGGGGGGATCGTCGGTGGAGTCAAACTCACAGTCTCACAACCAGGAATCCCTCAATCCGTCCGGGTAAAAAAGATTAATCTTTCTTCGACCCAACTACAGGAGTTACAAGAACGTCTGGTCGTCTTTTTTTCAGGACAGCAACGACTGGCACGGGATATTCTCCGGAAAGTCATGGGGCGTTGGCTGGGCAGGGAACCGGCCATGACCGGACTGATGTCGGATCTGAATCGTTCGGCGAATCAACTTGCTCGGTTCCTAGAACAGGGACGATGGAACCGGGTTGCGCAGCAAATCAACCAGTATTGGCAGATCAAAAAAGCGCTTTATCCCGCAAGCACAACCCCGTCGGTGGATATTTTGCTGTCAGAGTGCCGACCCTTTTGTTTGGCAGCCGGTCTGGCCGGGGCGGGGGGTGGCGGATTCGGGTACTTTTTCTGTCGAAACGCCAATCAAGCCGACATCCTGAGGGATTTCCTGGTCTCTCGCTTGTTGGCACCGGGAATGATGGGTCGAGTGTACCGAACCCAAATCAACCGCAAGGGACTTGAGATCCGGTTTCAGTCAGAATGATGTTTTCCGGAATATCCAACTCAACGATGCAACGCGGGTAACGTCAGATGAGTTTTTCAGCGATCTGGACCGCGTTGGTGGCAGCACCCTTACGGATCTGGTCACCGGAAATGAATATTTCGATCCCGCGTCCGTCGTCTCGTGAAATATCCTGACGGATTCTGCCCACAAGCACGTCATCCTGATGACTAGCGAGAATGGGCATGGGAAACGTGTTGGTCTGAGTGTCATCCACGATCTTGACGCCGGGGGCTCGCGAGAGGATCTGACGGACCTGTTCCGGAGTCATTGGACGAGAAAACTCGATATTGACGGATTCGCAGTGCGCGCGGGGGATCGGGACACGGACACAGGTCGCTGTGACCATGATCCGGGGGTCATTGAAGATTTTGCGAGTCTCCTTGACCATCTTCATTTCTTCCTCGTTATACCCTTGCGGACCTATCGGGCTGTTATGGCTGAACAGATTATTGAAAATGGGATGGGGAAACTTTTCTTTCCGGATCGGTTGTCCTGAGGCAAATGCCCGTTGTTGTTGTTCCAATTCATAAAGCCCCCACGCCCCTGCCCCGCTGACGGCCTGGTACGTGCTGACAATGATCCGACGCACGGGATTGACCTGGTGTAAAGGCCAAACCGGTACGTTCATGATGATGGTGCTGCAGTTGGGGTTGGCGATCACCCCATTATGACGACGAATCTGTTCCGGGTTGACTTCCGGTACGACCAGGGGAACTCCTTCTTTCATCCGAAAAGCAGAGGAGTTGTCCACGACGACTGCCCCGGCAGAAACGGCGACCGGTGCGTATTCTTTGCTGATCGATCCCCCGGCACTGAACAACGCAATTTGAATGTCCTTGAAGCTGTCCTTCGTCAGTTCCTCAACGGTGTACTCCTGATCTTTGAAGATCACTTTCTTCCCAGCTGATCGTGCCGAAGCCAAAAGACGGAGGTTCCGGATCGGAAAGTTTCGTTCCGCCAGAACCCGCAAAAACTCTTCACCTACCGCACCGGTTGCACCAACGACTGCGACATTGACCGACATGTAAGCTCCAAAAAAAAATGCAACAGTGTTTCGATAATTCTGCCCGTACCCGCTTTGACCTGACAACTGTCTCGAATCGGGACAGTTCAGTCCTTGGGGGTTGTGTGTTTGGTGCAGATCATCTGAATCACTGTTGCTCGATTCGATTCAATCAAGTCCCTGTATTATCCAGATTTCATGAAAATCGACAAGCGCAAATCGGCGAGGGTAGCAGAAAGTAGAATCTCGCAGATAGCGTGATTCAGCGTTGACGGAGAAAACTCTGGATGCCATCCTCACCTTGCCAGTTGCTTTTTTTGGGCTCGGGATATTGTCCGATGCTCATTTTATTGGACAAACCTGATGGATTCACTCCCCCTTCCGATTGTATAGTATAAGCCTTGTTGGCGAACACGGATGTTCGAACGTCGTTTAAAAACACTGCTTATTCTCTTCACGCTAATCAGCGTCGTCCTGATTGTTCGCACCGCCATCATTCAGGTGGTGGAAAAATCATATTGGGAAACTGAATCCAGCCGTATCATGGAGGACCAGACCCTGATTCCTACGAGCCGGGGTAGGATACTGGACTGTAAAGGACGAGAAATCGCGATTGATTCTCCGTGCATTGATGTTGCAGTGGATTATCGTGCCATTCTTTTTGAGCCGGATCCCGGTTGGATGAGACGTCTTGCGATCGAACGGCTGAAAACCGGCGATAGCGGATTTCTACTCAAACCTCGTGCCAGACGCACCGAGCTGATCGATGCGGAGGTGGCGGTCATTCGACGACAGATCGATCGGATGTGGCATACCCTCGCGAGATTGGCCGGCAAGACCGATGAAGAAATGGATGAGCAGAGGCGTCAGATCATCCGTTTGGTCGAAACCCGCCGACGAATCGTCTGGTACAACCGGTATGAACGGGCTTTGCAAAGCAAACAGGACTCGCCAAACAATCCATGGTACGCCTGGTTGCTCGGGGAGGGATCTCAGAAAGTGAACATCGATGACTTTGATGTTACGGTAGCCGAGCAGTTGCAAAAACACGTCATTCTGCCCAACGTGGATTATGCGGTTCGGAATGAGCTGGCGCGTGAAATCGAACAATACCCCGGGTTGGAACTGAAGGAAGGGATTGTCCGACAATACCCGTATGGGTCGGTTGGCTGTCATGTCATCGGGACATTAAAACCGGTGGACCGTGACGAATTGGTCGACCGAGAGACACGACAAAACCAAACGCTCGAGGAACGGTTGCGCAACTATCGTCTTTCAGACCGGATCGGACGGGAAGGTCTGGAACTGCTCCTGGAGGATCGACTTCGCGGCACCCGTGGCATGGAAATCAGCGACGGAACGGGAGAAGTCGTCCGACGGATCGAACCACAGCCGGGACAGGACGTTCGGACGAGCATCGATATCGTTCTGACTGCATCGATCGAAGAAGCGTTCAAGAACGTCCCGATCCGCGCCCACAATGCCTCACCGGTCGATTGGGTCCAAATCCCCGGTGCTGCGGTGGTGATCGATATCGCGACCGCTCAAGTAAGGGCCTTGGTTTCTTATCCGACTTATGACCTAAATCAGTATGAACAACTCTACCCGAAATTATCCAGAGATCTGATCAATCAGCCTTTTCTGAATCGAGCAACCCGGGCTGCGATCGAACCGGGTTCGACCATCAAAGTGTTGATCGGGCTGGCGGCGATCACCGACGGATTGATCGGACCTCACGATACAATCGAATGTAGCGGTTATCTGAAACTCGACGGACAAACCTTCACTCAGTTTGCGCGTTGTTGGACGATGAGCCAATTCGGAGTCGGACACCACCGAGTCCCTTCAAGCTACCCTCACCCGACCGGTTTTTTAACCTTTGCTGACGCGATCGAACGTTCTTGTAACGTCTACTTCGAGACGCTGGGAGACCGGATGGGCGTGGGACGGATTCGTAACTGGTTGTCTCAGTTTGGGTTAGGTCAGGTGACGGGGATCGGTCTTCGTGAATCCTCCGGACGTCTGCCCGAAGAAGAGGACCTGCCTCGTTCTCGACGTCGTGCTACCGCGTGGTTTGCTGCCATCGGACAAGGGCAGATCGCCGCAACACCGATTCAGATCGCCAACGTGGCTGCGACCATTGGTCGAAACGGGGTCTGGAAACGTCCGACTCTCCTGACCGATGGATATCCCAACATCCCGTATAACGGTCCGAACGTGCGCGATCTGCATTTATCCCCCGAAGCCTTAGTAGAAGCGCGTCGGGGAATGATCAATGTGGTCCAAGGGGGAGCGGGGACAGGAACGTCAGCGGCGTTGCCGCCTCTGACGGTTGCGGGGAAGACCGGATCGGCCCAACCCTCCCTGCTAGCCATTCCCCGCACGAGTCCGTCGGGTGAACTGATCCGGGATGATAAGGGACGAACCTTTTATGAAAAATTGAAACTCGGCACCCATTCCACCCCCAATCCACTGGCACCGTGGTACCGGGGGATCGGAGAAAAGGAAGATAGGGTGAACTCTCACGCCTGGATGATGGTGTTAGCCCCTGCCGAGCAACCGAAACTCGCGATAGCGGTGATGATCCCGTATGGGGGAGGTGGGGGATTGGCTGCGGGCACGGTCGTTCACCGAATCCTTGAAGCCTGTGTCGAACAAGGCTACCTTCCTGCCCAATAGACATTCTGTTTTCCTGCGGGAGGGTAAGAAACCGATGAACATCTCGACACAAGAGCCCTTCAAACGCCTGTTGACCCGTTCCTGGATGGAAATGCCCGTCCGTCCATGGCTGGCGGTGACCGGATTGATGTTGTTAGCGGCGTTGGGGATCGGGATTTATAACTTCCGCACCGCTATCGAAGAACGCAGATTGATCCGATCGGGAACTCCTGTCCAAGCCGTCGTGGTGGACCTCGGGCGTGATACCCGCCAAATGCCCCGAGACGAACCGGTCCGGGTGACACTGGAGTATACGATCCCCGGGACCCAAAAAACGATCCGGTCCGAGCGTATGATCCACCGACAGACCGGGGGGCTGATCCGTCTACGGGATCAGATTCCGATCAGGTTTGATCCTGAATCGCCGGAGGTCTGGACAGCCCGGACCGAACCCCCACCGTTTTTGCAATCCATGACGGTCCCTTTGGCGTTGATCCCGGTCGTTTTGATCAGCGGTCTGGTGACGTTTTTGCACCGACAACGGGTGATCCGAGTGATCCGGAAGGGTTCGATTCAAAAGGCGGGTGTGGTTTCGATTCGTCAGCCCCCTCTGGCTCCTCTAAGCAAACAACTCGGAGTGACGCTGGAACAGGATCGGACGGTGCGTTCGTTGTATTGGCCCAACCGGCTTGGCCAGGTGCGGGTCGGCGATGTGATTGATGTCCGGACGGACGGGAAACGGGTCTTTGCCGTACGGGCATATGAGTGAACGATTTATCCGATCGAATCCCGAGTTATGAGCATACCGGCAAGGAAGCTTCGACAGTTAGCGTTGTCACAGAACTGGCCGATCCTGGTTTCGGTGGGAATCTTGTCTTGTCTGGGGGTTTTGACGTTGTGGTCTGACGACCCGTCTGCAGGACAGAAACAGCTTATTTTTTTCGTGATCGCCGCCGGGTGTATGGCGGCATTCCAGGCAGTGGATTATCGAATCATCGGTAAGTACGCAGGATGGTTTTACATCGGATCGGCTTTGCTGATTATGTATACGGTTCTGGGGAGCATGCTCGGGGGTGTGCCGGGTGTTAGCAAGCGCAACGGCGCATTCAACTGGATCGACTTTGGTCCGTTGGCCCTTCAACCGGCAGAACTGATGAAAGTCGCGTTCGTGATGGTCATGGCTCGGTACTTGAGATTTCGGTCTAACTATCGCACGCTGCAGGGGTTGGTTCCCCCTTTTCTGCTTGCAGCATTTCCGATTGTGCTGATCCTCAAACAACCCGATCTAGGGACAGCGTTGGTGTTTATCCCCACCTTATTTGCCATGCTGTTTATTGCCGGGGCAAGGCTAAAGCACCTGCTCGGGGTGGTGGGCATGGGCGTGGCACTTCTGCCGCTGATCTGGCTCAGCGGATTGCCCGGGGTTCCTGTTTTCGAGCACCTTCCTTCGATCGTCAAGGAATACCAGAGAGACCGTGTGTACGCGATGTTTTCCAACGACCCGGACGTCGAATCCATCGGGACGGGAATGCAGCAATACCGGGCGTTGGTCGCCATGGGCAGCGGCGGACTATTCGGCAAAGGGATCGGAGAAATCCAAGCCGGGGAACGCGTCCCGGAACGACGCAATGACATGATCTTTGCCTTGATTGGCGAACAATTCGGATTCATCGGTTCGTTCGTGGTCATCGCCGCTTATCTGGTCATCATTTTTGTAGGACTGGAAATCGCAGGTAGTACGCGCGAACCGTTCGGGCGACTGGTCGCGGTTGGGATTATTACCCTGTTAGCCGGACAAACATTTATTAATCTGATGGTCGCAACCAAGCTCATGCCGGTCACCGGGGTCACGCTTCCTTTTGTCTCATCGGGGGGAAGTTCTCTGATCGCCAGCTTTATGATCATCGGTCTACTGATCAACATCGGTCAGAGACGACCGATCGTGATGGGCGACGAAGCCTTCGAGTTCCGCGACTGAACCGGTTATCGATCAAAATAACGTTTCAGAACCGCCCGTCGGTCAGGGGGTAGATCATCAGGAAAAAAACCGACGGATGCTGAAGTTTCGAGGTGATCCATGGTGTCTGTGGATGTTTTCCACGAACTAGTCACCGTTTTTTCAACCGTATCCGACACCCCGGCACCTATTTTCGGATCGGAATCGACCCCTGAAAATGAATCTGATTCCCGCCCTGCTGTTTTAGACCCGATCACGATCGAATCGGATTCGATGGAACTCGGATCGGATAAACGGTTCCCGATGGCTGATATCCATTCGGTTTGAGTCCCCCTCGGATCCTGCCCTGATCCGGTCGCGTCCCGGGACCCGTTTTCGGGTCGTTTTGAATCCTCTGAAGCCGCGATCCGGGGTATTTCAACCACTTCGGGCACAAGGGATTCTCCCCTCCCCGACATTCTGACCGGTTGTGGGCTTATCTCGGTATGAGAGAAGGATGAGTTGGGCATAACTGTCAATAGACGGGTTTCTGGGTCATTTTGAGATGTTTGTTGTTGAATCGAACCGAATAAACCGTGGGTCATTCCGACGGCTAGTACCGCCAGCCAGACCGACAGATGAACTCGCCCGGGGTACCTACCCAATAGCGTGGGAAAAATCAGATTTTTTGCCCGGTTTTCTGCTTGGTGCACGATGATTTGGTCCCACACATCGTGGCTGGTGTGGACAAACCACGCGGTAGCCAGGAGGTCGTTGGTTTGATTGAGACGATCCAGTTGCTGGGCCGTCTGTGCGAGGGTCACCGGGGAAGAAAAGCACCATCGAATCACTCCGGCCGTCAGAGCAATCGTCAAAACCGTTTGATAAGGGTTCAACTTCTGCCAACCCAGGATTTGGCCAACAATCAAGAGAATGCCTACGATGAAAACGACGATCCCTGCGGTCAGGGTAGCATCGAGCAAACGACCGATTTGCTGTTTTCGACAGGCACGAATCAAAGCCTTTTCGAGATATAGATTCGACCCGTTCATGATCCCACCATATCAGATGTCACCGGAACCACACTGTTGGCGTAATTCCTGCACGAGTTCCGCGACACACTCAAGATGCGGATTCACTTCCAACGCCTTTTCGTAAGCTTGCTTGGCTTCGTGGAGTCTTCCTAATGCCAGATAAGCATGTCCCAACCCGCTCCAGGCGCCAAAATGCAAGGGCATGAGTTTAACCACTTTTTTTGCATCGGCGATGGATTCTTCGTACCGTTCGGCGAGGTAATGTGCAATCGCTCGTTGGTTATAAGCCTCGGCAAAATCAGGAGAAAGCTCAATTGCGCGGTTCAAATGTCGGATCGCCTGGTCGAGTTGTTGACGATTCAGCGCTTCTGCCCCCCGGGCTAGACATTTATTGGCTTCTTCACAAGCCCCTCCCCGGAACCAGATCTGCCACATCGCGTGCTCGGCCATTTGCACGACCATGCGGTCTTCATCCATTAATTTACGTTGTAATTCGGGAAGACAACAGGATTGCCCGATCAGTCCGACCGCCAAAGCCGCGATCTTTCGGGCGTCGCAGTCATCGCATTTCAGAAAATCGAGAACCTGATCGCTGGTCCAGTTGGATTTAAGGGTCCGCATCAGTCGGTCCCAATCCTGGGCCTCTAGAACCGGTTGAAGGATTTGAACGAATTGTTTCGGATCCACTTCTGCCACGAATGTACTTGTTTTCCGCCCGATTGTAGGCTTGCTTCCACCTGGTCAGCCAAATAATCTTAACAATCATTGACCCGGGACAGCCCGACGGCTTTCAAGATCAGTCGTTCGTTCCTGTTGGGCGAGTCGGGCTTCGGGGGAGAATGGATCGGCGTAATATCCCCGTCGTTTGGCAGGGGTATCCCCGAGTGGGGTGTAGTTGTATCCGGTTTCCAGCTTGCGGGTCGAGCACCCGAGGATTCCAAACAGACATAAAACCAGAATCAAGGATCGCATGGACCCAAATGTAGCCGAATTGATTAAGAATCGCTATTCATCCCTGGGTTGCAAAAGCTATTTTAGTGTCATATACAGACGCAACTGATTTGCATTTTTTATCTGATGTCGTCTAAACTCCAGTCCGCACCGTATAACAGTTACAACAATTACATGAGTCTTCGGATTCAACATCTTCAAAAAACCTACCAGGCTCCGGACGGGGCAAAGGTTCCAGTGCTTCGGATCCCGCGGTTTGAAGTCCCCGCCGGTCAGCAGATCGCGCTACTCGGGGGAAGCGGGTCCGGGAAAACCACCCTTTTACACACCATTGCAGGGATCGTCACTCCTGATTCAGGTCAGGTGCTGATTACCACCCCCGCCGGACAGGTAGACCTGACCCAACTCACCGAAGCCGAACGTGACGTATTCCGGGGTAAGCACATCGGATACATCTTCCAAACCCACCACCTGCTCCAGGGATTCACTGCCTTGGAAAATGTGCTGTTGGGCATGAGCTTTACGAACCGTCGGGTAGACCGGGAATGGGCGAGACACCTTCTTCATGAGGTCGGACTTGACGACCGACTTGATTATAAACCCGCAAAACTGTCGGTCGGTCAGCAGCAACGGGTCGCTGTCGCTAGGGCTTTGGCGAATCGACCTCAACTGGTCTTGGCCGATGAACCGACCGGCGCCCTGGACCCGACCAATGCCCAACAGGTCCTTCAACTGATCCGTCAGCTTTGTAATGAAGTCGGCGCGTCCCTGATTATGGTCACCCATGATCATGACCTGTCCCGACAATTCGAACACGTCGTCGATCTGAAGGAGTTGAATACCCCGTCATGAACCTGTTTCAGATCATTCTCAAACAACTTCGTCAACGGTCACTTTCGACCGTGTTGACTATCATTTCCGTTGCGCTAGGTGTTGCACTGGCTACGGCGATCCTGATCATTCAGCGTGAAGGGGACAAGTTGTTCGGACAAACCGAATACGGGTATGACATTATCCTCGGTCCCAAAGGATCCAAACTGCAGTTGGTTCTGAACAACGTTTATCAGGTGTCCGAAGCTCAATCCACCATTCCGTATCGGGTCTATACCGACCTGGCGACACGATTACGACGGGATGTCAGCTGGGCTATTCCGATCCAGACCGGAGACACTTACCGTGGGGTCAAACTGCTAGCGACCCAACCCAAGATCTTTGAGACTCCCCAACTCACCGAAGCACGTCAACAAGTCCAGCAGACGTTTGTCAACGCCAGGTCGTTGATTGAACCCCTTGCCAACCCGAAAACTATCTCGTCACTACCCGTTCCGCCCGATTCCCCTTTGTTTCCCAAGCTTTTTCTGTTGCAACAGGAACTGGACACGTTGGTGGTCCGATGCAGACCTTTTGACTTTGAAATCCCCTACCTGCTGGAGTCTGCATCTTCCACGGCTGCGCTGATGGTAGACGCCTTGGCCACGTCCAATGACATCGCAGGATTGAACCGACTGGCTGATCGATGTCTGGATCAGATCGGTGGCGCGTTGGCGTTGATCGGGGGTCCGATCGAACCCAAACCCGGGAAACAGTTCGTCTTAGCCCAAGGACGGGGATTTGAGATCGATCGATTTGAATGCGTGGTCGGATCCGAAACTGCTGAAAAGCTCGGACTCAAGATCGGAGACACCTTCCATGCCACCCACGGCGCTTCAGGAGAAACCGGTTCGGCCAACGAAGATCACCATGAAGAACAGTGGGTCGTGGTGGGGGTTCTGGAACCGACACAGACGGCCTTTGACCGGGTAATCCTCATCCCCTTGACCGGAACCTTTGCCATTCCCGAACACGGTCAGGCGATGCAAGCCATGTCCCAAGCGACGGCCGAGTATGACGCTTCGGTCTCCGGTGCGACCGGTTCAAAACCTCAGTCACCAGAATCACATGACGAACATGATCACCATGACCACGCGTATCACCTTCAAAACGGAAGAATCGTCCTGGAAGTGCCCCGGGAAACCTGGAAACTTTCCTCGATTCTAGTCCGATCCAGGGGTGGACAGTCCGCCATGAACTTGCTTTGGAACTACCGACAGACCCCCGATGCCATGGCCGTCAACCCTGCGTCGGAAATGCGAGAGTTCAGTCAAACCTTTTTACGGGGATCGAGTTTGGTGCTTTTGCTTCTATCGGTATTGGTCTCGGTCGTCGCAGCGGTGTCGATTCTGGTCAGCATTTACAACTCGATCGCGTCCCGAAGAAAGGAAATCGCGATTCTCAGGGCTTTAGGTGCGACACGTCGGCGAATTTTGACTATCATTTGTTTCGAAGCCGGTACCATTGGGATGATCGGTTCGATAGTGGGAATGTTGCTCGGGATAGGATTGGCGGCCGGGGCTTCGGTCACGCTGGATCGGATGATGGGAGAAGGGTTAAACTGGGCAACGTTGGGAACATCAGAATTGATTTATCTTGTTTCGGCAGTCGGATTATCATTGCTGGCAGGTCTGGTCCCCGCCCTTAAGGCGTATTCAACCAGTGTAGCAGAGAATCTCGTTTCGGAGTAATCGTGTGTCTTATCGAAGCCTTGTCATTCTTCTGCTGATGAATGCCGGCTGGACGGTTGCAGAACCGCCAGACCCGACCTCGACACCACCGACCACTCGTCCGTCCGATTTATCCGTAACCGACCTCCTTGCTCGGGCGGATCAGGCCTTCGCGAACGCGGACTATTTGACCGCAGTAGCAATCTGGACTCATCTGGATGGTCAAATTCCTCAAGACCGATCGGCTGCTATCAAGGAACGAATGCGGTTTGCGGTGAAACAAATGTCTCTGATGAAGGACCGGGGCATCGACCCGTCTTCCCGACGCCCGGAAACCCAAACGTTCCCCCCAGCGACGAATTCAACCACCCGGACATCACGAACACCCCACCGGAAGCCACCGGACGGACAAGTTCTCGAACTGAGCTTGTCGGATCTTGGCAATTTCGAGTTCGACGAAACTCGTGACACTTCCTTACCGGACGATGTGATCGCGCTTTCGGGAAGTCTTTTCAGGACAACAGGTTATATGATTCCGCTGGACCAGGTCGGCAAAGTCACGCGGTTTTTGCTTGTCAACGACCTGATGAGCTGCTGCTTCGGTCAGGTACCGAAACTGCAGCACGTGATGTACGTCAATTTGCCTGAGGGACGATGGGTTGAACCGACCAGCGAAAGGCTTCAGGTCGAAGGGACATTGACCGTAGGAATCCGTAAAGAGGACGGATACGTCATCGGGTTGTTTGAAATGACACCTTCGAGCATAAAATATGCTCCGCAATAGTCTTCGGATCGATCCGGAAGGACCTGAAAGCTCGTATAAAAGGTGATGTCGATGAGTCAAACTACAACGCCATCCAGTTCTGTAGAGTTCCCTGCTATTCGCCGGGATCGGGTCGGATCACTTTTCAACTTAAGGGTGCTCGTCTTCATTACGGTGGTTTTATCCATTTTCGGGGCACTCGGGTACCTGTGGTGGAGCGTAGCCGGGACTCACGGGATTATCCAAAAAGGGGACGCCTATCAAGTGGATTTGAAATCCATGTCCACATTCCCATTCGACCAGATTCATGGAACGATTGAAGACGTTCCCCAGAGGTACCGGGAGTTGGATGGAAAGAAAGTAATCCTCATCGGGGAAATGTGGGCGCCTAACGCAGCTAGCGACCGATTAAATCAGTTTGAATTGGTCTATTCGATCGCCAAATGCTGTTTTTCCGGACCACCCCAAATTCAACATTTTGTACAGGCAACGACGGTCAAAGGACCGGTCCCCTATTACTCCGGTCTGGTCCGGGTGACAGGTACGTTAAAAGTCGAAATCACCAAAGCCCCGGACGGAAAAATCACCGGGGTTTACCACCTGTCAGTCGATCAGGTCGAACCTGTCTGATCCGGGGTGACACCCGGTTGTCAGGGGCGCGGATATTTCCGAATTATTTTGTTGACCGTTAAGCCAACCGGGTGTTAAATATTTTTACATCTCAAGTCGAGGTCATATCGACGACAGTGAGAGTTGTGTGGTCTGGGAGAGTTCATATCGTCAACACTGGATTTACACCGTGTGTGCTTGACTTGAATTGACAATTGAAGGACGCGCAAAGATGGTTTGATCATGCGTGTGTATTCACCAGCAAAGATCAATCTGTATTTGCGTGTGGGTCCGAAACGACCGGACGGGTTTCATCCTGTAGTGTCCTGGATGGTAACCGTCGGGCTCTTTGACAGATTGGATTTTGTACCGGACAGGACGGGTCGGGTGGAATTGCACTGCTCGGACCCGTCGTTGGCAACAGATCAGTCCAATTTGGTGGTTCGTGCTGCCCGGGGTTTGCAAGCGGAATTGACTCGGCGTGACGGAGGAGATACGTCGTGGTTCCCGTTTTCAGAAATCTCGGTCAACACCACACCACCAACCGCCGGTTCTGAACTACCCGGCGTCCAGGTTTATCTGGATAAAATCATTCCGATGGGAGGAGGTTTAGGAGGAGGCAGTTCCAACGCTGCTGTCACCCTTCTGACCCTCAATCATCTGTGGAATCTGAATCTGTCCCGACAAAACTTAATCCGCATCGCCTCGGAGATAGGAAGTGATGTTCCATTTTTCATCGAAGGTCCGAGTTGTCTGTGCCAAGGTCGGGGTGAAATCCTGACCCCCCTTCCCGTTCCACGGGTGACAGGGGTTGTTCTGATTTTTCCACCGATCTGTGTCCCGACCCGGGAAGTCTATCAGCGGTTCGATCAGTTGCCCGTTCCCGGAAACTGGGATCAAGCGGTCGAAAGTCGGCAGTGGGCAAACCTCTCGGCGGAGGACCTGCTGCGAGTGCTCCAAAACGACTTGGAGCCTCCCGCGTTTTCCCTTTTTCCCGAACTGAGGCAACTGAAAGACCAGGCTGAAACTTGTCTATCCCGACCCGTCCGTATGTCCGGAAGCGGATCGACGTTGTTCAGTCTCTACGATGATTTTGAACACGCCGAACAAGACGCCCGCAAAATCCAATCTACTTTGAGAGTCCGTACTTCGGCCTGTCGGATCGCTGTCACAAACGAAGTAAACGGCTGACTTCACATTTCATCAGCCGGAAAAAACAGGCAGGATCGTGCGTCCCGGCAAATCGCTCGAGTCCTGTGACATGATTCGTCGGGTTCTACGCCAAACACTTCACGTCCGGCGTAGTGAACCGACAACGGAGTGTCCTATGCGACTGTCGGAGATCAAAATTCACCTCTGCCCGCCCGGATCCGGGAGGCTCAAAGCATTTTGCACAATCACCATCGATCAGGGATTCGTGATCAGAGACGTCAAGATCATCCAGGGCGACGACGGCCTTTTCATCGCGATGCCTTCCCGCAAACTCTGTGACCACTGTCCCCGGTGTCATGAAAAAAACCACCTGCGTGCGAGATTTTGCAACCAATGTGGAACACGACTAAATGAGAACCGTTATCTGAATTATCGTCTCGGACCTAACCGACTCAAACTCCACGCAGATATCGCTCATCCGATTCATGCACGAGCCAGATCTGAAATCGAAAAGCAGTTGTTTGACGCTTATGAAAGGGAAATCGAACTGTCACGCCAACCGGGATATGTTCCCACTCCGATGGAAACCGATCTCTCGGAACTGGCCACGACTTACAAGTTCGGGGCTGCTTGATCACGAATCGCGTTGATCCGGTTTGATCTGGTTTGTCCGATTATTTGTCCGATTATTCGGGTCCGTATCATTCACCCCCGATACCATTCAGCTGGAACATCCTTCCCATCGGATTCCCGGATGGTTCGAACACTACCGTCGGCCCAGAGCACATTACACAATCCGGAATGTCGGTAAAACTCCCTTAAAGCACCTGTCGCGGGACTTATCGTGTATTCCGGTCGATAACTTTGCAGATTGCTCGATGTACCGTTGGCTGACAGGCTAATTGCATGAAGCGGGGTCGTAGACGTGTGCACAATCAACTGCCGATATGAATCATGGGCAAGGATCCGCTCCGATGCTCTTTTGATATCGGATAACTTTCGGTAAGGAGAAGTCTGTGATGAAGCTGTGGTCCCGTGATAACCGGTCACCAAACAGTTCAGCGCATAAGAAATTGGCCAAATCTCCTGAAACGGAGTTGTCCCCCGTTCACAGATCCTCGCTGAAGGGCAAAGAAAATACCGTCTCACGACATCAATGAACTGTGGATCCGAATCGCTCTGGTAAATCCGATCCAACGTCCCCGGAGAAGCCAGATAAGGTAGATAAGCCAACCCCCAGTAGCCACGACGTCGAATGGAGAGGTTCGAATGACGTGAAAACGGAACAAATCCCCCCGTATCGGACCGTAACCAGTCATCGGCATCAGCACTGTTGATCGGAACATTGAGGTAATCTCGATAGTCGCGAGCGTAAAATGTCATTGCCAGACCGATTTGTTTCAGACGACTGGCACAGCGGATACGGTCTACCGATTGGCGTGCTCTGACCAATGAAGGCAAAAGAATCGCTATCAACACCGCAACGATCCCAATGACGACCAGCAACTCGATCAAAGTAAAACCACCGCGCTTCACAGAACCTTCCTATCACCAACTACCACAAGAAAAGATATCAGCACCATACAAATAGATTAATTCGTTATAAAGCCCTTTCTTGAGAGGAATAACGAGGAGAGTAACTTTGAGTCTTCACTGGTACAAAGTCATTTACGTTCCACCGGGGTGTACAGAGTTTGATCTGGATGAAGAACTCCAGTTAGATACGGTCGAACCGCCTCCACCAATGATCATCTTGGGAGAAGGGAATTGTCAGGGTGTGGAAGCAGAACTGATTGAATAATCAATCATTCTCCTGCGAGGCGCGGACGGGTTTATTCACACCTGTCATCTTATTTCGGTTGACGATTTTAACGGGAGAAAAGGAGGTTGTGATCCTCCGAAAATCTACAAGCGGATCAGCCATTAATCGAGCCAGTTGTTGATCGACCTGTCTTCCCGTGGCTCTGAGTCTCTTGAGTATGATTGAACGAAATGGTGAATTCGGGGGCAACCTTTGTGAAGCCAAACCCACAATTTGAAACCGAATCGTGTATGGATAAGTAAACCGATCCAATAATTCAACGAGTCGTTCAGGGGACCGAGTTTCTGCCTCTTTAATCTCTTGGGAACCCACCGATTGGAAATACGATGCAACCGAACCCCATTGTCTAAACTGATCGGCGACCTCCTCCGTACAACCTGCCAACTCACCAAATCGAACGTGTTGAATCATCAGTCTAAGCCGGGGAAAGACTTCCGATCCTTCCTGAGCCCCGAGTACAATCGCAGCCCGGGTCCATTGGTCTCTTTCTTCACCCCGGGGCATTGTAAGGGCTTGTGCAAAAATCGAACTGGCCAACGCGGCTATCTGATGTTCCGCCGGAAGAATCGGCTTGGCAGAAGCATCTTCGATATTTTCTTGGTCAAGCATTTGGGACAATCTCGCCCGAAGCACTTGATCCTCCATACCCCCTCTAGAGGCTACCTGAACTAAGGGGATCAATACCGAACGGTCTACTTGACGGTAGGAATGAACTTGTCGGGCACAGGATTGAAGTGCTTGCCAAAGGTCGGGATTGTCTTGACGTAATCCCAATTCCGACAGGACCAGACGGGACATGCCTTCATGGGCCACCCGTACTTGATTCTGATAATCCTTCGCCAGATTCGCTACGGGGAATGCCGAAATCATCAACAACATGACCAAGCTGACAAACAGCGTCACAAAACGTCGGTATCCTGCTTGTGGTTTTTGCCCCTGTAACAGAATCAACCGATGAACCCGTGACGGAACCGACGCATCCGACATTCCCAACGCCAATACCGGATTCGGACGCAACTTTTCCACTGCGATCAAGGATTCGGCGAATCGTCTTGAACTTCCCACAGCTTCGATCGCAATATCATCACAGCAGGCTTCACGAAGGATACGGATCTCATTCGACAACCACTTCACACAGGGATGGAAAAATAAAACCGCTTCGAGAAAAGTCTGAATCAGGTTGATCGCAAAATCATAACGACGAATGTGAGCCAGCTCATGACTCAGAATGCACACGAGCTGGTCCGGTCTTATCTGGGTGACCATCCCCAGGGGCAAAAGAATTACCGGTTTCCACCACCCGGTCACACACGGACCATCTACCTCAGAGGTCTCTCGTACAGGATAGACCCGTCCGGAAACAATTCGCCGGATTTTTTGATAAGCCGTGTCTGACAAATCGATATCGCAAGGCCGGGATTTATTCACCATTCGCACCAACGCGAAAAGATCCCGACCCGAAAGCATCAGGTGCCATCCCAGACCCGCAATCCAGATTACCCCCAACCAGGAAACTAGCGGCTCGAAATAATGAGCAATTGCACGGATCCACCATCGATCTTGTACCGAAAAATACTGATGATAAGGCTGACCCGTGTTGGTCATGGTTGTATCAAGGACCCCAAGACCGGACCATTGCCCAAGCCAGTACAGAGGACGAGACAGACCCAGATCTTTCTCAACCACCCATGGAATAATCAACATTCCTGCTGAAACACCCGTGATGAGAAAAAACATTCCACAGGCGGCAAGATACTTGATCCGATCGTTCGATCGGTTTAGCAGAAATTGAATACCACGATGAACCAGGTAGAGGACAAGAATCACCCATAAGAGATGGACCATCGTCCATCCCAGGACGCTGTTGAACTCACCACTGACCGAAAACATGGGCCCTCACTACCCTGCCCGGGGTGCTTTGCGCGGTTACTCCAAACCTTCCAAAGCCTTTTCGATCTGCTGAATTTGTTGCTTGGACGCCTTTTTGCCCGAGACCAGGTGCAAAACGAGATTCTTGGCAGACCCTGCGAACAAGCGGTTCAGGATGTCGTTCAAGAGCGAGTCCTTGGCACCTTCCGGACCCAGGATTGCTTCATAACGGAACGGACGGGTCTGGCTGACCAGTTTGAGTTGCCCTTTGCTATGCATCAACTGCATCATCGAAGCAACGGTGGTGTGTGCTACAGGACGCTTCTTAGCCAACTGCTCGTGGACTTCTCGAACGGTGCAAACACCGTGCTGCCAGAGCACCTGAAGGATCTCGATTTCACCCGGTGTCGGAGTACTGGATTTTGGACGTGCCATGAGTGGATTATATCTCGCTTTATTTCATGAGAGAAGAGGAACCATTTATTTCTACGAATCACTTTCCTTATAATTCCGAACTGGCTCTAAAATGGGCAGATTTTTTCTTGTCTTTCTATACTCTCAGATCGGGCCGAATAATTATCCATTCGATTTACCCTTGGCATTTAAGTTTGAGACGGGTATACTCTTGTTGTCGCGGGATTTCCCCGGCGGAGCCCCCCCCTCTCTGCCACCCCGCGACATTTTTTTTGTTCTTCACTCTCTACAAATGTGGGCTTCCAGTTTTGCTCCGTCCCGTTCCGTATTTTGCTGTTACAATCCCTTACCCATGAACTACTTGAATCCGATAGTCGTTTGGAGTGGTTTGATTCTGTCATCGCTCATCACAGGGTGCGCCACCCCACCTCCCCCCTTCCCCGAAGCCACTCCCCAGCGGATCGTGCAAGTTACGGAAAAAGTCTTCCCTGCCGTCGTCCGTCTGGATGTGGCCCAGGAGGTCTACGACCAAGGCAAACGGACCCTCCGTCGTGGAATCGGATCCGGAGTCATTATCGACGATCAGGGACATGTCCTGACCAATTTCCATGTCGCAGGACGGGCTGCCGAAATCAATGTCACCCTCTGGAACAAAGAACGCGTCCCCGCCCGTCTGATCGGGGACGATCACTGGACCGATTTGGCTGTTGTCCAACTCGATATGGAGGATGTCCGCCGACGAAACATCACTTTTACCCATGCCGAGCTCGGTTCCAGTCAAGACCTCAAGGTCGGTCAGGATGTCATCGCCATCGGTACACCTTTCGGGCTAACCCGCACCATGACCCTCGGGGTCGTTTCCAACACCGAACGGACCTTTTACCCCCAGCAACAGAAAATCGATGACTATGAAACCGGGGTTTTTAATAACTGGATCCAGATGGATACACCGATTGCTCCGGGCAACTCCGGAGGCCCCCTGGTCGATCTGAACGGTAAAGTGGTGGGGATCAACACCCGGGGCATTCAGGGACAGTCACTTAATTTTGCGATTCCTATCGACACCGCCAAACGGGTCATCGCCGAGATTCTGGCTTCGGCCACACCTGAAAAGAAAGGGCGAGTGGTCCGGGCGGATATCGGGGTCGATCTTAAACCCCTTCAGGATCTCGAAACGTATTATGAAATCGACATCAATAAAGGCGTTTTGATCAACTCGGTGGATCGTGGTTCGCCCGCAGCCGTTGCGGGGCTAAGGCCTCAGGACATCATCCTGTCCATCGACGGTCAACCCACCAATGCCCGATTCCCGGAGGAAATCGCCCCCCTTCGTCAACGTATCGCTGGGCTTCCGATCGGAAAAGAAGTTATCCTCGACGTGCTTCGGTCCGGGAAACCGATGCGTTTTACTCTAAAGACCGTCAAACTTGAATCGGCAGTGGGTGAAGAGCGAGAAGCCAAAACCTGGGGGCTTTCCGTCGGGGACGTCACCCGAGCTTATGCCAACACTCGACAACTCGATGATGATCTTGGGGTAGTGGTTACCAGCCTGACCCGCGGATACCCTGCCGACAAAGCCGAGCTCCAAACCGGAGACGTGATCCGCTCCATCAACGGACAACCGGTCGAAGACCTCGATGCCTTTATGACCCTCTTCAACGCCAGTGTCCAAGCCAAGGAACCCATGGTGTTGCTCAAAATCACCCGCGGACGTGGTGAGAGGGATGCGCTACTCAAAATCGCCTATTGACCGTTAATGCTTTCCAATCGCGTTCCGGTCGTGGTCGTGCTTCAGTTTTTTTAGAATTGTTCCGGTTCTTTTAGTTTGCAGGGAACTTTACCCGTTCCACTCTCCGGAAAACACTTCGGTAGCCGGCCCGGTCATGTAAACATGGTTGTCGTCGGTCAACCACTCCAGAAGCAGATCCCCCCCGGGCAGGTGGGCTAGGAGCTTTCGGTTCGTTTTTCCGGTCAGCACCCCTGAAACGGCTACCGCACAGGCGCCTGTCCCGCAAGCAAGTGTAATGCCGCTTCCCCCGTTCCCAAGTCCGCATGATCACTTCATCCCGTGAGACAACTTGGACAAAATGCACATTCATCCGCCTTGGAAAAGCAGGATAATGCTCCAGTTTCGGTCCCCAAAGATTCAGATCGACCTCTGATACGTCCGGGACATAAATCGTCGCGTGGGGGTTGCCCATACTGACAAATGTCGCCTGGATTTCCTTACCGTCCATCTCCGTCGCCAACGCGTATACATGATCGGATTGTCGTTTGAGAAGTGCATTTCGGCCGGTAGCCCCCTGTGTCACCGGGATCTGTTCCAAATCCAGAATCGGTTCACCCATGTCGACCGTCACTGTCTGCACCTTGCCGTTTTCAACGTCCAGGGACAGTCGAAGTACTCCCCGCCCGGTTTCGACCGTCATCGGGTTGTTACGACTCAACCCGTGGTCGTAAGCGTATTTGGCGACGCAACGTATTCCATTGCCACACATTTCGGATTCGGATCCGTCGGCATTAAACATTCGCATCCGTACGTCGGCGTGCTCCGAAGGTAAAATCAGGATCAATCCGTCTGATCCGATCCCGAAGTGTCGGTCCGAAACTTTCCTGGCCAGTTCTGACGGATTCTCGATCGTCTCTGTAAACCCATTGACGTAAACATAATCGTTACCGATCCCGTGCATTTTGGTAAATCGCATACCTAGGATTCTAATGCAGGTGCATTGTGGTATTCCATACCCGAGGTTGCTGGAAACTGCTTGTCGGATAGGATTTGACGCGATGATTAAACCCGCGTAGAACGTATTCGAATGTCACGTTTTGGTGGAACTGAATCGGTCTACCAACCGGAAGTTTTGGTGCGTTCGGTCTTTACATGATTATCCGATCCCTTCTTAACGTGGTACAAAGGTGGTTGTCATGCCCTTTTCGATCCGAATCGGTCTGTTCACAAGCTTGTTGCTGAGTGTTTCAGTGCTGCAGGCGGATCAACTGTTTATTCCCGGAATGCAGGCCCAACAAGTCACGTACACCGATCTGCAGGGGAATAAGTTGATCTTTCGAACCCAACGAGGAGACCTCAGCGAACGCGAAATCGAACGAATTAGCCATATTTCGGTTGATGGAGAGCCCGCCTTCAATGACGCGGAACTGGCTTTGATTAAAGACGAAAAAGATAAGGCCATCGATGGTTACACGAAAACCATTCGTTCGACCTCGAAACCTTGGTTGAAATATTTTGCCGCCCGTCGACTGTTGACCGCGATCGGGGATAACCCCAGATTCGATGCCCGGGTTGTCGCGTATCTTGCACTTTTGGAAAGAAATCCCGACGAAGCCTTGGCGTATAAACCCGAATTGCCTCCGAAAGGCAATCGTCAGCTGGACGTCGCGATTAACGACGTCGAAACCATGCTCAAACAGCCCGGGCTGGGCATCGCGCAACAGGTCGCGTTGTATACTTTTTTGTTGGATTTGAACCGACGTAAGGGAGATGAGACCGCTGTAATTTCGACGTTGGAACGTCTGGCCAAAGTCGCCGATGTTGCCGGAAATCTTCCTGAAATTCGTGAACAATTGGCCGCAGCGCGCGTTGCTCAGGCAAAATTGGCGTTGGAACAGAAAAAATATACCGAAGCCGTTCGACTGATCCAGGAAAACCGGACTTCCCTCAACGACCCTCGTCTTCAAAGCGATGCGTTGTATATTCTGGCCTCAGCCGCCCGGTCCACCGCCGATCCGTCGGACAAGAATGCCTTGAAAGACGCGGCTTTGCAATTCATGCGTGTGGTCGCACACTTCGGAGACATGGAAGGAAAACCCAACGTCCCGGCTTCGTTGCTGGCAACCGCCGAGATCCTGGAACAGCTTAACGAGAAAGAGGACGCGATTCGATTGTATCAACAGATCCTAAATGAGTTTCCAAATGATCCGGTCGCCCGAACAGCCGATTCCAGGTTAAAACAGATTTCGACACAAGGTTGATTCGATCGAAGTTCATTTCTTCAAACACTTTTTTTGCCCATAACGATTCATGTACAGATATTTTGAAAAACACGGTAAAAAAACCCTAGCCTTTTTTGGTGTCTTTCTGATGCTTGCCTTTCTGCTCCCGACATCCGGTTTGCACTGCGGTGGAAGCACGGGACAGGCAGGTTCGGTCAATGGTCATCCGATCACCGCTCACGAGATCGAAGTGGCGCGACAGAGACTCAGGGCGCTTCATAACTTCATTGTCACCGATCCTCAGACCGGCGTCCCCGATAACGCCTTTAATCGGATTTTCGGGTTTGGGAATCCGATGATCGCAGAAAGGCTTTATCAGATTCTCAGCGAGAACGAGTTGGCATGGTTTTTGCTCGCTACGGAAGCAGCCAATAATTTTACGATCGCCAGCGAATCCGAAGTTGACCAGTTTTTCACCCCCCAAGCCAATCCGCAGGTCATCACGCAAGAACGACCGAAACTAATTATTCAGCCGCTGACCAATCCCCCTGCCGTCGAAAATATGAAACAGAATGTCCGTATCGCACTGGCGGTCCGGGATCAGTTCCTGCGGTCTTTGAACAAAATCAAGGTCAGTACTCCCCGCCTGAATGAGTCTCTAGCCCGAAAGACCCAACAGATTAAAGCTCGTATCATCCTTTTCGATGCGAACGACTATCTTTCTTCATTGCCCACTCCGACCGACGAAGAACTTCTAGCCCAATTCCAAGCATTTGCCGACGTCGCGCGCGGTTCGGTTTCGGAAACCAACCCGTTCGGTTTCGGTTATCGAATTCCCGATCAGGTTCGTTTGCAGTGGATCGCGGTACCCCAATCTCAGATAGAGCAGGCCGTTCTGGGTTCCAAAAGCGACTTTGAATGGGAAGAAGAAGCCCGGGTTTACTTCGGCAAACATTGGGAACAGTTTGTTGAAAAATCCCCTTCCACGTCCGAAAGTTCGACTCAACCGTCAACGAAACCGACGTCTGCGCCGGTTAAACCATCGTTCGAAAGTGTCCGGGACAAGGTATATGACACGATCCGCAAACCCCTGATCGAACAAAAGCGACGTACGGTGGTTAATATTATTCTGGACCTGCTCAATGAGGATTATAACCGAATCAGTAACGCCAACCCGGCCCCTACTACGCAGGCTGTCCTCCAGGCCAAAGCACGCGACCAAGTCCTCAGCAGCTATGAATATCTCCAGAAAGTCGCAGAGGAAGTAAAACGCCGGCAGGGAGTGGTCCTGGAAGTCGAAAACCACCCACAGCTGCTTACTCAGTCGCAATTGCAGATATTTCCCGGAATCGGCCAAGCACTGGTCGAGGAAGTCGGCCCGCGGGATCGGCAAATCCCAAGCTCCACTTATCTGTTCAGCTCCCTGACCGCACTGAACCCCTCAGCAGACCCTGCCATGGGTACGTTGGGGTTGCTTCAACCCTCTCGTCCCCTGTGGACCCCGGAACGAACTTATGTCGCGAGGATCGTCGAAGCCATTCCTTCTCATCCCCCGACCCAGATGCAGGAAGTCAAGGAACAGTTGGTCCGGGATGTCCGAAGACGAAACGCCTTTGCCAAAGCTGTTGAAGAAGCCGAAGCCGCTGTCGAACAAGCCCGACACTCCGGTCTGGCCTCGTCAAGTAAGACCGTATTTACCACGGATTGGTTCGGTTCTTCGTCCTTTTCAATTCCAGGCCTGCCACCCGAAAGTAGCAGTTATGCCCGTTTGCTGGTTCAGCCAATTTATAACCTGCTCCGCCAAGCCAAATCGACGGGGGATCTTCCGATTCGTTCGGTAGTCAAAGCTCAGCTAGCTGACAAAGTCGCAGCGGTCGAGATTTTTGACGTTCGCACTCTGATCTCCACTGAAGACGAAGATCTTTACCGACTGTTCGGACGACGAGAGCTGATGATGAACGACGTCCAGGAGCTCAATCTACTCGAAGCCTGGTTCACGCCCGACAACATCGCCAAACGAGTGAAATATGTCAGTCCGCACGGATCGGGTCCGGAACGAGAAAAGACACCCGTTCCTGCGCCGAATCGACCGTTCATTCCCGGGTAATGATCCGGGCATGACCGAACCCTGTTTCTAGTGTAACATCACATCATGTCCACACTTAGCTACCGGACCGCGGGAGAGTCTCATGGAAAGGCCTTGATCGCTTTGGTCGAAGGCATGCCCGCGGGCGTACCGATCGATGTCGATTTAATCAATCACGAATTGAAACGTCGTCAAGGCGGATACGGACGAGGAGGTCGACAAAAGATAGAAACCGACCGGGTGGAGTTTCTGACCGGTACACGTCTGAACAAAACCATCGGTTCTCCGATTACCCTTCTCGTACCGAATAAGGATTATCGACTGGACGATCCGGACAAGACCCCCCCCCTGACGCGTCCGAGACCGGGTCATGCAGACCTTGCCGGTTCGGTGAAATGGTTGACGACGGATTGTCGGGAAACGTTGGAACGCGCCTCGGCACGCGAGACGACCGTCCGGGTCGCAGCCGGGGCTTTGGTCCGGTCTTTATTAAAACTGTTCCATATCGAAGTTGTGGGTTTTGTCCGCCAGGTGGGTCAAGCCCGGGCCAGCATTCCCCTTCTGGACGATCCATCCAGTCCGTTGTTCTATCGAGCGGAGGGAATCGACAGGCTCCGTGAGTTGCGAGACGCTTCTGATCTTTACTGTCCGGACGAGCAGGCTTCTGAACAGATGCGTCAATTCATTAATTCTGCCAAAGTCGCCAAGGACACCGCAGGGGGTATTGTAGAATGCCATGTCTTCGGATGTCCGGTGGGGCTAGGTTCTTCCATGACCATCGACGGCCGACTTGATGGTCGGATCATGGGCGCCGTCGGCGCGATTCAAGCCTTCAAAGGCGTGGAAATCGGGATGGGATTTGCGACCGCAGAACGACCCGGATCCAAGGTCCATGATGAAATCTTTTATGATCCGGCGCAAAAACACCTTCCTAGTCTCGGTTTCGTACGTAGGACCAACAATGCTGGGGGACTCGAAGGCGGTATGACCAATGGTATGCCTATTGTCGTCCGGGGTGCGATGAAACCGATCAGCACGCTCGGCAAACCCCTTCGATCCATTGATCTGAAGACAAAACAACCTAGTGAAGCCGGATGGGAGCGCAGCGACATCTCGGCCATCAGTGCTGCCAGCGTCGTGATGGAAAATGTGGTCGCGTTCGAAATCGCACGTGCATTCCTCGAAAAGTTCGGCGGCGACTCCCTGACCGAAATCAAAGCCAACTACGACACGTTTTTGTCCTTGGCGCGTCAATTACCTTTTCCCTGATTCGCGTTGGATTCAATTACCCGACTGGTGGTACGCAAATCGATTGGTATCCCCCGCCAATCGATGACACCTTTCCAAGCTTTTTGAACCGAAAAAAGTAGGATCAGAATCTGGATCGGAACGCTGACGGGCAAACACAATGCCCATACCGGAGAATTGCCCGACCAGAACCAGACCAACCCCATCAACCCCGTCATTACCGACCAATGGATCAGTCCTGTCATCCACCACCACATATTGTGCGTCAGCAGACCGTACACAATGGCTGGGTAAACAGATAACAGACAACCGATCAAAAACAGGATCGTCAGAAGCATCGGAACTACACGACCACGTGAAGTCCCAGCGAAAATTCGGGCCCACCCGTGAAACATTTGTCCCAAATGGGTGTGCATCCGAGTGCTCGCAAGATGACGACCGGCCAAGAAACGCGTTTTAAAACCCTCTTTTTTCAAAGCACGCATCAGTTCCACGTCTTCGACGATTCGGTCTTTCACTCTGGCGTGACCCCCTACCTTTCGATAGGCATGGGTACGAATCAAAAACACCTGTCCGTTGGCTAAGGCCCGATCCGGTTCGGAATCCTCGTTCGTCTGATCGGCAGCAAACACACAAGCCCATGTCCCTGCTAGCAGAGGTAGCATCAGCTTTTCTATCACACGATGCGTTTTCAGATGTGTCAAAATGCTTAACGCATCGATCTGACGATCCAGTGCGTACGTCATAAGCCTGTTCAAAGCTTCTGGCTGCAATTCCACGTCCGAATCCACAAAAAAAAAGCCAATCTCCCGATGCCTGCTGGGTCCCCCGATCTAACGCATGACATTTACCGAGCCAACCCGGTTCGAGGCTGGACAGATGTAGAACCTTTAACTTCGGATTTTCCCCCGCCAGCTGGTCCAGAATCTTTCCGGTCTGATCGCGTGACCGGTCGTTGATGACGATGATTTCATAAGACGGATAATTCTGCTTCATCACCCGTTCGATGCATGAACGGATCTGTAAAGCTTCATCACGAGCAGGGATTAGGATCGAGACCAACGGAACGTCTGAAGGCAAAACCGACTCGAAACGTTTTAGACGGGTCATTCGTTCACGACCGACCATCATCAGATAAGCCAGAATAATCCAAGCGCCAGGTCCGAGCAGAACATAAGCCCACCAGAGAATGTCAGTCCAGTCACTCATCAGTTGGTAACACCACATCCGCGACCAGAACGATCGGACCTCAAAAGAGGGCGGACGACAGACCGGACGGGTTTAGGGCAACGGGGTGACCTGAGGAAGCGTTGGCGCCCCTGCGGCAAAATGCTTCTTGGCTTCACCGACCAGATAAAAGCTTCCTGTGATGCAGATCAGGTCTTCCTTGGTGACGGCCCGGTTGGCGATACTGAGCGCTTCCTGGAGATTCCCGGCGACCTGGGCCATCTTTCCATAAAGTTCAACGTATCGGGCCGCCAACTCGTTGGGATCAGCGGACCGGATCGAATTCACACGGGTAAAAATCACTTTATCAGCCCCGGTGGTGATCCGTTCAAGCATCCCGTCAATGTCTTTGTCTCCGCAGCAACCAAAAATGACGATCATGCTGTCGTAGGGAATATGCTGACCGATGGCTTTCATCATGGCATCGATGCTAGCAGCGTTGTGCGCCCCATCGACGATGACTCGGGGCATCTGGTGAATGACTTCCATCCGACCTTCGATGGTCGTGCGAGAAAGCCCTTCCATGGCTTTGACATCATCGATGGGGATCCCGCGGGTCTTAAGCTTGTCGATGACCGCCAACGCCAAACCGCAGTTGATGGCTTGGTGTTCGCCGAACAACGGGACGGCCAGGTGTTCGAACTTGCTGGTCTGTGTCGTCAGACACACACGGTTGTGTCGCCCGAGCATTCGGGAGGATTCAAACCGGTAGCTGAACTCGATGGTTTTCCCACAAATGTCTAATGGTGCACCGACTTTCTGGGCCACTCGCTGGAGCACCTGTTCGACCGAAGGGTCCTGCAAAACGGTCACCGCAGGAACACCGGGTTTGAAAATTCCTGCCTTTTCCTCGGCGATCTTGGCCAAGGTGTTACCCAGTTGTTGCATGTGATCCTTGCTGATCGATGTGATAGCAGTCACCTCAGGTTTGATCACATTGGTACTGTCCAGACGTCCGCCCAGACCGGTTTCGATGACGGCCAGATCGACCTTCTGATCGGCAAAGTATTTGAAAGCGATCGCGGTCATGGCATCGAAGAACGTGGGATGCGGTTTCATCTTGGTGGCGATCGGTTCGATCAGTTTGGTAATACGGGCGAAGTCTTCGTGGGGGATCTTTTCCCCGTTAATGACGATTCGTTCTCGGATGTCCACCAGATGTGGGCTGGTATAAAGTCCTACCTTGTACCCACAGGCCTGAAGCATCGAAGCGATCATGGTCGCGGTGCTACCTTTGCCTTTGGTCCCGGCCAGATGGATCGAACGGAACGAGTCCTGGGGATTTCCCAGTTTTTTCAGGAGGTGTCGCATCCGGTCGAGATTGAAGTTCTCGGTGTTGTACCGGACAATACGCAGTTTTTCGTAATCGGACAGGGTGTGCAGAAACTTGATCGCCCGAGTCATCATGGTATCTGCGGGGTTGACGGAAGCCGGCGTTGCGGGGATAAAAGTCGGTTTGCTCTTGGTCGTCCTAGCCGACGGAACGTTAACGCTTGCAGGTTTTGCCGTGCGCGGCTTGGGACGGGATCGCAACGGTTTTTCGTCGTGGTGTCGAACGTGTGACCTTCACTCGGGTAGGCATAGTTGATGTATGTTACCGGGCCGAGAGACGGGCTGCAAATTTTTGACGTAAACGACTTATATTAAAGAAGTTAAGATTTCAACAAGGGTAAAGGGAAGAGCCCGTTTAGAACAAACGACGGAACAAATGTATTGGATTTGTTAGGTACTTGAGAAAGAAACGTCTATTGTATGGTGTCGCGTCAATCCAACCCCATTCGTTCGGTGGCTTTTGTAAGTCTGGGTTGTCCCAAGAATCTCGTCGACAGTGAGAGGATGCTGGGGCTGCTTGCGGCGGACGGGTTGGTCATTACGTCGCAGGCCGAACAGGCCGACGCCATTGTTATCAATACTTGTGGTTTCCTCGAAGCCTCCAAAGAGGAGTCGATGCGTGAGATTCAACAGGCTCTTGCGCTGAAACAGACGGGTAAGTGTCAACGCGTCATCGTCGCAGGTTGTCTGGTCCAGCGCCATAAGACCAAATTGTTGGATGAAGCACCCGGAATCGACCGTCTGGTCGGTGTGTTCGACCGTGAACACATCGTCCCGGGCAGTCCGTGGGGAACACAATCCGCGTCAGCCGCACGGACATTATCTGGGAAAATACCATGACCTTTCGGAACGTCTGGTTCGAGAGAATCAAGTCCCTTCCGAAGCTTCTTCGACGACATCCGCAACGTCTTCGCGTCGTCAGCGACTGGCCGTTTTTGAGGACGACCGGGCCAGACTACGTCTGACGCCTCGCCATTATGCCTATCTACGTATGAGCGAGGGTTGTAATCAGGGGTGTGCATTTTGCACGATCCCCGGAATTCGAGGACCGATTGCGGTCCAAACCGGTTGACCAGATCCTGGCCGAAGCCGTCGAGCTGGCCTCGGACGGGGCGGTCGAAATCAACCTGATCGGACAGGATACGACTAGTTACGGAACCGATATCGGGTACACGGAAGGTTTGTCAGGGCTTTTGAGAACTCTTGACAGAAAATCGCCCAGAGACGTTTCTTGGATCCGACTGATGTATGCTTATCCGTCCTGTTTTACGGACGACATGATCAAAACCATCGCTGACAGCGATCGGGTAGTCAAATACATCGACATGCCCCTTCAGCATATCAATGACCGACTACTGAATCTCATGAAACGTCGTGTGACACGGCATCAGATCGAGACACTCCTGGAAAAACTTCGAAAATGGGTCCCCGGAATCGCGATCCGCACCACATTCATCGCAGGTTCTCCGACCGAAACCGATCAGGAACACGAAGAACTGGTCCGATTTGTGCGTGATTTCGGGTTCGAACATATGGGCGTTTTCCCCCTTCTCTCCCGAACCCGGCACCCCGATGGGCAGAATGGAGCAGCAATTGCCCGACAAGGTCAAACAGCAACGGGTCGAAGAGCTCATGCTTGCCCAGCAGGAAGTGGTTTTTGCACGAAACGAGTCCCGCATCGGTCAGACCGTCGACGCGATGATCGAACAAATCTCGCCGGGAGAAAAAAACGTTTATGTCGCCCGTACTCCCCAGCAGGCCCCCGACATTGATAGCGTCGTTTTCGTCTCATCACGCCAGAAACTGGCTTGTGGGGAAATCATTCAGGTGAAGATCACCGATTACAAAGCCCTACGACCTGATCGGCGAAGTACCCATGCGAAAAAGTCGCAGCCTGTCTGTCATCCGGTCCTGATCAGACGGATCCGGGTCACGAACATGTCACCGATCCGACGAATGACAACACGAGATGATTCTTCCCCGGCCTCTTGAAGCAATCGACGCATCGGTTCATCAACCGGTTCTTGACTCAATCGAAACGTACTGTGATGAATCGGAATCACGTATCTCGCCTGCAAATGGTACCCTGGCCATCTCCCAAGCCTGTTCGGGCGTGGCATGGGCAGCTACGTAAGGGTCGTACGCACCGATCCCAACCATCGCCAGGTCGACCGGTGCCAGGTAACTTCCCAATATGTCTGATACGCAGTGTCTGCGCCGAAAACCAACCGATCTTTAGAAGACTCGATCAAAAAACCGCAGAAACCCCGGTGTCGATCCAGAAATGTTCGGGCCCCCCAGTGCTGCACCGGAATTGCTGTCAGACAAACGTTTCCCAGTTTCCAGGATGCTTCCCAATCCAACTCCACAATCTTCTGAAAACCTAAGTCCTGGATCAGGTCTCGCAATCCCCTGGCAGCAATGACGGGGACTCGTTTGCTCAATCGCGACCAAACTCGGACGGTCAAGGTGATCAAAATGCGCGTGAGAAATTAAAATCCGCATCTAAAGGGGGTAATTGCGTTAATCGGACTGCAGGACGATACAACCGTTGAGGTCCTACGGTAATCAATCCTAGACCCAATCCGATCCGCGTCGAAAAGACCGGATCCGTCAGGATTGTCATTCCTCCGATTCGTAGAAGGACGGTTGCATGCCCGATCCACAGGACAGCCAAACGATACTGATCCCATCCCGACAAATCGGGACAAACCGGAGCCGGTTGACGTGCGTGTACCAGTCGTCCACTCTCAGCCTTCCTCGTCCCTTCCCCATCGGTCGGCGAGGTGTAAAGGCCAATCCCGGTGTTTGATAAAATCCGACACTCGTCTCCAGTTCATTCGGCTGATCATAGGGGCATTGGTCTTGGTCGTCCCATCGACCCGTGTTTTGGTGGGGTTTTGCCTTCGGTTTTCAATAAAATGCGTTAAGGATTGTATTTACTGCTTGTGATGAAATCATCCGATATCCGATCAGTCCTCCAGACGATTTGCTGAACCCCGACGTTCCGGCTATGCCCGGCAAGCGGGTGTGGTGCTTTTACTGTTAACCGTTTTCGCAGCCGGTTTGCGTTTCACGGCGTTGGACCGACCTGCCATCTGGGGAGACGAAGCCGCCACGGCGGGTCGGGTCATCGGTTCGTATCAGGAACTGGTCGATCAACTGGCGGACGGATCCTTTACACCCCTGCATTACCAAACCCTGTGGTGGATGGCACAAGGATTTCCTCTCTGGGCAGAAGTATCGATCGACCCTTCGACCCAAAAACGGACACTCCTTCCGACAACGAGGCTGATCCCGGACGGAATCCTCATGAACCCTTTTTTTCTACGTCTGGTTCCCGCGGTATCGGGGGTACTGATGGTCCCAGCGATCTATTTTTCTGTCCCGTCAGATGTTCGGCTCCGAAGATATCCCTGACCGCATCCGGTTGACCTGCGTCAGTGCGTACCTGTTGGTTTATTCCCGTGATGCCAAAATGTACTATGCCTTTTTGGCTTTTGTGTACCTTGAATGGGGGATGTGTTCTGTGGTGGATCCGTACACGGACGTGGACCGCATGGTTGTGCTGGGTGATCACCGGGGTAGCCATGATGGGGTATCACGCGTTAGGAAGCTTTATCCTGCTGGTCAATGGTCTGATCGTACTGACACAGCGCCACGTCAGTACTGGTCGGGTTGGTGGAAACTGATCGCTATTTTGTCGTACCCGATGGTGATTCTGGTTGCAGGGTTTTACGAGGTTGTGCGTCGTCGGTTCAACTTTAACGAATGGTGGAATTTCGGAAACGTGTTGAGGTATCCGGCTCGAATCGGATCGGGGTTTCATTTTCCGACAATTTTGCTGGCAGGGATCGGATTGTACTGCATGGTGTTTCCGATAAAGGAGTATTTTGATTCGTTTAA
>BPJO01000019.1 GCA_026004655.1 Phycisphaerae bacterium
AGGAATATTGATCAGTAAAATGCAGAAACCGACCAAGCTGGATATCGTTCCTCCAGCTGCAAGGATGCCGAACCAGAGTTTTAATCCCGAGCGTCGTACCATAAACCTCGTCATACATTGATCCCGTCTAATCATCGGACAATTTAATCCTATTATACAATGGATCCGCCTCAGGCCGATTTCATATCTCAAAGAGATTCCTGTGAAATTGGTAATAAACAGGGTTTTACTGAAAAATGGTCCGAGACTGCGACGTTATGTCGCACAAAAAGAAATCATTTCATCCATGGCGAGTGATTTCGGATATCGGAAACATTAAAAGTAAGGACGACTGATCCGAAGAGAGCTTACAACGGGACGGAAGGATTTTTTTCTCGGACTCGATCGCGATACCGTGACAGTACTCGGTCTACCAGACCGGGCATGAGGGTTCCAAAACCTACTACAATTCGTGCGGCTTGACTAGGCCAAACTTCAGGACGAGGACGTCGAATTGCCTCGATCATCCGTCGAGCGACATGCTCGACCGATTGCGTCATCCGAGATCGGTCCTCTTGAGGGAGGACGATCCGGCTACGGGTTTCAGCGGTTCGTCCGAAGTCCGTTTTTGTCATAATCGGGTGAATCGTTGTCACTGCGATTTTGTGAGGTTCTAGTTCGACCCGCATTGCCTCAGCGATGGCCAGTTGGGCGGATTTGGTCCCCGAATACATGCCTAAGAAAGGCACACCGCGTCTTCCACACACGGATGAAACGATCATGATCTGTCCACGCCAGCCGTCACGTTGATCCTGACGGAACATGAAAGGGGCTGCGGCATAAACCAAATCGGTAGTTCCGAACACGTTCGTTGCAAAAATCTCTCGCGTCTGTTGAGGTGTTGTCTGAACTACCGGATCATAGATCCCATAACCGGCGTTGGCGACCAGAGTGTCTATTCGACCGAACCGGCGGATTGTCTGCTGAACGATATTCTGACAATCGTTAGGTTCAGAGACATCGGCCCGTACCACAAGGTGTTGTCCTCCAAGTTCACGGTTCAATGCTTCCAATCGATCAAGTCGTCGAGCGGCCAAAACCAGATGAGCCTTCTGCTCATACAATGATCTTGCAAGCGCAGCCCCGATCCCAGCACTAGCACCGGTAATGACAACTACCATGTCATGAAGGGTCCTCATGAACCCTTATCATAAACGAAAAAGCCCTTTTTGATGAAACTAAACCAAAGACACGAATGATCATCGAATGAAGCTTAGAAACAGGAGCTTAAGAAGGGGGCTGACACTAGAACGTGTCTTTCAAAGACCACTTTACACGGGAGAATCTCTACGAGCGTTGTTTCGAGAAAACGATGGTGGATCCGAACATCAGACCTTGGAAAAAAAAAGATGACGAGAAGGTTCTCGTCATCCCGGGGAGTTTGTTGAGAAGAGAAACTTATTCAGCCTGAGCTTGTTCTGGGGAAGCCTGAGTTTTGGCTTCACTCGATTCGGCTTTTTTAAGGACTTTTGAAGCAAACTGTTGGCGTTTTTCCTGTCGTTTGCGTCGATGCCCTGTTGACCGGCGGATCGTACCGGTAGGGGTCTTTTGCTCATCCGTAATCAACTCGAGTTGTACCAGGTCACCGGCATCGCCAATACGCCATTGAGGCAACTTGATGATACGGGTGTATCCGCCCGGACGTCCCTTATATCGAGGAGCCACCTCATCAAAAAGTCGTTGAACAACCGTACGGGGATTGCCCTTTTCGTTGAGGATAAACTCCTGCTCTTCGTCCGTCAGACGGCGGTCATTCAAAGCGGCGATCACACGACGCCGGGCGTTTAGCGTTCCGGTTCGGGCGAGGGTGATGAGTTTTTCGGCAAATCCTTGCACTTCTTTAGCTTTGGGAAGGGTGGTTTTCACTTTCCCGTGCTCAAAAAGGGATTGAACCAGATTCCGCCGAAGCGCCAAACGGTGTTCGGTATCCCGGCTGAGTTGTCGCCCGCGCATTAAATGTCTACTCATGACAAACTCCCAATGCTGATGAATTAATTCGAACTTGATTTGTTGTGTTCCGATGAATCACTGGAATAGGCTTGCATGTTCGGAGTTTGACCAGCGGCCAAAGCGTCCAGATCCATGCCGAGGCTCAATCCCAGATCGGCGAGTCGTCGTTTAACTTCCCGCAGACTGGTTTTGCCGAATGAACGTACTTTCAGGAGATCGGCGTCGGTTTTCTGAACCAGATCGCGAACCATTTGAATCCTGGCCGACTCCAAACAGTTGTTGGCACGAACGGACAGGTCCAACTCCTGAATGGTCATATTCAGCTTGTGCTCCAAGTCCGGGTCGATAACGGGTTTGGCGGTTTCGCGGAGCGTTTCCATGGCGTCATCGGATACCAACTCGGTTCCCAGTTCAAAGTACTGGACAAACGGATTCAGATGTTTGCGTAAGATCTTGGCTGCTTCAACCAAAGCCATCTCAGCCGAGATCGTACCGTTGGTCCAGATTTCCAGGATCAATCGGTCATAGTCTGTACGATGTCCGACACGGGCATCTTCGTGAGAGTAACGAACACGCACGACAGGGGAGAAGATCGAGTCGATCGCGATGACCCCCAAATCCTGAGGTCCGTCTGTATCGATCTGATTTTCCTGTGCGGTACGATATCCACGTCCCTTGCCGACGGTCAGTTCGATTTCGAACGGAACGTCTTCGGTGAGTGTCGCAAGGACGTGATCCTTGTTGATGACGGTGATGGAGGGATCTCCCTCGGCCATTCCGGCGGTGACCGGACCGGCTTTGGAAGCGCTGATCTTGATGGTTTTAGGTTCATCCGATTCGGATCGAACAACCATTCCTTTGATATTCAAGATAATATCACAGACGTCTTCCAAAACCCCTTTGAGACTGGTGAACTCATGATCCGCGCCTTTGATACGGACATGGGTGACCGCAGCACCTTCGAGAGAGCTCAGCAGGATCCGTCGGAGGCTGTTGCCCACGGTTGTCCCGAATCCTCGTTCGAAAGGTTCCACGGTAAACTTCCCATAAGTATCCGTCGAAACTTGGGAATCACGAACCACCCGTGTGGGCAGCTCAAGACCACGCCAGCGAATACGCATATCAGATCTCCTTGATTGGCCGGGATCGAATTGCGGGAAGTTCCCGCCTCCACCGTTGGAGGCCATCTGTACTCCCGCCTCGTCGAACCAGGCTGATTTAATTCATGAAGTTCTTGTTTAACTTAAATTGGATCAGGTCACATTTTTTCAGACGAACGGACCCAACGACATCAGACACGACGCTTTTTGGGAGGTCGGCAACCGTTGTGGGGCAGTGGGGTAACATCCTCAATCGAGTTGACCCGCAACCCCGCGTGTTGCAGGTTGAGAATCGCCTGTTCACGCCCGGCACCCGGACCTTTGACCCGAACTTCGACTTCTTGAAGTCCGGCTTTGCGTGCTTCGGTGGCGGCTTTATCCGCAGCCCGACCCGCAGCAAAGGGGGTGCTCTTTCTTGCACCCTTAAAACCGACACACCCGGCCGAGGCCCATGAAATCGTCTCACCGTTCGTATCCGTAATGGTAACGATCGTGTTGTTGAAGGTCGCCTTGATAAAGGCAATCCCCTTGGTCACACCTTTACGAACTTTCTTTGATTTACCCGATTTTGCGCCTGATTTTGCTTCTGTGGCCATTTATCCTCACTTGCGGATCCACAAACCAAAGGTTCTACCCGCTATAACCCTGTCTGATCAAAACAGACCGAACTGATTTGTAAAGATTGACTAAATAACGACTTACGTTTTATTACTTGCCAAGCTCTTTCACGCCCTTCTTGCCCGCAACGGTTTTTCGTGGTCCTTTGCGTGTACGGGCATTGGAACGGGTCCGTTGACCTCGCACCGGGAGGGAACGACGATGACGGTTTCCTCGATAGCTCTGAATCTCCTTCAGACGGGCGATATTTTGTTGCTGAATCCGACGAAGGGCCCCTTCAACCAGGTAGCTGCGATCGATGATCGTGACGATTTTTGACAATTCCTCTTCGGTCAAATCCTTGGCACGCTTTTCCGGATCAATACCGGCTTCTTTGAGGATTTCCATCGCGTTGGTCGGACCGATGCCGTACAAGTAACGCAACGAAATCTTGATCTTTTTCTCGTTAGGAATATCGATACCAGCAATACGGGGCATGATGCGCTTGCTCCAGTTATAATCCTCGTGGCGAAAGCATTAACCTTGCTTTTGTTTGTGTTTCGGATTCGTACAAATTACCCGCACGACGTTCTTCCGACGAACGACCTTGCAGTGTTCACAGATTCTCTTGACGCTCGAACGCACTTTCATAACACACCTGTCTCAGTTTAAGGGAATCGAACATTCTAATTCCTATTTTCAGGTTGACAAGTCCTCTGACAGGATTCTGTGAATCATCGTGAAAAAATTGCCCGGTGCTCTGCTGGCGGAGTTGGCATCATCAGGTGGGAGGAAAAGGGAGGGCAATCCTTGGAATGGCGTAAGTATTTATATTTCAATATTTTACGTTGTATGGCGGGTTCTTACCGTCAGAGTGGTCGGCCAATCTTTGGTCTGACTCCCGATTCAACTTTTTAGGTGTGCCCCGTTCTCCCTAGCCGACCCTTCCTCACCGAACTACACGTCCGGCTCGGATATTTGAACGACGAAAGAACGGTGAGATTGGTTATCCGAGCGAGAACGGAATTGCTCAAGCTCCGACGTTTCTTGCTGTCTTACCAAATGAACCAATTCAGCAGCTCGGGTTTTTTCCAACCAATTCGGATCCAGCAGAGACAACACATCGACCGATTTGAATCGATCCTGATAATTCTGTGGAGTCGATTGGGCTTTCATAGACGAAACCTCCATGTAGTGAGGGATATGATGCCGGCTGTGCGCTAGTCGGGACTAAAAGTTGCGTGAAAACGAATTTATTCTTCAGGTAAGAATTTGTTGATGATTGGTTAAATCGAGAGAGAGGGGGCATGAGATTTGGGTGCTCTGACGATACACTTTCACCCCATGATTCCCGTTCGGCTTGAGCACGTTACAAAAAAGTTCGGATCACAAATAGCCTTGGATGATGTTTCCCTGACTATCCAAGCCGGAGAAGTGTTTTTTCTGTTAGGTCCCAGCGGTTGTGGGAAATCGACCCTTCTACGATTAATAGCGGGTCTTCACCAGCCGACGTCGGGTCGGATTTATTTCGGGGATCGGGATGTGACGTCGATCGGGACCGAGCACCGCAACGCGGTGATGTGTTTTCAGAGTTATGCGTTGTGGCCTCATATGGATGCCCGACAGAATATCCGATTCGGGTTGGAGATCCGCAAGATCGACCGAACGGAAGCGGACCGTCGTGTCGAGCAGGTCATTCAACTTGTCCAACTCGGTCCGTTCGCCCACAAAAAACCAAATGAAATGTCAGGCGGTCAGCAACAACGGGTGGCTTTGGCGCGGGCTCTGGTGGTTAAACCCGATTGTTTGCTCCTAGACGAACCTCTATCGAATCTCGATGCCAAGCTCCGATTAGAAATGCGCACCGAGATCCGCCGGATCTGTCGTGCTAGTGGTTTGACAGCCATTTATGTGACCCACGATCAAAAAGAGGCTTTGAGCATCGCAGACCGGATGGCGGTCCTGAACTTCGGAAAAATCGAGCAGATCGGTCGCCCGCAGGAACTTTACCTCAAACCCCGGAATCGATTTGTTGCTCATTTCATGGGTGAAACCAATTTTATCGATGGGATCGTCCGGGGGATGAAAGATTCTCTGATCGAAGTTCAAACGTCGGTCGGTAATATCCTAGCAGGGTATTGCCCGGAACCGATTCAATCGGGGGATCGGGTCGTGGTGTCCGTGCGTCCAGAGACCATTCGTTTCGGACCTGCTCCCAGCCATTCATCTTTGAATGCGTTTGCCGCTTCAGTCCATGACACGATTTATCTTGGGGAAATGGCCCAGCACGTGGTGAGCCTCGGGACCGGACCGTCGTTGGAGCTTAAGGCCTTTGAACTAAACCCCAAACGTGTCGCCCGGGACGGAGCGGTCGAACAAACCACTATCCGGATCGATCCTGAGGATGTGGTGGTCTTGAAAAACTGATCGATTGAGGCCGACATGTATAAAACCGTCTCGATCCTTGTTCTCCTGTTGCTCATCGTGGCACTTCCGTTTGTGTTCCGTCAGCCACCACCGCAGGGGGATTGGAAACCGGGTGACCCGGTCATTGTGATTGTCACCCCTCATAACGAAGCGATCCGTTACGAGTTTGCCCAAGCCTTTTCCCGGTGGCATCAAAAAAAATACGGCACACCTGTCAAAATTGATTGGCGTAACATCGGGGGAACCAGTGAAATCAGCCGATATCTCACCGGTCAATACACCGACAGCGCACGCGCGTGGTGGCGTAACCAGGGAAAAACCTGGCCTAGTCAGGCCACCGAAGAGTTGACTCGTCCCACTCCGACGACCCCCGAAGTGGCAGAAGTGCATCAAGCTTACCGCAAAACCGATCTGCCGGACCAGATCACCTGCGGGATCGATCTGTTTTTTGGGGGTGGGGAGTTCGACCACTCGTCCGCTTTTCGGGCTGGATTCACCGTTCCGGTGCAGGATCTTTTGCCTGATACACTGTTTCAAGAGGATGGTGTGGTGATGATCCCGGAAAAAGTCTCCGGAGAGGTCTGGCGTACTGTATCAATGATGGGAAATGTCGTCAGCACCTTCGGGATCATATACAACATCGATCGTCTGAAGGATCTGGGTATTTCCACCCCCCCGATACAATGGAAGGATCTGGCCGATTTTCGTTACTTTCGTCAGGTAGGATTGGCAGATCCGACCAAAAGCGGCTCGATTGCCAAAGCATTTGAAATGTTAGTCCATCAGCAAATTCACGAATCGGTGAAACAGGCAGGATATACCGATGAGCAGATCGCAGCCAATGAAAAACGGATCGATGCCTACATCAAAGACCAAGGCAAATCCTACCGCAGGGGGGATGTCCCTGCTGACTTAGTTGATTATCAAAAAGCCATTGAAGTCGGGTTCGAAAAAGGTTTGTACCTGATTCAGCAGATCGGGGCCAACGCGCGGTATTTCACGGATTCTGCCAGCAAGGTTCCGATCGATGTCAGCATGGGAGATGCTGCGGTGGGAATGGCGATTGATTTTTACGGGCGTTATCAGGCAGAGGTGTCACGTGGCTCTGACGGAACAGAGCGGATGAAGTTTGTCACGCCGGTAGGGGGCACGAGTGTTTCGTGTGATCCGATCTCATTACTGCGAGGGGCCGGAGGGCACGCGCCAAAGGATAAACAGGCCGAAACCCGCCAGGTGGCGATTCGTTTCATCGAGTTCGTGCTCAGCGAAGAAGGTCAACAACTCTGGTGCTATAAACCGGGGACCCGAAATCAACAAGGGGAACTGATCGGACCGGAAAAATACGCACTTCGACGACTGCCCATCCGTCGAAGTTTTTATCCTTCGACTCAACCGTCACTCCAGACCCGGCACCTCGAACACCTGTCTCATTCGGCCGATCCGCTGGACGACCCGCGGATCGATCCATACCAGGTTTCGCAACAGTTTGTTTATTATCGTCGTTGGACTGGAGAACATTTTTCGGTCCTGCGTGATATCGTTCGTGCCATGTGCCTCGACAGTGCAGAAGAACTAAAGTCTGCGTGGCAACGGTTCCATCAGCGGTATTCGTCCAACGGAGAGTCGTTCGGTTTTTTACCCACGGTTCAGTTGAACGGAAAAGAGGGTCTGAAAGAAGTGCCTTTAAACTGGCGAACCGCGCCGGACATTCCCAAACAGTACGAAAAAATCGAGTACATGCGTGAATGGGTCCGAGCTTTCCGAGAGGGGTATAGGAAATATTAACATCGAGCCACAGGTATGAGCAGGGTCGCGGGAGTTTTCCTGCGAAAACGACATGAAAAACACGACCGCATGGATCTTGTGGGTTGTTCTGACGGGGTTGTTCTCGGTCACCTTTTTGTGGCCTATTGGACAGATCGTCAAACAGGGATTTTTTGACGCTGAGGGTCACCTGACGTTGAAGTATATGATCGGTGTTTTTGAAAACCCGATTTACGTCGAGGGGTTGATCAACAGCGTAAAAATTGCCATCGGGACGACGATACTGGTGTGTCTGATCGGGGTGCCTCTGGCGTGGTTGGCCAACCGGTATGACTTTGCGGGAAAAAGTCTTTTCCAGGCCGTTTTGCTGGTCCCGATGATCCTGCCTCCGTTTGTTGGTGCGATCGGTTTTACCCAGATGTTTGGGCAATATGGGGCGGTCAATTCGCTTTTGGGGTTGTCAGTCGACTGGATCGGATCGGGTCAGTATCTGGGCGTGATAGTACTTCAGGCGTTGGGTTTGTATCCGATCCTGTACCTGAACGTGGCAGCGGCCTTGGCCAATATCGATCCAGCCATGGAACAGGCGGCCGAAAATCTCGGTTGTACGGGATTGACGAAGTTTCGACGGATCACGCTCCCGTTGATCATGCCCGGATTGTTTGCCGGAGGAACGATTGTTTTTATCTGGGCTTTTACCGAACTAGGCACACCTCTGATCATGCAATACAACCGTTGCACCCCGGTTCAGGTATTTGATGCACTGAAAGACATTGGGAAAGATCCGTTTCCCTACGCGCTGGTTTTCGTGATGCTGGTTGCGAGCGTTTTACTGTACGCAGTAGGGAAGCTTATTTTCGGTCGCAACAGTTATGCGATGCAATCCAAAGCGGCGACGGCGTCGTCCGTGGTGAGGGCAGAGGGTTGGCGGGCTTGGGGGATTCCCTTAGTGTTTGCCGCGATCTGTTTTGTGGCTTTGCTACCTCATCTGGGTGTGGTTCTAACATCCTTTAGCCCTGCTGGGAGCTGGTATCAGACGGTCATCCCGACGGAGCTGACTTTTCACCATTACTCTGAGGCTCTGGGTCACGATATGACCGTCAGCTCGATCGGGAACAGTCTGTTATTTGCGAGTTTGTCTGTTTTCTTGAACTTGCTGATCGGGGTTTCGGTAGCGTTCGTGGTTGTTCGGTCGCGCGTGCCCCTTCGAGGGATGCTTGACGCTATGGCGATGCTGCCACTTGCGGTCCCGGGGATCGTGATGGCGTTCGGTTATTTATCGATCAGTACCTGGGCGGCAAACCTGCCTGCGGTGAAGGAAAATGAGTGGTTAAAATCGCTATTTGACGTACGAACGAATCCGACACTTTTCTTGGTCGTCGCCTATGCCGTGCGACGATTGCCTTATATGGTTCGAAGTGCGGTGGCAGGATTGCAGCAAACGAGTGTGACCTTAGAAGAAGCTAGTGCCAATCTCGGCGCCAGCGGTCTGACAACGGTCCGACGGATCACATTGCCCCTGATACTGGCGAATCTGATTGCTGGTGCGATGCTGGCGTTCGCCTTCAGCATGTTGGAAGTCAGTGATTCATTGATGCTGGCCCAACGAGCGGATTATTTCCCGATTACCAAGACCATTTACGAACTTTTCCAGATGATCGGAACGGGTAAATACTTGGCTAGTGCATTGGGAGTCTGGGCGATGGTGTTCCTGGCCACGACGATTCTGGGCGCGAGCCTGATCCTGGGTCGAAAAATGGGGGCGATTTTCCGGGTATAACAGGTCAAAGACTTCGCATCCGAGTACGTTTGACGATACACTTTCGGACTATGCCACGTCATATTGCGTTGTTGGTCATGATCGGTTCATGGGTTGGTCTGCTGAGCGGTTGTTCGAGTGACCCCCCCCCCTCAACCGCTGGACGCAGGACAATTTTCTCGTCCGACGGATCGCGGGGGGGCTTTGCCTCCGGGACGTCCACCCGAACCTTCCCAGCCGATGCCCCGTTCAGAAAGCCTGGAAAAACAACAGGCCGGGGAAGCGTTCCGAACGGTGTCGGCACAGGTCCAGCCCTTAACACCAACACCCACTACCGATACAACGAGTCGTTCTGTTGCCCCTGCGTTCGCGCCTGGACAGTTCATTAATCTCGGAGGAGTCATTGCCGAGGTCAACGGACAGCCGATCTATGCCGACACCGTCCTACGACAGATAGCCCCCGTTCTGGCCGGACGGGCCAAGGATCTGGACCAAGCCCAGTTCAGGTTAGCAGCAGCCCAGGAGATTAACCGTCAGGTCGATGAATTGATCCGTGCAGAGGTCGAGTTTGCCGCGGCTGATCGAAACACGTCCGCGGAAGACAAACAGATGGCTAACCGTCTGACAGAGATATGGCGTTCTAACATGATCACACAGTTTGGTGGTTCGATCGAGAATGTCCGGGCAGCGTTTCGCGATCAGGGGCGTCCGTTCGATCAGGCCCAGAAGGAGCAGTATCGGATCAATCTCGTGCGTGTGTATTACACAAAAAAACTTTTTCCGAGAGTAGAAATCAGTGCGGCTGCGATGCGACGGTTTTATGAGGAAAACAAACAGAGGTTGTTTACCGTTCGTGATAACGCGACCTTTCGTCTGATCAAGGTCTCTCCCGCAGAAGTGGGGGATGAGACCGAAGCCCGACGTCAGATTGAGGACTTGCACGCTCGGGCCTTGAAAGGCGAAGATTTTGAAAAACTGGCCGAATACAACAAGGACGAAGTTCTGCGAAGAAACAAGGGGCTGATGCCCCCGATGGATCGGGGGGCATGGAAGTTGGAAGAGGTCGAAAAAGCGATCTGGGCCACCCCCGTCGGGCAGATTACTCCCGTGGTCAAGGATTCCGGGGATTATTATTTTGCCAAGGTCCTGGACAAGACGTTCGGACGGACCATGGATTTTTCCGAAGAAGCCGTTCAGAAAAAGATCACAGAAACCCTTCGTGCCGAGCAGTTCGCCAAGATGCGGTCGGAAATGGAAGCTCAGCTGAGACGGGATTCGGTCGTGAGCAAAAACCCGCAGATGTACGAAAACACCCTTAACATGGCGATGCAGAACTATTCCAGATGGCGTGAACAATAGTTAAGGAGCCGGAGAATGGGCATCCTGTTTATTGATCTGGGCGAAGTACGGACGTTCGAGCTGAACGGCCAAACCACCCTGGGTCGGGATCCCAAGAACGACATTGTGATCGCACACCCGACAGTATCCCGACACCACGGTCTAATTGAAAAGACCTCAGACGGGGTCTATGTGCTGATCGATTTCAACAGTCGCAACGGAATCCGGGTCAATGGTAAGTCTGTCCAGCAAAGCGAGCTGCTTCAGGACGGTGACCGGCTTCGGATCGGGCACGTCCGGGCGTGGTTTTTCAGGCAGATGCCTCCAAAACTCCCTCGATCGATCAGCAACCGGGACCGGGGGATTATTTTCAAGTGTGAATGTGGTCAGCGGTTATGGTCGGCATCGGACACTGCCGGGATGGCGGTGACGTGCGGAGGGTGCAACAAATCGATCGAAGTTCCCGAACAATCCTGTTCGACCGACGAGCTTCATGCCGGAACGGTTACGGGCGTTGCGGTCGTCGAATCTTCAACCAAACAACCGACCGTGTGCGCGGTGTGTCAGTGGCCGATCGAACGGGGAGAGAAAACGCACCAATGTCCGGCGTGTGGGTTGGATTTTCACTTGGACTGTTGGAGAGAGAATCGGGGGTGCTCGGCTTATGGGTGCAGCCAGGTTAATGCTCTGGCGCCGAAGGTCGAGCGTCCTGCGTTACCGTCAGGGACGAGTTCTTTGATGGTCGATCCGTCGAGTGAAACCGCCATGATGACTTCGCCGGCGCCAGCGGTCGAGTGGGGACAGGCCATTGTCGCGCTGTCGGTCGTGTCGGCGCTTCTGGGGTTACTGTCATTTGGTATCCCGTGCGTACTGATCGGTCTGGTAGCGTTGGGACGTCTCATTATGGTGCGAACCGACCGAAGAATCCTCCTTTTGGCGGCGATATTAATTTCACTGACAGGAACCCTGGCCGGGTTGATGATCAGTCGGTTCTGGTGGTTACAGAAACCCTTAGACGATTGGGGATTTTTGACTCAGTGGTGGGCTAAATTGGAGTGGTGAGGGTTGTTAGATCAACGATCGTCCGCCGTCCAGCAGAATGTTTTGTCCTGTGATGTAGGTGCCTTCGGTGACGAGAAAGTGCACAAGGTTGGCGGCGTCTTGAGGGGTTCCCGCTCGACGAAGGGGGACTTTCAGCAAGTATTCTTCCCGTTGCTCTAAGGGCAGATCATCCGGCCAGTCAATCACGCCCGGACTAATTGCGTTCACGGTGACTTCCGGCGCTAGTTCGCGGGCAAGGGAAAATGTCGCATTGAGCAAGGCCGCTTTGCTGGTTGAGTAGATCGAATAGCTAGGCATGGGGCGGATCGCCAACAGATCGGTCATATTGATGACATGTCCTCGGGCAGCCCGGAGCAGGGATGATAGTCCGTAGACCAATTCCAGAGGCACTTCGAGATTGACGCGATGATGTCTGCGAAGAAGGGTGTTTCGTTCGTCAGCCTTGTCGGGCAAATAAATCGAGGCGTTGTTGACAAGCACGTCGAGTTGAGAACAGATCGAGGAGGTCCAATCCACGATTTGCGTTACCGCCTGAGGTTTTTCCAGATCGACCATCAGAGTGTGACAGTAGGCCCCGTCAGCGATTAATTCGGCAGCCAGCGAACCGGCTTCAGCACCGCTGGAACGATAGGTGATCAGGATGTCAAACCCAGCCCGAGCCAGCCGTGAGGCAATTGCTCTGCCGACACGTTTGGCCCCTCCGGTGATCAAAGCAGTTCGTCTTTTCTCCATACCCGGAGTTTAACATTCGGAGGGCACCAGGTGGGTGAATGATATCGATTGTTTTATTGTTTTATTCCATCCTGAAAGCGCTACAATCGATTGTTTGAATATGTTGGCATTGTTAAGTATCGATACTATTCGTAGCTGGATCACCCCGGAAACATGGTGGACCAGCGCCTTTGTCTCGTTCGCCTTATTGTTTGCCTGCGGGTTGGGGTTGCCTTTGCCGGAAGATATTCCATTGATTCTGACCGGGGCGTTTCTAGTCCAGGGAGACAATTTATGGGAAAAATGGCTGATCGTGGGCGGGCTTAACTGGTTGGGAATCATAGGGGGCGATATTTGTCTTTACTGTTTGGCTAGGCGTTATGGAATGAAGATTACGCGGGTCCCGCTGATCGGTAAACATGTGACACTTTCACGGATCGGTCGGGTGCAGGGATGGTTTGAAAAGTACGGCGTCGGGGTCGTTGCGGTAGGGCGTTTATTCGCAGGGGTTCGTGGGGCCATGGTCATCACGGCTGGAACGATCCGATACAGCTTCATCAAGTTCTTGCTGGCCGACGGTTTGGCAGCGATCGTCAGTGGGGGAATTTTTATGTTTCTGGGGCACTGGGTAGGGAAAAAACATTAACGATCAGGTCATTGAAGAGTTTAAACATTGGTTTGTGATAGGCGGGATCGTCATTGCTTGTTTTTTTATGGCTTATTTAGTTTGGCATCATAAGAAACATAAACGACACGGCGGGTCACCAACTCAAGCCACCAAAGTCCTTTAATCGGGTTTCAGAGGGAGGTCTTCTTTGGATTTTTGAACGTCTCGTTTCAGTTTGGCGCCCATTGCCGCCCCGAGCAGGGCGCCGATTTCCATCGCTATGATAATCATCACGATCTGCTGCCACGGAAACTGGGCAAACTGCCAAGTCACTATGACTGCCAATACGATTAAAAGCTGACTGGCCCAAAACCGTTTTTTATATTCCTGCCACATATTGATTACTATAACGATTTTATTGCCCGGCACAGCATTGACGATCCCGCTCGAGCCGACTACCGTTCAACAGGAAGAAAGGAAACTGATATGCCACACGTCGTCCAACCCCTCAAGTATTCTTATGATGCTTTGGAACCCCATATTGACAAACAGACCATGGAGATCCATCACGGGCGTCACTATAACACCTATGTTACGAATTATAACAAAGCACTGGAGTCTGCCCCGCAGCTGGACGGCAAACCGCTGCAGGAAGTTTTAGCAAACAACCTGGCGGCTGTTCCCGACGCGATCAAAACCGCTGTTCGTAATAACGGTGGGGGGCGCCATCAACCATGAAATTTTTTTGGGATTTGCTGACCCCCGGCGGTCCCAAACAACCCGTCGGAAATCTGGCTAAAGCCATCGATGCGACATTCGGAAGTTTTGACAAGTTTAAGGAGCTGTTCACCACCGCTGCCACCACGCGGTTTGGTTCGGGATGGGCTTGGTTGGTTAAATCCGGAGACAAATTGGAAGTCTATTCAACCGCCAATCAGGACAGCCCGTACATGGAAGGAAAAATCCCGATCGTTGGTTTGGACGTATGGGAACATGCCTATTATTTGAAGTATCAGAACAAGCGTCCGGATTACATCAGTGCCTTTTGGAACGTGCTGAACTGGCAGGTAGCCGAGGACCGATTTAACAAAGGTAAATGACATGATTTATCTCTGAGATAAGTCTGTCACCATTAATCGGACCATTCACAAGCGCAGCAGTCGGCTGCGCTTTTTTTTTATTTATTGGAGGAGGCTTTGTTCCGAAAAAGTCAAAAATAAAACCCGGTCGAAAAAAATCGACCGGGAAAGAAAGTTTTGAGGACAACAACCGTGACAATCGGGCAACCGGACGTCGGTTCAGCGTTTGGAAAACTGGAATCGACGTCGTGCACCGCGCTGGCCGTACTTTTTGCGTTCCTTCATACGGCTATCACGGGTGAGGAACCCCGCATTGCGGAGAGTGTTTTCTGTATTGGGATCGTACTTTGCAATAGCTCGTGCAAGCCCTAAAACGATCGCGCCTGCCTGACCGGCCAACCCGCCACCGGTACACGTGGCAAAAATATCGAGCTTTCCACCCGTATTGGTCACTTCTAAAGGACCAAAAATCGATTTGCGATCCCGTTCGTTGGTCAGGAAATCGTTCAACTCACGGTCATTAATACTGATCTTGCCCGTTCCAGGGGCGATACGAACCCGAGCCACAGCCGTCTTACGACGACCAGTACCCCAGACATAACTCTTTTTCTCTTTGGGAGTTGTAGGTGATTCGAGCGTTGCGTTTGCAGAGTCGGTCATCGGTGATCTCTTAAACTTGAGTCCTCAGGATCAATTCCAGGAAAGGGTTTTGGGTTGCTGGGCGGCATGAGGATGCTGGTCACCGGCATAAATTTTTAACTTCAAAAGCATGTTCCGCCCGAGTTTGTTTTTCGGGAGCATCCGTTTGACAGCTAATTGAAGGACACGTTCAGGGTGAAGCTCATTCATTCGACGATAAGAAAATGTTTTACGACCACCCGGATAACGGACATATCGATCATATTCGATCTGGTCCGCTTTTTTACCCGTCCACACGCACCTGATCAGCATTGAGAACAATGACAAAGTCTCCATTCTCGACATGAGGGGTGTACGTGGGTTTGTGCTTACCCTGGACGATGGTTGCCAGTTTGGCAGCCAATCTTCCTAACACCATGCCTTTGGCATCAACTACATACCATTCGGGTTTGATTTCACCCGGTTTTGCCAGATACGTGCTCATCGAATGATCCTTCAATACGAATCAAAAGCCATTCCGACCTGACCTGCAGGACGAAATGAGTCGCGTAAAATAACAATCCGCTGCTCGACTGTCAAAGAGCTGAAAACGTTATTTCAAGTTTTTCTGCAATCGACTCGGCTCAAACCTCCGCGATCTCGTGACAGGACCATTATCTTCATTCAAAGATGTATGAAAAGATTCTCGTTCCGGACTTTTTGACACCGGCTAGCAGTCGTCCATGTTGTGTAAGGTACAGGTAGTTCCTCATAATTTTATAAGTTGTTAATTTAAAACATCTTAAGATCTTGAGATTTCTGCCGTCGGGTTCGTTACTGTTAGTCCCCGCAACGCCTTGTGCGAGATATACCACAGGACGAGTAAAACCACCGTGGTCATCAGCAGACTGAAGACAAACCAGGTCCAGTCTCGTTCGGGTTGGAGGGTTAATTGTTGCAAATGAGAGGCTGCGTAAACCACGGCTGCGGTTCTGGGAAGCATTCCTACGACCGTTCCTACCAGATAAATCGGGAATGAGACTTTGACCGATGCGAGTAAAAGATTGGTCAGTGCGAAAGGACTGTTGGGAGGAAGTCGCAGCAGGGAGATGATCAAAAAGGTTTTGACAGGGCTTGAGCGAAATAATGCCCTTGCAATGACATTCCAACGGGGTTTTTCAGCCAGAAGTCGAGTAACCCGATCCCCGGACATGAGTCTTACCACCCCCAATAAGCGATGGTCGCAGCTCCACTGAAACCGATCATCGCACACACCAACCCGATCTGCCAGCCGAATGCCCATCCGCCAGAACTGCAGAAGCATATGTCGGAAGCAGTGCGAATCCCGCCAGGATCGCAAACCCGCCTGTGTAAAGCATAGGACCACCGATCTCATGGGATCGGAGCCACTGGCTGACGACCTCTAGTCGGGTCAGCAAAAGAATAGAACCCAGAGGGGGCAAAATCGACGCAAGAACCCCTAACCAAGCCACCGGCCCGAGTCGTTGCCACATCGAGGGGGAAGGGTGAAGCAGGAGTATTCATGTTCGGGTCCTGACGAAAATTAACTAAAGGTTCTCATACCGAAAAGCGGTATTCCGTTGTGTGATAATAGGGTCGGCCGGGGTGTAGAAGAATGCTCGGAAACTCAGGATGGTGTAAAGCATCGGGATAGTGCTGGGTTTCCAAGCAGAATCCTGCGTGCTGTGGATAAGCAAATCCGTCGATTCCCAATAAAGAACCGTCCAAGGAAATTACCCGTGTACAGCTGTACACCGGGTTGAGTGGTGTAAACCTGCATGGACCGTCCAGAAACTGGTTCGGTCACGCTAGCCGCCCATCGAAGAGTCCCAGAAGGACCGGGGATCACGTAATTGCAGTCATACCCGACCGGATCGGACTCAAGCCGGTTAAAGTCCCTTCCAAGGGGCTTGGGCTGGGTAAAGTCATGAGCCGAACCGGCGACGGGACAGATTTCTCCGGTCGGAATCAGCGAGGCATCGGTCGGAGTGTAATGAGTGCAAGGCATTTGCAGCAGATGATCGGTGATGGGAGATCGCCCACCGTCTTTAAGGTTAAAATAGGCATGTTGGGTGAGATTAATCGGAGTAATCTGGTCGGTGGTTGCTGAATAAGTGATCCGCCACGTGCCTAAAATTGTCAGGGTGTAGGTCACCTCCACATGAACGGTTCCGGGATACTGCTCAGTCCCGTCGAGATCCGTAAGCGTGAGTCGGATAGCAGGGCCTTCGGGTGAATGGAAGGGGGTGACTTCCCAAAATCGTCGGTCGTACCCGATCCGTCCCCCCGTGCAGACTATGAGGCGGATTATTGACCGCCAACCGGTAAGTCTGCCCGTTGAGGGTGAATTGAGCATTTGCAACGCGATTGGCGACCCGTCCGATCAACGCACCTAAATAAGGCCATCCCGGGCGAAAAATCGTTGCTACGTCCGCTGGGGCCAGACAAATGTTGACCAGACTGTCCATGACGGTCGGGGACGCTCAGACGCGTCACAATCCCACCGAGGTTCAATACTTCCATGATCAGACCCCGTCCGTTATCCAGCTGCCACCGTTGAACTGTTTGTCCGTCGGGAGTGGTTCCGAAATCCGAAAGTTGTTTGATACCGGGCTGCACGGTTTGCTCCTTGTTGTTGGTTCAGCTCCCGACATGATGAGAATGATGGAAATTTCCGCAAGCAACGCGACGAAAATATCCGCTGGAATAGACGGAAGTTCAGTTAAAATGATCGCATGATGACGCGATTCAAACAATTTCCGGGAAACTATTACGCAGCGGAGACGGCAACGGTTGTGGGGGACGTCACTATCGGCGAATTATGCTCGTTCTGGTTCGGGGCGGTGGTTCGGGGGGATGTGGCGCCGGTGGTGCTGGGCAAACGGGTTAACGTTCAGGACAACGCAGTCGTTCATTGTGATACCGACATCCCCAACGTCATTTCAGACGATGTGACGATCGGGCACTCGGCGATCGTTCACGGGGCATTCATAGGACGTGGAAGCCTGATCGGGATGGGCGCCAAACTTCTTGGCGAAACCCGAGTGGGTGAGGAATGTCTGATCGGGGCAGGCGCAGTACTGTCTCCGGGGACGCTAGTTCCGGACCGAATGGTAGTCATGGGCGTTCCCGGCAAAATCGTTCGACCGGTCAAAGAAGACGAGTTGAAATACATGCGGTGGTTGACCACGCGCTACATCGAATTGGCACAAAAATATGTCAATGAAGGATTTATCTCGCACAACTCGATTCAATAAAGAGGATCGGAATTACAAATATCAGAAATAGTTTTTTTCCCGTCAAAACACGATTTTTTTATAAAACTCCACATAACAGATTGATTCAAATGAAAACCAATGTCTAAACTATTCTGTGGACGTTAAATCTCTGACTACATCAAATCAAGAAACTTCAGACCGTGGTTTATCTCACGCTAACTGTTGGGATTTTCACGAGTTAACATCCCTTTTCAGTCTTTTGGCAGACAAGACGCGACTGAACATCGTTTTGATGCTTTCTGAAGGGGAAAAAAACGTAACATGGATGTGTCAACAACTGCAATTACCCCAGCCGACGGTTAGTCATCATCTGGCGCTTTTACGATCACATCACATCGTCTCTCACCGTCGCGAAGGTAAACAGATCTTTTATCATTTGAACGGGCGAGTCGATCAACACAGTTCCGGTGAAATATCCATCTACACGAATCGTTACGCAGTGACGATTACCCGCGTATCGGAATCGGGGGCCGGTTCTGTTTGAGTTATCGAATCCAGCTTCCGACCCGTCAGATGGATAAAAACGTCTTCGAGTGTGGGTCGGCTAATCGAAATCGAATGGATCAGTCCCGGCATTGAATCCATCAGTTGGGGTATCCAATGATGCGCGTTGGGGTGCTCGAACCGAAGGATATCACCGTCCCGAAAGACGCGGGTGGAAGTGTTTTGCTCGATCCATTGCTCAAGCTGTTCCGGATCGGATCCACGGAGGGTAACGACCTGTCCACCTACTTTGGATTTGAGGGTTTCGGGTGAAGCATGATCCAGGAGTCTACCTTGATCGACGATCGCTACACGGTCACATCGATCGGCTTCGTCCATCAGGTGTGTCGTTAACAGTACGGTCAGCCCGGTTTTTTGACGAAGCTCCAGAAGGATTTTCCAGAACTCGATCCGCGCTACCACGTCCAAACCGGTGCTCGGTTCATCCAGGAGCAGGACATCCGGTTCGGGGATCAGGACTTTGACTAGTTCGACTTTGCGACGCATTCCCCCGGATAAATCACCTACAGGTTCGTCAGCCCGTTCCAGCAATCCGAAACGTTCGAGCAAGTCATGGCTGCGTTCAAGGAACGATTTGCCTCGAATCCCATAAAGGTGCCCGTGGCATTGCAGATTTTCGCGGACAGTCAGGTGTTTATCCAAGGCGGGTGACTGGAAAAGAACCCCCAACCGGCGTCGCACGTCATCACGCTGGCGAACAACATCAAGCCCGTCGACCAGGATTTGACCTGATTGTAGAGGAATAAGGGTGCAAATCAGACGAAAAAGCGTGCTCTTTCCACTTCCGTTCGGACCAAGCAAAGCAACGAACGTGCCTCTGGTAACATCAACAGACAATCCGTGTAAGACTTCGCGTTGTCCGTAACGGTGACGCACTTGAATGATCTGTATTGCGGGAGAATGGTTCATCGTCGGTTCGGAGGAGTAAACGTGAAATCAATCCAGATCGGTGTATCGTTCTTGATTTCCAGAGGCTGTTCCAGCTTGCCGAACCGTTCATGCCAGGCCACGAGTTTGTATTTCCCCTCCGGAATGCCGGAAATGCTGAAACGACCCTCAGATCCAGTAATCGAAAACAAAGGGGTATCGAGGACACAAATGTAGGCACTCATCCACGGATGAACATCACATCCGGTCTTGATGAACTCGGGCATTTTGAAAACCACATCCACCGATTCACCGGCTGATTTCATCCAGTAGTTGCTGTCTCCGGTAAACGCCGATTTGAAATGCACGTTATGGACGATAGGGTCGGAAGATCGGATATTGAGGGTTTGTCCGACGACCACACCAATCACATGGGGGACGTATCGGCAATAGATTTGGTCCAGTACAAGCTTATCGAGGTCGCTTCCGTCGGCCTTGGGGCCGCCTTCGATGAAGACCACGACATTGGCGAGTGTCCCGTTGTCATTCAGGACCATCGATTCATCCGGAACCGTGGCGGGGGCGCCTTCACAGCAAGGTTCGTTTTTCAGTGGCGGAAGAGCCGGGGGAGGATTCTGAATGAAAACCCTTCCCTGAACGATACCCGGTCCGTTGATCGATCGGGCAGGGACACGAGGGGTTTGCGTAACCGTTGTGCTCGGACCGCATGACAAATTTCCGACAATTAACGCTGAAACCACACCGGACAACAAACAAAAACGGGTCATGTTTTGCTCCGAAGAGGCGGATAGCCTTTCTTTACAGGAAACGGTCGATCATCAGGCTACCTAAAATGAGGGGTAGATACGCGATCGAAGCAAAAAACGCGGTTCGGGCAGTTTGACGACTCGGGGAAATTACGGTCAACAGATTGATACACAGGAATCCGGTACCCAGGACGGTTGCGGATATGATGTATCCGGTTCCTGTCGGGGCAGACATCAAGGGTAAAAAGCTAGCTCCGATCAGTAACAGATTGAAAACGATCATCCACAGATGAGTCCGTTTGAGTGTCGGATGCACAACCGGCATCATTCGATAACCCGCAGCCCGGTAATCGTCACGACACAAAATCGCGATGGCCAAAAAGTGGGGAATTTGCCAACAGAACAGGATCGCAAATAAACCCATCGCTTCCAAATCGATGGTTTGAGCTGTGGCAGAATATCCGATGACGGGGGGAATCGCGCCGGGAACCGCGCCAATCAGGGTGTTCAAGGTGGTCAGACGTTTCAGGGGAGTGTAAACCACAACGTACAGAACAATGGTCAAGATGGCCAGCAAGGCACTGAGAGAATTGACGCACCCGACTAGCATGATCGTACCGGTCATACTCATGAGGAGTCCGAAGAGAGTTGCCTCGACGGGCTTGAGGCGTCCTGAAGCTACCGGTCGGTCGGCCGTGCGGGACATCATCGCGTCAAATCGGTATTCCCATGCTTGGTTGAGTGCGCCGGCACCGGCGGCGCAAAGACCGGTTCCCAATAAGGTCTGGCAGAGCAGCCACCAGTCGATTCCCCCCTCGGATTTGGTCATTTGAAGTCCGACGACAAAACCAATCAGTGTGGTGATCAACACCATCAGGTTGAGTCGCGCCTTTGTCAATTCCAGGAAATCGCCGACCAGGGAGCGTCCGGAATCGGTCAACGCTAATTCGCCTTCGAGGGGTTCGAGGTCTGCCGTCAACTTCATGTTTGGTCCGAACTCACTCACGCCGTCACCAATCCTTGCGATGAGCGAACCGGTGTACTGTGCAGGTCTGCCACCGGTTTGCGAATCCCATAAACTCTTGCTATTGCTGCAGTTGTCAAAACACCTGTCAACATCGTCAGGGCTCCAAAGGCCACATGCAATGCGGTGATGTCCTTGACCAGACCCGTGTACACCGCCAACACCCCCAAGGTGAACTGGATGGTCACAAGGATGCACAAACTTACCGTAAGATAAACGGCGGTACGACATTCATGCAATTTCAAAAAGACCTGAAACGCCAGAATCGTCACAGCGGTGGTCACCAGGACTGCGCCGATACGGTGTCCAAAGTGAAGCCACATCTGCACCAAGCTCATCTGCCCGCTGAGATGATAATCCCACGCCCGGATGGCGTTGGCTTGTCGCAGTGATTCTTCGTCCATAGGTGGTAGCCATTTCCCAAAAGCCAATGGCAGGTCGGGGATCGCCAAACCCGCCTCATGATGACGCATGGTGGCCCCGACGACTAGTTGGAGAATGATCAGTAAAACCAGAATTGCTCCGGTAAGAACCGCGCGACGACCAAAAACCCCCCGATCAGACCTTCGATCCTCGAACGATTCGTGCCACCACCGGGTCATGACCAAGGTCGTAAAACCCGTCAACGCAAAAAATAGCTGGGCGAAACACCCATGAATGATGGCGAGGGTCGTATTCACTTCAGTGACTCTCAACCCACCAAGGGTGCCCTGAATGATGATGGCCAGCAATTGAACAACAGTCAACCAGCGGACCCAGCGACGCTCTTCCCGCTGACGTGCTAGCCAAAAGCATCCGGCGAACAATGCCACCGATCCGGTCGTTACATAAAGATGGGAAAACGACTTGATGAACTCATAAGTCGCGGATTGGGTCTGAATCAGGTAGATCTTGATCCCCACTAAGACCCCCGTCAGCAGCAGCGATATCAGGGTTATCCAACCAAAAACCATTCGCTTTTTTAACTTACGAGCAGGCGCCCAAGTCATCGCAACCAATGCCACGGACAAAAATCCGGATAACGTACCGAGAAGTCGATGGGTATGTTCATAGAAAATTCCCCCGACCCACTGGCTCGGCGGAAACAAAAACATGTTATACCCATAGGAGTTCGGCCAGTCCGGAACACTCATTCCCACTCCATGACTGGTCACCAGTCCACCCATCCAGATCAGGGGAAAGACCGAAATCGTCACCGATAGCGCACACCAAAACCGCGGACGGTAAAAAACCGACCATGACGGTTCGGTTTCTAAACGGACGGAGTTGTGATCCAATGATTGCGTCATGAACCAACGGACGCGGAATCGTGCCTTCCGGCCCAGTCAAGTTATCCTAGCACCGTGCCCCGCAGCCGGCGAGTATCCCTCCCCGGATGAGACAATCCGCCACAGTATCGCGACGGATCTTTTCAGTCATCATTTAGTCAAACGCCTTCAGGTAGATCAGTGATTCCTGATCCCGAAATACATTTTTTACCGAAGAAACATGGTGAAATCCGTGGCGACTCAGAAACGCACGGGCTTGGACGTGTTTTTTCTGTTCAACCGCGATCCAAACGCGACGCGGACGGATACCCAGCTTTTTGAAAAGGTTAAAAGCCTGTTCGTAGGCCCCCCGCAATAAGGCAGACCCGTGATTCTGACGTTGGTAATCCGGTTCAATCTGTATATCCAGGATCTGAATCACCCCGTCATCCGTGTCCGGAGCGAACCAGGTCAGTCTTCCGATCATCCGTCGGTTCTTGACAATACTCAGCGTTTGAACAAAAGGTAAAAGGGTTTTACGACCCCGAGGAATGGGATTCGAAACACGAATACGGGTGATCTGAAGATCCGACATGGGAAGTCAGTGTGTAGGCGTCTTGTTCGTGGCAGAATCTGATAAAGCGGCACTGGAATCGGTCGAACGATAGCTGGTTAGTTCCTCAAGAAAACTGTGAACAGCGGTTTCAGACTGACGGGCCATCAGCGTTCCCGCAAAGGTGACCCGTTTGAGCGGATCTCGGACCTGACCGACAACTCGGTTGATCGTCAAAGTGGCATTGCGGATATCCAGTTCGACCGAACTCTGATTTTGAATGACACGGGTCCATGCTGATCCGGTGTAGATCAGACGGTCGTGGGGACCCGCAATAACGTACCAGGTGAGGGTCGAGTTGGTGGCCGCCGGGTTGTCGATCCGATACCCACGGGGTTTCTGCCAGAGAATTTTCAAATGAACAATCTGTCGGACCGATTTTTCTCCACTCGTCACCAAAGGTTCATTGGTGCTTGATTTCGAAGGGCCTTCGGAAACTAAAATCACCTCAAGCTGACCATCCGACGTTTGCGAATAGAAGGCCCGGTCGAACGTAACGGCGAAAACCTGATCGGAATGGTCGCGTCTTAGCTGAACGGTTTGTGTGGACGAACCACATCCAGCGATTCCGAGAATCGACAGTAATAATCCGAGCAAGATTCGATGCGTCATGGCAATCCTTTGCCGATTCGTATTGGCGTCATGGTGTTTAATGATCTAGCCCAAGTAAAGCCACCGTATCGCGTTCAACGATCCCGCGTAAAGCTTCTCGGGGAACGACAGGCAGATTGGTTCCTTGGACGGTCTGATTCAGTCTATAGAGCGTTTCAATACACTCGGCCGCGTTGGTGTAGGGAAAATCCGATCCGAACAACAGTTTATCCATGACTCCGTACTGATAAGCGTTGATCAGCGTGTTATAAGCGTTCCAGGGACGAGTGAGCAGCCCGGAAACGTCTGCGTACACATTCGGATGTTTGCCCAGAAGCACAATGGTTTCTTCGGTCCAGGGTTGGCCGAGTTGTCCGATGATGATTTTGAGCTTGGGAAAAGACCTAGCCACCTCATCCAACAGATAAGGACGACCATATTCCATTTTGCTTTGTTCGATAAAATAAGCCCCGGGATGAAAAAGGATCGGTAGGGCAGTGGTTTCACAGACGGCATAAATCTCCATCGCACGGGAGTCCGAGGGATGAAAATCCTGATTCGCTGGAGAAAGCGTGACGCCTTTGAGGCGTAATTCATCACGGGCAAGGGCTAGTTCGTCCAAAGCCCTTGGATCGGTCGGGTCGATCCCGGCAAAGCCGATCAGACGATCCGGAGCCCGCCGAACGTATTCGGCTACGAAATGATTCGGAATGTCGCTTTTGAGATATCGGGATTTAAACCCGAGCACGATCGACTTATCAACCGACGCCGATTCCTGCTCAGACCAGTGAAAATCCGGATCCGCTGACGGAATGGTTCGACGTACGATCGTTTTTCCGGTTGCAGAAAGTCTCAAGCCTTTGGTCCGGGAAGACCGAGAGGGTTCTCCAAGATCAACCGGACCGAGTTGGTCCGGGGACTGCCAGATGTGTGTGTGACAATCAACTATCATCGTTCAGGTCAGCCTTCTGTGCGATCCGTCAGGCAAATCCTTTTTCTGACGCGTGCAACTTCAACGGTCTAAACTACCAGCACCGAGTTCCGGCATCCTATGACTGGTGTTGTTATTTTATCGTCTGTGGGTCAAGTTGCACCGTCTAACCTCACAGATCTATTATCGGACGAAAACACGCTAGGACATAAGGATACGTAAAGTATGATGAACAAGTAGCTTGCAAAAGGCTTACGGTATGATGATTGTATGAGATTCTTTGATCTATCGGGAGTTTTAGGACACAATATTCGACAGATCGTTTGGGAATAACACATTGATTTTGATCGATGTGATACTTCGGGTAGTCCAAGTTTCGTGTATTACTTTGCTTACGGTTCCAATCTCAACGCCCGCGCGGTTGCCGAGTGGTGCAAGCACCACGGGTATCGTTCTCCGCCCATGAAAAATGGTCGAGCAGCCGTTCTGGATAATTACCGACTTTGTTTTTCCCATTTATTCCGAGTATTGGGGAGGTGGGATCGCGGATATTGTCTACGACCCGGGAAAATACGTCGCAGGAGTCGTATTTGATCTTCCCGAAAGTGACTTGAAAATCCTAGACGCTAAGGTCGGCCGACAAATCGATGAAACGGGTAAGGAAGTCGGTTTGTATAAAAGGATCGAAGTCCGGGTCGCCCCTTTGGGAAAGTCACCCCCGGTCGATGCAGTAACGTACACGGGGGTAAATGTGGAAAAAATATCATATCCCCCCGACACAGTTTTACATGGACCTGCTTATCCAAGGGTGTTACGCCCACGGACTTAGCCTGATGTGGATCAGCTATCTACAGAGCTTTTCGATTCAGGAAGGACGAAAGCCCCGTCCCCCTCAGTGAGGGGATCTGACAGTTCAATCCTTGACCATCGATTCGTTGTCCCGTTATTTATCCATTGAATCTATGTCGGGGATAGGGGCTTGATTGATTTTGTCAAGCAATCTGGACACCTGCTGGACCTGACGTTTGTTCAACGTACAAAACTGTCGTCGATGAAGTTCGCGGGTGATCTTGGTCAGGTTTTTCAAGACGCGGGGCGCCTTCCCTCGTGAGGCTGACACGGTAGAACGCGTCGATCTTCGGGGTCTCGTTTTCGGACGACAATCCCGCGGGCTTCGAGTTTATCCAGGAGGCCTTGTCATGTCCGGGTCGTGTGTGGTCATCTCATGAACGATCTGACTCGAAGGCATTCCCTCGACCCCAGCCCGTCGAAGCGAACGCAAAACCAGATACTGAACGGGTGTGGATTTTGGTCGGACGCAAAGCCTCTTCCAAACCTCGCATCAATCGATCAGCGGTTCGCTGAATATCTAAAAACAAATCCCCCGTAGAATCCGGTCTGCCTCGGAAAGGGACTGGCTCTCGAGGAATCGACAAAGGGTGTTTGGGTGAAAAAGGACTACGCATGTCGGGGACCAGTGATCGGAGATCGTGCCTCAAAGGTGGCTCAGTACGCACCAACTGTGTAAACATCGTTAAATTATCAGACAGGGGTGAATTAGTACAAAAATTATCCATTTTAACAAAATTGCGCGAAAGAATAGTCGATAATAATTGTGCAATTTATTTATATTGCCTATTTTAACAGGAGCAGATCCATGTTAGCAGCAAAAAGGCAGTGGGATGAGAGCACGAACTCGGTCAGCAAACCGTTTATGACCATAGCCCGAAATGTAGAGCGACGTCGTTACCGTCGACACGATCTAGAAGAACTTCACCTAGCGGTCGAACGATATGACGCTAGACGCAACACCGGTGAAGTCGTCGGGACGATCGTGGATCTGTCCGCGGGGGGGATCCGATTCAAGACCCGTCAAACGCATATTCGCCCGGATACCCATATTCGGCTGCGCCTCAGACTGCCCGCCTTTGCGGGGATCAGTCCGTTTATTGACCATGAAAATCCCCAAACCCCCAAAACCGAATGGACCGGATGGATGGTGGTTTCTCGAGTCCAGCCTCGCGACGACGGCGCCTATGATGTAGCAGGAAGGCTGGTGGATATGGACGAGATCGACCGAGGGATGCTTGGATTATACCTGAGCACCCAACCGTTGGCAGCCTGAAAAAAGCGCCGCAACGGTCCGGCCTTCGAGGCTGAATACGAATAATCGCTAACGGGGGAGAATGGCACCTCGTTCATGCTTCGCGACCCGCGGGAGATGCTCCTTCCCTCTCGCGGGTCTTCTTGTTTTCACACGATGATCCGAAACAAAGGGGGGGGTAAAATACAAAAGACTTTTTTGTCCGATGTTGACATCGCCGCAAAATCTCCCTATTTTGCGCCCGGTCAGATGAAATTCTGATGATGGGCCCGTGGGGGTCTATAACGTTTTTAGGAGAAGCTATGGCTGCATTAAAAGTCGGAATTAATGGTTTCGGCCGGATCGGTCGAATGGTTTTCCAGGCGATTTGCGATAAAGGTTTGTTAGGAAAAGAGTTAGACGTTGTTGCTGTGGTCGATATTTCGACCGACGCGGATTACTTTGCCTACCAGATCAAATACGACTCGGTTCACGGTAAGTTCAAGCACGATGTCAGGACCGAAAAATCAGACCCGTCAAAGGAAGAAGCCGATGTCCTGGTCGTCAACGGCCACAAGGTCAAGTGTGTGATGGCCACCCGCGAACCGAAGGACCTGCCCTGGAAAGCGCTTGGGGTCGACTATGTGATCGAATCGACCGGGTTGTTCGTCGAAGATGTCAAAGCCAAAGGTCACCTCGATGCCGGCGCAAAAAAGGTCATTATTTCCGCTCCAGCTAAAGGCGACATCCGGACTTTTGTAATTGGTGTCAATCACGAGGAATATGACCCTTCCAAACATCACATCGTTTCCAATGCTTCCTGCACGACCAACTGCCTGGCCCCACTGGTCCATGTACTGTTGAAAGAAGGAATCGGTGTGGAGACCGGATTAATGACCACCATTCACAGTTACACCGCGACTCAGAAAACCGTTGACGGACCGTCCAAAAAGGACTGGCGGGGTGGACGGGCAGCCGCGATCAACATCATCCCCTCGACCACTGGGGCTGCTAAAGCGGTCGGCGAAGTATTGCCTGCCACCAAAGGCAAACTTACCGGTATGTCGTTCCGTGTCCCCACTCCGAACGTTTCTGTCGTGGATCTGACGTTCCGTTCTACCCGCGATACCAGCATCGAAGAGATCGATTCTCTGCTCAAAAAGGCCAGCGAAACATACCTCAAAGGCATTCTAGGAGTCACGGACGAAGAGTTGGTCAGCACCGATTTCATCCATGACGACCGTAGTTCGATCTACGATTCCCTGGCGACTCTGCAGAACAATCTCAAAGGCGAAAAACGGTTCTTCAAGATCGTCAGCTGGTACGACAACGAATGGGGCTACAGCAATCGCGTCGTGGACCTCGTCCGGTATATGGGCAAAAAAGACGGCAGGCTCTAAGCTATCTCGACGCTCATCGAAGGTATTCGGGGAAAACCCACGTCCCACATGGCGTGGGTTTTCTGCGTCAGTACAATCACGATTTTCAGAAAAAGGAGCAACACACGTATGGCCGGTCATAGTCATTGGGCCAAGATCAAACGTGCCAAAAGCGCCAACGACGCTAAACGAGGAAAAATTTGGAGCAAAATCGCCCGGAAAATCATTATCGCTGCCAAAAATGGTGGTGACCCCCGAGACAATCTGGCCCTGCGTTACGTCATCGACGAAGCCAAAGCCGCTAACATGCCCAAAGACACCATCACCAATGCCATCAAAAAAGGCACCGGAGAACTGGGTGCGGAAAATTACGAAGAAGCCACCTACGAGGGATATGGTCCTGGAGGGGTCGCAATCATCATCGAATCATTAACCAACAATCGTGCACGCACAGCCCCGGATCTGAGATCCATTTTTGACCGTCATGGTGGAAACCTCGGTACTTCAGGATCGGTTTCCTTCCAGTTCAATAAATTAGGGATCATCACCATCAAATCCGATATCATTGACGAGGATTCGTTGATGGAACTGGTTCTGGAAGCCGGGGCAGAGGATGTCAAAAATCAAACCGAGGTGTACGAAGTCATCACTCAGCCGGTCTTGTTTCACAAGGTGAAAGAAGCGATCGAAGCCCGCGGAATTCCTCTGGAAGGGGCCGAGATCACCTATCTTCCGATCAACACCGTCCCGCTGGATGCTGACAAGGCAGCATCATTGATGAAACTGGTGGATGCGCTAGAAGACAATGATGACGTACAGTCGGTTTCCCATAACGCCGAATTGCCCGCATGAACGGACCTCACCGCGAATAAACGTTTGTTTACCGATAAAGATGTCCTTGGTTTAGGTGTGGTAGTCGGCATTGATCGTGACGTATTCCTTTGAAAAGTCGCAGGTCCAGACCGTGGATTCTCCCTGACCGGATCCACAATCCAGCTCTGCAATCACCTCTTTGGATTTCAGGGATTGGGAGACCTTGGATGCGTTGAAACTGACCGGTTGACCGTGTCGGTAAACGACGGTGCGTTGAAGGGTCAGAGTGGCACGGTCAGGATTGAAATAAGCGTTGCACATCCCTGCTGCGGAGACGATCCTGCCCCAGTTGGGGTCATTTCCGTGAATCGCGCACTTTACCAGGGGACTATCGGCAATGGCGCGGGCGATCGTCCGGGCGTCCGAAGCCGAACGAGCTCCGCGAACGCGGACCGTCAGTATTTTGGTAGCACCTTCCCCGTCGGCTGCGATCTGGCGGGCAAGGTCGGTCGTCACATCGACAAGGGCGTCAGTGAACTTTTGAATCTGGGGTTTGGATTTGATGGAGGCACGACTCATGCCGCTGGCCAGCAGGACCGCGGTATCGTTGGTGGACATGTGATTGTCGATGGTCACATTGTTGAAACTCAGATCCACCGCTTGGCTTAGGAGCCTGCGTAGCAAGGGGGCGGCGATATCGGCATCGGTAAGCAGATACGCGAGCATTGTCGCTTGTGGGACGAGCATTCTCGGACCGATCATGCCCGCACCTTTGCAGATACCGGTCAGATGGACGATTTTGTCATTGATCTTGAACCTAGCACACGCGAACTTGCGAACGGTATCGGTGGTAAGAATAGCGTCGGTAAAATGGTGGGCGTGTTCCTGGCTGTTACCAAGGTCCGACGCTGCGGCTCGGATCCCCGCGCAGACCTCATTCATCGGTAGAGGATGACCGATGATCCCCGTAGAGGACGGTAGAAAAAGGTGAGCCGGCGCAAAACAGAGCTGACCGGCCAAGGCACACATCCTTCGGGCATCGGAAAGCCCCTGTTTTCCGGTACAGGCATTGGCGTTTCCGGAGTTGAGCACCACTCCTTTCAAAACCCCGTTTCGGACGTGTTGTCGTCCCACAGCGATCGGGGCGGCAAAGACTTTGTTGGTCGTAAACGCCGCGGCCGCGGTGGCAAAATATTCCGCTACAAGTAGTCCGACGTCGTTTTTGCCCGACTGTTTAATCCCGGCGGCCACACCCTGTGCTATAAATCCTTTGGTTGACAGAAGATGCATTATAATTCCTGGTTTCCGAAAAGTTCCCGAATCATAATCCCCACCCGTCCAACGCGTAAGCGAGTTCTCTAAATTCCGTCAAAAAGAGTCGGCTGCGGGTCGGACATCGACGATGGAATTTTTTTCCCGCGATTTGCTGGGCTTTGGTAAAGCGCCCGGACCCTTTCCAGGGTATCCGCCTGAGAGGCCTTTTTATCATATCGAATCCGCTTGATGCGAGGAAATCGCAGCGCAAACCCGCTTTCGTGTCGGGTTGATTCAAGGATCTGGTCGAATGCGATTTCCAGCACCACTTCGGGCCTAACCCGGAACACCCTCCCGTTATCGGCAACGGCCAGGGATTTCAAGGTGCAGGTCAGTCTTGTGATTTCATTATCGGTCAATCCGGAATAGGCTTTACCGATGTTGACTAGTTGATCGTCAGACCAGACGGCAAACGTGTAGTCACTCAAAAGTCCACGACGCTTTCCATGCCCGTACTCCGCTGCGGTTACCACGCAATCCAATGTGGGAAGATGTGTTTTCAGCTTTAACCATTGTCCGCCACGTCGGCCGGGGGTGTAGAGAGAGGTCGGGTTTTTGAGCATCAGGCCTTCGTGGCCGGATTCGATCGCCTGGTCAAATGCTTTCTGAATCGCGTCGGGATGATCGACCACGGATGAGGGTAATACGATCAGGTCAGGGTATCGACCGGCCAACGTCTCGAGCAGATGTTTGCGTTCTGTCAGAGGCGTATCCAGAAGTAACCGGTCCTTGAGATACAACAAATCAAACGCGACAAACATTGCAGGACAGGCGCGTATTACGGTCGGAGTGATATTTTTTCGTCCCAAGCGTTTTTGAAGCAACGAAAACGGTAGAATCTTTCCGTCCCGCATGGGGACGATCTCACCATCGATCAAGACGTCATCACAGACCGATCGCATCTGTTGAAGAATATCGGGAAAGCTTTCGTCGATCTGATCCAGTGTTCGGGTAAAAATCGTCGTCCGTTCGCCTGACCGGTGGACCTGGGCACGGATCCCGTCCAGTTTGTTTTCGGCCATCCATGATCCGGGAGCTTGTTGCGGAGATTCGATCGGCGAAGCCAGCATGAACTCCAGCGGATGGAAAAGCCGAAAACGGGCTTCATGCAGACGTCTTTCTCTGGCCAACAGGGCAACTTCGGCAAGGTCACCTAAGAGCAACTGTGCATGCAGAACTTCCGGAAACGAGTATCCAAACGCTTGTGCCACAGCCGCTTGGAGCACACCTTCCTTGATGCCTGTCCTCATATCAGACAAGATGATCTTAGTCAGATAACAGGCCTCTAATGGGTGCACACATTTCTTGAACAGATTTGTAAGGACCGGCTTTTTGGTTGCAGGTCGGGTCAGATCCGCCAAGGTCTCAAATGCCTGCTCAAGTTCCGCCAATGTCAAGCAAGACGAGTCGTTCGAATCGACAGGCCAGATGTCGACAAGGGCTCGACCGATCTCCCCCTGATGAATGACCCGTTGACGCAAAGTTAATCGATCAACAGACAGTAAATCGAGGATGACCTCCGTAAGAATGGCCGAACTGATCCCCAAAACGCGTTCGTCGGTGGTCGGAAAGGCTTTTCCCGAAGCATAAGAAACAGCCCGACGTAGATCCTCCGGTGCAAGCCCCTTTAAAAAGTCGGCCATGACCTGCTGTTTGGTGAGTTTACGAGATGTCGAAGCCGCCTGTTCCAGGGTTCCGGCTAAATCGATCAATCGGGTCATGTCCAATCATAGCCTCGCTGCATGAACCTTCAGTAAAGCCGGGTTTGATATGAAACCCGAAGATGGATATTCTTAAGTCAATCCATGAGCCATTCACTCCCTGTTCTGGATCCTTTCGAGGAATATGAGAAAAAGGAAAAATGCGGTGTCTTTGGGGTTTGGGGTACCCCGTCGGCATCGCAACTGACGTATGTGGGGATATTTGCGCAGCAGCACCGGGGTCAAGAGTCGGCCGGGATCGCTGTCACAACAGGCAAAGAACTCAACGCGCACACCGGAATGGGTCTGGTCAACCAGGTGTTTACCCCGCGGATTTTAACCGAAGATCTTGCAGGACACGGAGCAATCGGTCATGTTCGATATTCGACCACCGGTTCGAGCCGATTATGTAACGCTCAACCGCTTTTGCGACAATATCGGATGGGACCGGTCGCTGTGGCCCACAACGGAAATCTGATCAACGCCCAACTGTTGCGCGAACTTTATGAATCGCACGGGCATATTTTTCAATCCACAACGGATACCGAAATCATCGTCCACCTGTTGGCCAAGCCGAGTCATGTGGAAAAAAACGACCCCTTATCCCACGTTTTACGACATCTGCAAGGGGCATTTTCGTTGTTGTTTCTGTTTCCGGACCGGATAGAGGCTGCCCGTGACCCTTGGGGAATTCGTCCATTGTCCATAGGTCGATTGCCGAACAACGGTCCATACGTAGTAGCAAGCGAAACATGCGCCTTTGACGCCGTCGGCGCCGATTACATCCGGGACGTCGAACCCGGTGAAATCGTTCGAATTGATGATAGCGGTATTTTCAGTCGCAAGTTCGCCGAACCGGCACTGGAACAGGCGCAGTGTGTTTTTGAGCACGTCTATTTCGCCAATCCGGCTAGTCGTGTCTTCGGAATCAATGTTCAAAGGGTGCGGGAAGAACTCGGAAGACAACTCGCTCGCGAATCCTGCATCGAAGCCGACTGTGTCATTCCCATGCCTGACAGCGGTCGGACCGCGGCACTCGGTTATAGCAAGGAATCAGGTATCCCGTTCATAGAGGCAATCGTGCCTAATCGATTTGTCGGTCGGACATTCATCCTGCCCGATCAGGCTTCGCGAGATCGGGCCGTCAATCTCAAACTCAATATCATTTCGGATCTCGTTCGTGATAAGCGGATTATTGTTGTGGACGATTCGATCGTCCGGGGAACCACCACGCGTTCCAAAATGCGGGCACTCCGACGCGCCGGTGCGAAAGAAATTCATTTGCGAATCAGTTGTCCACCAATCCGCTACCCTTGTTTTTATGGGATCGACTTTGCGACGCCCGAGCAACTGATCGCCCATGACCGCTCGGTCGAGGATATCCGACAATTCATTGAGGTCGATTCCTTGGCTTACTTATCGTTGGCCGGAATGCTGTCAGCTACGAAAATATCGGTCTCGAACGCCTGTACTGCCTGCTGGACCGGCAACTATAAGGTTCCGGTCGATCATCCGGTGTCCACCTTCACGACCGAACCCGAGCAACTCAAAATGTTTTACTGATTTTTGGATAAACTCATAACCCCTGCCAAACCTTTTGCCGATGCTCAGAAGGGTCGGTCATCCGGATTGATTTATGTCGTTGCGTCTCAAGGTGCTCATCAGTCTGGTGGGTATGGCAGTCCTCATGATGGCTGCGCTGCACCTGATTGTGGAACATACGCTGATGGCGCGGTTTGAGAGGATCGAACAAAAAGAGATCCGCGAAGCCGTTCTTCAAGCCCGAAAGGGAATCGATCAACGAATCAACAATTTATCGGTCAAGGTATCGGACTGGGCACGCTGGGACGATGCTCGGGATTTTATCCTTGGGAAAATGCCCGATTTCCCCCAACGAAATGTTCAACCCAATACCCCGACGGAAATGAACCTGTCGGTCATTCTTTACGCGGATCTCGACGGAAAAACGTTATTATCTGCTTCAGTCGATGTTGATTCCGGAGAGGTCGTACAGACGGATCCTGAGCTTCTTGAGCATATCCGAAAAGGAAAACTGCTGGATGACAACGGAATACCACGATCCAGAAAAGGACTGATCCGTCTGGAAAATCGTTTGATGATGTTCGCAGCCGATCCGGTGACTTCCACGGACAATACGGGAAAACCTGTCGGTGTCTGTTTTTTCGGAAGATATCTGACGAAATCCGAAATCGAGTTGATTCGTGAATCCACCGGCTTGACTGTGGAGGTCGTTCCATTGGAACAAATGGCCCGATTCCTACCATTTCATGAAAATACCTCACGACAATACCCACAGATCGCCGTGCAGAATGAAGGGGAAGATTTAATTATAAAATCATATTTATCAGATGTTTATGATAACCCCTGTGCGGAGATTCGGCTGAACTTTACCCGGACGGTTTACAGGGAGGGGCTTACCACGATCCGGATATTGAACTGGCAGACCTGGGTCACGGCTGGGTTATTAGGGGGGACAACGTTTGTATTGTTCGAAATCCTGGTCTTGTCCCGACTCAGGCGTTTTAGTCAACAATTGGGGCGAATCGCCCATACAGCCGATCTCAACGAACGTATTGCCATAAGTGGAACGGATGAGCTCAGTCAACTTGCGATTCCGGTCAACGATTTATTGTCATCGCTTCAGGAATCGGGCAAAAAGCTCCAGGCACAACAACAGGAGCTGGAAACCAGCCAACAGCGGCTAATGCTTGCCCTCGAAGCAGCCGGTGATGCACTGTGGCAGATCGACCTGACGGAGGGAACTATTCTTTTCAGCGATCTGTGGGGCCGGATGCTGAATTACACCGATGAACAAATCCCGAAAAGATATACGGAATTTATTCAATTACTTCATCCCGAAGATGTACCTCACCTATTGACTCTGACCGAAAAGCATTTTCGCGGAGACGCATCGGACATCGTTGCGGAAATCCGTATTCGGACCGGACTGGGTACATGGAAATGGATTCTTCATCGGGGAAGAGTTATCAAACGGGATGCGCAGGGTGAACCACTTCAAATGATCGGAACGCATCAGGATATTAATGCCCGAAGACAGGCGGATATCGAGCTTCGTGAAAGCAGGGAGCTGTTCAGAAACGCATTTATAGAGAGCGCCTGCGGGATGGCAATGACCTCCCCGACAGGACAATTTGTACGAGTCAATGCTGCGTTCTGCGAGCTGCTCGGATATACCGAAAAAGAGCTCCTCGAAAAGGATTTTCAACAGGTCACTCATCCTGAAGACCTGGACGAAGACATCGCCTTGATGCAGGAAGTCCTGAACAACAACCGGGACAAGTATTCGATGGAGAAAAGATTTGTCCGGAAAGACGGGCAAATTGTGTGGGTGCTGCTGACGGTAGGGGCTGTGTTCGATTCGCAGGGACATGTTCAGTACTTCATCAAACAGATGCAGGACATCACGCGCCGCAAACGTGCCGATGTTGAACTGACACAGAAGACACTGGAAGCCGAACAAGCCAAGCGGCAGGCAGAAGATGCCAGTCGAACGAAAAGCGAGTTTCTGGCCAACATGAGTCACGAAATCCGCACACCGATGACGGCTATTCTGGGGTATGCAGACCTTCTTTTGGATTCGTCCCTCTCCGACGCACAACGAGCCGACTGTGTGGAAACGATTCGGCGAAATGGTCAGCACCTGCTGAGCCTGATCAACGACATTCTGGACCTGTCAAAGATCGAAGCAGGGAAAATGCCGATCGAAATGATCGACTGTGATCCGATGCAGATCGTACGGGAAGTAGAATCGCTGATGCGGGTCCGGGCGATAGAGAAGAAGTTGAAGTTTACAGTAATCGCCGAGTCCGATTTACCAAGGTATATTCGTTCCGACCCGACGCGACTAAGACAAATTCTTCTAAACCTGGTCAGTAACGCGATCAAGTTCACACATCAAGGCGAAGTATCCGTCCGTATCAAGCTTTTGTGCAATTCACCGACCGACCCTGCCCGGTTACGGTTCGTCGTGTCAGATACAGGAATCGGAATGACATCGGAACAGGTTGCCAAGCTTTTCACGATGTTCACTCAGGCGGACACGTCAACGACACGACAATTCGGCGGAACGGGACTCGGACTCGCTATCAGCAAGCGACTTGGAGAAATGCTGGGCGGGCAAATCATCGTCTCCAGCGAAGAAGGCAAGGGTTCACAGTTTGCCCTTACTCTGGACGTGGGGGTGGTGAATGCGCTTGTGAAGTCAAAGTCGGATACGCCTACTGTGAGTGAACAGACGGGGGTTGGTGCCCAGTCTCTCATCGGACGACGGATTCTTCTAGCTGAGGACGGGACAGACAATCAACGTCTGATCAGCTTTTATCTGACACGTGCCGGCGCGACCGTGGAATTGGCCGAGAACGGCCGGGTGGCTATCGAACGTCTTCGGGAATGTCGTTCTGACGGGAAATCGGTCGATCTGATTCTGATGGATATGCAGATGCCGGTCATGGACGGGTACACCGCAGCCGCGGAATTGCGACGTCAGGGTGATAATCTGCCAATCATAGCGTTGACCGCTCACGCTATGGAGGGAGATCGTGAAAAGTGCCTTTCCGCCGGTTGTAATGATTATCTGACCAAACCGGTGGATCGAGGTCGATTGATCACCACCATTCTGCAACATTTGACCGATTCGCCCCGATCAAGTCCGGTCCGGGTGACAAGTATCTTTCAAGAAGATCCTGTCATGCGCGAACTGGTCGAAGCCTATATCAGTGAACTTCCCCAACAGGTCAGTACCCTGGTTAGCCTGGTGAATCAACAGGATCTTTCTGAGCTGAGGCGGTTGTTACACCAGATAAAAGGTGCGGGTGGTGGATACGGATTCCCACAGGTGTCGGAATTGGCAGCCGTTGCAGAACAATCGATCAAGTTGAACGCCGATCTTCAGACAATTCGTTCTCAGGTTGACGAACTCATCAGCTTTTTCAGGGGCGTATCGGGCTATGATTCGAATAAAGAGGTGAAGGCATGAATCGAAGAGTCCTTCTCGTCGATGATTCTGCGTTGATTCATCGTTTGGTCGCCACCTGGTTGAAATGTGATCAGATCGAGGTTGTCTCGGCCTATACAGGTGATCAAGCCGTCGAGCTGGCGGTTTTGCATTCCGTACAGGTAATTCTTTTGGACGTTGAAATGCCTGACACCAATGGTTTTGAGGTGTGTCGGCGTCTGAAATCCGAATCATCCTGTGTTAATATTCCGATCATCTTTCTGACCGGAGCATCTTCGCCGGAAGATCGAGTCAAGGGATTGGATCTGGGGGCGACAGACTACATCACCAAACCTTTTCATCCCGCCGAGTTCCAAGCCAGGGTTCGGGCGGCACTTCGCACCAAGCATCTACTTGATCTTTTGCAGCAACGTGCACAGATCGATGGGCTAACCTCACTGAGAAACCGTGCCTATCTGGACGAACACTTGTCTAGCGAACTGTCTCGGATTAACCGGCAATCCGGGACTTTGGGTGCCATTATGATAGACGTCGACAATTTTAAAACCATCAACGATACACACGGTCATCTGATCGGGGATGAAGTTCTGAGACAGATCGGAGAAGTATTGAACAGTCAGACTCGCAATGAAGATATCGTGGCTCGGTATGGTGGAGAAGAGTTCGCGATTCTTACTCCCGGTGTCGGGCACGACGGAACTTACCAGCTAGCCGAACGCCTGCGCCAGGAAGTCGAAAAAATCCGGATTCATACCCGAAATGGTTTGCTCAGAATCACCTGCAGCTTGGGAGTCGCTTATCATGACCCGAACGCGCCGGACACACTATTGCGACGGGCTGACCAGGCGCTATACGCAGCCAAACGGCGTGGTAAAAACTGTGTGGTCGTCTATGATCCGAATCTGAAAAGCATGGCAGCATGACATGCGATATTCGCACGGCATGTTGTTTCAGACGGATATTTTGGGAAGAATACGCATCAATCTGAATCCGATAAGTGGGTGGACATGAACCGGACGAACTGCGAAATGGACTGATCCGGCTCGGGCGCTTCCGAATGCCAGCGTTTTTCTGTTTCCAGACAGTACCAGCCACTGTAACCGATGGATTTCAGCGCTTTGAGGGTAGGTACGATTGGAAGATTTCCTTCACCCAGCAAACGAGGGAAGTTTCGGTTGTCTATGCGTTCAGAGTCCTTTATATGAACGTGACAGATATACGATTTCATCCTCTCAGCAGTTCGTTCCGGCTCTTCACCCCGGCGGAAAGGATGTTCGATGTCCCAAAGCACGCCCAATTCCTCGGGTGAGAAATGTTCAAGGACTGGCAGCATTTCGTCGCTGGTACACCAGTCGTCGTGCGTTTCCCACGCGATTCTTACATCTAGACCACTGGTTATTCGCAGAAGTTGTTTTAAATGACGACGGGCCAGATCCTGTGCGAAGGCACGGGACATGTCCTGGGGCACTCTTCCACCAAAAATTCTCAGGTACCGAGTTTGGGATTGATGTGCGAGCTGTGCATAACGTTGAACTTCACCAAGAAAATCATTCCACCGATCGGGTTCGGTAGTAATCAGGGTCGCAGAGAGGTTCAGACAGGGCATCTTTAGATGATGCCGGGCAAGGACCTTTAATGTTTCCGGTAATCGGGTTGTAAACAAGGGTAGTTTTGTGATATCGATTTCATCGGCGATACCGCGAAAATCGATCCCGTTGACACCATAAGTGTGACAGGCCTTGACGATCTGGTCAAATGTCCACGTCGGACACACAAGCGTAGAAATGCAAAGCTTCATTTCCTCAAAACTAGCCGGATGTGATCATCAGATCAAGCCGCGTATGATAATCGTATGCGGTTGAGGGTTATTTCCGACATTCATACATCTGATGTTGATCGGGTTTTATCCCTGGCCGATCAGATCAGGGCCGATTGTGCAGGGGCAGGACAAGAGACGGTTCCACTGGATCTGGGTTTAGCGGTTATCTCGCCGGATTGTCCTGACATTCCGGACGTGAATCGTGTTTTTTTTGCACGTGTTGCGGAGAAGGATTCTGATCAATGGTTTGAATCCGCAGTTGAGTTTTATCGAGCGCGTTCCGTGAATCTTCGGTGCGTCACGCCGGCCCGCTCGGCACCTGTGTCTGAACAGAATGTTCTGGTTCAACTGCTTCAAGGGAAAGGATGGCAGCGGACGGAACTGGATATTCTGCGACTCACTCACGCGGTCAGCTTTCAGCCCTCCCGGGACCAGGTCGTCTCAGCCCGGGCAGTCATAAGGTTATATGAATCGTTTGTACAAACATTATTCCAAGGCCGAAACCCTCATCGAGCCGAAGCGGCGATTCGTAAACTGGACGATCCTCGTTACGACGTGTTGGTTATGATTCGTGAGCGACAAATTGTCGCACAAGCGGGATTAATGACCTCCGGAGAGGTCGGTTTAATTGAGGAAGTTCATTCGACCGGGCCTCAGCAGGAAGTCCTGCTGGCCAATACAATCGTCGGAGCGATCATAGACCTGTGTGCCCGCTCGCAGTTGAAGCATGTGTTTACAGTGATCAATCCAAACGACTCCACAGCCAAAAAGTTTTACACCACCCTCGGGTTTGTCAAAATTGGTAATGAAACATCCTTCGTGTTTCCCGATCCTGATAAAGCTGCGTACAGCGACTGATAGGACTCAATCATTCTTGACTGAGTGAGGTGATCATACGCTTCTGCTCGGGCACGGTCTGCAATTTTCCATGATAATGAAGCATCAGACACACAATCCATGATCCGATGCGCGATGTTCCGAGGCGTAGTGGAATTGACCAACAGTGCAGTGTGGCGGTCTTCCAGAAGTTCACAAATCTGTGGCGTGAGGGTGGAAATGATCGGTTTAGAACTGACCATCGAAGCAGCGACGGCGTACAACGAAATCGGCGCATCGGGCGTCAGCAGTATCAGATCGGCAGCGGCGAAAAAAGATTCCGGTTCGATGGTCTGAACTACTCGAAGCAGAGCAGGATCGATCAATCGATCTGCAAGATCGACAAGAGGATGGCATGGTTCTTTGGACCATAGCAGCAAACGAAAATGGGGTTCCAAAACTTGCAGAATCGACATCGCCCAAAGGGCGTGAGCATGTCCGGAAGTTCGGGTTATTTCCAGCGGGCAAAAGACGACCTTGTGGTCATGTCTAAATCCCAATTTTTCACGAATCCCGGCATCTGAACGGGTCGTAATCCTCGCAAAAGATACCCCCGTGCGAATCAGCGACGTACTGGAAAAGTTTACCCCTCTTTCAACCAGGGTACGCCTCGCAGTCTCACTCGTGCAGACGATCCGGATGGGATAGTAGGACTGAATCGCTCTTAGCCAGGCGATGATCTGATTGGAGGGAAAGCCGACGGGTGTGAATATCAGATTTTTTTGGCAAAGCCCCAAAGCCACGGCCAGAGCATAACCGCCGAAAGCATGAATAACAGTCGATTCGGCTGCAAGTGATCGGAGTTTGAACCGATCGATCAATAAACTGACGGGAGAATCACGGCGAATCATGACAAGTTTCGCGCCCTGTGTCACCAACGCCGAAGTGATGCGTTGGGTTTCCAGATCGGTTTCCATGGGGGCAATCACAAGCGGTTTCATGTTGTCAAGCGTACCGATTGACCGCTGGTCTGTCATGCCTAGGATTGGAGACTTATGATTCCGCTGTTTCAATTATCAGATCCATCGGACAACATACGGATCGAACAGATCATTGCGCGGTTGCGACTCGACCCCCGAGAGATGGCTTTGGCACGCGGGCATCGTGCGCAGATCACATCACAGGTACAGGCGATCCTTCAGCAGGTGGCTGACCATGGGGATTCGGCTTTGGTAGAAATTGCACGAAAGTTCGACGATCCGGATTTTTCAAGACAACAGTTACGGGTGACGCCCGAAGAAATGGAACAGGCTGCTCAACGGATCGATCCGCAGTTACGAGCTGCATTAAAGCGGGCTGTTACGCAGGTGCGAGAGTATCAAACCCATGTCAGACCCGTCCAGAAAGAACCGCTTACTCGGGACGGATTGAAAATGGGCATGAAATGGACCGCCCTGGATTCTGTCGGATTGTACTTTCCGGGGGGAAAAGCCGCCTACCCGTCGTCTCTGATCATGCTAGCCGTACCCGCGATGGTGGCCGGGGTCAAGCGGGTCATAGTAATGACACCTGCTTCGCGGTTCGGTAAGTCGGATGTTGTTCTGGCAGCGGCTTATGAGGTTGGTGTGACCGAGATGTATCGTGTCGGGGGTGCAGCAGCAATCGGCGCGATGGCCTTTGGTACGCAAACAATCCGACCGGTAGACAAGATTGTTGGACCCGGAAACACGTATGTACAGATAGCCAAACGACTTGTATCCGGGTGTGTGGGGATCGATGGGTACCTAGGACCTTCCGAAATTCTGACATTGGCCGATGAATCGGCTGATCCGAGGCTGATTGCTTCCGATCTTTTAGCCCAAGCAGAACACGATCCGGGATCCTGTTTTTTGCTGACGACATCCTCATCCCTGGCCCAGTTGGTCATAGAACAGATCAAGGAACAGCTCGGGTCGCTCCAACGGGTCGAACCGATTAAGCGTGCTTTACAGAATGACAGCATGATCGTTGTGGACGGGTCCATGGATCGTCTGATCGAACTGGCCAATCGCATTGCCTGTGAACATGTGAACCTGCAGACAAAGGATAACAGTTTTGTTCTGGAGCAATTGAGGCATGCCGGGGCGGTGTATGTCGGGGTTTATTCACCCGTAGCAGCGGGTGATTACATTGCAGGCCCGAGTCACTGTTTGCCCACCAATACCACAGCGCGATTTTCTTCCGGAATCAGTCCTTACGAGTTCATGAAACGGACCAGTGTCGTCGAATACGATTTACCGACCATCCGTGCCGACGCGCCATTTATCATTCAACTCGCACAGGCTGAGCAGTTGGATGGTCACGCGATGTCGGTATGGCATAGAATCCGAACGTCATGACGGGAATCGTCTTTTCTCTCGGATGGATCATCGCGTATACTCCGATGCAATGAATCTTTCATTTGTTCGACCGAATATCCGATCGATGCAAGGGTACACACCCGGCGAGCAGCCAGGTGTCGGAGAGCGAGTTGTCAAACTCAATACCAATGAAAATCCGTTTCCGCCAAGTCCGCGAGTAATGCAGGCGATTCGAGACATCGAACCGGAGCAGTTGCGACGGTATCCCAATCCGACCGCTGACGTTTTCAGAGAAGCAGCCGCTAGGTTATGGAATATCACTCCGGACATGATCCTGGCCGGGAACGGGTCAGACGATATTCTAACCATCGCCACCCGAACATTCGTCCCGCCGGGCGGGGCGTTGGCTTATCCGGATCCTACGTATTCGCTTTACAGCGTGCTGGCCCGGATCGAAGATGCCAGAACTATCACCCTCTCTTGGGAGAAAAACTGGGATTTGCCCGTCGATGCTCTGCTCCGAAGCGGCGCCAACGCCATTTACGTCGCAAACCCCAACGCTCCATCGGGGACGTTCGTATCTCCGGCACGGATCAGCGAGCTGATCGAAAAGTTTGACGGGCTGGTCTTGATAGATGAAGCCTACGCGGATTTTGCGGAAGACAACTGTGTTTCGCTGGCATCCAAGTACGATAACGTGGTGGTCAGCCGGAGCTTCAGCAAAGCCTATTCGCTGGCAGGGTTGCGGTTCGGTTACGCGATCGCCAATCCTACCATTATTCAACAGATGATGAAAGTCAAGGACAGCTATAACTGCGACGCGATCAGTATAGCTGCTGCCACCGCAGCCCTTCTTGACCAGGATCATGCCAGAATGACCTGGACCCATGTCAAACAGGAACGCGAACGCCTAAGCAGCGAGTTGACCGAAATCGGATTCGAAGTGCTGCCCTCCCAAGCCAATTTCCTGTTCGCCAAAGTCCCGGACGGTGATGGAACAGGAATGTACAAAGCCCTCAAAGCCCTGGGCATTCTCGTGCGACATTTTGATAGACCGGGATTGAAGGAATATTTACGCATTACCATCGGCACAAGTCAGGAAAATAATGCCTTACTCAGCGGCATCCGCGAGCTGCTAGGGAAAAAACAGGTGGCCTGACGGTCAGACTCGTAGAACAGGCATGATGGCGCAGATCCTTATCATTATCCCACTCTTGCCAGAGGGATTGAATCGCCGAACCTTTCGATTAGGGCTTCACGCAGATGTTTATGAACGGGTTTCTGCAGACCAGGATCAGATTCAAGAACCGCCGCGGCTTCTTTTCGGGCGATCGTAAGCAACTCGATTTCCTGACTGATATCGGTCAGTTTTAGTTCGGGCAGGCCGTGCTGACGCGTACCAAAAAACTGTCCGGGACCACGAAGCTTCAGATCAGCTTCGGCGATCTCAAAACCGTTGCTCATTTCGGTCATTGCAGTCAATCGTGCGATAGCTTCTTCATTGACGGCATCGGAGACCAGAAAACAATAAGAAGGGTGTTCGCCCCGGCCTACACGTCCACGAAGCTGGTGAAGCTGAGACAGACCAAATCTTTCGGCACTTTCGATCACAATGACGGTAGCATTCGGAACATCAATCCCGACCTCAATGACGGTCGTTGCAAGCAACACATCGACATTTCCTGCCCTAAAATCCTGCATGATCCTATCACGATCATCGGGGGAGATTCGTCCGTGCAGCATTTCCATCCGAAGGCCGGTCAGATCACGGGATTTAAGTTCGTCAAACTTTTTCAAGAGGCTGGCCGTGTCTTCCTCGTTATCTTCGATCTGGGGTACGACCACATAGGCCTGTCTGCCTGCCGAGATCTGCTGACGAACGAATTGGTAAACGGATGACGCCTGATGACGTCGGACGAACCGTGTCGTGATCGGTTGCCGCCCGGGGGGCAGTTCGTCGATCGTGGTGACATCGAAGTCCGCAAAATAGGATAGCGCCAGTGTCCTTGGGATCGGTGTGGCAGTCATCACCAGATAATGCGGGGCGTATCCCTTGTTTTGGAGTACGGATCGTTGGTGAACACCCAGCTTGTGTTGTTCGTCAATCACCACGAGCCCCAGGTTGGCAAACTCGATGTCCTGTTGGATAAGTGCCTGTGTTCCTACCGCGATATGAATCTGTCCGGTTGCGAGCCGGCGGATGGAATCTTTCTCGGTTCGTTTTGATCTACCAGTGAACCGACCGATCCGGACATTCGATCCTTCTAACATACGTGAAAAATTGAGGTAATGCTGCTCGGCCAGGACCTCGGTGGGGGCCAGCATGGCCACCTGAAGCCTATTGGCTACCGCCATCAGCATGGCATACAGTGCGACCACCGTTTTTCCGCTGCCGACATCCCCCTGAAGCAGGCGGTTCATAGGTTGACGCTGTTGAAGATCTTTGGCGATCTGATAGGCAGCCTGAAGTTGGGCACGGGTCATTTCAAACGGGAACCGGGACCGGATGCGTTCGTCCAGAGTTTTATCGATTCGTAGAACCGGCGCACTTAGACGCCCGTCTCGAAGCTGACGAGATGATACAAGACCTAGTTGCAGCAGCATGAGTTCGTCAAAAACCAGTCGTCGACGTGCCTGAGCTGCTTCACGGTGTGAACCGGGGACATGAATTAACCGGTAAGCTTGTTTTCTGGGTAACAAATTGTATTTCTGCAACAGTTCGTCCTCGAACCATTCGTCAACGAGTTCGAGCAGGTCCGAAAGGTGATCATGGATCAGTTGAGCGATGGTATCGCTAGAAATCCGGCTCGAAGCGGGGTAGATCGGTTTGAAAACGGATTTTTCGATGGCCGGGGTTTCGTCAGTGATGATCGACCACTTGGGATTGGTCATTTGTGGCAAACCACGGAAAAATCGAACTTTTCCTTTCACCCGCAGTTGCTGACCGGGGTGAATCACCCTCTTTAGGTACCCGCCGTTGAACCAGACCAGTGCTAAGGAACCGGATTCGTCCCTGAGAGTTGCTTCGAACCGCGAACGAGAAGCACCGGCGATATAATCCACTGCGGTGATTTCACCACGGACATTTTGGATCAGGTCCGTTACGAGTTCAGCGACAGGGCGTTCCGCGGTTTCAAGCTGATACCGACGAGGAAAATACTCCAACAGATCAATCTTTGTCGTTATTCCGAGCTCTTTTAAGGCTTTTAATCGCGTCGGACCGACTCCACACAAGGTTGAGAGTGATGCGTCCCCTGTTGTCACGTTGGCCAACCACCTTCACCGATAAGCGGGACAAATTTTACCCCGCAGATCTGTTTGCGCAAAATGCGGTTTTCTTGTTTTGTGAATTGGATCAAACTTTGTTCATCTAAAGGTCCGACCGGTGCGACGCAGATTCCGCCTTCGGCCAATTGGGCAAAGATACGGTCGTCTACTTGAGGGGTCCCGGCAGTGATGATAATTCGGTCATAAGGCGCGTGCGCAGGCCAACCAACAGAACCGTCCCCGAAGCAAAAACGGACGTTCCGAATTCCTAAACGGCTAAGCGTTTCAAACGCCTGATCCAGCAAGGGTTTATGACGCTCGATCGTGAAAACTTCCTTGGTCAGTTTGGAAAGAATCGCGGTTTGGTATCCACTTCCGGTTCCGATTTCGAGGACACGATGGTCTGCCTGGACTTCGAGTGCTTCGGTCATAAGCGCGACGATGTAGGGTTGGCTGATGGTTTGTCCGTACCCGATCGGAGCTGCAGCGTCATCAAAGGCATGAGATTCAATTGCTTGGGGGAAAAAACGATCTCGGGGAACCCATTTCATGGCTTCGATCACGCGGGGGTCTTTGATTCCTCTAGCGATGATTTGCTCGCGTACCATCGCATCAAGTTTCTCAACCGGGTCGAGCGGTGTCATAAATCACCTTTATTCTTTATATTGTAGCTTTGCCAAATCATCGAATGAACCATGGATCGAGGGCGTTTATGCCGGTTTCGGAACCGATTATCACTCTGACGACCGATTTTGGAATGTCGGATGCTTATGTCGGCGAAATGAAGGGAGTGATCCTAAATCACTGTCCTGGCGCAAGGCTGGTAGATATTTCACACCAGATCCCACCTCAGGATGTGTTGAGCGGGTCGATCGTTCTGGAACGGATCTTACGAGTGTTTCCTGCAGGGACGATTCATATCGTGGTGGTCGATCCGGGAGTGGGGACTTCGAGGCGTTTGTTGGTCGGTCAGGCCAATGACCAGTGGATTTTTGTACCGGACAATGGATTGATCACCTGGGCATGGCATCGGATCGGAAATATACGCGTTCAAGAGTTGTTGTTTCGTCCGGTCAAAACACCGTCATGGACATTTCATGGACGAGACATTCTCGCCCCGGCAGCGGCGTTGTTGGCTTCAGGTCAGGGTGAATCTGTTCCGACAATCCGTCTGGACCGCCCCGTGCTTCTAAATGTGGCTCCGGCAGGATCCTTAGACGAAGCACAAGTCATTCATATTGACCATTTTGGAAATGTCATAACCAACGTTCCTGTCGAGCTTTTGAGTAATGATACCTATGTGTTAGGCGTGGGGCCTATTCGAAATACCTATAGTGACGTAAAAATTGGTGAACCATTGGCATTAATCGGAAGCAGCGGGTTACTCGAAATTGCAGTTCGTAATCAACATGCTGCGTCGCAGTTGAATCTGACGGTCGGATCCAAAATTCAGTTTCGTCAATCATGACCACGCAACAGATCCAACAACTGGATAAACAATACCTCTGGCACCCGTTTACCCACATGTCGGTCTGGATCGATCAGGAACCGTTGGTGATCACGGAGGGAGAGGGGGTTTTTTTGATCGATTCGGAAGGGAATCGTTACGTGGATGGTATTTCGTCTCTTTGGTGCAACATTCACGGGCATCGTGTCAAGGAAATCGACCAAGCCATTCGTGCACAGCTGGACCGGATTGCTCATACCACCCAATTGGGTTTGACAAACGATTGTGGCGGTGATTTTGGCACAAAAGCTGGTAGAGATCGCCCCTGAGGGGTTGTGCCGGGTCTTGTACGCTAGCGATGGAGCTAGTGCGACTGAAATGGCTTTTAAGCTGGCGGTTCAGTACTGGTGGAACAAGGGTTTTCAGAATAAACATCAGCTGATTGCAATCCGAGAGGCTTATCACGGCGATACCGTCGGGGCCATGTCGGTCGGGATGACGTCAGCCTTTCATAAACCGTATCGACCGTTGTTGTTTCCGGTTCACTATGCCGAGCCCACTTTGCCTTCGATCGAATCGATCCTGCGACAACATGCCACGTCGGTCGCAGCCATTTGTGTCGAACCGGTCGTGATGGGTGCTTCGGGGATGATTGTACATCCGCCGGGATTACTTCGAGGGATTCGTGAACTGGCGGACCGGTATGACGTGCTTTTGATCTGTGACGAAATTGCCACTGGGTTCGGACGTACGGGTCGGATGTGGGCTTGCGATCATGATCAGGTCACGCCGGACCTGATGTGTATCGGGAAAGGTTTGACCGGCGGATATTTGCCTTTGTCAGCCACCTTGACAACGCAAACCGTTTTCGAAGCTTTTCTGGGCCAACCGCATGAGGGGGAAAACCTTTTTTCACGGGCATACGTATTGCGGTAACCCGTTGGCGTGCGCTGCTGCGATTGCGTCGATCGAACGTTTGCAGGAGAATCGACTTGTTGAACAAGTAGCTTATCAGGCACCAGTTCTGGGTCGTATGTTGGAAAGGCTCCGGGAATTGCCTCATGTGGGGGAGATCCGCCAACAGGGTTATATGGTCGGAGTGGATCTAGTTGCTGACCGCAAGACCGGGCGACGATTCGATCCCAAAGCACGGATGGGCGCAGCCGTCTGTCAGGCGATCCGTCGTCATGGCGTTATTTTGCGTCCGCTGGGTGATACGATTGTCATTTTTCCACCGCTGGTTATTCAGAAGGATCAGCTTCAACAGATCGTCGATGCGGTTTACACCGAGGTCAGCAGGTTAAAGAAAGATGACACTGTGGACCAACGTAGTTCAGACGACCTGATCGCAGGAGATTTTTAATGATTCGCAAATGTTGGATATGGGGAATCCTGTATGTCTTGGTCGGGTGTGCGTCTTCTTCCAAACCCTCACGTCTGATCGCTACCGATCGACCGTTTGATCTGGCAATTGACGGACAAGGTTATTTCATTGTCGAGACCGGTTTGGGGGGGGTATCTGTTTACACGCAAGGGTGATTTTGTGGTCGATTCCCAACGGTATTTGGCAACATCCGACGGTTATCGATTGGCCCCACCGATTCAGTTACCCGAAAACACACAAGATCTTCTCGTCAGCCCGGATGGTCAGGTAACCGCGATAGTCTCCGGTTCTTCCGAGCATCAGACCGTGGGAAAGGTTGTTCTGGCTTGTTTTAATAACCCTTCCGCGTTGCAACGTGAAGGGGACTATTATTTACCGACATCCCGGTCGGGTGATCCGATCCCTCATGTTCCAGGTTCCGCAGGGGCTGGGGTGATCAAGTTTGGGTTTCTGGAACGCGAGTAATTGGTACGGTAAAACGAGCGTGAAACCAGTAAGTCCTTACCATGAATGAGGGCTGATATGATTCGGATTGATCGACCAGCGGTTCCAAGTTTGTTCGTGACAGCCACTGATACGGGCGTGGGAAAAACCGTCATATCGGCGGCGATCGCGCGTTATTTGAAAGACCGAAGGCAAAAAGTTGCCGTTTTAAAACCTGTCGCGAGTGGATGTTATCGAGCACGGGAAGGGTTAATCAGTGAAGATGCGGAATTTCTCGCAGCCGCGAGTGATACGCATCACCCGTTGGATCTGATCTGCCCGAACCGATACCAGGAACCGCTAGCCCCCGGTGTTGCAGCCCTCCGAGCAGGTCAACCGGTCGATTGGGATGCCGTCTCCCGGTCAATTCAACTGATGTCACGCGACAGTGATTGTATGATCATCGAAGGTGCGGGTGGTCTTTTTGTTCCGCTGGACGAACAGCACACAATTCTGGACCTGATTCTTGCCTTGGCGGTTCCCGTACTAATTGTCGCCCGACCTTTTCTGGGAACTATCAATCATACCCTGCTGACGATCCAAGCCCTTCGAAGTGCCGGGGTCGAAATGGCTGGGGTGGTAATTAATCGTTATCCAGCAGAACATCCGGGAGTTGCGGAAGAAACCTCCCCCCAGCAAATCGAAAAGTTCGGTAAAGTTCCTGTGCTTGCGTTGGTTCCTGAAGAACCTTTTTTCGCACCTACCATCGGGTCGGGGATCATGTCAGCGATCGTGCGGGTCGATTGGAAATCGAAACTCAAGCCGGGTAAGGTATCCGTTCGTCATGACGTACCCTGATTTTTCCGTTAAGAATCGCGTTGCACTGGTAACCGGGTCTGCAAGAGGGATCGGTTTGGCAATCGTGCAGGCACTGGCATCAGCCGGTGCGAGAGTTGTCATCCAAGATATAGATAAACCCATAGCGGAGATCGAGGCTCAAAAGATTCTGAGTGACGGAGGACAGGCGGTAGCCGTAGGAGGGGATTGCACGAATCTAGAACAGGCTAGTGCGATAGTTAGCCAGGTTCGTGAACGATTCGGTGTGATCGATATTCTTATCAATAATGCCGCCATTCAACAATGGGACGATTTTCTGTCTTATCCGGTCGAGCAGATGGTCAGGCAATCCTACTGTAACATGCTGTTTCCCGTTCGGATGTGTCAGCTGGTTCTACCCGGAATGATCGAGCGAAAATGGGGCAGAATCATTAACATCAGTTCGGTTCAATCATTGCTGGGTAATGCTGCGATGCCGGTATACGCCATGAGCAAATCTGCGATCGAAAACCTGACCCGAGGTTTGGCACGTCGGTACGCAAAAGACGGTATCACGGTCAACGCGATCGGTCCGGGATGGTTCAAAACGGATCGTACCGCTCAAGATTTTCAAACCCCCGAACAAATCATTGAAAACGGCAAACGTGTCCCTGCTGGTCGAGTCGGTTTTCCGGAAGATTGTGCCGGATTAGCAGTCCTCTTGTGCAGCCGAGCCGGAGAGTATATCACCGGACAAACGATTTATGTGGACGGTGGATTGCACCTAAGATGAAACCGGAACAGTTCATCAAATTGGCAGACCCAGCCACCTATCAGGCTTGTGAATGGGACATGCGTGTCGATCATCGGGCGCGTGAGCATTGGGTTTCTTTTTTCATAAAGCACTTTGACACGATTCTGTCCCTAGGGATTGAAGTTGCTGTTGCCCGTGGTGAAGCGTCGGATCAGGCGGAAAAACGCGCGGATCAGTGCCGGGAAGAGTTTCGTCACCGGTTTGAGACCTTTGCCTCCAACTATTCAGAATATGCCGAACCGGTCACAATCCTCACGTTCGACATCTGGCGGGATCAGCTTCTGAGGAAGCATGGATTCATTGATCCTTTTCAGGATTTGAAACAGCGAGAGAATGAAAAAGTCATACATCTGTTGCCTGAGGTTTGCCGTCAGCTCGATCAGATGCAGGGTTTAGAGCAGTTCCGGGCAGTGGTGGAAGGCGTTTTTGCGGGAAACATCTTCGACATGGGCGCAGGGGGAAGTGCAAAGCTGTTACTGGAAGGGAAGCTGGATTTTTTTGCCACCCGTCAGAAATTGCCCCGGCGCCCCTGGTTGATCGATGAGTTTGATGCATTTGCACAACGGGCGATGCAGACCCCGTGGAAGCGATGTGTCTTTTTTGTAGATAACGCCGGCGCAGATTTTTGTCTGGGCGCGTTGCCATTCATGCGGTGGCTGGCTCGAAGGGGTGTGGAAGTTGTTCTGGCAGCCAATGAGCGACCCACTCTCAATGACATGACGGTGCATGAAGTAAGGGGTTGGTGGCCGAGGATCTGTGAAGTCGAGCCTTCATTCGCCGATTTGCCCATTCAGATCGTATCCACGGGAACCGGTGAACCATTGATCGACCTTTTGCAGGTTTCGCCGGAACTGAATGAGGCTGCCCGGGATGCGGATCTTATCATTATTGAAGGGATGGGAAGGGGGATTGAAAGCAATCTGAATGCCCGTTTCAATTGTGACGCTGCTAACCTAGCGATGATCAAGGATCAAAGCATTGCATCACGTTTGAACGGTCAGCTTTATGACGTGGTTTGCCGGTTTCGATAAAGCTGATGGTGATTATTATCGGTGCATTCGATCGGTTTGACCGGTGGGAGAATGAGACGTAGTATCGAAACAGTATTTGCAAGAAACGAGGCACGGATGTCCCAAAGACTTCCTCATCATGATCCGATGTTCTGGCAGGCTTACACTTTGGCTGCCAGTCAGTCGTCACCGTTTTCTCCTACTCCGAGGGCACCGATGATGATGCCCCAGGCCATGCCTGGTCCGGTCGGTCCGGGGCTTAATCGTTATCGGGAAATGACCCTCGAGGAGATGCTTCTTGAAAACCGGGTTATTTTCCTGGTCGGTGAGATCAACCACGTGACGGCTTCTCGTGTCATCATGCAGATGCTCTATTTGCAGAGCATCAAACCGAAAGAGGACATCAATTTTTACATCAACTCCCCGGGCGGTGTGGTGGACGATACGCTGGCGATGTATGACATCATGAAATACCTCACTTGCCCGGTGGCGACTTATTGTGTAGGACGGGCCGAAAGTGGTGGGGCAGTGGCGTTCATGGCGGGAACAAAAGGCAAAAGATACATCCTGCCTCATGCCAAGGTCATGATCCATCAACCCTTCGGCGGGGTCTACGGTCAGTCGGCGGACATCCAGATCCAGGCCGAGGAAATCCTGAAAACCAAGGATACGCTTATCAAGATCATGGCCGAATGCACTGGGCAATCCCCCGAACGGATTCGTGAAGACAGCGAGCGTGACCGCTTCTTTGACGCTAAAGCCGCAGTGGCTTACGGCATCTGCGACGAAGTGATCGGTCTACCGGAAGAAACCGCCAAATAAACAGGATCGAAGGTCATGCACGGGTATCCGATCCTAATCGATCATATTGATTTTCTTCGATCCGATGGAGTGTTCAGAACGAAAAGAGTTTGCCATGTCAAGCAATCAACTGGTCCCGATCGTTATTGAAAAAACTGGCCGTGGTGAACGGGCGTATGACATCTATTCCCGGTTACTCAAGGACCGAATCGTCATACTGACAGGTCCGGTCACGGACGAATCGGCTTCGATCATCCAGGCACAGCTTCTATTTTTGTCCAACGAAGACTCCAAAGCCGATATCAATCTGTATATCAACTCTCCGGGCGGATCGGTTAGTGCCGGTTTCGGCATTATCGATACCATGAGATTTCTCCGTTGTGATGTTGCCACGACTTGTATCGGTCTGGCTGCGAGCATGGGGGCCGCTTTACTCGCTGCCGGGACTAAAGGAAAACGATTTGTCCTTCCCAATAGCCAAGTGATGCTTCATCAACCGTTGATCGGCGGTGTGCTGCAGGGACCGGCGACCGATCTCGGAATCGAAGCCAAACACATGCTTCGTATCCGTGACCGATTATATAAAATGATGGGAGAATGGTGTGGAAAAGACTTCGACACGATTGTGCGGGATTTTGACCGAAACAAATGGTTGTTCGCTGAGGAAGCGGTCGAATACGGTGTAGCGGACAAGGTCATCGACCGAGTTCCGGATGCGGCACCGCGTGAGAAGAGCGCGGAAGAGTTCAAGGAATAACATGGTCTGGCAAGTTCGATCAGTTATCAAACGGACTGGCTGTCGGATCGGCCAGTCCGTTTGCATTTTGGGGTTGGTCGTCGGGACGGGGTGTGCTTCGAAACCGAGTGCCGTCAATATCGAGTTGCGCAAACAGAATCAGGCGTTGCTGGACCGTATACGCCTGCTTGAAGCCCGTTCGCAACAGGATCAAGCCACGATCCGTGTGCTGGAATCTCGTATGCCCACCGTTCCGGTGCTCCCGGAGGAGCGGATCAGACAGTTGTTTACTCCCGTTGACCTGAAAATAGGGCGATTGACCGGATGGGCGACCTTGAATGAAAACGGTCAAAGTCGGGAAGGGTTGAAGGTTTATGTTGTTCCGCTGGATACAGACGGGGATGAGCTGAAGTCAGCCGGAGCGTTTCAAGTAGAGGCGTTCGATCTGACAAAGCCAAATCCGCGTGTAGGTCGATGGGATTTCGGTCCTGAAGAAGCTCGGGCACTGTGGCACGGTTCAGGATTGTTGTATGAATACGTATTGCCTTGCCCGTTCGAGTCTTCGGTGGATTCATCGGAACTCACACTTCGGATTACGTTCACGGATCTATTGACCCAGCGAGTAATTGTGAAACAGTCCGTCATCAAAAGAGCTTCCTGATCATGTCACGAGATGATCAACCTCTGGATCGCAGGCAGTTTTTCAGACGGGGGCTGAAGGAACTGCTCAAACCGATTGCCCGGTCTCTGGAACCAGTTGAAAAGGCAATTCAAGAGTTTGAAAAAGTGGGGCAAAAGGCGGGGATCACTCCTGGAACTTCGACACGATCCGTTTCACTTCCGGTGTGGTTGCGTCCACCAGGAGCATTACCAGAAAAGGATTTCTTGAAAACCTGTTCGCGTTGTGGGGAATGCGTCAACGTGTGTCCGGCCGAGGCGATTCGCATTGATTCGTCCGGCGATGAGGCAAATGGTGCGCCTTATATCAATCCGAATCTGATGGCTTGCGTGGTCTGTGATTCGTTGGCTTGTATGAAATCCTGTCCGACCGGTGCACTGGTTCCGATTCCGTTATTTCAAATCAGAATGGGAACCGCGGTTTGGCAGGAACATCTCTGTGTACGATCTGTGAACCAATCCTGTCAGACGTGTGTCGATATCTGTCCATTGGGAACTGCCGCCATTGAATCAAACGCGAATCAGATCATCGTCAAACCGTTGACGTGTATCGGCTGCGGACTATGTCAACAACACTGTCCAACCAATCCTAAGGCAATTACCGTGATTCCGGTCGCAGCAAGACAACAATAAGTGCTTATTTTCGCAGACGATTTGTGACAACCTGACGCATCATGTTGAGGGGAGCAGACTGGCCAGTCCAAGCTTGGAACTGGGCCGCTGCCTGTCGGACAAACATTTCTAATCCGTTGATCGTTTTAGCCCCCCGTGATTTGGCATATCGAAGCAGACGAGTCTCGAGGGGGTTGTAAATCGTATCAAAGACCAAGTGGGCATCTGTGATCGCAGGGGGGAAATTTCCGAAAGGCGTGGCATTCGTATTCGGATGCATGCCGACACTGGTGGTATTGATGTAAATCTGACAACACGAATCGCAAAGTTTTTCGAGAGGGGCTGATATCACTTTGCCCGTCTTACTGTTGAACTCATCAGCCAGTTTTTCGGCACGCTCACGCGTCCGGTTATAGACCACAACTGTAGCCCCATAATGGGCCAAAGCAGCCACGGCCGTGCGCCCGGTCCCACCAGCACCGATCACCGCAACACGGTAATCCTGAAGCTGCTCCCGAGTAATCTGCAACGCAGCTGTGATCGAGTCCAGAATGGCTGCGTAATCCGTGTTCAGACCCTCCAAATCATACCGTGACCCATCCCGAGATATGACAATCGTGTTCACCGCCCCGATCTGTTCGGCGAGAGGTTCGATTTTGGACCGACCGATCTTGAGATAAGCCAACGCATGTTCCTTATGAGGAATCGTGATGGATAATCCGCTCAGCATCAGCGGTTCGAACTCCAGAAAAGATTCCATGAAAGCTTTGAACGCTTCGTAAGAACTTTCAACCAGTAGAGGAACATACACACCGTTGTATTGCACGTAATCAAAGGCGGCATTGTGAACGGCAGGGGACATTGAATGAGCGATCGGATTCCCAACGACTCCGTAAACGCGAGTATCCAGTTGCTGGGCGTCCCAACGATAAACTCGTTTGAGATCCTCAATGCTGACCTGTCCTGGTGCAGTGGGTGATCCGGAATCCAGTGAAGCAAAACTGACGAACGCACCGAACTTTTTTGCCAGGATTCGTGAAATCATTCCCGCCTCGCCCATACAGATGGCGATCGTCGGTTTGTGTCGTTGAAGCATGAGATCAAACGCTTCGATATTGTCGCGAATGGAGCGGGCCTGCCACGCAATCTTGGAAATATCGGCGTTCGAATGCGCCAGATCGATCATCAGCTGGTGAAGATTGGCCGGGCGCGACACAAAATTGTGAGACGAATAGATCCAGCCCGGACGTTGCGAACGAGGTTTGGCAGGTCCTGACCAGCCGTTGTCCAGTATGCTTGCAAACTCGATATCCAGATAGCTTGCACCAGCTTCGCCAGCGACATTAAGCAATGCCAATCGGTGAATATCGTCCAGCTCACTTTTACCACCCTCTTCCTTTGAACGAACCGTGGCGATGACAGGAATCGGAGACTGGGAAATCAGCTGACCAATAGCGTTCTCATCGGTGAAAGTATCCAATCGAAGCTCGGCCAGGTCCGCGCCGCGTTCGGCAGCCAATGCTAAGTCACGTTTGGCTTGTTGAAGATCATTCACATAGATCGAAACGCATAGATGTGTCATGGTAGCCAACTTCAACGACTGGATGTTGTTCTGATTTCCGGGCAGACCGTTGTGAGCTAAAAAAACTTGCGAACTTCAGTTTCCAACGCTTTTTTGGTCGGGTCACTGACTTCAACCAGAGGCAGACGCATTTCTCCGGTGTCGAGTCCTACAATTTTCATAGCGTATTTGATTCCTGCGGGATTACCGTCCAAAAATAATGTTCTAGTTAAAGAAAAGACTTCGTGATGAATCTGGGCAGCACTCACGAGATCCCCTTGTTTAAATCGCCCATACAGTTGGCTGACTTTTTCGGGTAGTAGGTTGGACAGCACACTGATCACACCGACACCCCCGATGGACAGCAAAGGAAGGGTTTGCGAATCGTCGCCCGACAACACGGGCATATCACACAGGCTCATCAGTTCAGATGCATAGTCCAGTTGTCCGGTCGCCCATTTCATGGCAGCGAAATTACCGTTTTTGTACAACCGGGCTGCGGTCGATGGTGACATGGTAATTCCCGTCCTACCGGGGATGGTGTATAGAATGATCGGTAGGTCTACACCATCACTCAGCGTCATGAAGTGTCGATAAAGTCCTTCCTGGGTCGGTTTATTATAGTACGGATCGACTGATAAACAGGCGTCAGCCCCGACCTGTTTGGCAAAACGGTGTAGTTCTAGTGCTTCTGCGGTAGAGTTTGCACCGGTCCCTGCAATGACTTTGATACGCCCGTCGGCAAACTTCACTGCTAGTTCGATTACACGTTCGTGTTCTTCAACAGTAAGCGTAGGCGATTCGCCGGTGGTACCCACCGCTACGATTGCGCTGATTCCACCCCGAATTTGTCTTTCGATCTGTTGTTTGAATCGGGTTTCATCCACCGTGCCATTGGCAAATGGGGTAATCAGTGCTGTCATTGGACCGCTGAACATACAAATCCTCGAGTTAACGGAAGTGCTGGATTGTATCAGGTCGGTAGTGAGTGAAAAGCGGTCTGGACTTTTTGAATGACCTCTACCGGTGCACCGATATCAACCACCGTGATCTTGCCGGTATAAATGGAAGCCTCCGGACGGGAAAACCCCACTTTTTCGGCTAAAAAAGTGACTGTTTGATGTGCCTTGACCGCTACGCCCATCGGTATCCCGGTATCGCAATCCAACCCGCTGGGAATGTCCACAGCCACCCGATGAACTTTCGCATCAATCCGGTTGATCTGCTCAATCACCTTGGCGAAAGTCCCTTCAGGAGTACGGGACAATCCTGTCCCAAAAATCGCGTCGATGATGACGTCACAATCCGATGAAATCGCATCCGGATCATGGACCATTTCCAACCGCATTTTATTTGCAATATCGGCCATGAGACGGGCATCGCCTTGAAGCTGATCAATAGGTTTGAGTACCACGATTCTGATCGAGTGTCCCAGATTAGAAAGATGCCTGGCTGCTGCATATCCGTCCCCGGCGTTATTGCCCGAACCACAGACAATCACAATCCGCGAGGGACATGCGTTGCAGGCCTCGTGTACGATCTTGCTCAGATTGCGTGCAGCGTTTTCCATCAAAAGAATTCCCGGAATACCATAAAACCCGATCGCGATCTGATCGGCCTGACGGAGCTGAGACCTGGTGAGTCGAATGATTTCCATAACATGACTATACTCCAGTACCTATGCTGATTCTTCTTACAAATGATGACGGAATCACAGCCCCGGGATTGTTGGCCGTTTATCGCGAATTGATCAAAATGGGCGAAGTGCACGTCGTTGCCCCCGAGACGGTTCAGAGCGCCACGGGTCACGGGATCACACTCGCTAAGCCACTTTTAACCAGTCAGGTGACAATCGATGAAGGTGTGGTCGGCACGGCAGTGGATGGAAGACCCGCAGATTGCGTGAAATTGGCGGTGTCGCAGATCCTTCCAAGACAACCGGATTTGGTAATCAGTGGAATCAATTCCGGCGCGAACGTGGGGATTAACGTGATCTATTCCGGAACGGTGGCCGCTGCCATTGAAGCAGCATTTCTGGGGCTGCCGTCTGTCGCGTTGTCGTTGTTCCTCAAATCCGACGTTCCTACGGATTACGCCAGGGCTGCTCGATGGTCTATGCGTGTAATTGATGATCTATTGAATAAAGGTTTGGGTCCTGGGCAGGTCGCAAGTGTCAATTTTCCCGCGTTGGGACCTGATGCGGAAACTCCGCCGATCCGTTATTGTCGTCAATGCACCCGTCCCTGGGTCGATACCTATGAAAAGCGCCTGGATCCGAGAGGCAGGGCCTATTACTGGAACAGTTCTGTTTTCAAGCTCGGGGAAACCGAATCCGACACCGATGTTGCCTTTTTAAGACAGGGATACACAACGGTAACTCCCCTTCATTTTGATCTGACTCATTACCCGTTGCTAGCGCGATGGAAATAGTCACATTCTGATGATCTTTCGAACTTTCAGGAACACCAGGTATGCTTCCTTGACAGGTTGTCCGCTGATATCCGCCAAGGCGGATCGGTAAGTGTTGATCTGTTCCCGGTAAAACTCAGCACGTTGGCGGACGGTCTGTTCATTGACGTTATCGGTTTTGTAATCAATGATCGTCAATCCGTCGGGTTCCACGATCACGACATCGAGTCGACCTCGCACTAACTGACAGGAATCCGTGTCGATGGTTCGTGTAAAGGTAATGGATAATTCTCGTCGGACGTCCGAAGCATGTCTGAGTCTCTGACCGAGGTCGGATCCGATCCACCAGAGAATGCCCGGTCGGTCGACATACGGAAGTTCATCCCGTGTAAGAAACCGATGTGCTACAAGCCGGTCCAGCTCGGTTTCCAGAGAATCCGCATCGTCAATTCGGGAAAAATGGAGTCGTTCAAGCACCGTGTGATTAATGCTGCCCAGATCGGTCGAAGACAGATCGGTTTTTGATACGGACTGAGAAAATCGAAGTGGCGCCGAGAAAGAGAGAATTCCGGTTCGCGTGACAGACTTTCCCCCGGGAGCGAGTTTTTCCGATTTGGTGAGTTGGGTAACGGAAGTAACAGCAGATTGGTTACGGGCAGCCGGATAAGGATACCGGTACTCCAGCCTGGATATAACATTTCTAGCAGTATCGGAAATGTCGGGTGGGTTGTTCAGGGGCTTCAGATCAAAAACAATCGGGTCGATACGGTTTGCCCTCGTTTTCTGGAAAAGTGAATCCATTAGTCGATCGATTTCATCACTGGTATAAACCCGATTCTCAATACTTCCGGGTCGGTCTCGTTGTGTCAGGACTGCTGCCGGTCCGATCCAGTCCAGCATCGAGCTGCCCTGAAGGATATCATCCGCAGGTAACGGTCCGTGATGCGCATGCCAATGATCGAACCAGCGATCCCAACAATCGGGATTCGAAGTCCCGATCAGAATCAAATGCTCTTTGGCACGCGTCAAAGCGACATAGAGAACGCGTAATTCCTCAGCAATCAGCTTTCGTCTCAGTTCGTTGGCAGCAAGCGTGATTGCGAGTGTGGGGTAATGGATTTCCTTATCAAGATCCACCCGACGGGCCGCAATACCGACAGAATCATCAAATAAAAGAAATTCTTGAGTATCACGCAAATTGTGTTTTTTACTCAGGTCTGGAAGGATGACCACAGGAAACTCCAGTCCCTTACTTTTGTGAATGCTCATGATTCTGACGGCGTTGGAGGCCGCGCCGGCTGCGGTGGGCATACCCAGATCATTTTCGTCTTCAATTTCCTTTAGAAATTCCAGAAAGCGGGCAAGCGTAGGTCTCTGAAACGATTCAAACTGACGGGCTCGCCTTAGTATTTCCTCGACGTTAGCGACTCGCTGGGGGCCGTCCGGCAAGCCTGAAATGAACGAAAGGTAGGCCGTGTCCTGTAACACCAGACGGATCACCTCCGAAACAGGCTCATATTGTGCAGCGGTCCGCCAGCGGTCCAGCATCTGATTTGTAGACCGGATCAGTTGTGACAGCTCATCTTCCTTTTCGCGCCCGTACCGGTTATATGCCTGATGAAAACAGGGACACCGGGAAGAAGGATAGGTCAATCGAATTCTCGCAAGAAGGTCTTCCACGGTCGTCCAACCGCTCATCGGCGAACGCAAAAACGCCGCCAGCGCCAGATCATTCCGCCGATTCACAAGCAGTTGCAGTACACTCAAAACGTCGCCGACTTCGGTTGCTTTGAAAAAACCGCTGGTACTATCGGCCTGGACTGGTATGCCGCATCTGCGAAGTATGGAGGCAAAACGTTCGGCTTTGATCTTCATGACCCGCAGAAGAATAACAATGTCGCTGGGTTCTATGGGACGTGTTGTTCCGTCCTTATTGACAACTTGAGCACGCGGATGTTCTTCCATTCCGAGCAATTGGCGCACTCGCAGTGCAGCGATCAGTGCCTCTCGTTCATCCCGATCCAAATCACTTCGGTTGCCCGGAGAGACCTCCTCGGCAATATGAAGCTCGACAGGTTGACCCGCAAAAAGGCCCGAGTCTTCGGAGTAGTAGTTCGCGCCGGGAACAAAATGGTGAGAATCGTCATAATTAATTTCAGCCACATCCTCGGTCATTAAGCTGTGGAAGAAAACATTCAATATTTCCAACAGAGGTTTCCTCGAACGAAAATTTCGCTGTAGATGGATAACCCGCCCGTACGAGTTTGGATTGGTTTGATAGAAATTATACCGTTGAATAAACCGTTGAGGATCTGCTTGACGGAATCGATAGATACTTTGTTTGACATCGCCGACGACAAAGTGATTGTTCTTGCCCCCTAAAAGTGACAGGATCGCATCCTGCAAGGGATTGATATCCTGATACTCATCGACCAGGACGTGACGGAATTGGTTTTGATATTCCAGTGCGATCCGTGAAGGTGCTGGTGGGTCGGAACCGGGCTCTTTGAGCAGTTCGAGGGTAAAATACTCAAGGTCCGCAAAGTCAAAACAACCAGACTCATGTTTCGCTTGTGAATAGGTCTCGTTGAACTGCCTGAGTAATGAGGTGATCTGTGAAGTGGCTTGCAGCGAGTGCTGAACGTCCCGACGAAGTTGATCTTCGGATAAAATCAGAATGCTTTGAAGAATCCTTTGGTTGATAGAGTTCTTCAGCTGATTGACCCGGTTTTTCCATTGTTCACGGTCCGGTGCCTTGACGGTGGGAAGACGATCGAACTCAAAGGCACGCAAGCTCGCGGATAGGTCATTCCAGGCGCCGGCTTGTAACAGTTTGTACCAATCCTGAATTGTTTCAACGATTGCTCTGACATAATCACGATACCGGTTCAGATCATTTCGTTCAGACAGACCAACGAGCAAACATTCTGCGTTTTGCTGTATGCCATGCAATTGTGAAGAAAAATACCTGATAACCCTTTGACCAATCGAGGACTGCGAGATCGGTTTTTCCGAGGCTTCCCTGAGCCACTTTTCCCGCTGGGCCAGCCATTGATCGGGGTTGATAACACTTCGTAGCTTGTTATACAACTCGAGGATGATTTTTGAGAGAACACGAGGTTGTCCTCTTGCATACTGTTCGACAAAATGTCGAAAATCCGAAGAGGTCTCTTCTGTGAGTTTTTTTTTCTACCAACTGGTGGACCACTTCGGTTTTGAGCAATTGAGATTCGTCCTCGTCCATGATCCGAAAATGGGGATCAATTCCTAGTTCGTGGAAGTGACGTCGAATAATCGTTTGACCAAGGCTATGGATGGTGGAAATCTGAGCGGCATGGATCAGAATTGCCTGGCGTTGCAGTCGTTTATCATCTGATTTTTCTGAAGCACGCTGGAGGATGAGCTGTGCGATCCGACGTCTCATTTCCTCAGCAGCGGCATTAGTGAAAGTGACGACCAAAAGCTCAGTGGCATCACAAGGCGGGTTGGCGTCGCAAATCAAATAAGCGCATCGGGCGGCAAGAACGGCGGTTTTTCCGGAACCTGCTGCTGCGGATACGAGCAGGTTGTTGCCTGTTGTGGTAATGGCTTGTGATTGTTCGGAAGTCCAGTTGTTACTCACGGGTTACTCGTGTCTGAGTGATCTGGTTTAGTGCTTCACGATGACTTAAATCGGATAAGACTTTATAACGATTAGTCAGCCGGTCGAATCGACATACTCGGGCAAAATCACAACGTGAACAAGGTGACTCCGAATTAATCAAATAAGGTTCAACTTTGATGTAACCTGAAATGATCTGATCGGCTAGCTCTACGATTTTGTCACGGACAAAATCAATGATCTGTTCGAACTGTTGTACCGGTACTGCGTCGCACCCTTTTTCAGCAAAAGCTCCGTCATTTTTCAAATGAATCTGGAATAGTTCGGATCTCTGACCAGGACCAAGATCGGGGTCCAAATAGTTGATAGCATCTCCGTTGAGAAGACCTCGGGGCTTAATTTTAGTGTGAAATTGGGGATCATGCGGGGACGGGGCTTTTTCCGGATCCTTCACGGATTCCGGCGGACGTCTGATCTGGAGATACATGGCACCGGCTGGAAGGAGATTCCCATTCGCCAATGACGATCGGTTTGCTTCGATGACCAAAAGATAAGTCAACAGTTGAAGACAAAGCCCGTGCCAAACTTCAGTCATGGACAGGGATTTCCCGCTTAGTTTGTAATCAATGACCGCATACCGACTATGTTGCTCATCAATATCAATCCGATCGATCTTTCCTGATAACAGAACTTCGTTTCCGTTAGGGGTTTTCAGTTCAAGTGCTGGCCATTGTCCGCGTCGTCCAAAAACGAGTTCTACAAATGCGGGTCGGAAAGATCCTTTGCTCAACACAAACTGTTGTGCCTGCATGAGGCGATATACAACATGTTGAATTCGATCTAGGGTATAACGATTCTGGGCGTTGGTGAGGAAAATCTGATTGCGGAGTTGTGTTCCGACTTCCTGCGCGATCTGATGAATTTGGTCTGACGAGACAGGAGCGGTGGTAAAATCCAGATATTGCTCAGCGATTCTTTTGACAAGTTTTTCCAGAACACTATGGTAAAGAATTCCTAGGTCCAAAGCCGTCAGTTCTGATTCGGGGGGAGTTTGAAGACGCAAACCATATCGGGCGAAATGTTGAAACGGACATGCCGCAAAGGATTCGAATTGGGACACGCTCGATTCCAGTCTTTTGCCGAACAATCGCAGGGCGTTTTCGGGGCAGACCACCGCCTCATTGGAATACCGCAAAGAAGGCCAAGCCCGGTCGCGGTTTTTCCTGACAGACTCGACGTCGGTTTGAACGACCCACTGATATAACGCCTTGACATCATTCGTTGGCGTATGAGTTTGAGAATGACGTGCCCAGTCCAGGAGGAAGGATATTGCTTGCCGGGGGTTTGCGATTTGTTCAAACCGAGATCCCAGCCTTTTTGTCGGAACCGATTCGATTCTCTGGTCCAGCCATTTCCAGAATGGTGAAGCTTCAAGCGAATTACCCGAAGCGTCAACCACGGTTCGTAACAGCAGGAGTTTTTCTCGTCCGCGGGTGAGTGCGAGATAGCCCAGAAACTGCTCTTCCAATAATGCTTGGCGGGATGAAACGCCTATTTCGACACCGGATTCGGACAACTGCTGGCGATCTCGATCATTCAGAAGGGGTTGTTCGGGAATGAGTTTGGGAAATTGTCCCGCGTTCATTCCCAAAAGGATAACGACCTTGGGGTTGGTAACGCGGGTTCTATCGACGGATCCGACCAGGACCTGATCGATCGTCGGTGGAGTGATCGCTAGATCGAGCTTACTAAGAGTCTGTTGCAGCAGTACAGAAAATCTTTCTGCGCTGACTTCCACATCCCCAAGTATCTGCACAATCTGATCCAGTGTCTCCCTCACATTTGTCCAGACTTGCAGATGTACTTCCTGCAATTGAATGTCCTTGTTTTGTTCGGCCTGCAGGATTAGACGCTGAAACTGCTTTTCTACCTCCAAGTTCTTCAGAATATCTATCAAATCCGTTATCCGATCCCGGACGGTGGCTTTTTCATTCACCCAACGCGATAGAAAAAGCGTATTGAGATTTTGCCGGACATAGGTTTGGATCTCCTTAACTTTTTCCAATTCCCATTCCGTGAAAAGCGACGGAGTCAAAACGGTTTCTTCGTCATCGGGAACGGGACGACTGAAAGTCCACGGATGACTGTCCGACCACTGACTAGGTGGAATATGATGTTGACGGATATAGTCCTCAAGCAGATCGACTTCGTGTGGACGAATTTTTGTCAGACCTGTCCTCAGCAGCTCTATGATGCCTTCGTGAGACCATCGGGTCTGAATGATCTGGCCGAGGGCTATCAGACTGCGGACAAGAGGATGATGGACCGCGGGTCGGCGTTTGTCGGTGAAAAAGGCCAAACCGTGCTCGGCGAAACTGGATTCGATAAACGGTTCATATTCCTCAATCGACCTAGCGAGGATACAGATATCCCTCAGCCTATACCCTTGTCTCAGTAGATCTAGAACATAACAGGCTGCAGCATCAACTTCGGCAGCAGGGGTATCGGTTTCAATGCGTTGGACCGAAGGGTTATCCGGATCCTGTTTGATAGGAGGTAAATGTCGGTCCTGTAGACCCTGTTGAAGCGATTTCAGAACCGGAGACCTGAATCGAGGCGATTCCGTCAAAATCGTCGGCGTTTCGAGTCTGACACCCGATTGAGTCAGTGCAAAATGCAGTTTCCGGTAGGTGTGCTCGGATTTGAAAAGAAGACGAGTTTCTTCGGGCAGATGATGGATGTTCTGAATGAGGGGAGAATGAGGACTGACAAGCATGGAAATCAGACTCCTGGGGGCCGTGGAAACCACAGCCGTCAGAATCTGGCGTTCATAAACGGTCAGGTCATAAAAATCGTCGACCAAAATCAGTGCATTCTGAATAAACGGCCAGTTGCGGATCGCATCCAATGCCTGCATCTGACGGTGATACGAATCAAAGTTATATCGTTCCAGAAACTGCCGATAAAGCTGATAAAGCAGTTTCAGATCGGTCAGCTTTCGAGCAAGGGTTTGAGACGCACTGTGCTGATTTTGGAGAAAACGATCGATCAGATCTTGAATGCTTTCCAACGGTCGCCCCGCATATTCAAACTCCAGAAACGCCTGATCAATTTTCTCGGCGAGTCCGGGTTGGATGGCACTTTTTCCGTAGTGTTGCAGATGGTCAATGTGGGTCTGAAGCAAGTAAGTGATAATCAGTTTGCGTCCGATCGAATCCAGACGTGCTCCGGCTGACGCACCGGTTTCGATCAGAGCCATTTCCCCGATTTGGTCAGGGGCTGTGACACGAATGTTGATAAGCCCACGGAGTCGTGGATCGCACGCGAGAGCTTGCTCGGTGATGAACGTTGATTGTTTGGGTACAATCACCAGTGCGTGTCGATTTAAAGGGTCTTGCGAGATGTGATCGACCAGCACTTCATACAGATAGTGTGTTTTGCCGCTGCCGGCTTGGCCTAGAACGAATCGCGTCCCCATAAAATCGAGTATACTCCTAGGTATGGATTATAGCATTAGACCCCGCCGACTTCGCGGTAATTCGACGTTACGTACTTTGCTTCAGAGGGTACGTCTGAATCGGTCAGACATCATTGTTCCCGTGTTCGTTTGCGAAGGCACCCGGGTCCGCCGGGAAGTCACTTCCATGCCGGGAGTCTATCAGATGTCTGTTGATGTGGCAGTCGATTGGTTGAAGCAGATGTCTCAGATCGGTTTTGGGGCATATATTGCGTTCGGTGTGATTGATCGAACCAAGAAGGATGCTTTAGGTACCGAAGCTTGCAATCCGGACAACGTGATCTGTCAGATGCTTCGTCGTGTGAAGGATTCGGGCAATCCGATGGTTGGCATCACAGACCTGTGTCTGTGTGAATATACGGACCACGGACATTGTGGTCCACTGACAGCTGATTCCAAGACGGTTGACAATGACAATACGTTGTCAGTGCTGGCTCGTCAGGCGGTCAATCATGCCCGCGCCGGCGCGGACATCGTCGCGCCCAGTGGGATGATGGACGGTATGGTCCGGGCGATCCGAACGGGTCTGGATGAAGCCGGTTGGAAAGACGTTTCGATTCTGAGCTACGCGGTGAAATACGCCTCGGCCTATTACGGTCCGTTCCGGGATGCTGCCGATTCGGCTCCGACCCACGGAGACCGACGGTCTTATCAGATGGATTATACCCGTGGAGTTGAAGAGGCTTTGCTGGAAGTCGATCTGGACATTCAGCAGGGAGCAGACATGGTCATGGTTAAACCGGCGGGGGTTTATCTGGATATCCTCGCGGCCGTTCGTCAGCGTGTGCACGTACCGGTGGTGGCTTACCAGGTGAGTGGCGAATATGCCCAAATTAAAGCGGCTTCAGAGAGAGGGTGGTTGAATGAATCGGCTATGATCCTTGAGTCATTAACCGCCATCAAACGGGCAGGGGCGGATCTGATCATCAGTTATTTTGCCCCTCAATTGGTCGATCTTCTGGACTGACCCACGTTTCACACCTAAAACGCGTAACTGCATTCATAGGAATGACTTACAAGGGCGAGGCCGATGTTCGGAGGTTTTCCAAAAGGCCTTTCACGGTCATCTGTAGGGTTGGGTGCACGACATCGGGCGCGATCATCGACAACGGTTCAAGCACGAACAATCGCTGGTGCATCATGGGATGGGGGATCATCAGCTCATCGGAAGAAATGATCCGATCACCGTAAAAAATCAGATCCAAGTCAATTACCCGGGGTTCCCAACGTTCCTTTCGGACACGTCCGATGGCATTTTCGATGATTTGAAGTTCATGGAACAACGCGTGAGAACCGAGAGTTGTTTGCACTTCGATCGCGCCGTTCAGGAAAGGCGGGGCATCCACCGGTCCTCCTACCGGTGCGGTCTCGATCAGGGGAGAGAGTCGACTGACCGAAATCTGATCATGTTCACATAGTCGAGAAATGGCTGAATAACAATATCTGGCGCGATCTCCCAGATTGGAACCAATCGCGAT
>BPJO01000020.1 GCA_026004655.1 Phycisphaerae bacterium
GGTCGCCCCTGGGGAGCAAGAAGCTCAAGTGTGCCTTAAGGAGGGCGCTGATTTCAAAAAAAATGATCAAAAGCTGGTGCTTGCCGGGGAATGTACTTGGTCTACACCGTGCCCTAAAAGGCGAATATCTCGATGAGGCCCGTAGCGGCTCGGATTGACATTGTCTATCTGCTTGACTACACTTCGTCAGTTGGCGAATTAACGGAGTGACTTGTGAAGCAGTTTCTCTCCATCACCAAAGCCTTGTCCGACGGGACGCGTGTGCGTGCCCTCTTGTCTCTGCGCGAGGGCGAGTTATGCCTGTGCCAGATCATTGATTTGCTGGGGATGGCCCCCTCGACTGTCTCTAAGCACATGGACCTGCTGTATCAGGCCGGACTGGTGGAGCGGGAGAAAAAAGGACGATGGCACTACTTTCGCCTGTCCGGTCGCGATGCTTCGCCTGTGGTCCGGAAAGCGTTGCGTTGGGTGTTGGATACCTTGGCTGATGAGCCCGTGGTCAAGGCAGACGCCAAGCAGCTCTGTTGCGTTCTGAAAAAAGATCTGGAGGAGGTGAGCGCATGCTACCGCGGAAACTGAAGGTGCTGTTTCTCTGTACCGGCAATTCCTGCCGCAGCCAGATGGCCGAGGGTTGGGCTCGTCATCTCAAGGGCGATGTGATCGAGGCCTATTCGGCTGGGATCAAGGCTCACGGACTGAACCCCGACGCGGTGAAGGTCATGGCCGAAGCCGGTGTCGATATTAGCAACCATACGTCCAAGACCACTGAGGCGGTGCGTGATGTGCCGTTTGATTACGTGGTGACTGTCTGCGGTCATGCCAACGAAACCTGCCCGACTTGGCTGGGAAGTAAGACCAGTATTATTCATGTGGGTTTCGATGACCCCCCGGCGCTGGCCAAGTCGGCTAAGACGCCGGAAGAGGCGTTGAACCACTATCGTCGAGTACGGGACGAAATTGAAGCGTTTGTGCAAACATTACCCGATTCACTGAAGCAATGATGCTGATCAGATAGGAGTCAATATGAGTTGCTATGATAATTCCACCATTACGTGCTGTTCGTCGACATCTGACGTGCGCGAAAAGGTTCGCGACGGCTATGCAAAGATTGCCCAGACGGGGCAACTCGCCACGGCGACGGCCCCCAAGGGTGGCGGCTGCTGTGGTGTGTCAACGCTGAGTATCGACGAACTGGTCCAAAGGATCGGTTACTCGGCTGAGCAGATCCGCGATCTGCCCGAAGGGGCCAACATGGGGCTTTCGTGCGGCAATCCCACCGTCATCGCCGACCTCCGGCCGGGTCAGATTGTCCTGGACCTGGGCTGCGGCGGCGGGTTCGACGTGTTTCTGGCCGGTCCGAAGGTTGGTGCCACAGGTCGGGTGATCGGGGTGGACATGACTCCCGAGATGCTTACTAAGGCTCGACGAAATACCGACGTCTACCGAAAGAAAACCGGTCTAGACAATGTCGAGTTCCGACTGGGCGAGATCGAGCACCTTCCACTGGCGGATGCCAGCGTAGACGTGGTTATCTCTAACTGCGTCATCAACCTTTCACCGGATAAACCTCAGGTCTGGCGGGAGATTGCTCGAGTCCTCAGGCCGGGAGGCCGCGTCGTGGTGTCGGACATGGCGCTGTTGCGCCCGTTGCCGACTGAGGTCAGCCAGATGGTCGAGGCACTGGTGGGCTGCATAGCTGGCGCGGTGCTGCTGGACGACTACCGCCAGATGGTGATCGCTGCCGGTTTGGACGATGTATCTCTTCGACCCAAACCAGAGTACATCACGGTGCTGGTAGAGTTCAAAGACCCGCTTTACCGGCAGATCGCCGAAAAACTCCCCGCTGGCACGACTGTAGGAGATTTCGTCACCAGCGTGGATGTGACAGCGACCAAGCGGTGATTGTTGTGGACATCGGTTGATCGACTTTGAGGTGAATCATGGCAGGAATCGCCCGGAGACTCTCGTTTTTGGATCGCTATCTGACATTGTGGATCTTCCTGGCGATGATGTTTGGAATTGGGCTGAGCTATCTGGCGCCGGGTACCCAGTCTTTGATCCACCGTTTCGAGTTCGGTACGATCAACGTCCCCATTGCAATCGGTCTGATCCTCATGATGTACCCGCCACTGGCCAAGGTGCGTTACGAAGAGCTGGGCGATGTGTTCTGTAACGTCAAGGTACTGGGTCTATCGCTGGTACAGAACTGGGTCATCGGTCCGATTCTCATGTTCGGCTTGGCTGCCCTTTTCCTGCATAACAATCCGGAGTTCATGATCGGTCTGATCATGATCGGCTTGGCGCGGTGCATTGCGATGGTCATCGTGTGGAATGCCCTGGCCAGGGGCGACACGGAATACGCCGCCGGTCTGGTCGCGTTCAACAGCGTGTTTCAGGTGCTCTTCTACAGCGTGTATGCCTGGCTGTTCATCAAGGTCATCCCCTCGTCGATCGGACTGTCTTTGGGTGATGTGGACCTCTCGAGGATCACGATGGCCAGCATCGCTCAGAGCGTGTTGATCTACCTCGGCATTCCGTTTCTGGCAGGGATGATCACACGCTTTGCCTTGGTGAGATCCAAAGGCCGCGAGTGGTATGAGAATCGGTTCATCCCCAGGATCAGCCCGATCACTCTGGTGGCGCTGCTATTTACCATCGTGGCGATGTTCGTCATCCAGGGGGATAAGATTGTGCGTCAACCGTGGAACGTGGTGCTGATTGCCATCCCACTGCTAATCTACTTTGTGGTGATGTTCCTGGTGAGCTTTTGGATGGGTAAAAAGGCCGGGGCCGACTATTCCAAGACCGCGACCGTCGCATTCACCGCCGCCAGCAACAATTTCGAGTTGGCCATCGCTGTGGCTGTTGCGGTCTTTGGCATCGATCATGGCGCGGCTTTTGCCACTGTCATCGGTCCTTTGGTAGAAGTGCCGGTGCTGATTGGGCTGGTGAATGTGTCGCTATGGCTGCAGCGGTGGTACTTCGCTGATAGCGGCGTTACGCCTCTACCCATGGCTATTAAGAGCGGTTGCCCGACGATGCTCCACAGGGAAGAACGAACCTAAATGCTGTGTGTGGTCGCGTACAGTCATTCAGCAGCGGAGGCCCTTTGCCCCCGTACCGTTAGGACTCTCAGAAAACCCGCTATGATTCGAACCACCAGTCAAGTGATACCGTAGGATCAGCCACTGGTGCCACAACGTTGTGCGTATCCATCCGCGTGACTCCCAACGGCGTGCGGAGGTGGACACGCTTGCAGATGCCACATGGATCCGGCCACAGACCTTGACTCGCGAGAGCATGACGTAGTCCTCCATGTACGGCAGATCGGGGAATCCGCCGCACTGCCGATAGGTGTGGCTCGTCATGAAGAGAGCCTGGTCCCCGTAGGGTCGCCCAAGAATGCGTGCACGGACAAAGACACCCCATTCGATCAGGCGCGGGGCCAGCCCTCGGGCATCGATGCTGAGGTTGAACGCACCCGCAGCGATGCCTGGTCGCCCGAGTGTCTGCTCCACGATGCTGGCGAACCCAAATGGCAAGATCGTGTCCGCATGGAGGAAGATCAGTCGATCGCCGCGAGCGTGACTTGCGCCGAGATTGAGTTGCCGACCGCGCGACGGTTCGGAGTCTACGACTGTGACTCCGAAATGACGCGCGATCTCGCGGGTAAGATCAGTGCTCCGGGCATCAACGACGATGATCTGAATGTCTCCCGCAGTCAGTGTAGAACAGATCGTGGCGGCCAGATGGTCCTGCTCGTTTCGCGTCGGGATAATGACCGAGATACGAGGCCGGGTATCGTTCATGGCCAATCGGGCCGACGCCCATGAGACCAGATCCGCAGGGGTGTCCACATCCGACAACACTGGAAGCAAGATATGACGCAGACCGAGGCGATGGCAGGCATTGAGGGTCTGGGCGAGGACTTCCGGCCCTCCCCACGCAATGTCTTCGAACAGTTCCGCGTGATCTGACTTGATCCCGATGAGGTAGTAGCCGCCATCCAATGCCGGGCCGATGACGACGTCGTGATCGTCCAGGGCTACGAACGCAAGGTCCAAGCGGTCGGCATCGAGCATCGGACAGTCCGTGCCAATGAGGACGACTTTACCGGCTCCACTGTTGATCGCCTCGGCAGCTGCGGCGCGAAGGCGCTGCCCAAGATTGCCGGGACCTTGCTTACAATAAATCAGGTCACGACCAAAAAGGGAGACCATTTCCCGTCGCGATGAACCGGTGAAACGCAGTTCCAGCACGACATTCCGGCGACTACGGAGTTGGCGGGATGCCTCAACGGTAATCCGAACGAGCTGTCGGTGCAGCAGAGCCGCACCCGTGGGGCCAAGCAATGGAATCAGCCGAGTCTTGGCTTGTCCGGGCTTGGGATAGCGACCGAAGATGATGAGACGATCCGTTCCTATGATCGAGTGATCAGACTGTCCACGAACCGCCTCGCGGAAGATGGTGCTGAGAATCTTGATGCCTGCGCCAATCACGCCTCGAATCGTACCAGAAATCTTCGACTTGCCGATGCGACACCGGTAACTGACGGGCATTTCGACAGCACGCAGGCCAAGTCGGGCGGCCCGTACCTGCATCTGCACCGTCCAACCATAATCACGATCGTCCATACTCAGTCGCTGGAGTGAGGTGTAACGGATAGCACGGAACGGGCCGAGATCGGTATGTCGAACGCCATAAAACAAGCGAATCAGCCAACAGGCCAACGCGTTTCCGAACCGTTGCTGCGGTGTCAGTGCGCCCTCTTCGCTGTGGCCAAGAACCCGTGATCCGATCACCAGGTCTGCCTCTTCTCGCACGATAGGTGCGATCAGGCGGCTCATTTCCCGCGGGTGATCACTGAAGTCGCCATCCAGAAACACGACGATGTGAGGTCGATCCAGTATGGCCAGGCCTGCCAGGCAGGCAGCGCCGTAGCCTCGCTGGGGTTCATGCACGACCGTTGCTCCGAACCGTCGAGCGATAGCAGCGGTGCTATCGGTTGATCCATTGTCGGCCACGACGATCTGGCTCACCCATTTGGGTATGGCGGCGAGAACGGAACCGATCGACTGCTCCTCGTTCAAGGCTGGAATGACGACAGAGATCCGAATACCTGCCGGAGGCGTGTAGTCATCATCCGTCACAGCTAGTTCTGCCCGAGTCATTCGGACCGACAACCATCCCCAGGCTGCCCATCCGATCAGCAGCCACACCGGTAGGTGCTCGATCCACATCACCCATGGATAGTCGTATTGCAAGTGGTACAGGGGAAGCAGGGGGGTGTAGAGCACCAGTGCCCGGGCCGGAGCCAGTACCAGGAACGGAAGTACCCATGTGTAGTACCACGGGAACTGCGTCGGGCTCAAGAGAAACAACCCACCAACGGCAATCATGCTCCACCACGCGACGGACGCGGCATCGGGCAGTCGACGTCGTGACAGAAACAGCATCCACAAGAGTACAAGCACGATCGTGGTGAGGCGGGCGAGCTGGTGAGGATCGGCCCACCACAGTAAGTCATATTCGTCGAGGGTTTGCGTCGTCCAGTGTAGCACCGCGAAGAAGCCGGCGTTGTTGATCCACTGATGAGCATAAGCGTTCACGCCCGATTCCGACTCCTGGCCCCAACTGGCTAGCAACGGCCAAGTCACGATACCGGCAATCACTACCAGCAAGATCACGCCTGTCAGCAACTGCCGTCTGTCTTGCACACCATACCGCAGCAGGACCGGTGCGAGCACCACAGGCCAGAGCTTGGTGCCTATGGCCAAACCGAGTAGGACAATCCCAAAATATCGCCAGCGCCACACGATCGCTGCCATCGCCGCAACGGTAAACAAGACCGCAAGCCCATCCATATGGGCCGAAACATAGAACTCCTTCACGGCGATAGGGTTCCACCAGTAGAGTGCGAGCCAATGCAGCGGAAGTCGTAGGCTCTGCAGCAATGCCACCAGGATCGAGACCAAGACCAGTTCTGCGACTAGGAATATCCCCCTGAGCGATTCCGCGCTGAAGGGCTCGATCCAGTAAGCGACGGCAAAGGCCCACTGGGCCACAGGTGGATAGATCGTCGTCAGGTAAGAATGATTTACGTTCACCAGTGTGGGTCGACCGGTCTCTGCTAGAGCAGAGAACGCGGGGTCTTGCGGCAAACGGTCGGTACGGTGCTCGAGCACATCGATTGGACGGATGGTGTAAGGGTTGTACCCATTAGCGGTGACCGCGCCGTCCCACAGGTAGCGATAGAAGTCCGACTCGAATCGAGGTGGCTCAGAGAACGCCAGCAGACGTATCAGCAGACCGGTCAGTAGAATCCAGGCGACCACCCCCGGTCCTGAAGCCGACCTCCTAAGCCAGGCCAGTGCGACGAGCAGTGCTACGCCTGCGGCCATGTAGGCCGAAGTCAGAAACGCGGATCGTGTCGTTTCCGTAACCCCCTCCGTCCAAGCGCCGACCTTCACCACTGCGACATTCATGACGATCAGCACACCGCCAGAGAAAGCCCAAATGAGACTTTGCTTCGCAGGGGCATTTGCAATCAATACCAGTGGTCTTTTCATCTTCGCCACCCGAGGAATCGGGTCACCAGAGACTTCACCCGCGGGGTCAGCCGCGTACGACTGTAGGCATCGCCGGCACGCTTCATAATGTCGGCCTGTGTCGGATAGGGATGGATCGTCTTGCTCAACGTGCCCAGCCCCACGCCGGCTACCATGGCTAAGGTAATCTCCGAGATCATCTCGCCGGCATGCCTGGCGACGAGAGTGGCGCCGATGATCTTGTCTGTGCCTTTGCGCACATGAACCTTGAGCAAGCCATCGTCTTCGCCATCCAGGATGGCACGGTCCACGTCCTTGAGTTCGACGGTGAATGTCTGCACCGGTATGCCTGCAGCCTCGGCGTCACGCTCGTACATACCGACATGGGCGATCTCCGGATCGGTGTAGGTACACCAAGGAATGGTCAAGGTGCTGGCCTTGGCTCGTCCAAAGAACAGTGCATTCTGGATGACGATACGGGCTAGCGCGTCGGCGGTGTGGGTGAACTTGTACTTGGAGCAGATGTCTCCGGCGGCATAGATTCGCTTGTTGGTCGTACGAAGCCGATCATCGACGGTCACACCGGCCTGCTTGTCGTATTGAACACCGACTGTTTCCAGGTTCAGGTCCTCTACGTTTGGCGCGCGGCCCACGCCGACCAGGATCGCGTCCACCACGATCTCATGACGTTGGCCGTCGCATTCGACAATGATGATTCGCTCGTCGCCCTGGCGATGGACCTCTGCCGCCTTGCCGCCACAGACGATCTTCACACCGTCGCGGACCAAGGCCGCTTCGACCCGACGGGCTGCGTCGTAATCCTCGCGGATCAGTATCTGCTTGTCGGCTTCGATCAGCGTCACCTGCGATCCAAATCGGGCAAAGCTCTGAGCCATCTCGCAGCCGATGGGGCCGCCACCGATTACCGCCAGGCGTCGTGGCAATTGCGTGAGCGAGAACAGTGTCTCGTTGGTCAGGTAACCGGCTTCGGCTAACCCTTTGATCGGTGGAGCGACGGCGCGGGCACCGGTGGCGATGACCGCGCGGGCGAACTGGAGTTGCTGTCCTTCCACCTCGACCGTGTCGGGACCATTGAACCGGGCTGCCCCCAGGAACACATCAACGCCTAGCTTCTTGAATCGATGCACCGAGTCATTGGGCGCGATCTCGGCGCGGATCCGCCGCATCCGCTCCATGACGGCCGGGAAGTCCACTTCCACCGGACCGACGATCTTTATACCAAAGGATGATCCGCGGCGGGCATCGAAAGCGGCGCGGGCGCAACGGATCAATGCCTTGGACGGGACACATCCGACATTCAGGCAATCGCCACCGGTCAGGTGCTTCTCGATGAGGGCAACCTTCGCACCAAGCCCTGCAGCCCCGGCTGCAGTCACCAACCCGGCGGTACCGGCACCGATCACGATCAGGTTGTACCGTCCGTCGGGCTTGGGATTCACCCAGTCGCTCGGATGTGTTTGTTGCTGCAACCGGAGATTGTACTCGTCGAAGGGTATCAACGCAGGCACGAGTGGATCGTCGTCATCGGGATACGCAATGCCGCCGAAGCTGTCTGGGGAAAGGCTCATCAATTAGGCTCCTTGGCATTTAGAGACCAGTCGTAATTCAGGAACTCGACTTTCGGCTTATTGCCTGAATCGAGGGATTGCTTGAGCTGCGGTGAGTAACCCGCGGCATAGTTCATTACCGATCCAGCCACTTGATCGAAGTCGCCGGCATACCAGTTGTAGAGACTGGTGAGTCTGACGACGTTGGCGATGCGATCGAACTGGAACCAACGATCATGGGTATGGACATACCGGGCCTGGTCGGCTAGCTGCGCTTCTAGTCGATCCGAGACATAGGCCTCGTTCCGCAGCGGCGGGCAGCCGATCGCGGCACACACCAGGGCAAAGTGAATCCTCGGCTCCTTGAAGTGCGGTCGAATCTGCTCGTGCTCGATCTGGTTGAGGCTCCATACATTGCCACCAATATTCCAACGCTTAGCGTCCCAGCGCTGATCGGCGGGAATATCCTTGATCGACTTGATCGGGTAGTAGTCAAGGATAAGACGCAGTGTGAACGCGTTATAGGCGTTGATCAGCAGTGCCAGACGTTCGTTCCGACCCATGTCCGTCAGCGGTGCACTCGCCAGCGACGCGATATAACCATCCAGCATTGTCGGATCGGACTTCAGAGCACGATAATCGACCAGCCCGGTATCATCGACATGCTGACGCAGCAAGGTATCGAAAGCGGAATGATCAAATCGTGGGCCATGCGGCTTATCCGTATAGGTTTCTGTCATCGTGACAGTCGGTGGACCGAAGAGCCCGGGGATCGTCACTCGATAGATGTAAGCGTAGGCAGTACACCCGGCCAGTACCAACGCGAATACCAGCACGAGTAGCGTTGTCGTCACGGGTGAGCCCGACGCTGTGACTGGGGATGCAAGTGATGGGTCGGTGGATTGGTCAGCGATGACTTTATTCTCGTGAATGGCATTGCGAGCCAGACGCGTGACGTAAACTGTGACGAGCACGGTCGCCACCAACCCCACGACCAGGATCGCCCACTGGGCGAGAGATCGTCCGTCCGGCGCTCCGGTTGCGGCACTCAGGCCGGCCCGTCCCGCATAACCCAAATAGACATACATGAACGTGCCCGGCAGCATGGCTAGCCAGCTTGTCAGCACGTAAGGCCAGAAACGGATCGACGTCACACCATAGAGGTAGTTCCCAAGGCTGAACGGGATTGCCGGGGATAGTCGGAGCAACGCGATGATCTTCCATCCCTCTTGACCGATGGCACGGTCGATAGCAGAAAATTGTGGGTTTCGTGACGCCCATTGGCGTACCGAATCGCGAGCGAGGTAACGACCAACTAGGAACGAGACAGCGGCTGCCGTTGTCGAAGCGAGAGACACCAGAATAGTACCAACGACCAACCCAAACACCGCGCCAGCAGCCAGTGTGAGCGCCGATCCGGGCACGAAGAGTACCGCAGCCAGAACGTACACTACCGCGAACATCACCGGCCCCCATACGCCCAGCGATTCGACTTTGGCCGAGAGCAGAGCCACTAGACGATCCACAGGAAGAAGCCGCACCAGCAGCAACAGGGACATAAGGATCGTCGCCAAGGATGCCAGGCGCACCCAGGAAAACCATCGACTGTGTGATGGTGCTGACGAGCTTGAGAAATCGACAGATGGATTGGCTATTAAAGGCATGGTCTTATGGTTCCTTTAAAAGTACCGGGTCCACTTGGAGGCCTTTAGTGTCCGACGATCCGCCGCGCCGCTACGATCAGGTCGGCGGACTCGAGTCGCTTCTTGTAGTCCGCATCCCAGTGGGCAAAGCGAATGACGCCCTGGGTATCGACGATATAGACCGCGGACACGGGCATCAGGTGATGGTCACGCCCCGAGGCCTTGTCCAAGTCGATGCCGAAGCCGCGATATTTCTCGACGGTCGGGTCATCCACACGGAATGCCAGTCCGAAGGCGCGGGTCAGCACCATGTCGCTGTCGGACAGCAGCTGGTAGGTGTAGCCGCCCTCGTCGATGGAGGTGCGAAGGGCTTCGGGTTGGTCAGGGCTGATTGCCAGAACTTGGTATCCGATCTTGATCAGCTCGGCCTCCGCCTTGGCGATCTGACCGAGGTGGGTATTGCAATAAGGGCACCATCCGCCGCGATAGAAGATTAGGATGGTCGGCTTGGCCGCGTATGCCCTGGACAGCGTCATAGGCTGGCCGTCAGGGCGCGCCAGCGTCGCGCTGGGAGCCCGGTCGTCCTCCTTGAGCGGGTGCACGTCCTCAGCACGAATTGGGATGGCAGCTTGTGTGACGGGTGCGGGAATCGTCATCGTCGTCTCCTGTTGGCGGCCGGCGGATCCAAGAAACATTCCGGCAAGCAGTGTGAATAGCCTAGCGTTTTCATGTCATCTCTACGTAACAGTGGTGAGTCGCGCCGAGCCAACGAATCCTTACAGATATTTCGCAGGCCGTCATGTGGCGAGTACTGTTGCATCGCAGGAACGCCGCGCACCACTCCACTCAGTCCCGAAGATCAAGCCCCAACATGCGAGCCATGACGCGCAATTTTTCGCCCAGGGACTGCAGCGGGGGATTCGTGCCATTGTGATGCAGCACCAGCAGCGTCTCGTCGTCATCGGAGGTGCTGGCCCCGCGATAGGCCGTCACCGACTTCGGGATGCTCCTGCCCATTTCCGATGGTGATCCCGTCGGTAGTCCGCGAACCAGCGATAGCAAACCCTCCTCGCCAAGTATCCTGCCCTCCGGATTGCGTGCATCAATGAGCGAATCTGTGAACAAGAGCACCCGATCATGCTGTCCAAGCTTGATGGAAAATTGCATGTACTGTACGCCCTCGATGATGCCCAGAGGGAGGTTGCGAATTGCGGCCGTGGGCTCGGAAGCAACGTGATCGAGCAACTCCCATGTTGCCGTTGCGCTGCGATACCACAGCGGGCGCGGATGCCCCAGGTTGCAGACGATGAGGTGGTCGGTCGGCGCAAAATAGGTCGCCAGGATTGCGGTGGCGAATCGACCCTCGCGAGCGAGATGGGCAAAACGATTGTTGAGGGTCCGGGCGAATATCGTCTGGTCTAAGGTGCGGATATGCTTCCGCATCAGCTTACGGAGGAGCTGCCCCAGTTCGCCCGCCGTCGTTCCGTGGCCCGACACGTCTGCCAGGGCAAACCGCGAGATGCGACCGGCTTCACACATTGAGAGATAGTAGACATCGCCTCCATCGACATCACCGTGATACGGGGTGGACGAGACCCACGCATCGATTCCCGGAACCGATAGCCCGGTCTCGACGGCTTCACTGCCGCCCCAGACCTCCAGACACTGCATCGCGTGGGTATGGTCAGAAGATGTCGCAACCCTTGGCATGTCGATTCCTTGAATGGAAGCCGTTTCCCGCTCACTTGGGTCGCACAGTCGTATCATCGCCCGAGAGATTCGTCGGCGATTTGAATCCCGCTTGCTCAACCGCTTCGCGGATCACTTTATTTCCAGGCTCATCGATGGCGGATCGAATCGTGGCGGTGCGGTCGTCAAAGGAGACGTGCGCTTCGGTGACACCGGGCAGTTTGGTCAGCTTGACTTCCAGCCTGGCGGCACATGCGGCGAACGTCATACCCTCAATGTGATAGACGCGGGTCGTTTGCTGCATGACCATGCCCGCTGAGCCGATGCCTCCGAGTCGGCGGTGGGCGGTTCCGCGAAGACGCGAATCAGCGCCGGGCTGTAAACGCGAAGGCGATTACAAAGACCGTGGCGACCCACAACAGGGAACGATTGAATCGCTGGAGCTTCGGATTTGGTACAGCGCACGCTTCGCCGGGCTTGCACGCCTGTTTACGGAAATAGGCGAAGTAGAAGCCAATGCCCAGGAAGACCCCGGCGGCAGCAAGGAAGTAGGGCGCACGGAGTCGAGGAAACGGCCACGCCTCCCGCCGACAAACCGAACGCCAAGAGCAGCAGCGGCAGCCAGCAGCAAGCCGAGGAAAGAATCGCCGACCCCACGGCGGCAGGCGTGCTCCATAGCGACATGCGGTTGGCTTGACCCGACGTGCCTTCGATCAGTTGGACCGGGGCCTGAGACGAGCAACAATCGTGAGTACCTGCGCCGTGGTCGGATGCTCTATGGGATGCCTCGCGTATGGCCTGCTCGATCATCTCCACTGGCGGGACGCCCGCGCCATCAAACATCCGGCAGCCAAAGCCGTAATTGTGTTTCGTTCGTTGCGTTGGATCTATATCCTGACCATCGACCAGTACGGTCGGTGACCCGATGAACTTCATAGTTACGGGATCATCATTTTGGGTCATTTCGATCTCGCAGACCTCTGCTAAGACGCCCATCCGGTGGATGACTTCCTTCAACCGCTGAACGGTGGGTTTGTGATTGGGGCATCCCTTGAAGTAGAGCACATCAATCTTCATCGGAGTCTCCTCGTGCCTTGTCTGATGCCAGCGATCCTTTACATGACGAACCGCAGCCGGCGGTGCAACCGAAGCAGTGGTCGCCCGTCGCGATCCTCCGGCGTCGGTACTTCTCCGGATCGAAGTCCCGGATGTGCTTCACGGGACCGTTCACGGGCAGGCCGATACCATAGTTGAAGTCGCAGTCATAAAGTTGACCGTCCCAGCCAACATGCAGTTGGTGTCGACACATCAGCCCGGGCAGCGTAGCGGGGTTGAACGTTTCCCGCAGGACCTGAGTATAACGTTCGGCTTGACCATCGCGCTTCAGGTCGTGCAGGAAGCGACCAATCGGCATATTCGTGATGGTGTAGAGTCGGTTGAAACGAATACCAAAGCGACGATCCAGTTCCACCCGATAGGCTTCCTCGAGCTTCTCCTGCGACGGGGGCAGACTCGGACCCCCGGGGTTGTACACCAGGTCCAGTTGAAGACGTGGGTCATTACCGTAGCCCAGTACGTTGAGCTGTAGGATGACTTCGATGCTGTCACGGTACACGTGCTTACCACGTTGTTTGTCGACGTTCGTCTCAAGGTAGCAGGGAAGCGAGGCCACCAAATGTACGCCCCGCTCGGCGTAGAATCGAGGCAGGTTAACGGACCCAGGCTGCAACATGATGGTCAGGTTCGTGCGGACCAGTACATGCAGACCCTGGGCGATGGCGGCGTCTACAAACCTACCAAACAGCGGGTGCATCTCGGGCGCACCACCGGTGATGTCGAGCGTCCTGGCTCCAGCACGACGTGCCGCGTCGAGAACCATGACCATCGTCTCCCAGGTCATCTGTTCCTTGCGGCTCGGCGACGACTCGACATGGCAATGATGGCACGCTAGATTGCAGCGTAAACCGATGTTGACCTGCACTGTCTCGAGTGTAAGCCCGTCGAGGTCGGCGTTCAGCTTCTCCCGTACATACCTGTCAAAGTCGTTGGAGGTCAGTTCTGTCTCGAAGGCAGTCCAGATGGGTAATACTAACTTCATGGATCAAACTCCTAAATTTTTCAAAAGCCAACACAGCCCAGCACCCACTGCCAATCCCATCGGCAGTGTCAGTGCCCACGCGGCGAGGATTCGTCCGATGATGCGCCAGTCGCGTTTCCCATTGACTGCGCTGATCCCGAAGATTGCACCACATGAGACGTGAGTTGTGGATACCGGCAGCCCCAGGCGCGAAGCGCCAAGCACGAGCACTGCCGTCACCAAGTTAGCGGTCAACCCCTGACCGGTGTTCAGGTCCGTGATCCGTCGGCTCATCGTCTCAGCCACACGCCGACTTTGTAGCCATCCGCCCAAAGCAACCGCGACGGTCACCAGCCCTAGCACCCAGGGCTGACCGACACCAAGCCCAAGGACCGGAGCACTCAGTAAAATCGCTGCGATTTTAGGTGTATCGTTTGTAGCCCTGGCGAAACACACCGCTCCAGCGCTCAGATAATGCACGGCATTGACGATCGTCTGCACTTGGACGCCTACAACCTGTCCTTGGTAGCGATCCACACAGATCTGTGTTGTACCGGTAGCCACTTCCAGTTGCCCGGTCATGGACGCGCGTGCGTAGCCGGGCGCGCCAGCGATGAACGGCACCGGGTTGGCGTTACCGATGCAAAAGCAGCTCCGACTGGTGATCCCACTACGGGCCCGAAGGCGGTGAAGGACAACGTAGAGGCCTGCTGTAAGCCCAATCGATAGCAGCGGACTGAGCAGCAGAGGTTGTGCGAACCTGGTCAACAGAATGCCGGTGTTGATACCAGTAGGATCTACGACCAGCGCCGCGCCAACCAGTGCCCCGGTGAGTGCGTGGGTGGTTGAGGTCGGCATACCCAGTATCGTGGCGAGCAAGATCGTTGCAGAAGCCGCCAGTCCGACCGCTGCCAAAGTGCTATCATTCATGAGTTCCGCGTCAATGATACTTTGGACGCTGAAGGTCTTAATCAGGCCGTGGGCCAGGAACACCGAGACCACGCTTCCTGCGACTGTTGCCACCGTTGCCAAGATCAGTGCTACGCGATAGTTCAGCGTCCGGCTGCCATACAGCGTAGCCACGCCTTTGAAGTTGTCATTGGCACCGTTGCTCCAGCCAAGCCAGATCGTTCCCAGTACCAGACATGCAATCAGCATCATGTCAGCTCTCCGGAGTAGTCCCTTTTAGCAACAGCCGCTTTCGGGAGTGCAAGCAGGTTTGCCGTCCGCAGTGCGGGTTTCGCGGTACTCCACACCTTTGGTCTGGCGTGGATGGCGAACGCTGCTGACGTGGCAATCAAACGCCTTGGCCTGATCCAACGGTACGTCCACGCGCGGAAGCACGGGAATCATCTGCCCGGCATAAGGGCCGGAGGGGTCAGTGACGATCTGGAACGTCTTGTCGCACACGGCCATGCGTTGCCCACGATGGAAGACGTGGCCGTCGTCATCGCGGACTTGTTTCCAGGGACCTTTGTAAATCACCGCTTGGTTGCGTTCGAGGCACGGACCCTCTTTGCCCTTGAAGGCACGCACGGTTAACGAACGGAACTCCACACCGTCGATTACCTGCCAGGGTTCGTCGGCGCGGCTAAGGATCTCCACGCCGTAGAACCCTGCCTCCTCGAACATCTGTAGGAAACGGTCCTCGCGGAAGGCTCCGGAGATGCAACCGGACCACAGTTTTGGGTCCGAGAGGATGGCGGGTGTCGGGTCCTCGTCGCAGACGATGTCAGAGATCACGCAGCGACCACCACGCCGTAGCACGCGATGCATCTCACAGAAGAGCTGTGCTTTTTCCTGACTTCGCACCAGGTTTAGTACACAGTTGGAGACGATCACGTCTACCGATTCGTCCGCGATCAGTGGTGATTGAACGCGAAGGGTCTGACAGTGGCCCTCGAAGGCCGACACCTGTTCGATGGTCCGGATGGGGTTGCGCTTAAGCCATTCTCCAGCAGCTTCCAGATCGAGCGCCATATCCTGAATACGGGCCTTGCGGAACTCCACATTCCGGTACCCGAGCTTTCCGGCCATCTCGTCAAGGTACTTGCGAGCTAGGGCCAACATCGCATCGTTGAAGTCCAGACCAATGACCTTTCCCCGTGCCCCGACCTTCTGGGCTAGGATGTAGCATACCTTGCCTGCGCCCGACCCGAGATCCACCACCACTTCTCCCTCAGCGACGTGCTGTGACGGATCTCCGCAGCCGTAATCTTTCTCGATGATCTCCCTTGGAAGAAGTTTGAGAAACGTCGGATCGTAGCTCGTGGTCGGACAACATAGTCCTGGCTCGACCTCTCTGGCCCCGTTGGCATAACGCTCGAGAATCTCGCTTTCCAAATCATCTGAGGGCCTGGGATCAATCGTAGGTGATGACGTCATCTGGGTCATAGGTGTTCGCTCCAGTTACTTTTCAACCCACCGGCGGGGTCTCATGGATGAGTCGGAGCGAATCGGCTAATCCTTACACCTTCGTTTCCGGTGCTCACAGCCAGATCAGTCTGGCTTGCGCCAGTCCCGAAAAGCCGGATCACCATCGCGGTCCATCCGGTCTGATGGCTCGCGCCGAGGCCACGTCCGGTCTCACCGTCGAAGTACTCATGAAACAGCAGCAGATCTCGGCGGAAAGCGTCATACGGTAATCGAAACGCTCGCCGTGGCATGGGCGTTGCCCATTCTTATCGGGCAGGAAGATCGAAGTCAGACGACGGGAGATCTCATCGGCGACCTCTTGTATGTTTTCCAGATACCCGAACCGGTTGGGCACTCGACTTTGAAAGCATCCCCATAAAATGGGTGGTAACGCTCCAGTGCCTCGATCAGGAGATAGTTCACTGGAAACCTGACCGGGCCACGCCAGTTCTAGTTGCCGCCAAACAAATAGCTCTTTCCCTCTCCCGGCTCGTAATCCACACGGAACTCCTGCCCGCCCCGTGAAAGACATAAGGATGTTCTTGGTGGAACTTCGAGAGCGAACGGATTCCGTAAGGAGACAGGAACTCGGCCTCATCCAGTACATACCGCAAGGCACAGATGAGACGCTTTTTAGAGGGGATCGCCAGCAACCAGCGGTTTTGCCAGGGACGGCAATCGACTCGTGTCCATGATATCTGATGCGCCAGGTCTTGCCGATTCGAGAGGAACCATTCGAACCGTTTTTTGAAACCTGGTAACAGGTCGAGTGTCTCCTGCTCGATCACGGTCACGGCAATCAAGGGTAACAGACCGACCATGGACCGTACTTTCAATCGCTCTGGAGCTTGACCCTCCACACGAATCGGGTCGTAGTAGAATCCGTCTTCCTCATCCTATAGTCCTCCTAGGTTGTTAATGGCACGACTGATTTGGACAAAATGCTCAAAGAACTTAGAGGCCATATCGCCAAACGCGATACGAGGTCGGGTATCGTCATGCACTAACTCCATCGCCATATCCATCATGGTCAGGCAGTAGAAAGCCATCCATGCCGTCCCATCGGCCTGCTACAGTGTGCCTCCGGTGGGCAGCGGTTTAGACCGGTCGAAGACACCAATGTTATCCAGACCGAGAAACCCGCCTGAGAAAAGGTTACGCCCATCCTGGTCTTTCCGATTAACCCACCATGTGAAGTTGAGTCGTAGTTTCTGGACGGTGCGTTCCAGAAAAGTACGGTCATGTGAACCGGCAGGTGCTGTCATTTTGTAAACCCGACAGGCGGCCCACGCATGGACTGGCGGATTGGTGTCGCTCAGATTCCCTTCGTAGGCGGGTATCTGACCGTTTGGGTGCATTTACCATTCCCGAAGAAGCCGCACGAGCTGGTCCTTAGCTAACTGCGGATCAACACGTGCCAACGGAATCATGTGAAAAGCGAGATCCCAGGCGGCGAACCAGGGGAACTCCAACATGTCAGGAACCGACAATACGTCCCGGCTGTAGAGGTGTGACCATTCCGCGTTGCGTCTCCGATGACGCGAGGCGGGCGGTGTCACCGTATCGAGATCGCCATTCAACCAGTCTTCAATGATGTAGTGGTAAATTGCTTGCTCCACAGAAGACCCGCGTAGGCCTGCCGGGAGATGGCGTGGGTCTGGGGATCCAGTCCCGCAGGCAGGATTACGTCGTAGAAAGCGTCTGCTTCCTGTTGACGCAGGGCGAATAGTTCATCGAAGTCCACTCCAGTCACACCCGCATCAACCGTCGCACTTTCTACGAGGCGCAATCGCACCCGCTGGGATTGCCCGGCGGGATCCGTAAGACATAGTGCGCAGCCGCCTTAGTACCGACGTGCTTGCGATTTACCGCTGACTCATCCCGATGGATGACATAGCGGTGAAAGGCATCTTTGGTATACGGGGAACTGTTGGCGATCCCGTATAGCCGCTGGTTATTGGTCTGGTTTTCTGTGAACAGCACCGGTGGAATCTCTCCGGTGAGTTCCGGACCCACGCGAAGGTTGAAGACACCCAGCTTTCGTGATGCGCAACCAGGATCTTTTCGTCCGTCGGTTCATACGTGGTCTTAGGGTACATCCTTCATGCCGGCACCCCCAGGACCACGTGTTCCGAAACCAAATAGTGGGCAGCGGGTGAATCGGAGCGACGTCGGTTCTCCTCAACCAGCCGGCCGTAAGGAAACTCGGCGTGCGGATACTTGTACATCGCGCTCATATAAGAATGCGTCGGAGTCGAATCGAGATATAAATACTCTTCCTTGACATCCTCGCCGTGGTTACCTTCCGCCCCGGTCAGACCGAAAAGTCGTTCCTTGAGGATCGGATCCTTCTCGTTCCATAGAGCCAGACCGAAACAGAGACGGCATTCGTGGTCGGTGATACCCAGCAGGCCATCCTCCCCCCAGCGGTAGGCGCGGCTGCGCGCGTGGTCATGGGGGAAGTAGTTCCAATAGTCGCCATTTTCCGAGTAATCTTCGCGTACTGTGCCCCACGGGCGTTCAGACAGGTATGGTCCCCAACGCTTCCAGTTGCGGTGGCGCTCCAGGTCCGGCTCTAGTCGACGATGTTCGGCGGTCATGGCAGTATTCCTTCCGGGAAGTCGTAGGCAGTCACTTGCGCCGACTTCCTACGCGAGGCTGGATTCGGCAAAAGAGGCTGTGACTCGACTTGCCGCAACTCTGCCCGCAATTGCTCCTCGGCCATGGGCCAGTGAACATCACACCTACCTTGAGGACAATCTTCGGCGAGATAGATTGCGAAGGCGCGTTCCTGAATCTGCTGGAAGGTTGGATGAATATTCATCGGTTCGTTGCTGGGTTTCATATTGCTGTCTCCTTGAGTAAAAGACGATTGGATCACCTTGAGTAGTGGCATGGCGTCTTTCACGTGAGGCTGGTCGGCAGGTGACGATGTATATAGATCAGTCTTCAGGTGGAAAGCTGCCCACGCGAACCAGAATGTGTGAATGATTTGGGCTTCTTCTGGCAACTTCACGACACGCACCCCACCCTGTGGGTCGGCGTTCAATACGAGTTGCTCATTCTCCAGGGTGTCCGTCATGTGCGATTGGGCAGGGACATGATCAGATCAACCGGATAAGCACGCAGGATATTCCCGTTCAGGACACCGACGATCCGCGCTTTGGGGCCAAGCCGCTTGTCCTCACGGGCCACCGAAACATCAAGCGATCATTCGTGAAATAAGGGGCATAGGGGTTGCGGGTGTAGTCTTGCTGATGGCCGGTATCCGTGCCAACTACTTGCGCGTCAGGGAACTCCCGGCACAGCGCAGCAACCGTGGTGATGCGCCACGGCAGATACTTGAGCGAGTGTCCGGCGTGCGCCCCACTGATGGCGACCAGTCCCGCCTGGGACCGTTTGTTCGGGACCTTTCGCCTGCGCGATGACCCGCGTACCATCCGCTTCGGTCTCGAGGGTCTTGACCGAGACGCCGACCAGTCGCTCGCGGGCCTTATCCGAACGCCCTTCACCGCTGCCGGATCGGCTGCCGACATCCGCCTGGGCCGCTACGCATTATTCGTGGTCGTCGGAGCGATCCTCGCAGCGGTCATGAGATTCCTCATTATTCGTAAGGCCTTTGCGACCGACTGGTCAATGATCAAGGATCAAATCTCCAAAGAGTTCCCTCAATAAGCAGATCACGATAGAGGAGTTGGACCGGCGGATCAGTAAGCCCGGCACGCCACCCCCAAGTTCCTGGATGTGCACGAGATCCATCCCTACGACTCGAAGTGGGGACGCCTACTTGACCCGCCATTGCGTGCTCGTGTCGGATATCATGGCAAGAGATGAAAACGCCCCGCGAACGTGCAAGTAGTAGTCAATGCAAGTAGACTATGACCAATGATCGCAGCCAGGAGATGTCTTTAGGAGGTTTTATGGAAGACCGCAATGCAGCAAATTTGGCAAGTCGGTCAACCGGTTCCGGTGGGCAAACAACCGGCACACGCGCGATGGGCGACCCTTCCACATGGGTCGATGAGCACGGTGACGCGCTTTTCCGCTATGCCTTGCTTCGCATACGTGAACGTGCTAGCGCTGAGGATGTGGTGCAGGAGACCTTCCTCGCTGCCGTCAAATCGAAAAACGAGTTCCAAGGTAACTCGGAAGTTCGTACATGGCTAATCGGTATTCTACGACACAAGATCGGTGACTACTTCCGCAAGAACGGCCGCGAGGTCCAGGTGGACAGCAACCCGGACGATGCCGACCCTGTCATCGATAGCTGGTTCAACAAGAAAGGCTTCTGGATCAAACCACCCAAAACGTGGGATGTGAACCCGGCCGAACTGGCCGAGCGGCAGGAGTTCTGGCTCGTTCTACAGGGCTGTATGGATGCTCTCCCAGGTCGGGCAGGCGAAGCATTTTCACTTCGTGTTGTCGACGATATCGAGGCGGGCGAAGTCTGTAAGGTTCTGGGGATTACCACGACCAACCTTTGGGTGCTGTTGCATCGCGCGAGAGCGCGTCTACGAGCCTGCCTCGAGGAGAAGTGGTTCGGTCGGCAGACCAAGGAGTCTGCATGATGCTCAACTGTAAAGATGCAACTCGTCTTATTTCAGAGGGCTTGGACCACCGACTATCCATATGGCAGCGGATCAATCTCCGCTTACACGTGATGATGTGTAAAGCCTGCAACGCATACAAACGACAGATCGAGGGCCTCCAACGGGTCTTCGTACTTCTAAGGCAGCGGGGCAAGGGAGTTGTCCCAGACATGTCATCCGACGCACATCGGTTGTCTCCGGTGAAACGCGAGCAGATCAAGCACCTCCTGGAGTCACAAACTCGGGTCGATCCCACCGACCGACTATGACTGAAATCTCGTATTAACGGTCAGTAAAGGGAGACAGAATACTCGTTGGAATGATCTGTCTACGATGTCGTACACGGGTTCGGCGAGGGGCTTAACCGTATCGTTGCTAAACTGCCTATCATGGGTGAGGATGAGTTTCATTATCCAATGGATCATGCTTTGAAACATCGTGAAACCGTTCTTCTAAGTTTTCAGAATAGGTATTCATGAAGTCATACTTCCCCACCCATTCATGATTTGATTCCTTTGTTTGTTTTCGTATCCAAAGCGATCGTTTGAAAAACTTGTACCACTGCCCTTTATAAAGATCGATGAGTAAACGAGAGGTTTGAATCATCAACAGGGGAAATCGGACGGTTTGGGTGAGATGCTCATTTTCGTAAACGACTCTGCTTCGGGTGGTTTGGGGTAGAGAAGATCCTCTGATCCCGGGGGTTTTTATCAAGACATGGATCCCATTCCACCAGCCATTGACCGCATTTTCGGACGCATGCCCACTGAGATTATGGGGATGAGCTTGCGTATAGGATTCGTATACCATGGCAAACTCGGGGTGTGTACGTAGAAAATCGCTGGTCGCCAGCCGAACATGGCGGTAGTTACAGTCATCGATAACGATCACAGCATCTGTTGCCAGGTGAGGTAAGACGAGCTGTAAACACATCAACTGGCTACGATAGTCGTGTGGTCCGTCGACGAAATAGACTCCGATTTTTTTGCCTTGCAGATATTGATGCAGTTGTTCCAGGGCGTCTTCGTAGTCTTGATTGATAAGTATGGCGTTATTGATCCCCGATTGTTCCATTCGACTCAATACCAACGATTTATTTTTGCCTTCAGGATCGAAAAAAGCGAAGTTGTCGATTCCGTATGCTTCACTTTTACAGTGGGGGGCTGCGTGCAAAAGGGTCATTCCTTGAAAGACGCCGATTTCCAAGTAGCAACGATTCTGATCTGTAAATGCATCACACAGTCTTTGTAGGAGGGCAATAACACACTTGCCTGAATATCCGGTCAGTAGCGAATTTTCGGACAAAAGTCCTAAGGTTTGGGCTTCTACAATAACATTCCGAACGCGGGTCGCGAAATGACATGGTGAACAACTCATGAACCCAATCTCCCAGTCGGCATTCTACAGGATCACCTTCGACGGCTCGACTATCCGGAACAAGTTTCTCTCAAGGCTGGTTCGAGTAGTCACAGGTGTTCCAGACAGAATGAAAACCAAAATTCGACATCGTGGTTGTTCATGAGAACCGGTTGCGGCCGGACGTGTGGTTGAGTGTGATATCAGTTTGACATTGTTGAACTGGAGACAAATGCGTATCACTCGATACTATTGTCCTTGACCTAACGAGAAACCTGGAACACCGTCGAACGTATACAGATGCTCTGTTTTAATGAAATCGATGTTGTGATGATGAAGCGCATTCAGAAGTTCGATAATTTCGGCATGTGTGACGGTTTGATCATCAGAACCAGCCTGGAAACGACAACGCCAGTGGTCGGTTGTAAAAGTTTCCGGGAACCCATCTGGCCAAACTTTTACTCCGCGGTTTGTGATCATGACGAGCTGAAGACGATCGGTTTGGGATCTTTTGAGCAGATCAGCAAGTTCATCGGGGGTTGAATCGGCATCATGTATGAATACGTCGATGCCGATAAGATTCTTGGATGCTTTCGGCAAGCGAGAAGGGGAAATGCGAGGCATTGCGTCGCCAGCGTAGGTAACCCGTCTGAGATGGGAAGGATTTTGTCCGAGTCGTTCGATGACCGCTTTTGCAAACTCTTGGGTTCCGGCCTTGTGTTGGCTGGTTCCGGATCGATACATATCGGCTGTGTGAATCCCGTCTTCGATCGTGACCATCCAGGCACTGTGAATCCGCTCTGCGACTTGGCCCTGACCGATGTAAGCCAGCATTTTAACGGCGCTCAGAAGCAGACCACTGGGATTGGCGATATTTTGTCCAGCGATATCCGGCGCCGAACCATGAATGGCTTCAAACATGGCGTAGTTTTCACCAATATTCGCAGAAGGGGCAAGACCGACCGATCCACTCAGTTCCGCGGCGATGTCGGATAGAATATCACCATAAAGGTTGGGCAGTACGATGACATCAAAGAGCTCGGGTGCGTTGGCAAGTCTGGCCATCCCTATGTCAACGATCATGCTATCGGCTTTGAGATCCGGGTATTCGGCGGATATCTCATAAAAGACCTTTTTAAACAACCCGTCCGTTAGCTTCATGATATTGTCTTTGACGAAACAGGTTACTTTCTTGCGTTTCCGTCGTAGGGCATACTCGAACGCGAAACGAACAATCCGTTCGCAACCCGGACGTGTTATGAGTTTGAGGCATTGGAAAACCTGATCGGTCTGGCGGTGTTCGATCCCTGCGTAGAGGTCCTCCTCATTTTCGCGGATGATGACCACATCCAAATGAGGATGCCGAACGGGAATGTAGGGATCATAAGCGATGCACGGACGTACGTTCGCATACAAACCCAGAGTCTTCCGCAATGTCACGTTCAAACTTTTCACTCCACCACCTTGCGGAGTCGTAATAGGACCTTTCAGGATCACTTTTCTCTCTCGAATATGCTCCCAAGACTCCGGTGATATTCCTGAACTGTATCCTTGCTTATAAACGGATTCACCGATTTCGATAGGAACCAAGTCAAGCGAAGCCCCGGCTGCTTCCAGGATCGACAGAGTTGCCTCCATGATTTCCGGACCGATCCCGTCTCCCGCAGCCACGACGACTGGAACAGGTTCGATTCCCCCGCGCATGATCCGTTTTGAGATATTCATCAGATTCATACATACTCCGTTCGATTCGTGATAATGAAAACAACCCGATTTACGCAAATCGAATGCTGAATTTCTGATTAGTTGCAGAAGGTTAATTCTAGTCGTTGATCGAATCTGTCAATCGAAATTTGATTTGCGAATCGAAAGTCGCTTTTGGCGATGATAACCGATGTGAATCAATCAGTTGTTACTACTACCGGTGCTCCGTCAAATACTCGTTGCGGGTTGTCAGAAATTATGGTTTGGATTCCGTCCAGACCTTCTCGAATGACAACCCAACCGTCATCCAGTGTAGGGCCGAGCCGGACAACATGTTCGACGGCTCGTCCCTCACGAATGCTGAAGACTTTATCGATTCCCGCAAAGGTGTACACGGATGACGCGGGAACGACGGGCAAGCCTTCGTCAAAGCCGATTTGAATGAAACCTTTGGCGAACGCGCCGGGTTTGAGGGTTTGGTCGGGGTTTTCGAAAAGCGCTTCGATCTGAAAGGTGCGGGTGGCGATGTCGACGACGGGGCTGACGCGTGAGACGCGTCCTTCGACGGGTGCGGGGTGACCGGCCAGTTCCAGGAAAATGGTTTGTCCGGTTCGGATTTCCTGGGCGAATCGTTCGGGCAAGCCGCCTCGGAATTTGACACGGTCGTCGAGAATCAGTCGGAACAGCGGGGTGGCTTCGCGTACATATTCGCCGGGCGTGATCGACCGGCTGGCGATGGCAAATCGTCTCCCTTCGAGCAAAGGGGGCGCGACAATGCGGGTGTTAGCCAGTTGCTCACGGGCGACATCGAGTTCACTTTTTCGTAAACGTGCAGCAGCTAGTTGCGAACGTGCGTTGAGTCGGGCAACTTTCCAATCCTGTTTGGCTACCTGGTAGGCTGTCTGAAGGTCCTGGTATTCCTGTTCCGCGATCAAAGGCGGATTCTGTTCAAACAATCTTTTGGCCCGCTCGACTCTGGCTGAGGCATTGTCGGCCTGTAATCGGGCTCGTTCGACAATGGAAATGGTGTCAACGTCGAAATCATCCGGGGGCAGGGTTGACAGACCCAGACTGGCTAATGCTTCGGCTAGAGCGTTTTCACGACGGTTCACTTCGAGTTGATAATCCACCGGATCGATCCTGGCCAGTACGGATCCGCCCGTGACACGATCGCCTAGATCCGCCTGAACATCGATCACGCGCCCTGCGACCTTAGAGCTGATAGTCAGTTCTTCGTCGCCATGAAGAGTACCGACGACTTCGATGGTTCGGGGAATCCGGGTACGTCGAACCTCGACCGTCTTAACGCGCACCGGCGCGGATAGTGAACTATCGCCAGATCTCTGACCAGCCTGTTCAGACTTGTCACAGCCTGTCCCGAGTACTACGAACACCATCACCGAAAAAAGGCAAATTGATTTATACACAGGATGATCCTTACAATACTGACGAGTCAGTTTTGATACAGTTATCCTAGGACCTCACAGACCCGCAGGCAAGTCATGCAAAAAAGGGATGACAAAAAACGAGAAGCCATTATCGCAGCGGCTGTCAAACAGTTCAGCAGCCGACCTTTTCATGAAGTCCTTCTGGACGAAATTGCCGCTGCTGCCAAGGTCGGAAAGGGAACCGTCTATATCTACTTTTCGAGCAAGGAAGATTTATACGACACCATCGTTCTTGAAACATTTGACCAGCTCCTTGCGGAACTCAGGAGATTGGCGGATGGCAAGGCAAACGCCTGGTCGGTGCTCTCTGAAATGGTTCGACATCTGATGCGATGGGCTTACAGGAACCCGCACTTTTACCGAATGATCATGCAAAGTGTCAGCGACCGGGTAAAACCCAGCCTCGTCCGTAAACGGAAAGATCTGGGAGATGTTTTTGGAATAGTCCTTCGTCGTGGTATCGAAGAAGGGGATTTCGAGGATTCTCAACCTCTGCTGACCGCACAATACATACCTGCTTGCGTGAGAGCATCGGTCTTGTACGGACCGGTCAAACTTGAAGTCGATGAAGCGGTTGAACACTTGCTTTCATTTCTGGAGTCCAGATTGCGTAAAGGGCAGCAATTATGAAAAGCAGGGGTCTGATTAGTCTTTTTCTGATCAGTTTCTGCGGGTGCGCAGTCGATCAGCAAAAAGAGATCGAAATCTATCAGAAGGAAATACGCCTGACCGATGGGCAGGTTGATTACGTATCAGGCAGCCCCTTGACTCTCCGGCAGGCGATTCTCTTGACGAGTCAGAACGACGAAGTTCTTGCCCAGCGAGGAGAAAGCTATCTTCGTGCGGTTATCGCACGCAAGCGGACGCAGGCCGAGTTTTTGCCCACCGTGGATCTGGTACCTGTCTATTCTCGGAGAGAAAAAGTGGCGTCACAGACCGGCTCCTCTTCACAGGACCAGTCCCTCGACGTAACTGTGCAGGGGTCGATTAATCTGTTTAACGGTTTTCAGGACGTCAATCGGGTTTGGCGGGATGAGTATGTCGCCAAGCAGCGGAGAAACGAGCTGCTGCATCAGCAGGAAGCGCTGATGCTCGATACGGCGGAGGTGTTTTTTCAGGTCCTACGATCAGAAGCTTCCGTGCGCGTGCTCGAAAGTTCGCTGCAGTTGCAGGATGAACGATTTCGAGATGCTCAGGGTCGTGTAGACGTAGGACTGGCAAGTCCACTCGTAGCCAGCCAGACACATGCTCAGGTTGCCGCGACACGCACAACCTTGATCCGTGCACAAGAAGACGTGCGGCAGTCACGGTCTCGTCTGGCATTGTTGACTTCCCAACCGGTCCAGCAAGCCCCACTGACTGATGACTACGATCCTCCTGACCTACCGGATTTACAGGAATTACTGGATCAGGCAGCGAAAATGCGTCAGGACCTTCGGGCGGCTGAACAGGCGGTTCAGGCGGCTCGTCACGATGTCGAGGTCGCTTTCGGACAGTATTATCCGTCCATATCGCTTAATCTAGATGTGTTTCTCTATCGCGAATCTGTACCCGACACACGCACCTGGGAAGGTCTGCTCACAGCCAATTTCCCGATTTTTTCTGCAGGTCGTATTGAACAGGATATCCGAACCGCTTGGAGCAATTATCGGTCGGCCTTGTTGGCAAGGTCTTATCTTGAACGGTCCGTTCGTTCCGAAGTGGAACAATCATATCAAGCCGTTCAAGCCAGCATCCAAAGACTGGGCCAGCTTCGCGTTCAGGTCGATGCCGCCCAGCAGGCACTTCGACAGGCTGAAGAATCCTATAAAGCCGGACTCGCCACCAACCTGGACCGTATTACCGCACAGGACACTCTTCTGCAGGCGCAATTGCAACTGGTCAGTGAACAGTACGATTACAAATTGCTTTATCTGACCCTACTCCAGCATGTCGGTGACCTGCGTGAATATGTTGTGAGTTGGAAACCACTTCAACAACGGGATTGAAATGCAGCCTTTTATTGATCTGTTTGTCAAACGTCCCATCTTTGCGAGCATGATCATCCTCGCGATGGTGGTTGTCGGTGCAGCCGCATATACCGGACTGGGCGTCGATCGTTTCCCTTCAGTGGACCTGCCGACCATCAGCGTCCGAACTAGTCTTCCCGGAGCATCTCCCGAAGAGGTCGAAACCGAACTCATCGAACCGATCGAAGAAGTTGTCAATACGGTTGCAGGTATCGAAGAATTACGGGCCATCGCAGGAAACGGGTCGGCGATCATCATCATCACCTTCGATCTTTCACGCGACATTGATGTCGCAGCCCAGGACGTCCGGGACAAAGTATCCACCGTTCTGCGTCAGCTCCCAGAAGATGCCGATCCTCCGACCGTCAGCAAGTTTGACAATGATTCACTTCCGGTCATTAGCTACGCACTGTCAGGAAACCGATCGCTACGGGAACTATCTGAAATCGCCGACAAGATCGTCAAAAAACGATTGGAGACCGGTCGCGGTGTCGGTGAAGTAGAGCTCGTCGGTGAAGCCGAAAGAACCATCAATATTGACGTGGACGCCCAACGCCTAGCCGCTCACGGGATCCCGATCACCGCGATCCGCGATGCAGTGGTCCGCGAAAACTCGGATGTTCCGGGCGGAAACGTTACCGGTCCCAAGCAGGAACAGACGATCCGAACCATGGGCCGATTGCCCGATGCCGAGGCTTTTGCCGAAATCGTCATCACGAATGTGAACGGTGTGCCCGTTCGAATCAAGGACGTAGCCACGGTTGAAGATGGTTTTGCCGAACGACGATCGATTTCCAGACTGAACGGTCAGCCCAGTGTTTCTCTGAACATCCGTCGTCAAAGCGGCGCCAACACCATCGAGGTGATCGAATCCGTCAAGCAAAAGGCCGATGAGATTCGCGGGCAGCTTCCGCCTGGCGTTGAGTTGCAGGTAATCCGAGATCAATCGAATTACATCTACACGGCCCTGCACGAGATTAACATCCACCTGGTCCTAGGTTCGATCCTTGCGTGTCTTGTTGTTCTGGCGTTTACCCGTAGCTGGCGTTCGGTTCTGATCGCGGGCATATCCATCCCGGCATCGGTCATCAGCACCTTTGCCATGATGTGGATCCTGGATTTTACTCTGAACAGTGTCACCATGCTGGCTTTGGTATTGATGGTCGGGATCGTTATCGATGACGCGATTGTCGTCCTGGAAAACATTTTCCGTTTTGTTGAGGAAAAGAAAATGTCTCCGATGGAAGCGGCCAGGAAGGGTACAGCCGAAATCGCGCTGGCCGTACTCGCGACGACTTTATCGCTGGCCATCATCTTTGTTCCCGTGTCTTTTATGTCATCGATCAGCGGTCGATTTCTGTACCAGTTCGGGATCACGGCTGCGGTGGCTGTTCTGGTCAGCATGCTCGTCAGCTTCATTCTCACCCCCACACTGTCAGCGAGAATGCTCGGAAAAGAGGCTGAAAAAGCGGCTTCTAACCACCAGGGAAAGGGTAGTCGCGGTGGTTTTTATGGATGGATTGACCGGTTTTACACGGCATTACTCAAACTCGTCCTGCGATTCCGAATCGCCACCTCGGTTCTAGCGTTTCTGGTCATGCTGAGCGGGGTATGGTTTTTCGGAACTGTCAAACAAGGTTTCTTGCCCCAGGGCGCTGATGACGCGGAGTTTCAGATCAATATCGAAGGTCCCGAAGGAATCAGCTTCGATGCCATAAACGATGTTGTTCAAAGAATCGAATCAGATCTCAGGAAACTGCCTCAGATCCGAATGGTACAAGCCCAGGCAGGCGGGGGATTCATCGGAAGTGTCAATAGCGGCAATATCCACGTGGCTCTGGCGCCACATTCACAACGGTACTGGAGCTTTTCAAGATTGTTCAAAGGTATCCTGAACGGCGATCCGTTTGAAGCCTTTCGGGGCAATTACACTCAGACGGAAGTGATGAATATCATCCGCCAAAAGATCGCACCCTGGTACGAAAAACAGGGTATCAGTCTACGAGTTCGAAATTACCCGAGCTTCAACATAGGCGGCGGAAACTTTGACATTGATTTTTCCCTGTCCGGACCGGATCTTGACAAACTAGCAGCCTATTCCGCGGAATTGGCCAAACGTGCTCAGACGCTTGGAGGAATCATTAATATCGATACAACCCTCGAACTCTCCAAACCAGAACTTCGGGTCAATATCGACCGAAGGCGTGCCGAGGATCTGGGCATTAGCAGCCGGGACATTGGTACGGCCTTACGATTGATGATCGGTGGAGATCAGGAGATCAGTCGGTACCGTGACCCGCAGACGAATGAGAATTATGACGTACGACTAAGACTGACCGAGCAAAACCGAAACGATCCGGACCAGATCCCCAATCTTTTATTACCAGCCAGTGACGGGCGCCTGATCCAGTTGAGCAACATCGCATCGTTAACTGAGACCAAAACGACCTCGCGGATCGATCGTTTGAACCGAGGACGAGATGCCCGACTGCGTGCCAGTATAGCGCCGGGCGCGTCTCTTGAAGAAAAGACATCACAGCTTTTGGCAGCAGCACAGGACATGGGAATGGAACCCGGTTATGTGGTCAGCGTTCGTGGGCAGGGGAGAGAGTTTGCCCGAACCAGGACGGAATTTGCCTTTGCTTTTGTCTTATCGATTGTCTTTATGTACATGATCCTGGCCAGCCAGTACGAGCATCTGGTTCACCCGTTTACGATTCTCTTGTCGTTGCCGTTGGCGGTACCATTCGCGTTGTTGTCACTGGTGTTGGCAGGGGAGCAGTTGAATCTGTATTCGGCGTTGGGGATTCTCGTGTTGTTCGGTGTAGTGAAAAAGAACTCGATTCTTCAGATCGATCATATGAATCATTTGCGTCGCGAATATGGAATGCCCCGGTACGAGGCAGTAGTGCAGGGATGTCGGGATCGTCTTAGACCGATCCTGATGACCACCCTGACCTTGGTGGCCGGGATGCTTCCTCTATGGTTGGGCACGGGTCCGGGTGCCGAAGAACGCCGGGCTGTGGCGGTGGTGGTTATTGGCGGACAGTCATTATCATTGCTGTTGACGCTTCTGATTACGCCCGTGGTTTACACTTTGCTGGATGATCTTGGGATTCTTCTGCGCCGACACCGCTCAGTGGTTACGGTCAATCGATCCACCGACCGGGTATCGGCAATAGGTAAGTAAGTGCTCGACTAAATAAGAAATGGGTGATCTCATTCCGATCAAAACGATCACTAGCGTCTTAACTCCTGCCGTAAGGAAAATGAAGAAAACTTCACTTTTAAAATGAATTTGGTTTCACCAGAGTTTTAGTCTCTGGTCAGAAGTATCTTCCGATAATTTCTCGTGCGATAAATGAAAACCGCGAGGCGAAGGGCCAAGCATCGGATATCGCAAGGTATTTATCAGGAGATGGTTCTATGGGCCGATATTTCAAAATTCTTGGCTTGCTTGCGATGGCAGTGGTGTTCAGCGGATTAACCATCGGGTGTGAAACGATGGAAGGGGCGGGGCGTGATCTGGAAAAAGCGGGTGACAAGATCGAAGACGCCGCGGACTAGTTTCGTCTTTGACATTTAAACCCAAGTGAAATGCATAGGAGATCGAATCGTTTAATTGAGTCTCCTGGGTGCATATGCCAGCTGTATATGAAGTTACGAATATGTAGAAGACGGCTTTTTAATTTTTTAAACGGTTGTGAACATCATTGACCGTACAAGGAGCTTATATGCTTTACTGGGCCGCTGTATTTTTTGTTATCGCAATTGTTGCTGCAGTTTTTGGATTCGGTGATATCGCCGCCGGGGCTGGGTCAATTGCAAAGATTCTTTTTTTTATATTTTTGATCCTGTTTTTGGTATCGCTTGTAGCTGGGATGTTCAAGGGTCGCGCGCCTCGTGTTTGAGCAACCCAACCGAACCGTTTGACAAGTAATGTTAGTTTCAAAATGCGTTTTGAGTGAAAGGAGTTTTATATGAGTCAGACACTTGTAACCATGTCGGATCAGGCTGCAGATCATGTCCAGGGACTGATTCGTCTGAATATTGATTCCGCCGAAGGATTTACGGCAGCTGCTAAACGGGTCGAGGATCCGCGTGTGGCCGATCTTTTCCGTGAGTACGCAGCTCAGCGTTCAAAAAACGCTGAGGAACTCAAGGCTGCAGTCGCATTTAATGGTGAAGAACCTGCGGATTCGGGTACAACAGCCGGGACACTCCACCGATGGTGGCTTGAAATCCGGGGTACTGTCACCGGTCATGACACTGCCAACGTGCTGGCCGAAGCCGAACGTGGAGAAGATTCGATCAAACATCATTACGAAGACGCTATCAAGGAATGCTCCGGAAGTCCGATCATTCAGCTTCTGACGAAACAATATGAAAACGTCAAAGCTGCGCATGACCGTGTCCGCGATCTGCGTGATGCTTACAAAGCGGCTAAGTCTTGATCGGCGTCTTGTCTTGAATGCCCTGAAAGGAATCGGGTCAGGCTGTACAGACCCTTCCCTCGGTCCCGTCGCTTCAGATGATTGAGGCGACGGGCCTTGCGTTTGGCATTCCACTAGGGCTTACAAAAACTCGTCCCTTCCACCGGTTACAGTCACAAAATGCGAAGATGCTGTTTAGCGGGAGAAGGATTCAGAATTGTCTGTCGAACTTCCAGAAGAGCGGATCGATCAACCGGCCACATCAGCATTTCTATGGCTTGATCGATCGTGATCCACTGAAACCGCGTGTGTTCATCATTTAACTGAACTTGCACATCGGATGAGACAATCGCACAAAACGATATCATGGTATTGATCGAGTCGTCCTCGTATCGGTAGAACTGCGAGATTCCCGGGATGCGATAATATTCGGTGGGTTCGATTCCGGTTTCCTCTCGAATTTCCCGAAGACCTGCTTCCCAAGCCGTTTCATTGGGTTGAATTCGCCCGGAAATCAGCTGCCATGTTCCGCCCATGTATCGTCCTTCGGTTCGCTGGACAAGAAGCAATTCATATTCCCTTGCCGTAGATCGAACGACGAAATTGACTGTGTAATAAATTTGTTTCACCGCATCACTTCACCAAAACATACTGCTGTCCGTCAACCCGTTTCACCCGACCTCGGAGGGATAAAAGCGTTAGTTCTCTCAGGACAAACGAAATATCGGTTTCAGTGGTCTGAGCAATCACATCCACGTGTTGAGGCTCGTGATTCAACACTTTCAGGATTTTCTGCTGAAGATCAGACAATCCTTCGAACATCTGTTTAGAGTCGGGTGTTGACGGAGGTAGGTCTTCCGGTGACTCGAAAAGGGGCGTCTCTGGGATCGATGCGTTTAGTGGTCCAAGCGCCTCAAAGACGTGTTCTGGTCTGGTAACAAGAACCGCTCCTTGTCGGATGAGCTTATGAGGTCCAGCCGAAAGAGGGTTATCGACGCGTCCGGGGATCGCCATGACCAGACGGTTATGTTCGTCAGCGGCCTGTCTAGCGGTGATCAATGCCCCGGACCGTTCATCGGCCTCAATGACCAATACACCACGGGACAAACCCGAAACGATACGATTTCGTCGGGGAAAGTTTTCCGCTAAAGGGGCTGTCCCAAGAGGAAACTCACTCAAAACCGCGCCACGCTGACGGATGATCTCAAATAATTCGATATTTTCCGGCGGATATGGAACATCAAGTCCACTTCCTACGACCGCAATGGTTCGACCCCCGGAGACCGACAGCGCGCCACGATGGCAGGCAGAATCAATACCACGCGCTCCCCCGGAAACAAGAGTGAATCCGTTCTGCGCTAAGACGCGGGAAAAACGCTCGGACTGTTCTCTTCCGTAATGACTGCAACGTCGCGAACCGACCAAGGCGATCGAGTTTAGGTCTCGTGGTTCCAGTGTCCCGATCATATAAAGCACCAAAGGGGGATCCGGGATGCTTCGAAGAAGGTGTGGGTAACATTCTTGATCAGGTGTAACCAAGTCGATCCGTTTGCTCACAACCTTTTCGGTTTCCTCTTTAGCTTTGGCCTTGGCAGTTCGAATCGCGCAGGCCAGACGATCAGCCTTGAGAGCCCCGATCCCATCGATCTGTTTCAACACCGAAACCGTTGCATCGCAGGCCGATCGAACCGAACCGGTTTTTTCAATAATCCGGCGGGCTAGAATCGGACCGATCCCTTCCGTCAGATGAAGTGTCAGCCAATACTCCTGCATGACGAAATTATCCGTTGCGGTGATGATCTGACAACTTTTATCCCTGTTATGCTCATGATAAGGCTAACAAAGCGATTCCAACGACTTGCGGACCAACTCCGACGAAAGATCGTCGCGGAGTGTCACCGCCCCGATCCGTGTTGGCAGCACAAACCGTATACGTCCGGATCGTACCTTCTTGTCCGAATACATGCTTTTCACAACCGAATCGACCGAAAGAGTCAATCCTGAAGTCGGCAGACCAGTCTGCTGGATCAATCGAATGATCCGTTGACGGTCGGATTGATTGATCATTCCCAGTTCGACGGCTGCGTAAGTGGCTGCGCACATCCCTAACGCGACGGCTTCTCCGTGCGCGTATGCGTAATTCGACACCGATTCGATCGCGTGACCGAAGGTGTGGCCGAAGTTCAAATGGGCCCGTTCGCCCCTCTCGAGAGGGTCATTCACTACCACCGAAGCCTTGATTCCGACATTGTGTGCGATTAACTCCGAAAGATAATCCAGATCCAGTTGCAAGGCCCGGTGGAGGTTTTGTTCCAGGGACTCAAACCCGCGTTCGTCACGAATGATCTCGTGTTTGATGCATTCGGCCAAACCGGATCTCAACTCGCGTGGGGGCAGTGTCTGTAAAACAGCAGGATCGATTAAAACCGCAGTCGGTTGATGAAAAGCCCCGATCAGATTTTTTCCGACCGGATGATCCACGCCCGTTTTTCCACCCACGGATGCATCGACCATGGCAAGCAGCGTGGTCGGGATCTGAATAAAGGGCACGCCGCGTAACAATGTGGCAGCGACAAATCCGGTCATGTCTCCGACAACACCACCACCACATGCGAGGATCGGAGTGGTACGTTCGAATCGCGCGCGTAAGAATATGTCATAGACCGGAAGAAGCTGAGAAAGCGTTTTATACGCTTCCCCGGCCGGGATAGTGGCTACTACCGGATCCAAACCACAATCTTGGATCGAACGAACCACCCGATCCAGGTAAAGCTTTTCAATATTAGAATCAGTGACAATCCCGACTTTATCTGATCGTACGAGAGGCGCGATCATGGTTCCGATACGATCCATCAGCCCAGGCTCGATCGTTACGTCGTAGGGAGATTCTGCAACACCAACATGAACGGTATGGGTCATACCCGGGATTGTAGGGATTATGCGCCGCAACGGTAGCACATGACAGGGAGGCTTTTATAACATAGATGAGGGCGACAGATGCGTATTAAACTGTGTACGAATCCGGGCGACTTGACCGCTGATACGCTCGTCGGTTTCGCCGAGCCCCTGCAACACTAGACGAGAAAGCGCCACGGCGGCTTCGGCTTCTTCATAGCAGGCGGCATCGGCGCCGACCTGCTCGAGTTCTTCTCGTTCGGCAACGTAGTGGGCACGAACAAAAATTTTCAATTCCGGTTTGATGAGTTTGGCCGATGCGATCAACGGAGATCGGTTGGCCGAATGAGGTAGGGAAACCACCATATGAGTAGCCCGTTCCAAAGCCGGGGCGAGGACTTCGATGTTATAGGCATCTCCGTAGATCGCGAGCCTTCCCTCCGACTTGAGTTGTGAAATCGTATCCATGTTGATATCGATCACGAGCGTTTCCATTCCACGTTCTCGAAGCATGGAGTCGACCGTTCGTCCCACCGGACCATATCCCACGATCACCGCCAGAGGAGAGTCATTCTGACTCAGATTCTTTTCGGTATCGGCATTCATGGACTGCATCCGGGATAATGCCCGACGGTTCATAAATCGCCAGACCGCAGGATACTTTTGAAACCATTGTTCGATCCGAGGAATCAATCGGAACAACATCGGATTGAGTGTGATCGTTACAATCGAACAGGCGACTAGCAGGTTATGCCCGTCCTCACTGAGCAATTTTTCCCGACGGGCGAGGTCCGACAGGATAAACGAAAACTCCCCGACCTGCGCCAGCGCAATGGCAACGGTGATCGCAACCCGACCGGAATGCCCCATCAGCGCAACGATCATCAGAGCGGCTAGTGGTTTACCGATCAGGATGATTCCCAAACCTGCTAGAACGAGCAACGGTTGCTCGATCACGAACCATGGATTAAAGATCATTCCGACCGACGCGAAAAACAGAATCGAAAAAGCATCTCGCATGGGAAGTGCGTCGGCAGCGGCTTGATGAGAAACCGGGCTTCGCCCCGCGACAAGTCCTGCCAGAAAAGCCCCCAAAGCCATCGAAGCGCCGAACACATAATAAGCCGCGGCTGCGATGGTGATCGCCATCACCAGAATGGTCAGGGTAAATAGCTCTCGCGATCGAAGACGGGCCACTCGGACCATCACCCAGGGAATAAACCGTTGTCCCAGCACAATCAGGATCGCGATAAACGCAGCCAGTTTGGCCAAAGCGACCGGTAACGTGATCCACAGGCTCGGGGTGGGTTGGTCCGGATCGTGCGGGAGCACAGCTGCACCCAAAACCGGGATGATGACCAATACCACCACGGTCAGAATGTCCTCGACAATCAACCATCCGACCGCAACGTGACCGGATTCAGTTTCCAGACAACGATTGTCGGTCAACACCCGAACCAAAACAACCGTGCTTGCCACAGCCATGGCCATTCCCAGAACTAGACCTGATGTGAAGGTCCAACCAAACATCATCGCCACGACCCCTCCGAGTACGGTGGCAACAAGACTTTGAACAAGGGCGCCGGGGATCGCGATCAATTTGACGGCTAAAAGATCCTTCCAATGAAAATGCAGACCTACCCCGAACATCAGAAGCATCACCCCGATTTCTGCCAGTTGAGCGGCCAGTCCGGGATCGCCTCTGACACCGGGCGTGTACGGTCCGATAGCCACACCCGCCAAAAGATAACCCACGATCGGGGAAAGTTTGAGTTTCTGGGTAATGATTCCGAACACCCATGCCGCAAAAAAGGCTCCCGCCATCGTGGTAATCAGAGGCAGATCATGTCCGGTTCCGGCTGCGAGCATGCTTACGGGAAAATAGAAACTTCGTTTCAACGCGACGGAAACACACCGTCGATCGGGTCAGAAGAAACGCCACACCGTCATCGGTTTTCGATCGGGACGTAATCTTGAACAGTGGGTCCGACATAGATCTGTCTCGGCCTGGCGATGCGGGCATTAGGATCGTCGTGCTGTTCTTTCCATTGGGCGATCCATCCGGGCATGCGTCCGATTGAGAACATGACTGTGAACATGTTCACAGGAATACCAATAGCACGCATGATGATGCCGGAGTAAAAATCGACATTCGGATAAAGTTTTCGATCCACAAAGTACTGGTCTTTTAGGGCAAGCTGTTCCAGTTGCATCGCGATATCAAGAAGCGGATCCTTAATTCCAAGTTTGTTCAGGACTTTTTCTGCACTAGCTTTGAGGATTTTAGCCCGGGGGTCGAAGTTTTTATAAATCCGATGACCGAATCCCATCAGTCGGAATCCGGATGTCTTGTCCTTGGCCATTTCGATGCACTTTTGCGGGGTGAGTCCGCCTTTGTGGATGGCTTCGAGTTGTTCAAGGACCTCGACATTGGCCCCACCGTGCAACGGACCCCACAAGGCACAGACCCCGGCAGCCGCCGACGCGAACAGGTTTGCCCGACTTGAACCGACCATTCGAACGGTGCTCGTCGAACAGTTCTGCTCATGATCCGCATGCAGGATCAGGATTTGATTCAGAGCATGCTCGATCTCCGGCTCGACCACATACTGGTCGTAGGGCATGGAGAACATCATGTGGAGAAAATTCGCGACGTATTTGAGTTTGGGATCGGGATAGATGAAAGGACGACCGATCGACCGACGGTAGGCGTAGGCAGCAATCGTTCGGACCTTGGACAAAAGTCTGGCGGCCGCTTCTTCGAAGGCTTCTTCATCTCCGAGGGTAATGAACTGGGGGTGAAAACAGGCCAACGTGTTAATCATGGCCGACTGAATGGCCATCGGCGGGGCACTGGTCGGAAACCCCCCGAAATGATACTTGAAATCTTCATGAATGGGTGCGTTGGCGGTCAAACGTCGGCTGAAACGGTCAAGCTCGTCCTGTTTCGGTAATCGTCCGAAAATCAGCAACCAGGCGACCTCGACGAATCGGGATTTCTCAGCGAGTTGTTCGATCGGTATGCCCCGATAACGCAGAATTCCTTTATCACCGTCTATAAAGGTAATCGCACTGGTACAAGCACCAGTGTTTCCATACCCTGAATCCAGCGTAATAAGACCTGTTTGGCTACGAAGTTGAGTGATATCGATCGCCTTTTCGCCTTCGGTTCCGGTGACGACTGGAAACTCGAAGGTCTTGTCACGATAGATCAGTTTGACTGTTTCGTTCATCCGACTCTCTACGATTATGAGGCTGCGAAGGTCCCAGATACTATGGCGCATTATAATATAAACTTTTAATACTTTCGACCTGTCTGTTATCAAAGATTCATGAGTGCAAAAAGGATGGCTGAATTGATCGGGGAAAATCAAAGCAGGCGTTTGAATCGTTTGAATCGTTTGAGCAGACGATTTCGCAACTCTCCATGATCTGCGCGGAACTGACCGATATGACCGGCGACCTCGGTCAGAAGTTTGACCATATTCACCCAGTCCCGGAGGTCTATGGATTCCGGAGAAATTTTTCCGGTTTGGGGGTTCATGTTGTGGTAATTGCACAACGGGATGCACAAGGCAGCCGAGAGATAGTTCCAAGCGTCGAATACGGTGGCTTCGCAGGTTCCTCCGGGCATGAGCGCCCGTTGAAATCGAAACGTCGGATCAGACCCAAGAAGTCGATCCGCCTGTTGGTGGAGGAAACGGGTCAGAGCCGAATGAAAGATGCTGGTCCGGTCTCCGGTTCGGACAATCACCCCGTCTCCCGGTCGGGCGTAGGGTTGTTCTGCGGAACACTCTAGGCTGATGATCCGGTCGTCCGATCTAAGCAGTTGTGGAGAGGAAGCGGCCTCGATCGCACCAATGAATCCTTCCTCCTCGGCCCGGGTCAGAAGCAGACAGACAGGGTTCTGCAAACGTTTGTTGTAAAGTCGATCCAGAACCGACAGTCCCGCTGCCACCCCGGCCAGATCGTCACAGACCCCGGCCAAGAAACGAGTTTTCCGGATTCGGGGTTTTCCAAGATCCCACATCCCGATTGTTCCACGTGGAACATTTTCACCCACCCGTAAGTTTGTTTGGATCGGACGACCGGACGGATCTGTCTTCACGTCAAGAATCGTTCCGACCACTTCCCGGTCCGGTGCATAAAAACGGACACGTTGTCCTTTGAAGTACTGGACCTGCACGCCACCATTGAAACGTGCCTCGAGGGTCTGAACTCCGGTCATTCGTGTCGCGGTAAAACCCGGATGATCCATATGGGAAACCATAACCAGACGTCGGTCCGGTCGAGTTCCTTTCAGAGTCAACAAAAGATTTCCACAACGGTCACGATCCAGTCGAATTCGCGGACGTGATTCTGCCCAACCAGAGACCCATTCGATAACCCGCTGTTCACCGAACGGGACTGTGGCCAGCTGTGTGATCTGGATCAAAACGTCGCGTGACATCGTCGTCATCCGGGTAAGAGAATAATTCGCTGGTATTCATAACCCATCCAGTGGACGGTCAAGCTTGTGATTAACCAGAACCCGGCAGCAAAGGCTTCTCCGACAACCAGACCAATGAAGACCGGTTTCGACGACTTTAACAGGTTAGCTCCACCCATCCGGATCACGATCACCTTGACCAACCACCCGATAAAAATACTGAGCCACACTTTTTGGGTCGCGTAACTGTATAAAACAATGAACGCGATCGGATGAAAAGGCCACCACGCGACGGTCAATCTCAAGAAGCTGGTCAGACCGACCACGATTCCGCCGATCACAATGTTGACGACCGAACGAAGCCCACTTTCCTGATTTAGCCCACTTTTGTAGGTCAGAGAGCTTTCCAGAATTATACTCCGGGGCACGCTGTTCATCGCGTAATCGTTAATCGGTGAGACCGGAGTTGATGACATGGTGGAAAAATAATTGTATTCCGTCCACAACATGCTTGCTGCCGAGGTGACGTACCCCACACCCAACGCTAAAACGATTGCGAGGATAAAACCGACACTGTTCCGCCATCGTCGTATTCTTGCATAGGCCGATTGATCTGCCACCTTCATTCCCTGCTGGAAGAAAACAGAAAAGCTTTCTCTCAGGTCATGAAAAAGTCCGGTCATCCAACCGGTCATGAAAAAGTTTCCGGAGGAGGTTGCAAAAGGAATCGGGGTCAGAAGCGTTGGGTAGTACCAGAACCGGAACATCAGCCAGTTGATTTGTGCGAACACCAATCCGGTCTCTGCAACCACTCGTGCGATCATCATGAACATCATGACCAGGACCAAGGTTAGCAGTGTTGCACCGAGAACGCTCATTCCCGCCATCCAGAACCAACCCACGACCCCCAGAAAACAAACCACGGTCGCCCATCCCGCAAAAGCATAAGGCAGGTATCGCGATTCGGACTCATCCATACGATGACGACCGAACATGTGTCGAATAATCATCCACCAATGATGTCGTCCGATCCACAGGATCACGCCGGTCATCACCAGCATCCCGCCAAAGGTCTGATCCTGTTTCATGGATTCTGTAAACTCGATCTGGATCCCACCTAGAACCATATGAGCTATTTGTAACAGGATGAAAAAAGACCACAGGCTCAGGGTGATTTTCGTCTGGAGAAAAAAACTGATTCCAATGACCGAGAAGAACAGACTGGCTTCTTTGAAACCGTAGGTCGTTTGTCGCCAGGGGTCGTCTGCGAACAGGGTGTGGAAGTTATACCCCAGAGGGGCTTCGGGAACGTCAGGCAGGTATTGATGCATCGCGTTAAGCGAATGAACTCCGAAAACCAGTCCCACAGCGATCCAGAACCCGTAGCTTCGAAACAGACCGTTGATAGCTTTTCCGGGTTCCGGGGATTCGATCAAAGATGAATAAACTGTCGCGAGGGGAAAAGCTAATTTTTCGTTTTCCACCCATTGTCTGCGGACCAGAATGCTCAAGAGCATCAGAAGCATCCACAACAACCCGATCAAAACACCCCAGACAACGAAAAACCCGATCCAATCCGACCAGGGAACCGTTCCGTCCGGCGCACGGTTAAAGTAATACTTGAAGGTGTCGCTGGTCCCGATTTGCGCGGGGGTCTCTCCGGTTGAGTCCGGCAAAAGCCATCGGGGCACGCCTGCGCGGGTGATCACATCCGAATAATCCAGTCGCTGGGAGGCCAGATTGTACAGACCTACCGTCGTCGTTGGCAGATAACGCATCAGTCCCGAACTCGGGATACTGCAAGCGACCAGAATCATAGCCGTGATGATCGCCAGTTCTGCTTCTCTCAAAGCCGACTGTGGAGCCCATTTTCTCAACGGTGCATTGATCAGCAAAAGTAAAACCACTAGAAAAACAACCAATCCCAGAGGCAAAAAGTTACCAACCAGATATGTGTTATCGACCGCAAAGTCGTTATACGGAGTCAAACCACAGACCAGGAGTACTCCGATTAAACCAACCAACAAGCTTCGCCAGGTAACTGCACGAGGTGAAGAATCTTTCGGCAAAGCTGGCAATCCGCCGGGGTCGGAAGAGACAGTCACGGGTTCCTGCATATAGGTTCCTTGATGTTTGATTCAGGATGATTGACGAAAACTCGGGAGATGAGTCGTTTTGCCGACCTAAGCGTTATGCTTATGCAACGGATTCCTCCTCACAATCATGGTTAGCTCGATGAATTTAGGAAATAGTTGTAATCATTTCAGCGGATTTGCCAAGAAAAGCGTTCTGGTTTTGCAGGCGATGCAAAACCAGTGAACATCATCTCCTCGTGACCGGACCGATCAGCAGAAGGTCCGTGTCCATTAATGTCAAGGTAAGTGTTATAGATCCGGATCAACTAAAAGCCGCAAGCAAACTGGACTTTAGGGCATCCGCCAGGTGTAAATGTCGGGTTTAAAGCTCTTGAAACGGGACCCGTTGGCGTATTCCTTCATCACTTTGTTGATCGGTTCAATAAAGTCGTCAAACTCCGGATTGTTGCGGGTTCGTTGGAAACCGGTGGTTGTTACCACGCTGTACCAGGTCTGACTGTAACCCGGAAGACCTTTCTCGGCCGTGACCGAGATTCCCTTCGAAGCCAGAAACTTGACCAGTTCCTGAGCGGGTTCCTCACGAGGGACCGAAAGTAAAACAACGTACTGAACGCCGACGATTCGTTTGCCGCTAGGGGGCAGGGGAATGGGTCGCAGCGAACTTTCAACACTGACTTTGCCCGTGGGAGAGGCTGTCACATTGGCCCGGGCTTCGGTATTTCCGGACGAAACGACCCGTGACGGGGTTTCGGAAGGCGCCACGGAACCGACTTCAAGCACATCAGGTCGAGGAGTCAATCCGGCGAGGTTCAACCCTGACGAATCGACAGAACGATTGATCCGTGTGAAGACGAGGATGAGGCTGGCTATGACCAGCAACGCGATCCCCGCTGCCAGACCGGTCGTGTAACTCACCCGAAATGGCAGACTCCACACACGACGAGGTTCGACCGGCGTTCTCTCAGACGGATCGGATGTCCCAAAAAGTTCTGACACGCGGTTCAGGACCGGGTCCGGAGTCGGATCGTCACACGTGTCGGGGATTCGTGAGGCTGCTGCAATTTCCTCGCGGACCTGACGGGCAATGTCCTCGGCGGGGGTTAAAAGTGACATCGGGGTGGATTCGATCATCACAACCGGTCGTGGAACGTCAGGCGCACGTTCGACCATTGTGCTACTGTTGACCGAATTGACATCGGCTTGCGGACGATCTGATCCCGAAGAACCGGTTGTCGATGAACCTGATATTCCCGTCGGTGAAACGATCGGACGTGCAGAGGTCGATGCACCGGAGCGGGGTTTCAACCAGCTCAGTTCGCGTAATTTTGCAGCAGCGGTTGTTAACACGCCCGGACCCGATTTTTTCTGTTGTTCGAGTCTTTTTTGTTGTTCGAGTTGTTTTTGTTGAGCGGCACGAATGACTTCAAACAGTGCCGGACCCTTTTTGCCCTTTGCCATCCTGGCCTCACTTTCGCTGACTTTCGTCCAGACAACCGCGATCCGTCGCGCGTCCGATAACCGATCACATCCCTGCACCAAAATCTAAATCGGTCCGACCAGAACTGCAAGAAGAACATTTTTTATTAACCCGATTTCCCGAACTCAGACCCGATGTGACGAAAAAAGCGGCTTTGGTCTATCGTCCCGGCATATCGTATATCTTTCCTGGTTTCACGTTCTACCGGACGCAAGGCTATGCAAAGGCCGACTCTTAATCCGACCATATTCGATGACCCGGATCGCCAGCCCGATCTGACGGACGCCAGATCCATCCCTTCCCTAGGACTTGTTCTCAAGCGGTTGGGACAGTTGTTCCTCATCGCTCTAGATCGCGTTCGTCGGTTGGCTTTGATCCCGATACTAACGCGACGTCCGATTTTGACTGAAAACACCGGAACCCGGTCGGAAAACTGGGTTTATCTGGCGACGAGAATGATGGTCTGGCTGACAGGGCTGGGTCTAGCGGTTTTGGTAGGAGTGGGGGCGCAAGTGTATTTGCTTTCTCACCCGTGGGGTACGCCTATGACCGATTTGACGACCTTTACGGGTCTGCACGTTTCAACAGTCAACATGGTGACCGAAGACGGGCGGAGAATGGACGGTTTTCTGGTCCCGGTCTTTGATGAAAAACGGTTGATTCAAAACCGACAAGCCGCTCTGGCCGCACGCTGGCCGGCTGTGGTGTTGGTATCCGATCCGTTTGGCGATGTTTCCGGGTTGGACGGTTTGATTGCCGGGTTACACGATGCAGGTTACGTGGTGATGGTGGGTCGTCTGAGAGACGGGCAAACACCCGGGACCCCCCGTACGTTCGGGTTGCACGAACAATTCGATATTGCAGCCGCGGTAAACAAGCTTCGGGAACTGAATTATGTCGATACGTCCCGTATTTCGGTTATTGCCACCGGAACGGCTGCCAATGCCGCGATGATCGCGCGGCAAACTTCAACGGACATTCACCGATTGGTGATTTACCAACCGATCGAGTCGTTTGATGAAGTTCTAGAACGTTCCGACGTACCGACGGGTTTACGAGCGGCGTGTCGATGGGCTTTTGAGGTTTTTTACAGGGTCGATGCAAAGGACATGGAGTTTTCTCGTCTCTACTTGTCTTCGGATCCGGATGTGCTGGTTCTCGATCAGCATCCCACACGCCCTTCCCAAAAACAACGTGTGTTATCATTTCTTAACCGACCAGCGAGCACAGATCGGTCGCCCGGTGTCCATGACGGGCTACGAGATTGATTGACCGGACCGGTTCCTGAGGCCGGGTCAGATCCCAGATAATCACCGTCTGACGGTCCAACGACAACCCCGTCATGTACCGACCGCATCCACACAAAATCCTGAACGACTGGAATCTTCCGTTCAATTCCAACAGTGGGGCGCCGTAGGACGACAAAAGATCCACCGGTCCGGTCTCCCCGGTCACCGCCAAAACGGTCAATCCTTCGATCTGCATGACCTCGGATGCAGTGAGAGTTGCCGATCGGTTCCATTCTTCACGCAACCCCAGGTCTGAACGGTTTAGACGTTCTATCCGTCCCCACGAACCGATGACCCAGACCGAATCACTCGTCAGATGCAAACGAAGAATCGGCTGACCACACTCGCGAACCGTCCTGACCCGGTCTCCGGTCAGACACATCACCCGGTTTTCGCAAGCGAACAAAATCCGATCGTCCAAGCCGATGAGAAATCGAGGCGACGATACGTCCGTGATCCCGGACAGGGGTTGGCCGGTTTCCAGGTTCCATCGAAGCAATCCCAGATCCGTATGACCTGCGACGAGCAGCTGCTCGATCGGATCTATCGCGACGCTGTTGATGCCTCGCTGCGAGTCTGATTCAACCCGATAGACCCGATCCGCGGTCCAGACGCCGTTTTGTCCACCGACATAAATCTGATCGGAGTGTCGACTCACGCTTCGGAGTGGACCGATACCTTCGATGGATTTGCTGGTCGTCTCACCGGTACTAGGATCGAGTTGAATCAGATTCGGTCCGGCAGGAATCAGGACCGATCCGGTGGGTAAATCCCTGACAAAAAGCTGTAGCAGTGTCGTCTGATGCTCGGACGACAATGTATCGAATCGACCCAGCTTTCGCACCCGTTCCAGACTTTGGATGGTCAGGTTCAAACGCTCATTCTTTTCACGGTCCAGTCGGTGAATTGCCCGTCGGGATTCGAGCGTCGGTGAACGAATCGCCACCTGCACCGGAGGGACAAACTCGATTCCCCATCCGAACCCGATCTCGTTCGCCCGTTGCATTAACAACTGAGTCAGCATCGAATGCTGATGAATCAGCGCTTCAGCGTCATGGGTCGATGCGAACGTCTGAACGGTGCTGTGCAGACCAGGCACGATTCGATTTCGAATCGTGTCCAAGGTTACGGAAGATTCATTTGCGAGAAATTGCTCCTTGAAAAGCTGAATGTCGGCATCGCGTTCCACCACCCGCACACTGCTTCGAATCTCTAGGACCAGGTCGTGTCCGTCCCGAGCAGTTATTGGTGTCAGAGACAGCCACAGGGGTATCGGATCATGCCGAATCACGCTCCCTTCGTTGGTCCGTTTGGCAAGCTCGTGCGAAGACAACTTCATATTGGGATTGTATCTGTCTCGGACCCTTTCTGCAGAACATTTCATTGATTATCTTGATCCTCCGTCAGGATGCTTATAATCCGGGTTAACATGAATAAATCGACACGGGTCGCGAAATTGGCATTGGAAGACGGAACGGTTTTTACCGGAGAAGCGTTCGGCGCCTCCGGTACCAGCGAAGGGGAAGTCGTTTTCAACACTTCTATGACCGGTTATCAGGAAATCCTGACCGATCCGTCCTACAAAGGACAGATCGTCACCATGACCTACCCGTTGATCGGGAATTATGGTGTCAATCCTGACGATACCGAAAGCAAAACCCCTCACGTCAGCGGGTTTGTCGTCCGGGAACTCTCCGCGACTTACAGCAATTACCGTGCCCGTGAATCCCTAGAGGAATATCTGAAACGTCACGGGATCATCGGAATCACCCACATTGATACTCGCGCACTGACCCGACGTATCCGAATCACCGGTGCCATGCGTGGGATCATTTCCACCGAAATTCTTGATGATCAGCAACTGATCGATCGTGCCCGATCGACCGCCCGTATGGAAGGCGCCGACTGGGTCCAAGCCGTCAAACCCCAAGGTGCCTATTCGTGGGATCAAAACCACCCGACCGATTGGAAGTTTGGTAAACCCAATGATGGCAAAGGTTTACATGTGGTCGCACTGGATTGCGGCGCCAAACATAACATTCTGAGGCATCTAGCAGAACGGGGTGTCAAGATCACTGTTCTTCCTCCCGACGCCACAGCCGAACAGATCCTCCAACATCGTCCCGATGGATTATTCGTCTCCAACGGTCCCGGCGACCCGGCTGTGTTGGATTATGCCGTCAAACCCATCCAAGGCGTCATGGAGAAGCTCCCTATCTTCGGAATCTGTCTCGGACACCAGCTCCTGTCCCGGGCTATCGGTGCCAAAACCTACAAACTAAAGTTCGGACACCGGGGCGGAAACCAACCCGTCAAGAATATCGACACCGGACGTGTCGAAATCACCTCCCAAAATCACGGTTTTGCGGTCGATAAAGAATCCCTCGAAGCCAACGGCGGGGTCGTAACCCATATCAACCTCAATGACCAGACCGTCGCAGGATTTCGACACACCCGGTTGCCCATTTTCAGTGTGCAATATCACCCCGAAGCCTCTCCCGGACCCCACGACGCGGCTTATTTGTTCGATGCCTTTATCGAACTCATGAAAACCCGAAAACCCCTCGACCCCCAACGCATCAAAGCCATCCAGGGCGTGGGCTAACCCCAGCGGACCGGACGTGTCTATCCTGACATGAATCAGTCCCATCGACCAAAGAAACAAACACCTCCGTCGACTAACCGGTTTGAAACTCTCGACCGACGATGTTTGTGGGCGTCTACACTTGTAGACGGTCAACTCATCGTGGCAGGAACCCAGGGGGATGACGATATCGGTGTCGGCATTCTCGGTCAGCAGATCGTCGTATTTGATCGGGGGATCGCCCAAGCCTACTACAACGTCACAGAGGTTCGTACCATCTGGGTCGATGCCTTTGCAGGGAATGATGGAATCAACGTTTCACGCGGTTTGCGACTTAGGACCACCCTCTGGGGTGGGGGCGGGAATGATACCATTTCGGGAGGAAACGGTACCGATTCGATCGTTGCCGGTGACGGGAACGACCTGATCCGTGGAAACTCCCGAGGGGATTATATCTTTGCCGGAATCGGAAACGACCGAGTCTTCGGAAACGGAGGGTCGGACATCCTCTACGGAAACGAGGGGGACGATGATATCGACGGTTCGGACGGAAACGATTACATCGACGGCGGGTCTGGAAACGACGATCTGGACGGACGACGTGGACAAAACACCCTTTTGGGTGGTTCCGGTGACGACGATCTGCTCGGGGGAGACGATCCCGACCAACTCGACGGAGGATCAGGACGGGATCTACTCTCCGGATTCAGCGGGGACGACTCCCTGATCGGTGGCAGTAATCCCGACACGCTCTACGGGGACTCGGGAAACGATACCATCGAAGGCGGCGAAGGATCCGATGTGCTCTATGGTGACAACGGGGATGACGATCTGCTCGGCGGGGACGACAACGATTCTCTCAGAGGAGGACGAGGGGATGATTATCTTGACGGGGGAATCGATGACGACACCATCCTCGGAGATGCCGGGTTTGACACAATGCTCGGCGGGGACGGGGACGATATCGTTGACGGTGTAGACGCCAATGACGATACCCTCCGCGGCGAAGACGGATACGATACGCTTTTTGGCGATCTCCGTCGGGATGATATGTCAGGCGGGGCTGATTTTGACTATCTCTACGACGAGTTCGATTACCTGATCAGCAAGGGATAAGCTCATTTTTTCTGAAACTGATCACGATATTCCGAAGGTGTCAATCCGGTGAGTTGTCGAAACGCCACCGCCATGTGTTGGGGGTATTGAAACCCAGCCCGACGGGCAATATCGGCCATCGAATGATCGGTTCCTGCCAGAAGCTGTTTGGCGATTTCGATCCGTTGTCGGCGAAGCTCGGCAGCCGGGGAACGACCGATCGCCCGCTTGAAGCGTCTTTCCAATGCTCTACGATTGATCGGAACCTCTCTGAGCACGTCCTCTACCTGAATCGATCGATGAGCGTTAGCACGGATGTACTTAATAGCCGAAGCGACATCTCGATCCTCGATCGAGAAAACATCGGTCGACTGTCGGGTAACTACGCCTATCGGCGCCACCGGCGGGGGGGTAGGATAGTCGGATCCCTGCATCAGATGGTCCAACCATTGGGCCGCCCGGAACCCGATCTGGTGCAGATTCAGGTCGATCGATGAAAGTGGGGGATCACAAAACTCACAGAAAATGGTGTCATTATCCACACCCAGGACGGCAACCTGCTCGGGTACGAGCAAACCGATCGAACGGCAGATTTCACACACCTGGAGTCCCTTGGGATCGTTACAACAAAAAATCGCCAGTGGTTTGGGAAGTGACATCAACCATTCCTGAAGCATCTGATGTTCTTTGTCCCTACTCCAATCGGGATCATAGACCACGTCCAGACGAGAAAAGGTCGAATTGGGGTGTTGTCGGACGTGTTGCTCAAAGGAATCTCCACGTCGGATCGAAAACCCGTATCCGTCGATCCCGAAATAGGCAAAATGCTGAAAACCGCGTTCGATAAAATGCTCCGCAGCCAGTCGGCCTATGAGAAAGTCATCGCTGACGATAGTCGGTAAAGGAGGGTTCATGAGTCGGGCGGAAACGTTGATGATCGGAATTCCAAAACTCATCGCCCATCTTGCCGCAGCTTCGGTTGAAATGTGCGCAATTGCGCCGTCGCCTTCCAAACCGACAGCCTCTCGCGCCGGGAGGATACCACTCGAACGACCCTTCATGAACCGCCAATGACCGTGAGTCCGTCCATATTCCGCAACCCCTATCAAAATACGACGTCCGTACTCAATCGATGTTTCTAGAATCAACGTGACTTGCCGTGTGGAAGTATAAACATTAGTCTTGACGTTTGACATTCAGAACCCTCTAGTTGTGTCGCAAAATTATACAGGATTATAATGAAAAATGCCAGAATGCTTTTTTTCCCGATTTTCTCAGGGTTCGGGAGACTCGCTCGGACAGGTGGATTGATGGTGGGTCTGGTTCTTTCGACCCAAGCAACGGGAGAGACTGACCCAAGACCCGACATTATAGTCACCGGTAAAGCGTTGTCTGTTAACGGAATATCCGAAGTTTCCCCGGGTATGTTCGGCGTTCATGCGACTCGATTGGACAAGCAACAGTTCGAAGAGTGGGGTATCCAAGCCGAACGAAAAATCGACCAGACGCCTTTGAGTCGTCCGGTGGTAGAAGAATCTGACCGATTATTGCTCAAATGTCTGTACGACCGGTACCAGCCGGCCTTGCAATTGACGGACCCGAACTGGGAACAAACCCTCATGAAACTGGCAGATCGGTTTCGATCCGGAAATACGACACAAACACCCTGGATCGAGTTCTGGAACGAACCATATTTGAACTGGTCGGTCAAACCGGGAGTGAATTATGACGGAGATTTCTACGACACAGACCGCGCAATCGAGGGTGGGCCCGTATTCTATCGAGGGTCCAACGATCCGATTCCTGATCTCGTCTGGCGACGCGGGTTGATGGCCGTTCGTCAAGACAATGGCGCAAAGGATTATCTGGCTTGGGGTTATATGCCCCCAGGTCTGAAACACGACGACACGTATGTTTTCCGTGGCAAAATACCCATGCGTGTCGAATCTCGATGGTTGGTCCGAGACACCTCTCAGAAAAGTTACTGGGCAGGCAAGCACAATGTCAGGTTGTACAATCAGATGCTACAAGTGTTTGCGCCGGCTTTGAAACGGGCCAATCCCGATGCGGTGCTCGTCGTCGGTTGGGATTTCCATTTCTACCAGGGGAATTGGGACGCTTGGCATACCTGTCTGAAACCGACGATTGATGTGTCATATCCGTGGATCGACGGGGTTACCGAACACCATTACGGTGGAGATACCCGAAACGTTGCGGTCTCATATGAAGTGGCAACTGGTTATACATTAAGTACTTACGGAAAGTTTATTCGGTGCTTCAATACCGAAGCAGGTGGCAACCTTGATCCGCAACGACCGGACACCGTGACCTACGGTCAACAACCTGACGCCAAAACCCGTTCCGTTAGCGCGATGACGTATCATCTTAGGGATGTCATTTACTTACTGTCCCGAACTCCGGACAAAGCCGCTTTCCGTGCCGCCCATGAACCCGAACAGAACGGGGGAGATGAGTATGCTTTTAAACTCCTGAAAGACCTTCGGGGACGACTCATGGAAACCACCAGTCGGTCGTCCGACGTCTGGAGCGTTGCCTCTCTCAACGATCGTTACCTTTCGGTCGTCTTGTTCAACGATCTGGCCCACGAGGTTTCGCCGACTGTCGTTGTGAATGCGCCTGATCAAGCCGGCTTGGCGCATGCCCTGGTAAGAAAAGTTAGAGTCGGGTCGCAACCGCCTTACTTGGGCTTGGACGAGGTTCCGCTCGGAGTCACAGGAGCATCCTGGACCGGAAAAGTCGTTCTCGAACCCAAATCGGCGGTCGTCATCCGGTTCACCCTCGACGGAAACCCCCAACCAAAGACACAGACACGGGTGCAGTACTTTGCTCCGGATTTCATTCGTACGGTGGAAGTGGGTCATCCGGTTTCGTTCGATCTGAAGTTGCCCGAAGAAAGTACCTTCAATCAAGCGGTTCTGAGAATTGCTTCTTTAGCCCCGATCCCTGCCGATATTTCGGCTAAATTCAATGACCAGTCCATCGCGATACCATCAGTGTCAGGGGTTATCGACATTCCGCTAACAAAAGACCGGGTAGGGTATTTCAATCGACTCACGATCCATCCCGGTGCGACTTCGTTTCAGATTGCTTCGGTCAGTCTTTTTCTCATTAACGAACCATAAAAAATAAAAACCATGAAAAAGAGAATAACCTGCATTTTCGGAATATTGGTCGTAGTTGTTTTTTCGTTCCCGGTCTTGGCAGAGTTCGAAAAGGCACGAACGATCACCAACCCGTTAAAACTAGAGTTTCCGTGGGACATGGTTTCGATGGATTTTCCCGGTGGAACTTTTCCGGAGGACCTCAAAGTAAAGCTAGGAAACGAAGACCGCCCCGCGCAGGTGGAACGACTCGAACAAGACGGTAAAAAGATCGATCGAGTTTGGTTTTTCGCCAGTTTGTCGGCAAAAACACCATCCATGGACGTTTACTTCTCACCCGGTCAGGCATCCACGCCTCTGAAACTGTCCCATGAATCCGGTCATTATGTGGTCAATAACGGGATCAGCACGATCAGGATCGTGGACTACGCGGGTCACAAGGTTACCGGTCGGAAGCTCAAGGACGTTCCGCATTGGCTAGGGGGAGTGAAGGTGGGAGACGGGCCTTGGGATGGTCGAGCATGGTTCGAAGGTATTTCGGTCGTCCGTAATGCCAAAACCATGATCCTGAACAAGGGACCGGTCTTTATCGACTTCAAGATCGAGTACGACTTTGAAGACAGTCGATCAGACGGAACTGTTTTGTCGCAACCGCCCGAGTTGGGAAAACAAACCTTTCGTCGTCTGCCCGGAGATTTGCCGAGGGAGATGATCGAGAAAAAGTCTCATCATTATGAAGTCCTGATTCGAGTCGCGATGAACGATCCCTGGATTGAGATCGTGGAACGATATCGTCTTCCGAAACTGGCTTCAATGAATGATTTTGGTGTTCATCAGTATTTCATTCATTTCGGCACACCATCCGAACGCACGCCCCCCGGTCTGATCGAAGGTCAACAACATTTCAGCGTCGATACGGTGATGTGGACACGATGGTTTGAGTGGGATTCATTCGGTGGAAACAACCAACTGCAGTTTGTGGATGCCAAACCGAGACCTGCCCAAAAGGGACGTCCGTTTGCAATTCTGCGATCTCGTTGGAATCAGGGAGGGGGAGGTGCGCAGGATTTTTTTCTGACCGCGGGTGGAAAAGAAGCCAACCCCCAGTCCCCAGCCGTCGGAATTGTGGCTGCTTATCCTAGTAAATGGGTCGGGCCCTACTCGGCGTCGATATTCGCCTATGCATATGACGGCAATCGTGGGGAGATACGGTTCCCCTTGACCGACGGAACCGGTTCGGATTCAAGTTCGGATCAAGACCCTCAGTGGTACGGGAATCGTTGCTATGCTTTGTGTGTCGGTCCACGAGAGCTGTTCGATTCCACACCAAAGCTCGATTCACTCGTGAGAAGGCATACCGATTGGACTCTCAACGCACAGGTCAACAAGTATGTTCTAGAGTGGACCCGTGATCCGTCCGTTGCCGGTGCCAACATTCTGACTAGTCGAAAACGTCTTGAGCAAATCCGTCGGGAATGGGAACAGAAATCCGATACCACGCGGGTACGGTTGCTGAAAGAAGCAAGTCAAAGATTCCAAACCGAACGAAAAAAGCTGGAATCGATGGATCCGGACAGCAAGGAATCCAAGGATTTATCCAGAAAACTGAACTCCAACTCGGATTACCGTCTGCTGTCTTTTTTGGAAGGTCTTTCGGTTTCCAGACCACCTCAGCCAAACCCGGATCAATACCTGAGTCGAAGGTATCAAGCCGACGACGTGAACCCGACGAATTACGGGACCCGACGACTGATCAATCAACTGTTCCCCGAAGCCGACCTTTATTCGGTCGGTGAACCGTTTGGAAATGCTCGTACTGCTGCGATCGGATACATCTGCACGGACCTTGACGCCTGGCCGGGGTATCGAAATGGTTGGGGTCCGGGGAATCCGAACTTCCATACGGATAAGTACATCGGAGCGATTTTTGCTGCCGCTGCCATGCGGGATCATCCGCATTCGAGGGAGTGGTTTGACTACGGAAAACAACAGTTCGAGGACGACGTAAGAAGGGTGATCACTGCTCCGGACGGGGTCGGGTACGAATGCCCGGGCTACTCCGGTTATTCGTTGGGACTTCAAACCGAACTGGCCGGGGTGTTTTACAACGCCGGTATGGGAAATCTGATCGCGCAAAACCCACTGATCAAATCGTCCACCATTTGGCATCGAAAGTTGCTGACCCCCTTTGACCGAAGGTTGAATCGTCGCCACGAAGCCCCCCACGGGGATACCCACCGTTGGGACGGGGGAATCGGGATAGACAACTGGGCAAAACTCGCGTTGTTCTATTCCGAAACAGACCCACAACATTCCAGCGAACTGATGGGCGTGTTTCGAATGCTGGCCGGCGAATCATGGAAACCCAAATCGCTTCGTTCAGCGGTCTTTGAAATGGACCTGGATCAACCGGTCACTGCTCCTGAGAAAATGGACTGGTCTAGCCAGTATTTTCACGGTTTCGGTCCGATCTTTCGGAACCAGTTCGGGACCGAACGGGAGAGTTTTTTGTCGATGAAGGCCGGGTGGACTTACGGACATTACCACAACGATGAGCTGGCATTTCATTACTACAATCACAACACGCCGATTGCTTTGGATTACAACTGTTCGTATCACCCTCGAGGAGATCACGCGGCACTGCACAATTCGATGACCTTCGGCAAAGAGGGTAAAGTCCGTCACAACGCCCGGGGGCAGGACGTCGATGCTGCCGAACAGATCTTTGGTCCCGGGCGTGTCGGGGTGTTTGTGTCAACCCCTCAAGCGGATCTGGTCGTCGCTGAACGATCCGCCGACCGTCTGACGCTCAGTCCCGTTGAACCTGATGACGCCGAGTTTTCGAGAAACTATGAGTCTCGTCATGTCGACCCGATCGTACACCGTCGATGGTTGGCTATGATCCGTCACGAAGCCGGTTCGCCTCTAAGCGACTATTTGGTCGTACGAGACGAAACCCAAAGCCGCGAACCCCAGCAAATTAATCTGCATCTTCTGGCCCGAGATGCTAGGATCGAATCCGAAACGGTTCGTCTGACCGGACAATGGGATCAGGACATGATCGTGCGCGTGGTGGAATCTACCGATCTGGAGATTCAAAAACGTTACTGGGCCTATTTCGATGAATGGGCAGCTTTCCCAGAAGAAATCATCGCCCGTGAGGGAGAAACTGACACGCAGTGGTCCGAACGTGTTCAGAAAGTGGCTACGGATTGGAAGTTCCGGACCGTTCAACGGGAGCAACTTCCTGAGAACCGAAGTCGCTGGAAACAAGCGATTGATCAAACCCAAGGCCGGGCCATGATGCCACCACCGGATTGGAATCGACCGTGGTTATACGGCGAATCCCAGATCTGGCTGCGGATCAGTACACAGCCCGGCTCACCAACCACGTGGGTGCTTTACCCGTATAAACGGGGCACTCCGGAACCGATCATAACCCGATCCGAGGATGGTCGTGTCTCGATCAGAATCGGGGATACCATTGAAACGGTCCAAATCGGTTCCGAGTTTGGAATGAGTGTTGAACGTAACGGGGTTAAAACCATCTTGTTGCCTCCGAATCGTTTGCCCCCGATGGGTCAATTCCCTGAAGAGGCACCGTTGGTAAACCAGACACGTATGGAATAAGACCAACCTTTCGCGGTTCTAGAGGAAAGTCGCGCCTTTGACGAACTACGTTATATTTTCGGTGTCGAAAGAGTCGGTAAATTCATTCCGGGCGCAAATACGGTCAATGCTTTGGGATGGATCAAAAAATCGGCCGGGGTATGGGTGAGGATTTCTCCGTCAGCCGTGATCGGACGCGGCACGCGTGTTTCAATCCGAAATCGACGACCACGGGCGTTATAAACCGACCTGTAGCTTTGATGGGTTCCCCACCGAAGCGAAGGTAATAATGCCAGGATCGACCACCAGTGATAAACACCGACGCTGTACAGATCCAGGGAATGGTCATCTATGTCGGCCTGTTCATGAACCGTCATTCCGGTACCGAAATATCTCCCGTTTCCGACGACCAGTTGGACGGTCTTGAGATAAACCTTTTCCTGCTCAGTGGTTACGTGAACATGGAAGGGTTTAGCACGAAACACCGCCCGGGCCGAAGCTAATGCATATGCAAAGGGTCCCCATCGTTTTTTCAAGGACCGGGTAAGCTGACGTGTGATATTGACGCTCAGCCCCAGGCTTGCAGCATTAATGAACAGATGGTCGTTTACTTGAGCTACATCGATCACACGTTTCTGGTCTGACAGAATCAATCGGGCGGCTTCGACGGGGGTGTCGGGAAGATTCAGTGTCCGGGCCAAATCATTGGCCGTCCCTGCGGGGATAATTCCCAAGGGCAGTTGGGTTTTCAGAAGTCCAGACAGTGTCGAATTAATCGAACCATCTCCCCCGACAACGATCACCCGATCGACCTTATCGGCGTGATCAAGGATCAGTCTTGAAAGGTCCCTGACGTTGGAGAGATCTGGTTTGATCAGAGGAACACCGGTTTTCTGAAACTCGGTTTCGGCCTGTCGGGCACGAAGGGCACATTGACGGGCTTGTCGATTGGCGAGGAAAAGAAAGGGTTTTGTCACTCAGAAGCATTTTAGGCAAGCTACAATGACAGTATGAACAAGGTAAGTGTGAAAGTGTTTGATGCTTCTGGACAGTTGATCGGTCCGATCGAGCTTCCCAAAGTTCAGAAAACCGATGCCGATTGGAAGACGCAACTGACACCGACCCAGTTTCAGATTGCCAGAGGGAAGGGAACCGAGCGCCCGTTTTGTGGTAACCTGTTGGATAACAAAAAGCAGGGCGTCTACGTTTGTGTATGTTGTGGTTTGCCTCTGTTTTCGTCGTTTACCAAATTTAACTCCGGAACGGGTTGGCCCAGCTTTTATCAACCAATCGCCGAGGAAAACATCGCGTATGCGGAGGACCATTCGTATGGCATGTACCGGGTCGAAATCCTCTGTACCCGATGCGACGGCCACCTCGGGCATGTCTTTCCCGACGGACCTGAACCGACAGGCCAGCGGTTTTGTGTTAACAGCGAGTCCCTCCGGTTTGTAGATCAGAACGAGTTGTATACCTTGGCTGAACGGGTTTGATCTTTGGTAAAATTACATTAGACCGGGACAGGTGGGTGGCTTACGTGCGTCGAAGGATCTATTGTCGGTGGGGACTGTCGTAAGAAGATTCAGTGTCATCAGGACCTAGCAAAAGGGGGATCACTATCTGTCTGACAAAATCCCTGGACAGAGGTCCGAAGTGCGATCCATCATGACCGAGCTTTGACCAGTCAGGATCGTATGGAAACTCAACCAGACGGGGTGAGAGGGATTTAAACCCTTGATGACCTGCTGCAGGGGTTTTTACACCATCGTATGTCCCGAAGTGGCCGGTACGCCATTTGAGAAAGATCAGATCCTTTTCGGAGTAAAAGCTGTAAATTCTGTTTTGGACATGATTTAAAGATGGATTAAGGTCATAATCCGGCGAAACCGAAGGTGCCAGCAGGATCAACGTATGCACCGGACGGGTTGATCGGGCGACCGCTCCGAGGATCACACCACAGCCTGCACTGTGTCCGATCAGGTCGATTCGATGAACCCCCTTCGGCAATTGGTCCAAGTATCGGGCTAATTTCTGCTCGGCTTGGTCATGAATCCATTGATCCGAAAAGTTAGCGAAGAAAAAAATCTTGGGCGCTCCCCAAGACCACGAATGGATCGTAACCCCTTTTTCCCGAAAGGCGTTGTAAATCGAATCATACCATCCCCCGTCCCCGGCTGCCCCGGGAACAAAGAGGATTTGTCGGTCCGAAGACAAGGGGGTCGGACGATAAGTGCATCCGGTTCCCAAACCGACCAGCACGCAGAGGAATACGAGAAAACCTGCGTGAAGCGGAAGTGATATCATGCGACATACACCGGCGGGGGCACATATTGACTGCGGACCTGACCGCTGGGGTCTGTACTGCTTTTCAGATTGCACGGATGAGCGTTTTCGCCCAATCCCCAATCATTCTGGTACTGTTCCAGAAGCCAATTCAGATCGCTAGCACGGATATCGGGCTTGGAGACCGCATTGACGGCTTCCTGGATTTCCTTTTCGTCCAGCAGGGTTCCGGTGATGCATGTCAGACCGGGCTGTTGAAGCAACCATTTGCAGGCGAACTCGTGAATGTTCATCCCATAGCTGCTTGCCATGCTTCGAATCAGTTCGACCTTTTTGGCGCCATAGATCTTCCAGTTTTCGTCACGAAACTTGCGGTGATCATTGCGTCCGATGACGGTATCCGGTCGGATCACGTCTTTGAGGACCGAACTGTTGTCGTGCACGCGAGCCATGACCCCGGCTTTGCGGGAAACGGCTACTTCGCAGAACTCACGTCCGGGGTGCTGTTCGAACAGATTGAACACGGTCTGACAGACCTTAGCCCCGTGGTCGAGCATGGCTTGAAATCCTTCTTCTCGCCAGCCGATTGCTGGCCCGAGCGAGACCCCCCAGGTTCGGATCTTGCCTTGTTTAACCAGGTCATCCAGCGTCATCCAGAGGTCGTCCCGGAATTGAGGCAATTTGATGTTGTGTGCGGTGTAAACATCGATGTAATCGGTCTGTAGACGTTTTAAAGATTCTTCCAGTGCTTTGCGGATAAAAGCGGGTGAAAAATCTTGTTTCCGTTCGGTGTGGGCCCCCGGGACGCCCGGATCGGTATAAAAGTCGTAACCAAACTTTCCACCGATCTGGATGTCCGAGCGTCGGATTCCGGACTTTTTTAACCAGTTTCCGAACAACGTTTCGGCACGACCGTTGCCGTACGCGTCACCGTTGTCAAAAAAAGTGATCCCACGATCATAGCTGAATGAACACAAACGGTCGCAATCTTCCTGCGTCCGGTGTCCCCACCAGTCCACCCCAAAAATCCAACAACCCAAGGAAATCACCGATACCGATACACCTGTATTTCCGAATGAACGAAATTCCATACCCGTTATTTTACTCAGAATTACTCTTGAGATCGAACGCAACCAATCGGGTTCGGATTTGAAGGATGTTTATCCAGGGAAATTTAATCTGCGGGCGCTGGACTGCTTGGCGGGTAAGCGGGAGGAGACCCCGTCGATCGATCGGACGGAATCAGATCAGGAATGGGTCCTCGGGGGAGAATCGGCTGAGCAAGTTCAGATTCTTCTTTAATCGAAGGTCCGGGGATGATACCGATCCGGCGCAAGGCCGTGTTGACCTCTTCGTCCTCGGGATTAAGCCGATACGCACGTCGCAAGGCCTGTTCAGCCAAGGGTTTATGTCCAATCTGTTCCAGGTACAGTCCCTGAGATTTTGCGATATGAAAGTTTTTAGGCGCTTGCTGGGCGGCTTTGCCGTATGAATCCATGGCTGAGTCGGCGTCCCCACGGTAGGAAAAGGTTTTGGCCAGGATCAGCCACTCTTCTCCGGTTGTAGAACTTTCGGCGGCCTGCACCAGCCGATTGATCTCTGAATCATGGGTATCAAACTTCGCGAGACAGCGAGCCAGGGAATCGATCGTTTTCAGCTTGAAATCAATGTCTTCTCGACCTTCGCTTGTGACATTCTGGACGCTCAACGACGTGCGGTAATTCGTCACTGCCTGCGCGAAGGCGGATTCTTTTTCGTAAATCGTGGCTAGATAATAGTAACTCTGATAGTCGCGCGGGTTCTGACGCACCGCATCTCTGAAGGCGCCTTTGGCTTCTTCGGTTTGATTCGACTGAAGATACTGCACCCCTCTTTTCCGGCTATCTTTGGAAAAAGTGACATATTCCCCGCAACCACTAACCAAGAGGGAGAGCAGAAGAATCGAACCCGTGAATTGACGCCTTGCCATGTCCGCTACCTCCGTGTAGCAAAGTTTGTCAAATCCTAGCCAAACCACTCGTCGATGCAAGTTTCGTTCACTCGTCTGACAGAGTTCTAAGTCAGGATTCGTGTCATGATAATAAAACGGTCGAAAACCATTCATGAAACCCTCCTTCGATTGGGTACCGGTGACAAACCGAAAACAAACGGGTGGGGGATTCTGAAAAAGGGGATTGGTGGTTTATCTTACGGTCCAAGTAGATCCCGATAGCATTCGGCGGGTTGGATAGGCTGATCGATCACTTTTAATTCGTGGAGCTGGGTCAGCAGCTGTTTCCATCGTGTATCGGTCATGATTCCCAATCGGGTTTGGCGGGTTTCCGTGGTTTGGATCAAGGGTTTTTGTGCATCGGCGGAGGCTTGGAACGTGGTTAAATCCATGGTTGGGTTTAATTCATGCATCCGGGCGTTGGTGGGGGCGGGGTCATTGAGATAGGTTTGCCAACCTTCAAGCACGGCTTGGACCATTTTCCGGCAGATATCGGGGTTTTGGGAAAGGAACTCGTCACTGGTGGCTAGAACCGTTGCATACGGATTGTATCCGGATTCTGCGATGAGAAAGGTCTTGGGTGGGACGTTGGTTTTTGCCGCTGCTAGGGGTTCGCTGGTGACAAAACACTGCATGGCGTAGTTCTCTTGCTTCAGATACATGCTCAGATCTCCGAAAGGGGAAGGCACGATCTTCAGTTTTTCAAACCCGTACTTGTTCCGGAGGAAATCGGAATACGGAAGCCCTTTTTCCATGGCCAGAATTCCTTCATGCGAAAAAACCTCTTCAAGACGGGTAAAACCCCGGCTTGCACGGGTCATGATTCCTTGTGGATGGGTCTGATAGACGGCAAAAAGCGCCACGACTTTGGCTCCTTGCTGACGTGCACGAGGGATTTCATCGGCAGAGACGATTCCGAAGGGTATCTGCCCGGTTCCGATCAGTTCGATGGTAGGAGTGCCCGCACCGCCCGGGCGAACTTCCACGTTAAGTCCATGACGGTCATAGTCGGCTGCGTAAAAACCGCCGAACTGTGGTTCCGGTTTCCAGTTGAGCTGGAGAATCAGTTTGGTCTTGTCGGACGATCCTTCGGAAGATCCACGATCACATCCGAGAATCATGACCAGGCAAATCATCGAGAGGCTGAGGAGTCGAATCATGAAGGGTCCTTTTTTTCAGACGCGTGCCAGTGTCGTAAAAGCATATAGGATAACAAATTAATCATCGCAAACAGGACAATCCCCAGAAAAGAGGCGACCAAAAGAACTGCAAAAACTTTTTCGATTTGTCGTTGTTGGCGTGAGACATCGATCAACCCTCCCAGGCCACCCCCGGTGATAAACTCCCCGACGATCGTTCCGATCACCGACAGACCGGCTGCAATCCGCAAACCGGTCATAATGTGAGGTAACGCATGAGGCAAACGGAGCTTAAAAAGGGTCGAAAATTTTGAAGCGCCGTAAAGTTTGAAAAGGTCCAGCAAAGCCGGGTCCGTTGATAAAAGACCGGTCAGGGTGTTGGCAACAACGGGGAAGATGCTGACGACCGTCGCCGACGCGATGACTGCATGGATGTCATACCCAAACCAGATGACCAGAAGGGGGGCGATGGCAATGATCGGAACGGTCTGAAAGAATACCGCATACGGGTAGAACGCCCGCTGAACCCATCCCCCGAGGGAGAGCAAGATAGCAAAAAGAGTTCCAAGAATCGTACTAAGAGAAAACCCGATCACCGACGCCAACGCCGTTTCGACCAAAGCATGAGCGATTTCGTTCATGTTTCGTCCCATTGATCGGATAATGCTTGTCGGACGGGGTAAAATAAACGGCTCGATCCATCCGACCGAGACAGCCACTTCCATGAACGACGCGATCACCACTAGGGGGATCAAGGGGGGCACAATCAATCGGAAAAGCCATTTCATGGTGTGTCGGTCTGTTGAAGCGCTTTATAGAGTCGTTGAGTCTGTTCCGCAAAGATCGGGGTGCCCCGAAGCTCGGACGTCCGGCAAGACGGTAAATGGGCGCTCAGATCAACATCCAAACGAATCCTCGCAGGACGGGGAGAAAAGACAATCGCCCGATCCGCCAGAAAGACGGCTTCGGGGATCGAATGTGTGACGAACAATACCGTCATCTGTTGTTCGAGCCAGATCGCTCTTAACCATTCGTCGAGTTGTTGCCGGGGTGATCTCGTCCAACGCGGCAAAGGGTTCGTCCAAGAGCAATAATCGGGGTTGAGTGACCATGGCCCGGGCTAAGGAAACACGCATCCGCTGACCACCGGACAGTTGCGCAGGATAACGTTCATGGAGTTGACCCAGTCCGACCTGATCGAGGATCTGACGCGACTGTTGATCTCGGTAGGATCGATCCACTCCCAACAATTCGAGGGGCAGAGCTACATTCCCGAGCACTTTTCGCCAGGGGAGTAAGTGTGCGTCCTGAAAAACATATGCGATATCCGATCGGTTTTTCAATTCACAGTCGATCTGACCTTGGGTTGGCAGATCCAGCCCGGCAATCAGACGCAGAAGAGTGCTTTTTCCGCACCCGCTAGGACCGATCAGCGCGACAAACTCGCCGGTTCGGATACGCAGATCCAACGAATCAATGGCCTGAATCCCCCCGGGGAAGGTTTTCGTCAGGTGTCGGATTTGTATTAAAACAGGACTGGAACGATCCGGTTCCGTCATGAATCTGCAATCCTTCCGAATGACTCAAGTGTAGGCGCGGTATGGGTGATAATCAGTAAGTGATGACTGAATGAACCTGATGGGGCGCGACTTTTTCTCTGCCTTTAAGAAATGTCAGTTCGGTTAAGACGGCCACTCCCACGATTTTGCCTCCGAGGTGGGTAACTAGGTCACAACAGGCTTTCATGGTTCCGCCGGTAGCCAGGACGTCGTCCACGATTAGCACCCTCTGTCCGGGCAAAACGGCATCGGCGTGCATTTCGAGCGTGTCGGTCCCGTATTCCAGTTCGTAAGTCCGGGCAACGGTTTTCCATGGGAGTTTTTTGGGTTTTCGAACGACCTGAAAACCTGCAGATATCGCGCACGCGACGGCCGTACCGAAAATGAATCCACGGCTTTCGGCGCCGACCACCACATCGACCCCTTTTCCCCGAAACGGATTGGCCAACAGTTCGATCGACATTGCCAGACCGCGAGGGTCTGCCAGAAGGGGGGTGATGTCGCGGAAAAGCACGCCCGGTTTGGGAAAATCGGGAATATCCCGGATCAGTTCTTTTAATTGTAAAACAGGATCTTTCATGTCCAGATCATACTTCCAACAACGAACGAAGCATAACCTTATTCGCCAACGCGCCGGGGTGTTTTGAAAATGTGTCTCGAAAATTAGGGATACTTAATTCATCATAGCCCCACGGAGGCGCTTGAGGGCTTCATGTTCGATTTGTCGTACACGTTCCCGGGTCAGTCCGATACGCACACCGATCTGTTTGAGTGTCAGGGGGTCTTCGCCTTCCAGACCGTATCGAAGGCGTAAAATCGTCGCGGCGCGTTGGTCGATGCGTTCCAGCAGTTTCTCCAGGTGTTTCAACGTGTCGTGACTACTGACCTGTTGATCCGGGGTAGGTGAGTGTTGATCTTCAAGCACGTCTGAAATCGTCATTTCCTCATCATTGTCTGAAGCCACAAACTGTGTCGGCGCGGAATAGGCTTTAAGGGCGTCCTGGACGATGCCCAATTTTTTCATTGAGATGCCCATCGCCTTGGCCAGTTCTTCATTGGTTGGGACACGTCCGAGTTCGTCTTCGAGTTTACGGGTGCATTTTTTATAACGGGTCATCAATTCCATCATATAAGCAGGGACATGGATCGGTTGGACGCCGTTGATCAGGGCTCTTTTGATCGCCTGCTTGATCCACCAGCTAGCATACGTACTGAATCGACAGCCAGCGTCGGGGTCAAATCCTTCAACCGCTCGCAGCAATCCGACATTTCCTTCCTCAATCAGATCCGTCAGGCACATGCCCCGGCCCATGAATTGCTTGGCAATATTGACCACTAGACGAAGGTTGGCACGAACCATTTTCTCACGGGCGGCCATGTCCGAACGTTCAATGATCGCCCGGGCAAGTGCTTTTTCCTCCTCGGCAGTCAAGAGAGGGACTTGGTTGATCTGATTCAGGTAAAGTTGCAGGTTGCTTTGAACACTCGCCGATGCCATGTAAGGCTCCCTTTCTGATAAAGTCCGCTAATCGATCGATTGGCGGGACTGACATTCAGGACATCGACGTTTCTTTCCGGTGGATTAATATCCAAGACTCCCTGGAAAGTCCGATAAGAGGTGTGCTAGCTATATTGCCGGGAGGGTTTTTGGGATATTCCGAATGTGCAGGATTTAATGCCCTTTACTCAATCCGGGCCAAAAAAAGCCCACCAGTTAAGGTGGGCGGCAATTCGGTATGCGGGATTCAAGACAATCCGGAGGGTCAGGCCTGGCCGACTTCCAAACGGACATATTTCACAAGCTCAACGCCTTTGCTCTTGAGCAGGTCGCTGACTTTGCCCTTGAAGAAATCGGCGTTGACGAACTCCTGGTCCAGGAGCACACGTTCGGAATAGAAACTAGCCATTTTTCCTTCGGCGATCTTCTCGGCGATGTTTTGGGGTTTTCCAGTGGCTTTGGCCTGTTCGATGGCGATTTCGCGTTCCTTGGCGACAAGATCGGCGGGAACCTGGTCGCGGCTCAGCGCCAGAGGACGGGCTGCCGCGATGTGCATACCCAAAGCCTTGATCAGTTCTTCATTGGCAGAAGCGCTAAACTGCAAAAGTACTCCGATTTTGCCCTTACCGGCGGTCGAATACAAATACGAACCGACATTTCCGTTGAGGACAGCAGTTCTGCCCAACTGAACGTTTTCCCCGGTGACCTTGGACGCGTTGGCGAGGGCTTCCTGGATGCCCGGATCGTCGTTAGCACTGGCGGATGCATTTAGGGCTAAAAACTCGGCAGCCCGTTGAGCGACCTTAAGCACTTCGTCACTTTTGGCGGTGAAGTCGGTGTTGCAGACGACTTCGACCGCAACAGCGGTATTTCCACGGGTGAGCACTTCAACCCGACCTTCCGTGGCTGCCCGTTCGGTGATCGAGGCTTTGACCCCTTTTTTGCGGAACTCGTCGATCGCCTTTTGAATGTCGCCCCCGGTTTCGGTGAGCATTTTCTTGCATTCCATCATGCCCAGACCGGTCTTATTGCGAAGTTCGTTGACTAAAGAAGCCGTAATAGCTGCCATGATTCAATTCTCCCATTGTAAAAGGATCATCGGGATCATTCCCGGACCCAATTGTATACACCTAAACCATCGAACTTTGTTTCTGATGGTGTATGAATGTTGATATTTCGTGTCAGGATCTGGCCGAAGAATCGGGCGATCTTGATCAGTTGGAAGCAGCGACCGTTTCACTGGGGTTGGGATTGGTATCCTGGGTAGCCGGTGCATCGGTTTCGGGTTGGTCGGCCTTGAAGCTGACCCGGCTGCTTCGTCGTCGTGGTTGAGGTTCGTTGTCCGTTTTATCGCCGACGGTACGACCTTGTTTGCCTTCGATGGCTGCGTCGGCGATCTGACTGGTTACCAGCGCGATCGCCCGCATCGCGTCGTCGTTTCCGGGGATCGGAAGGTCGATACTCGACGGATCACCATCGGTGTCAATTAGTGCGATGGTTTTGACGCCAAGTTTGCGTGCTTCACTGACCGCGATGTGCTCCCGTTTGACATCCACCACGAATATCACACCCGGGATTTTATCCATGTTACGGATCCCTTCGAGGTTGGACTTAATCTTCACCATTTCGCGGTGAAGGGTGGATTTCATTTTTTTGGAATAGGTTTCGATTTCGCCGGTTTCCCAGAGTTTTTCGAGCTGTTCGAGCCGTTTAAGACGTTCTCGGATGGTGCGAAAGTTGGTCAGTGTGCCACCAAGCCAGCGTTCGGAGACGTAGTGCATGCCGCAGCGACGGGCTTCTTCCTCGATCGCATGACGGGCCTGGCGTTTGGTACCGACGAAAAGAACATCCCGACCGGCGGCAACCTCGTTCTGAACCAGTTTTTTGGCCAGTAGAATTCCTTTGACGGTTTCCTTGATGTTGATGATGTGGATGTTCCCGCGTTTGCCGGCAATATATGGCTCCATACGGGGGTTCCACCGTGAAGCAGGATTCCCAAAATGAATCCCGGCATCGACCAAGGCTTTGACCAGTTCAGCGTGTGTCATATCGAAACCTCTGAAAAAAACGAACAGCGACCTTTCGTCGCCAGCCCGAGCGACCGCGCGTTACCGAATTGACACCGGTCCCTATAGGGCTTAGGGAAAAAAAAAGACCAAAACCGGACTTTGTCATGCGTAACTTTTTACCACCGCCTGAGCGTCCGGTCCTCGTTCTCGGTCAAACGAGTCTAACACCTTAACCGAAACGATTTGTTCATTCAAATACAGATCCGAAAGCCTTTGCTTTGCGTCACGAAGTAAGAGTAAGAGGTATACGTCCCCAACACCAACGAGGGTAATTTAGAAGAGACGAAGTTGACGCGATCCGGGTTCAGATTATAATGTAGGTTTACAGAGATGATCAGGGCGATTTGATCGCAGCTTGCGGCCCGTCTCATGCGTTTATGCGAGACAAACGTGCTAAAGCGCGGATAACTGCTAGTCAGTTTTCCCTCCCGCAAGCGATTCCCGGTTGAGTTTTTATCCTGATCCCTGAGCGGTCGTGTTTTCGATGCGACACGCCGTCAGTATTGAGGATGCATCGACTTGGAAGAATTTCGATGAGTACGGTCAAGACCCTTAACGCCGATCAGATTACCCGTTATCGACGCCACTTGTTATTACCCGAAGTCGGGATGGAGGGGCAGAAAAAGCTTCTCAATGCGAAAGTACTATGTATCGGGACGGGAGGATTGGGTTCTCCCATTTCATTGTATTTGGCCGCGGCCGGGGTGGGAACAATCGGTTTGGTGGATGTGGACGTGGTTTCCCCGTCAAACCTTCAGAGACAGGTGTTATTCGATACCAATTCGGTAGGAGAACCAAAAGTCAAGGTGGCTGCTCGAAGGCTGAAGTCGCTAAACCCGGATGTTCACGTCGTCCAGCATGAAACGATCATCAATTCCACCAACGTTCTGGATCTGGTTGCTCGATACGACATCATTATTGACGGGACGGACAATTTTCCGACACGGTACTGTGTGGGGGATGCGTGCGTGCTTTTGAAAAAACCGAACATCTATGGGTCGATTTTCCGGTTTGAGGGAATGGTAACGGTGTTTGCTCCGCACTTGACCGACCCTCAGACCGGTAATCCCGGACCGTGTTATCGATGTTTATATCCTGAACCTCCTGATCCCGGTTCGGTTCCGAGCTGTGCGGAGGGGGGGGTGGTGGGTGTTTTGCCGGGAATCATCGGAACACTTCAAGCCAATGAAGTGATAAAACTGATTTTAGGTATCGGCAAACCTCTGATCGGACGGTTAGTAACGTTTAATGCGTTGGACATGGAGTTTCGGACGTTTAAATTGCGTCGTGACCCGGGTTGTCCGGTCTGTGGTGAGAATCCGACGATTACCGAACCCGTAGATTATGAACAGTTTTGCGGTGTTCCGATTCTGGACGCCAAATCGGTGGCAGAGACGCAAGCGGAAGTCAAACGAACCCTGCACGGGACAACCACTCGTGGTCCGAACCTCGACGAACGAGGGTTGCCGTTGGACTATGAGTTTGATGAGGAATGGGAAATCACGCCTCGAGAATTGAAGCGTAAACTCGATGCCGGGGAAAATTTTGTCTTCATTGACTGCCGACAACCGCACGAAGAAACGATTACTAAAATCGACGGGAGTACTTTGATTCCGCTTCAGACTCTCGGAGCAAGGATCGGGGAACTCCGCGGTAAAGAGAATGACGAAATCATCGTCTACTGTCGGTCCGGGGGCAGATCCCTTCAATTTGCACAAGTGCTTAAAAAGAACGGATTTAAGAATGTGAAGAGTGTAGCCGGGGGGGTGTTGCTGTGGAACACGGATATCAACCCCGGAGGTCCACAGTATTGATGTCAGGAATGTCGGAATAGTTGGATCATTCGATCA
>BPJO01000021.1 GCA_026004655.1 Phycisphaerae bacterium
TAATGGCGGCAAACAGTTCGGGATCGAATCAACGGATTTCGTGACGGGTTGGCCGAGTTCGGGATTGCTCTGAAAAAAGAGCAAGTCATGGATTTGGATGTGGGAATAGATCGTTTTGGAGACTGGAGTGAGAAAATTTCCGCGGGCGTCAAACGGCTTTTTGATAAGAAGCCGTATCCGACAGCGATTTTTTGCAGTTGTGATGCGGTAGCGCGACAAGTGTATCGAGATATGGATGGATTGGGGTTGCGGATTCCGCAGGACGTGAGCGTCATTGGTTGTGATGATGACAGCAATATCGTCGATTATTTGCATCCGGGTTTAACAACCATTCGCCAATCATTCGGAGATCTTGGTCGTACTGCCATGGAATTACTTAAACGTCGTATCCAGTCCCCGGAGTCTCCCGTGGAGTCGCTCATACTTCCTGTCGAACTCGTGATGCGTGATCCGTCGGTCCGCCTCGCAAGGAACAGGATTCGTGAACATATCGTACGAGGAGGACGAATGAAATTGGGTGGATCAAAAGCTTTTACGCTTGTTGAGTTATTAGTCGTAATTGGGATTATTGCAGTTTTAATCTCTCTTCTTTTGCCGGCGTTTAGCCGTATTCGCGAATCGGCTCGTTCGGGTCAAATGTGCAAGCAATCTGCGTCAGATCGGTCAAATGTTTGGTCTGTATGCGGTTGAATACAGGGGATATCTTCCCCCTTTAAATAGTCAGGACATTTATAACACCCAGGCAATCAATAAGGACATTTTTGGGATGTATCACAATTTAGGCAGATACATCGGTCGGGCGTATTGGTCAAAAGCTTCGATGGGATGGTAGTTTCTGGAGGGTGGGCGATCCACGGGGGCCTGAAGCAGAGAAGGATTTTTTCCGGAAAACAGCTTTTGTTTGCCCTGATTTTGAGAACATTTTTCGGAACCAGGTCGAACCTTACAAAAATGGGTATGCGGAATCGACCTGGGTCCAAACGCCCGGGGGATGGGGTAGCGGACCTAACCGCGCATGGGCCAAGCCAAGAAGACTATCATCGGTGAATGGGGCTGCGGTACGGGTGCATGTAGTAGAGGCATGGTCGACGGGGCCGTCTGTCTGGCACGCGTCAGATCGTAGCGCTATTTACACCCGTGGGATCGACTTTCAACGTCATCGCGGGGGTGGGAATGTGTTATTTGTGGACGGTCATGTTCACTGGTTTCATTTTTCAGACGCCATAACTCATTTAACGTCTGACTTGCGGCTTCGGTAATCCTCGAGGAAGAAATGACTACACGAATCATCCTGTCACTCATTCTATTGTTACTGACCATTTGCCCTCAGTCCGTAACAGCTAATGAATCCCTCATTACCGGAGGAAATTTCGAATCGGATGCCGTTTGGTCACTGAAACGAGGGGCGTCGATCAGTGCGGAGGAAGGTAACCGATTTCTCAGGCTCCGTCAGCTCGAGCCAGGAAAAACGGTTATGGTGTACCGGCGGATTGATCTGCCCACTGATGTCCAAGCGCTCAAACTGTCTTTCAAAGTTCGTTATGAAAATATCAAACCGGGAAAACAGCTCTGGTTTGATGGACGGATCATGATGAACTTCAAGGATAAGGAAAATAAAACTTTAAAACCCGCCCCCCCGGCCCCGGCGTTCAAAGGAAACAGCAAAGGGTGGATCAGCCGAGAAACTTCTTTCCTGGTTCCACCAAATAGCATTCATCTGGAGATGATGTTCACCCTGTTTCAAGTACAAACAGGTCAGATAGACTTCGATGATATTGAACTGGTTCCGGTAGATCCGGGTCCGGTGATTCGAGCCAAAGAAGAACAGTCTCGTCGAAAAGCCGAAGAAGTGGCTCGCCGTGCAACATCAGTGAAACCTCAAGTTCCGGTGGTGCCTCCAGAAAAACTCCCCTTCATGTTAAAAGTTTTGGGTAATCGATTGATCGATGAATCGGGTAAGAATATTTGGTTACAAGGCGTCGCGATCCCGAGTATGGGCTGGGGACCCGGGGAAAAAGTGTTGGAATCCGTTGAACACGCGATGAAGGAGTGGAATGTCAATTGCATCCGATTGGCAGTCCGAGAACATTTTTGGGCAGGAACAGGTCCCTATCAGAATGACGGTGGGGCATCCTATAGACAACAAATCGATGATGTGATCAATCTGGTCGCTTCCTACGGTGGGTATACGGTGATTGACTTGCATCGTTTCCGGGCACCGCAGGAAAAAGACGTACAGTTCTGGGTAGGAGGTAGCCACGAAATATAAAAATCATCCTGCCGTACTTTTTGAGCTGTTTAATGAACCGCATGACATTTCGTGGGATGTATGGCGAGACGGAGGATGGGTTTCTACGGAAAGACGTCAGACCGACGCTGCGGTAGAAAATAATGAATCACTGAGGGGGTTTCACTCCGTCGGTATGCAAAAATTGATCGATACCGTCCGTTCCGTAGGCGGCCAGGAATATTTTGATCGTCGGCGGACTAGATTGGAGCTATGACTTGTCTGGTGTTCTCAAAGGATATGCGTTAGACGATCGGGGGGGGAATGGAATTGTGTATTCGACCCATGTCTATTCGTGGAAAAAAAATTGGCAGGAAAAGTTTTTGGATGTAGCGGAGAAATACCCATTATTTTTAGGAGAGTGTGGAGCTCCCGGAGAAAGACTTTCCTTTATCTCACCTGAGGCCCATGAGGATGCTTCTACTTGGGTCCCCGATTTCCTCGGGATGGTTCAGCAAAAGCAACTGAACTGGACTGCCTGGAGTTTTCACCCAAAAGCATCACCCTGTTTACTGAGCGACTGGGAAAATTACACCCCAACACCTTACTGGGGAGAAGCAGCTAAAAGAGCACTGAGAGGAGAGAAGTTCGAAATGAAGCAGATGCGATAAAAAATCGGCCTATTTCAGGATTCCAATGAGTTAAGGAGAAAAGATGAATACGTATTGTTTTATTATTGGTACAGCTATTATAGCGATAAAATTGCAAGGCGCCGTAATCGTTAGTTTTGATAATAACACAACTACCAATCCGTTCCGATCATCGTCTGTGAATCTGGCGACTTCGGTCAGCGGTAGTTTGACCGATTCGGCTTTTAATGCGGGGGCTGGAGTAACATTCAACCTGGTATTGGATAATCCCAAAATCGGCGTCAATGTGAACCTTCCGAGTGCACCGGATTTTTCACTCGCCACCAATAGCTTCTTCGGAGCAGAAAATACCGGCATGGGTGTAGGAAACGCCAATCTCGGGCGGTTTGAACGGGGCGAATCCTTTACCTTAACAGCTACACAGGATATTCGAATCGAATCGTTCTTGTTTCATGAATGGAACGGGGATGAATCGTTGTATGTTTCCTGGACTCGTAATGGTATCGGGCAATCAGGCGTATTTTCAATGGCTAGTGGGAGTGGAACGGTTCCCTCACTTGTCACTGTTTCAGTCTCCGGAATTGAAGTCGATGCTTATACCTCTGTCCTTGTTGTCAATGTAAGCCCTACGACGGCCAACAGTAGTGGACGATTGAGGTTTAGAAATGTCACACTAACGGCTGTTCCGGAGCCGATGGCAGTGGGGTTATGCAGTGTGGTGGGTTCATACTACTGTTTAAGACGCAGACGCTAAGGGTTAAGGCTCTCATCAAGCCAAGCCCGGGCTTCCCGGGCGAGGAGGACCTGATCGCGGGCTTGGTTCGGGTATTCAAAGTGTCCTGCATCCCGGACGACGATTTTCTTGGTCCCGGGGATAGCGTTATAGACGCTGAACTGTCCGGGGGGTGGAACGGCTGGGTCAAATCGGGCGCAACCGACCAGTGTCGGTTGACCCATGAACCGGGCTGAAACCGCCGAGTCAAAGTATTGTAAAACGGGAAGGACTTTCTTTCCCGACAAATAGAGTTTTCGAACGGCTTCTCCCGCGCCGGTGCACGGGCATTGCAGACGGATCGGGTGATTTCCGAAGCTCGGTACGTCTAGAAACACTTTTCGGATCCGGCGATCCCAAGGACAAGCCAGCGCGCCGATTCCCCCACCAAAGCTTCCACCGGAATAATCTAGACGATGGCTCAGATCGGGAAAAAGTTCACAAAGCACTTTGACCCCTGCCCAGATATCGGCTGCGTTTCCGAGATGAACGTAGGTTTCCCGGGATTCGATTCCTGCGACCACGTGGAGATTGGAGTTGTTAACAGGTAGATCGGGCTGGATCGAACGGTGAAAGCCGCGTTTGCAAATCTGCAGTCGAATGGTCGGATCGTTTCGTCGGGGAAGTTCCGGGGATTCGCGTCCGCCGTAACCGTGTCCCTGAATCTCCAGACGGACGGGTTCCACGAATCGGGGTCGGATTAACCATCCGCCTAACCGTACCGGCGGGGCCCCGTTAAGACCCAACGCGTCAAAATCGATTTCTTCAACCAGAATATCCTCTCGAGGTGTCTTTCCGATCCAGGGTCGGAGTCGGATACGGGTCGGTACCGTCAAAGCAGACAGGTACTTCTCTTGCCAGAACCGCTCAAAATCCTCTGCCGGTTCGGGTGGGGGGATTTGAAGCATATCCTGTTCCGTGTAACCGTACGTCGGATCGAAAGGGAAAGAATGCTGAAACATGCGCAAGGGAGTGTGAACCGAGAGTTTTCTGTCGTCAATCCCTGTTTCTTTCCGTCGGGCAGAGACTAGAATTAATTATATGAGTGATACTCCGATTATTCAGGTTGACAGCGACTGGAAACGTCAGGCCCAAGAAGAAAAACGGAAACTGGCCGAGCAGACGGCTTCAAAAACGTCAAAGGCCCCTGTATCACCTTCGGTACCCCGGTCCGATGCTTCGGGACGGAGCACACGTCAGCTTCCGGAGGCGGGTTTTGCGTCGATCGTTCAGTCGATCATGACCCAGGCCCTGTATTATCTCGGTGAAATCGGGGATGAAAATGCTCCTCCTATGCTCAATCTTGACCTAGCCAAGTATCAGATTGACATGCTGGGAGTTCTAGAAGAAAAGACCAAAGGCAATCTCACCCGTGAGGAACAAACCCTGCTGGATCAAACCGTGTACGATTTACGCAGCCGGTATGTTTCGATCGCCCGACAGTTGATCATGTGAGGTCAACTTTGTTATCAAAGTCGTCTGACCGGAAAAAGCTCGCGGATGCGGGGTTCGCGCAAATAAAGCCCCAACCATGCCAAAACCCCGACGACCACCGGTAACAGAATCTGAGGCAGGGGATCGCCGTTGCGGACATGCACATCCACAGCCCCCCCGAGGTATCCGGTGACAAGAATCGCCCCCAAACAGGTCGTGCGCGGGATCAGGTACAAAATCACACAACCCACGGTCACAATTCCTAGAGGAAGCATGACCGACGCTGAATAACCCATTTTGATGGTTTGTTCCACGATCGAATCCGGTCGAATAATGTTCATCACCCCGGCCACGAACAGCAAGGATGCGGGAACCAACGTCAAAACCCAACCCACGATTCGTACAGATCGGGAAGGTTTGTTCAGGGCTTTTTCAGACATAGGACTCCTAAAAGTAAGGTCATTGTCTCATCGTCCGATTCGGGGGTTATTCAACAGTGAACTCTCAACAAGCGGCAAATTTTGCTTGCATTTCATGTTGCAGCGCTTAAATTGCCGATGTCAGACTGTCCGGATCTTCCGGTCAGTTGCCTGTGACAGAGGATCAAGGACGATTCTCGGCAGGGCATGGCATGGATCGCGTGCGAAAGGCCAGGATGGCTATGTCGTCGCGGAAATATTCCCCGTCGGATGAAGCTTCGATTTCTCAGCTTTGGCAGATGCCTTTGCTGATTCTTTCTTTTGCCCTTTTCGGCTACGCAGCCTATTTGTTGTGGGACCCCAAACCTGGTCCGTCGGTCGAGCAACAGCTGTCAGATGTCAGAACGTTGCTGAAGGCAGAACGTCCGGAGGCAGCAGTCGAGCGACTCAAAAAACTGTTGTCGTTGGACGATCTAACCCCCACCCAGCAGGGGCAGATTCATCTCTATTTTGCCGAAGCCATCGATCTGTATCAGCAGTTAAAACGGGTGACCGTTCCCGCACTTCAGATCCGGATCATTGAACAGACCCGTCACGCAGTGGCCAAAGGGATGCAGCTAGACGCCGGGGGGTATCGTCGGTTGGGCAAGGCCTACGAGTTGCTTGGCAAGATCGATGACGCGCTGGATTCATACAAAAAGGCAGTAACGCTCGACCCAGACCGGTCGTTACGATTATCTCGCAAGATCGTGGATTTGTTGTTGGACCGGGGTGACACCCGGGCTGCGGAACTGGCGATTCAGGATTATCTGAAAGATCCGACGATCACCGATGCCGAGCGCGCCTGGGCCATGAGTCAACGGGCCATGATCCTGACCGATCAGGGACACTACCTGGATGCTAAAATCCTGCTCGACAATGCTTTAAAGCTGACCGCAGACCAGGAACAGGAAGGCGAAGTCCATTACCGGTTGGGTTACGTTACCTGGAAGCTCGGCGACACCCAACAAGCCGAACGCTACCTTCGTGTGGCTAGGGATCAGCTACGATCAGGACATCCTCTAGATGCCGATGCGTGTGTACTTCTAGGGGATATCGCCCGGGCTTCAGGTCGTGTGGAAGAAGCCAAGTCCTTCTATCAGGAAGTGATCGTGAATCATCCTGATTCCCGTGTCATGCCTTTGGCCCGTATCGGTAGGGGTTTGGCTAGGGTCATGCTCAAAGAGGATGAAGCCGCTTTGTCTGACTTGATCGACGTAGCCAAAGAGATCGATCAGCGTCCGTCACGCCGGTCGTATCGTAGTCAGGCAATTGCCGCCATTCAGGATGCGGTGGAGTTGTTCAAATCACGGGGAAACGCACAGGCGGGTATCGAGCTGATGTCTTATGAACTTCTGCTTAAGCCCGATCCCCAAGCCGAGTTTTTCCTACGACTTGCAAGGCTTTACGAAGCCCGGGCTGACCAGATCGAAGCTACCCTTCCCGACATCAGTGGCGGGGAAAAAATTCGTCGCCAACAACAAGTACGAGATATCCGCAGCAAGGCGGCTGAAGGATATATCGCCTATGCACAGAAGCTGATCCCGGGCGACGACCGTCAGTACGGATCGGCGTTGTGGTACGGGATCGGACTGTACGAAAAAGCCGGGAACATGCAGGCCTTGATCACGGCGTTGGATCTGTTTGTCACCGAACGTCCTGAAGACCCTCTAGCACCGGATGCCTTGCTTCGTCTGGGGAAAGCCCACCAGGCGCTTGGACAGCTTGATCAGGCCATTGCGGTTCTTCAACGGAATCAGTTCCGATATCCCAAGTCTCTGGCCGCTAGCAAAAGTGCGGTTCCTCTGGCCCAAGCGTATATCGCCAAAGGGCCTGACACTTATTCCAAAGCCGAGAACGTCCTGTTGAGTGTTTTGGACAACAACCCCTTGGTCGATCCCTCTTCGGAAGATTTTCGTCAGGCCTTGTTCGAATTGGGGCAGATCTATTACCGAACATCCCGTTACGAAGAGGCCGTCGTCCGTCTGGAAGAGTTTTTGAAACGATACGGATCGGATAGCCGACGCGGACAGGTACTGTTTCTGATCGCGGACAGCTACCGTAAAAGCGCGCGGTATCTGCAAAACCGACAGGCAGTCGCATCGGCCAGCAGCGAACCGGTGTTCGACCCCGCGGAAGTCGAATCTGCCAAGAAAGATCGTCTGATCAAAGCCAAGTCCTACTACGATCAGGTGGTCGATATCTACCACGACCAATTGCCCAAGTCCGATCCCGAAAAACTGTACTACAAGCTGTCACACTTCTATCGGGCGGATTGTCTGTACGACCTAGGTCAGTATGAGTCGTCGATTTCTCTTTATGACAACGCCGCGTTTCGGTTTCAGGATGATCCCTCGTCGCTGGCGGCTTATGTGCAGATCGTCAATGCCTGGTGCAGGTTAGGAAAAGTAGAACAAGCCAAGGCTGCTAATGAACGGGCCAAGTGGTTGCTTCGTCGGATCCCTCCTGAATCATTCAGTGACGGATCATTTTCCATGCCCCGGGAGTACTGGGAACAGTGGTTGAAGTTTGTGAACGAGTCGGGGATGTGGTGACCGGTACGAAAGCAGATGTCGAAAATCTCGGAACGGTCGGGATTTTCCCGTCGGAGACGATCATATGCCTCCTCAATCTCAGTTACTGATGGAGTGTCTGACCCGCCAACTGGGTTGTTATCGACAATTGTCGCGGTTGTGCGATTTGCAACGTCAATACGTCCAACAGAATCAGACCGATGAGCTGCTGACGGTGTTGGAACAACGGGGCGAACTTCTGCAGCAGATCAGCGAACTGGAGACCGAAGTCGCGCCTATGAAACGCAACTGGTCTGAGTTTTCTTCGCGTCTGACCGAGCAAGACCGACGACGGGCTTCACAGATGCTGGCAGAGACCCGTGAGCTGTTGATACAGATCACCCAGGCGGACCAGGACGACGTGCTTCTACTGCAGCAGCGCAAACTCAATATCGGTAAACAGATCGTAGCCACCACGCAAGCCAAGGCCGTGGGACGCAAATACGCAGCCGCGGCGTACGTGTCCGATCAACAGAACAAGGTCAATGTCAAACAATGACTCTCACCAGTCCATCTTCCGTATCGGTTCATGCCCAGCGGATCGAAGAGCTGGGGCGGATCATCATGGCTTACTCGGAGGTGACGGAGAAACTAGAAAAATCACACGACGAGTTAAAAAAACGGGTCGAGCAGCTTCAGACCGAACTGAGTGAAAAGAATCGTCTGTTGGAACGTCGCAACCGTCTGGCGGCTTTGGGCGAGATGGCAGCAGGGCTCGCACATGAAATCCGTAACCCCTTGGGAGGTATCCAGTTATACGCGTCGATGCTTGCCCAGGACGTGGCCGACCGTCCCGAAAGTGTCCGAACCGTCCAGAAAATCATCGGGGGGGTCAAACGATTAGAAGAACTGGTGTCCCAGATCCTTCATTTCACACGGGAAATCAATGCCCATCCTTCCCGTTGCGAGGTATGCGTCCTGATCAGAGAAGCAATCGAACTAGCGCAGGGTCGTTTGGGACGAGGAGTGGGGACGATCCGGGCGGATCTTCCGCAGACGTTTTATCGGGATGTGGATGCCAGGCTTTTTTCTCAATGCGTCTTGAATCTTGTGCTCAACGCGATTGAAGCTGCCGGGCCTGATGGAACAGTTGACGTGAGCCTGTGCGGGACGGATTCGGGTCTGTTGCTGGTGGTTGAAGATGACGGTCCGGGGATCCCGACGGAGGTGCTGGATCGAATTTTCAATCCCTTTTTTACGACCAAGGATGAGGGAACGGGATTGGGTTTATCGATCGTTCACCGGATCGTTGAAGCTCACAACGGAACGATTCAGGCTCGGAACCGCCCATCAGGCGGGGCCCGGTTCGAGGTACGGATTTAGATCAAGGACGGTTTTATGGCACGGATACTGATTTGTGACGACCAGGAATTGATGCGTGATTCGCTAGCAGCGCTTCTGGCCCGGGAAGGGCATGAGGTGGTAGCAGCCGGGGATGGTCCGCAGGCGTTGCAGCGGATCGCCTCGGGGAAAGTGGATCTGCTGATCACAGACCTGAAGATGCCTAAAATGACCGGTATCGAGTTGTTGACAGAATCCAAAAAGCTCAAACCCGACCTCCCGGTGGTATTAATGACGGCGTTTGCGACCATCCAGACCGCCGTCGAAGCCATGAAACTGGGGGCTTATGATTACATTCAAAAGCCTTTCGAAGGGGATGAGATCAAGCTTCTGGTCGAGCGCACCCTCGAGCACAACCGACTGCGGATTGAGAATGCGGCTTTGAAAAGCGCGATTCAGGATCAGAACCGGGACAGACCCCTGATCGGTGTGGCAGGGGGCATGGACCAGATCAAGAAAAAGATCGAGCTGGTCGCTCGGTCGTCCGTAACGGTTCTGGTACGCGGGGAAAGCGGAACGGGCAAGGAGGTGGTAGCCCGTGCGATTCACGCAGCATCGGACCGTCGGGATCGTCCGATGCTAGCAGTCAATTGTGCGGCGTTGTCAGAAAATCTGCTGGAATCTGAGCTATTCGGGCATGAAAAAGGAGCATTTACTGGAGCAGACAAAACCCGAAGGGGTCGATTCGAACTGGCCGATGGTGGAACACTGCTTTTGGACGAGATCAGTGAAATTGCTCCGACGTTACAAGCTAAACTCCTACGAGTCCTGCAGGAAAACTGTTTTGAACGTGTCGGTAGCAGCACCACTCAGATGGTGGATGTTCGGGTGATTGCGACGACCAATCGTGATCTTGAACAAGAAGTTGCCGCCGGTCGATTCCGTCAGGACCTGTTTTATCGGTTGAACGTGGTGCCCATCGAATTACCACCGCTTCGGGATCGGACCGAAGACATTCCCGATCTGGTCAAACATTTTCTACACCGGATTGCTCGTCGGGACCAGCAGGCGTTTAAACACATCGAACCCGAAGCCATGCGTCTGTTGCAAAAGTATCCTTGGCCGGGCAACGTCCGTGAATTGCAGAACATCATAGAACGGGCGGTGATCCTAGAAACCGATCCTGCGGTGATCCGGGCCCAGACAATCGCACCGTGGTTGCGTTTGCCCCATCAGAATCCCGTAGCCGCCGCTCAGGACCTTGCGGGAAAACCCCTGGCAGACATCGAAAAACAGGTCATCATGTCCACACTCGAACGGTTCCGAGGTCATCGGGTTAAAACCGCTACCGCTTTGGGAATCGGGGTGCGGACGTTAGGGATGAAACTGAAAAAGTGGAAACAGGACGAAGAATCAATGATGCACGAGGTAGGGGCATGAAACCAAATCCCGACGCGCAGAACCTGCAGGCTGAGGTTGCTTGTTTCACCCCCATGCGATTTTCTGAAACGACCGATCTTCAGGAAAATCAACGATTTGTGGTTTTGGTACCGAATTTGCACGTGGGAGACCGATGATGTTTATTGAACGGTTGATGAATCAGGGAAACGCACCTCTTTTGGAACAGATGGTGAAGTTTTCGCAAGCCCGACACCGGTTGCTAGCCGAGAACATCGTCAACATTTCGACACCGAGGTATCGTCAAAAAGATCTGTCGTTGGAGAGGTTTCAACACCTGCTTCGGGAACGGGTGGCTCAGAGAAACGGAGCACCGGTCGGTTCGGTCCGGTTCGATGATCTGTCTGTTGAGACCGAATACCCCCGTCGAAACATTTTGTTTCACGATCAAAACAATCGTTCGGTCGAGCAACTCATGAGCGACCAGGCCCAGAACGCGCTGATGCACAACCTCATGACCGAATTGTTACGAAAGCAGTTCGAAAGTGTGCAGAATGCCCTGAAGGAAAGGGTCACCTGATTTTTACGTAAAACATTAAATTGAAAAGACTTATAATCGGAGACAGGTATGTTCGATGTCTTGGAAATGGGAGCCAGCGGTTTGATGGTGCAACGGGTCCGAATGGACACCACCGCTAACAACGTGCTGAACATCAACACCACTCGTAACGAACACGGTGAAAAAATCCCGTTCCGAAGACGCATGGTTCTGCTCCAAGCGGGTACTCCGGACGGAAAACCGGGTGTTCGGATCAGTCAGATCCGACCGGACCCTTCGCCTTTCAATGAACGTTACGAACCCGGACATCCCGACGCCGATGAACGTGGGATTGTCAAATATCCCAACATCGATCTGGCAACCGAAATGGTCAACATGCTCGAGGCTTCCCGTGCTTATGAAGCCACCATCACCATGATGGAAACCTCCAAAGCCATGTTCAATGCCTCATTAAGACTTATTGCATGATCGGACCGAAATAAGGACAATTACGTATCAATGATTCGACTTTTGTGATTGTGATGATCGACAAACTCAACAACCTCCCGATCCCAACCCCAACAACGACGGGAACCGGATCGGTCTCTTCCAATCTCACGGGAGAAACCCCGCGAAAAACCTTCGCCGACGTTCTCAAGTCCGAAATCGAAGGCGTGGCCAAACTCCAGCAGGATGCCTCACAAGCCGTCCAAAACCTCGCGACCGGGCAGACCGACGACGTGACTGGTGTCTTTGTCGCCATGGAAAAGTCCGAGACAGCGTTTAAAACCCTCTTGGCTATACGATCCAAGCTCCTGGACGCCTACGAAGAGATCAAAAATCTTCCCATCTGAATGATCCGTGACCCTCAAAAGACCGGTTATCGGACTCGGACAGAGTTTGTCCGGTCTTGAGTCAGAACACGAGTTGACCTTTAAGGCCGGAGATAGAGGCTTTGGCCTGTGTCCGAAAATGAGGTAGGATACAACGATAAACTGCGTCTGTGGATGAGGTTACTCCGAAACCGGCTTTTGCAGGAGTGTTTGGATGTGTGGAATCGTTGCTTATGTCGGGAAGAAAATCTGTCAGCCGGTGTTGATCGAGGGTCTGAAACGGTTGGAATATCGTGGATACGACTCTGCCGGTCTGGCGGTGATCGGCGAGGACGGGCAGATCGCGATCCGACGTGCGGTCGGTCGGATCTCGGTTTTGGAAAACAAGATCGCCGATTCCGAACCTCTCCCCCAAGCCACGATCGGAATGGCCCATACGCGATGGGCAACCCACGGTGCACCGACAGAAACCAATGCTCACCCCCATCTAGACGATCAGGCCCGAATCGCACTGGTCCATAACGGGATCATCGAAAATTATACGGTGCTCCGAAAATTTTTAGAGGAAAAAGGTCACACTTTTCAATCTCAGACGGATACAGAAGTCCTGGCGGTGCTCATCGGTCATATTTATCAGGAATTAAAAGAGAAAAACGGGGTTCATCTAAAACCCGGTCTGTCGTTGCTGGGAAAAGCCGTTCAGACGGCGTTGCATGAGGTGGACGGGACCTATGGCATCGCGGTGTTATGCAAGGAAGAACCAGACACGTTGGTCGTCGCCCGTAAGGGGAGTCCGTTGATTATTGGGGTCGGGGACGATGAGTACATTGTGGCTTCGGATGCCGCTGCGATCGTCGAACACACCGCTCAGGTCATTTACCTCAACGATAATGAAATGGCGGTGCTGCGCCCGGAGAGTTTGCATACCACAACGATTGACGACGTGGTTGTCAGTCCGGTGATCCAGCAGCTGGAAAGCAAGCTGGAGGAATATGAACTGGGTGACTACGAACATTTCATGCTCAAGGAGATCTTCGAGCAGCCCCAAGCGATCGAGAACTGTTTGAGAGGACGAGTAGACAGTAAAGAGGGACGAATCACGCTCGGGGGAGTGGCGGGATTGGCACGTGAATTGGCTCGGGCCAAACGGTTCATCCTGACCGGTCAGGGGACCGCTTGGCACGCGGGTTTGGTCGGGGATTATCTGTTTGAAGACCTGGCCAAAGTCGTCACCGAAGCGACATACGCCAGTGAGTTTCGGTATCGAAACCCGCTAGTGGAAGAAAACACCGTCATGATCGCAATCAGTCAGTCGGGGGAAACGGCCGACACTCTAGCGGCCTTGAGAGAAGCCAAGGAAAAAGGCGCCTTGGCGTTAGGGGTGGTCAATGTCGTCGGTTCGACCATCGCCAGAGAGACCGACGCCGGGGTTTATTTGCATGCCGGACCGGAAATCGGGGTGGCTAGTACGAAGGCGTTTACCTGTCAGATTGCCACACTGGCGATGCTAGCGATTTATATCGGTCGGCGTCGATTCATGTCTCAGCCCCAGGCACAGGAGCTGGTAGACGGGCTTTTGGCGATTCCGGACCAGATGAGAAGGATTTTGTCTCAGAACCAGCAAATCCGGGAGATCGCTTCGCGGTTCGCAGGTGAGGAGAACTGGTTGTTCCTCGGAAGGGGTTATCATTACCCGATCGCTTTGGAAGGGGCATTAAAACTGAAGGAAATCAGTTACATCCACGCTGAGGGTATGCCGGCTGCGGAGATGAAACACGGTCCGATCGCGTTGATCAGCGAAGGAATGCCCGTGGTGTTTATCGCGACCCGGGGGTATCAGTACGACAAGGTCATCAGCAATATCGAAGAGGTCCGTGCCCGTGGGGGAGTCATCATTGCCGTAGCGACCGAAGGAGACACCAACATCACCCGTTACAGCGATCACGTGATTTACATTCCCGATACTCAGGAACCGCTTCAACCCCTGTTGAGCGTCGTCCCATTACAGTTGATTGCTTATCACGCAGCCGTGATTCGGGGTTGCAACGTCGATAAACCCCGAAACCTGGCCAAGAGTGTGACGGTCGAATAAAGAACGTCGGTTTGCCTACGATTCGGACATGATCCAGGAATCCAGGTGTCATGTTCTCAATGAGAAACCCGAAAATCCCCGTGGACGGTACGTCCTGTACTGGATGCAACAATCCCAACGGGCGTTTTATAATCATGCCCTCGAAGCCGCCATCCTCAAAGCCAACAAGCTCGATCTTCCTTTGGTCGTCGTCTTCGGGTTGATGGACAATTATCCCGAAGCCACCGAACGTCATTATGCGTTCATGCTCGACGGGTTGCGGGATGTTCAAAACGACCTGGCCGACCGTGGGATCAAGTTCGTCTGCGTTCACAACGAACCTAAAGAGGCGGCGTTGCGATTTTCGGACGAATCAGCCTGTGTGGTCTGTGACCGGGGTTATCTGAATCACCTGCGTGTCTGGCGTGAGGAAGTGGCCGACCGGGCGGGTGTGAAGGTCGTGGAAGTAGAGACGGATCTGGTGGTTCCGATCGAGACGGCTAGCGACCGGGATGAGTTTGCTGCCAGGACCCTTCGTCCCAAAATCCATCGCGTGTGGAAGGATTACCTGGTCCCCCTCAAAACCCACAAACCCAGACACGAATCCACCCGAATGCACCTGAAAGGGGATTTCGATTTGAACGATCCGAACTCGGTTTTATCTCGGATCCAGTGTATCCGCGATGTGAAGCGATCCCCTTTGTTCAAAGGCGGATATCACGAAGCCGACCGACGTATGAAAGCGTTTGTCGAAAAACGACTCCGGGGTTATGCCGAGGGTCGCAACGAACCTGCCGACGGACATACGTCGCATATGTCGCCTTACCTGCAGTACGGGCAGATTTCTCCGTTGGATCTGGCCTTGCGGGTGATGGACGCCGATGTACCCCAACCCGACCGCGATGCGTATCTGGAAGAAATGATCGTTCGCAGGGAGCTGGCTCACAATCACACGTGGTTTAATCGGGATTATGGACAATACAGGTCCTTGCCGGAATGGTCGCGACGGTCACTCGAGAAGCATTGTTCGGATCGACGCGACCCGCAGTACACTCGTGAGCAGCTTGAACAGGCTCGAACGCACGATGTGTACTGGAATGCCGCGCAGATGGAGATGGTCGTAACAGGGTATATGCACAACTACATGCGCATGTATTGGGGTAAAAAGATTTTGGAATGGTCGGCTACCCCGCAGCAAGCGTACGAGACGACACTTTATTTGAACAACCGCTACTTTCTGGACGGGTTAAACCCGAACAGTTACGGGAATGTGGGATGGATTTATGGGCTTCATGATCGGCCTTGGACGGAACGACCGATTTTTGGTCAGACCCGTTACATGAACGCAGCCGGTCTGGAAAGGAAGTTTGACATCGGTCGGTATGTCGAGCAGGTGGACCGGTTGTGCTGGGATTACCTCGGTAAAGGTTTAAAACAAGTGTCAGCCAAGAGTTAGAGCGATTGATCTGTTGCAAAATGGTCCATCAGCGCTGCCACAACCCGATGACGGGCGGTTTCGAGAGATGTCTCGAGTTTGGCACCGGCGGCACGATGGTGACCGCCGCCTTGGAATTGTTCGGCAAACCGAGCGCAATTCAGTGTCCCTTTGCTGCGAAAACTCACCCGTATCGGTCCACCTTCGGGAGGTTCGACGAGCAGAACGCTGACCTGAACCGTCCGAATCTGCAAGGGGATGTTGATCAGGTTTTCCGTGTCGTTGACCCCGGCATCGGTGTCCAGAAAATCCCGGCGTCGCACTTGCATCAAGGCCAGACGGTTGTCGGCCAGCAGTTCAAGCGATTGCATCGCCAAAGTGTGTAGAAGCAACCGTTCTGCCCGTTCGTTTTGATATATCAATTGGTACAGACGATCGGTATCGACCCCGGCTTCGATCAACTGGGCTGCCAGTCGCAGGGTGAACGGACGGGTAGAACTGAACTGGAACCATCCCGTGTCCGAAACCAGTGCTACAAAAATCGAGGTGGCGATCCGGACGTCCAGATCCACGTCCCATTGCTCGAGCAGTTCGGCAACGATCTCACCTGTGGCTGCGGCTTCTGGGATAACCAATTTTTCATCCGCCCAGTCCTCCTGGGTTTGATGATGATCAATGACGATCGTAGTGCCCCGAAAGGCTTGGACATAAGGTTTCAGTCCGGGAAGCTGTGACCAGGTTCCCGTGTCTACGACCACCAGGGTGTCATAATCGTTGACCGAAAAATCATTCGAAAAACCGGTTTCGACATCGATCCAGTCGATCTCGGATTCCCTGAAAACAAACGAATATTTGGTCGGTAAATGGGAGAGGAGCAGGACCTTTGCTTGAATACCTTTGGACCGAAGTGCCAGCACCAAAGCTGCGGATGATCCCAACGCGTCCCCGTCCGGACGAACGTGGGTAGTCACCAAAACCTTTTTAGTCGACGATAAACGCTCGATGATGGTTTGATAAAGATCCTTCATGATGTGACTCAAGAACGGATTTTGATGATCAGAAAAACACAAGTGATGAGATGTTCAAGACCTCTCATCACTTGTGAGTTTAGCTTCCATGAGTGCTTCGAGTCGAACTAATCATTAGCGGAACGATCCGCTCGAAGCGGTCATATCCACCTCGACCTGTTTGGTCTGGAGTGTTTTTTTCCCGCCGTATTGTTTGGTCAGATCGAGAATAAGTTGATCATATTCATCACCGTTGATGGGTAAATCCACTCCTCGTCGTTGAATGGCGGACATGAGCATGGCGTTCCCGATTTCGAGTCCTCGAACGCCTTCTTCACCCGGCGCAAGCAACGGTGTCCCGTTCAGCACTGCCGAAATGAAATTACGCGTGATCCGTTCGTGTTCTCCCATCTTGGGAGGGGCTTTGTAAGGGATCTCGATGTCCCAATATTCCACATGAGGGAAGGAGTCGGGGGACTTCTGATTTAATTCCCGAACATTTTTACGGGTCCGGCTGAACAAAAGCTTGCCCTTCTCGGCAACGATCTTGCCTTGCGTGCCACAAATCTCCAGACGGTTGGTTCCCGGTGCTTCGCCGGTGCTGGTGATAAAATGTCCGATCGCGCCATTCGGGTACTCGAGTATCGCCGACATTTCGTCCTCGACCTCGATCGGGTGAGTTTTTCCAATAAACCCGACGGCGGTGATTCGGGAAGGCATCAGTCCGGTGATCCATTGGATCAGATCCAAATTATGCGGGCATTGATTGATCAGCACACCCCCGCCTTCTCCGGCCCAAGTCGCCCGCCAACCCCCGGAAGCATAATAAGTCCAAGTCCGAAACCAGTCCGTGATCAACCAAGTGATCCGGGTGATGTCTCCCAGCTCTCCTTCCGCGATCAGTTCCCGGAGCTTGGCGTACATCGGGTTAGAACGCTGATTGAACATGATCCCGAAAACCTGTTTCGGATGCTTTTTGGACTCTTCGATCAGTTGACGAGCGGCTTTGACACCGACCGCGATGGGTTTTTCGACCAACAGGTGATGACCGGTCTGGAGGGCTTTGATCCCGATAGGGGGGTGATCATAATGAGGCGTTGCGATCAGAACGGCGTCCGCGACTTTGGCGTTCAGAAGTTCGTCTGAATTGGTAAATCCTTTGCAACCCAGTTCGCTGGTCCATTTATCGACCTTGGATTGCTCCAAATCGCAGACCGCCGAGATTTCGGCATCCGGGATCTCTGGAATATACCGGCAGTGAGAAGACCCCATATTCCCCAAACCAACAATCGCAAAACGAACTTTGCTCACGAAGTTACTCCTGAAAAATGAATGCTTTAGCCTCAGTGTAAACCAACACGTCTCAAAGGTCGAATCCGACAGCGAAACTTTTGAAAAGATTCCTGTATCAAAATCACATTTGGGTTTCTTGAAGTCGAAAGATAAACTTCGTCCCATGCGGTTAAAAGTGGTCCAACCGACGGATTCGGACAAACCCTGGTATTCAAAAGGTTTACGGTTTTCCTGTACCCAGTGTGGTAATTGCTGTACCGGGGGACCGGGGTATGTCTGGACGTCTTCGGTCGAAATCGATCGTTTTGCTTGTTATTTGCGAATGGACCGATCGGAATTTCTCAAAAAATACTGCAGGGTGATCGGTGGGAAAGTCAGTTTGAAGGAGCGCAAGAATCACCGGGGCGAATACGATTGTGTGTTTCTGGAAGAAATCGAGGTGGGTCCGGGTCGGCGCAAACGGGTCTGCACGGTGTATGACGTAAGACCTCTTCAATGCAGGACTTGGCCCTTCTGGGACGGGTTGCTTCGGTCTCGGGAGGCTTGGGAGTCGGCATCCCGGGGGTGTCCGGGAATGAATCGGGGAAAACAGTACAGTTTGCAGGAAATCGAATCCCTGCGTGACGCGGACGATTGGCCGGGGTATACCGGAGATTAAGTTATGAGCAGGCTTGTGTTTGGAACGGAGACAACATATGTGGGGTAATCTTCAGGGTTGGATCGTTGCTGGGGTTTTGCTGATCTTAATGGGAATCAGCGGATGGACTTTACAGCAAATCAACGCCCCGACCCCTCCGACCCGGTTCGGGTTAGACCCGAAAAACCTGTCGGTTCTGGAACTGTCGGTTTCTCCCGGATCGATCGTTCGGATGCAGGCGCCCGGGGATGCGGGAGAACTGTATTTGCAAGCCATCCGAGAAGTCCGATCCGACCGGGTCGCCTACGAGCGTTTTGTCGAGCGAGGACAACTGTCTGACGCCCGTAACCTAAAAGCCGTTGCATACATCCTGGAGGCAGCCCCCATCGCTTCCATGAGCCTTTTGACCCGGAATCCCGAAAAAAACATCGGATATTTCAAAATGTTCACTCCGGAAGATCTGGCCGACATCAAATTGGCAGGAAAAACCGTGGAACGAATCGGGCTTTTACAACAAGTCAACGGACGAACCGAACAGGCCAAAGAGTCGCTTCAAGCCTCATTCGCGCTTGGTGCCAAGATGTTCAAAGAACGGTTGATCTTCATGGAAGCCTTCGAGGGGCTTGGTTTGATGAACGGTGCAGCTGAAATCCTACGGGTGATTGCCCAACAGGAAAAAAACATCAACCAAGTTGCGACCTTGGAAAGTTTTCTCGAATCGACCCGAACGTTGTATGAACAAAGAATGAAACCGATGTGGTCGATCATCAGTTCGGTAGGCGGTACGCCCGCTTCCAACCGAAAAATGTCCGAGCATGCGGGGGATATCTTCCACTTTACGACTCAAGCCCAACAGGAACGGATGTGGCGGGTCGAGAGCATATTGAAATTAGGTCGGTTCAGGTTTCACGTAGGCGGGCAGGGGTACGGACGACTGGCCGACCAAACACAGGCGTCGGCACGACTTAAGGTACTGGTTAACGACCCTGACCGGTATGTCAGCCAAGCCGCTCGGTCAGCGATGGACCTGACCTCTGAGGATTATCACCGGATTCAATGACCTTCCGGGTCCGACGAACGGATGTCGTGAACGTCGTAAGTCGTTGACAGAAGAACCGCTTGCGATGATGATGCAGGTATGCTCCCTGCGGTCGATTCGCCTGAGGTGAGTCTGTCCGTAATCGGGGGTAAAGGCGTCCGGTGGAGATTTGAAAGTCCGTAACCGATCGTCAGGCTGCGGCGTCTTTACCGGATGATAAATTAACGTCGCGCCGACGTGGCACGACGCTATGATTTGCGACCGGATATGCACCCCATTGGCTGAGGAGAAGCGCATCATGCCCCGTGGCCGTACCTCGCGCAAAGCGGCAATTCTTCGCCGTGCCGTCTCCAGTTGTTTCGAATCGTTGGAATCGCGTCGAATGCTCACGACCCTTCAAGGTGGTGATACGTTCGTTTATCAGGATTCCAACGATGAACTCATCCGTATCAGTCTCAGCGGGGACATCGTCGCTGAGTTTCTCGCGATGCGGGTCTACGACGGTACCAACCGTCAAGTCATTCTCGATTTGCAACCTCCCCTGGAGGATGCTCCCGACAACTATGGTGCGGACCTATTTCATATCTACATCGTTGATGCGCGCCCCAACGCGGTTATCAGCATTTCTCGGATCGACGATGACGGAAACGCTCAGCCTTACGAAGGAAATGTAGGGGATATCCGTGTCATTCCCAAAGTAGGAGGCGAATCCGTCACGATTACCCCCACCGGAGGCGGACAGGTATACATCGGTGCCCGTACCAAAGACTACATAGACAACACCGACGACGAACAAGACATTCCCATCACGTTCGCCAACTACCGAAGTGATTTTGGGCTTCGACCGGCCAGCCGAGGAATTTACGCGGGAATAGAAACAGCGCCCGGTGTTAATATGGGTAAGATCCTGGTTGGTGGAACGATCACCGGGCGCGTCTTCGTCAGTGGACACCTCGAGACGCTCTATGCAGGGGATCTGTTGCTCGGGGATACCCGAGGCACGTTCCGGGGTAGTTCCAGCGAGTTGCCCAACAACCTCTTTGTCGGAGGGGATTTACGTAATCTCTTGGTTCGTGGGTCACTCGGGACCGATCCGGAAGGCATCTACCGAACGGGAACCGACATCCGGGTGGGTGGTAAACTCGCAAATATCAAGGTCGCCAACCAGTTTGATGCCATTGTTGAGGTCGTCAACAACCCCAATTTACCCCTCAACAATGCCCCTTTCACCGAAGTCGAATACACGTTGCTCAGCGGTGAAAGAATCGGTGAAGCCTTTATGCGAGGGGATATTGCCGACAATTTCGTCAGCAATAATGCCCTAACGAATCGGTTTTTTGGTTCTTCCTTCACCAGTTCGTTGACCGGTAAAGTGCAGGGACTTGATTTTGCCGGTCGGCTCGCGAGCAACCGGGGAGACTCTGTCGATTATTATTCGGTTCCTCTGATGGCCGGGCAGACGGTGACAGTCCAGCTGTATTCCCCGGATCCGTTCTTGAACGGGTTTTTGAATGTCGGGATCTTCGATCCCCTCGGGCGTTTCATCAAGTCAGACCTCGCCGATTTCCAAGGTGGTGTCGGTGGAGGACAGGCTTTTAAGTTCACGGCTGAGATGCCCGGAATTTATCAGTTCGCTGTCGCGGGGCTCGGAGATCAAAGCTTTGGTGGATCGTATGTCCCCGCCAATGCCGATCCGGTATCCGTTTCCGCGTTCGGAGATTACAACCTAATTATTCAGGATTATGGTGAAGTCGCGTTCGGCGGAGCGTCGATCGGAGGAGCTACCCGTCTTGACGACCAGGACACCGGCCTGTTCGTACGACGAGGGGATCTAGGTGCCTGGGATAGTGTCGGCGATTTCTTGGCTAACCTGTTCACACCGATCAATCTTCTCAAAGGAAATCTGCGTCATCTAGGCGGAGAAGACATCGGTGGAACTGTCGCTGACAACACGGTGTCGCTAGCTTCACCCGACCTTCTGGTCCCCCGCGGCAGCGTCGGGATGATCAAATCGACAGGCAACCTGTTCATCAATCCCAACGCTTTTAATCTGGATGACCCCGTGGCATCCAACGCGGTCGGTTTCGATTATCAGTGGATCGAAGTCGGAGGAAACTTCTCTTCCCAACTCACTGCCAACCGTGCTATCCATGTCATCCGAGTCACCGGAGACATCAACAGTTCTGCCTTTTTACCCCGAATCTACGCCAACGCCGATCGTCGCGGCGAAGACGGTCGCATCGATCTGATCGACGTCACCGGAAACTTCGGCGATCTTGCCGCAGGAGGTCCAGCACTTCATACGGGTCTCGGTGGAAACATCAAATACATTCGGGTCGGAGGCGTGGTTTACAACGACTACGCCTTCGGACGACGAATCGACGTCACCCAGACCTATCCTCTCGGGCAGACGGTTACGTTGCAGGATGATTCCGGAGCCCGATTCAGTATCATTCCCGATACCTACACCACCACAACCTCCAATAACGGAACGACTACCACCGTTCGAACCCCCACACGGGTCACCGTCACAGCCTACCCCGTCCGTGATGCTGCCGGTCAGGTCATCATCCGATTGACACTCGGTGGGGGGGGGGACATTCAACGTCCTCGGGCGTTCCGGTCAGGTGGATATCGGCGAAATCGAAAGTCAGAAAACCGATGCTACCCCGCTTGTCTATAACGCGACCCGGGATACCGTTGAGTATGAAGGAAGCACAGACACCACCACTCAGCTTACCCCCACCAGTGCTTTAGACTTCCGTTTCAACGGGCGTGTCCCGATCAATGTGATGTCGATCCAAGCCGGGACCGGAAGGCTCAGTGGCGGGTTGGGGTCGATTTCTTCCATCACCAATTACACCAGTGGTGAGATCAGCGGTATTCGTGCCCAATCCATCGGCAGTGTGATCGCTCAACGCGTCGGTATCCTGACCGGAACCGGAGCTGTTAAACCGGTGGCGTTGACTTCCAATTTTGATGCCGAGCAGCTTACCTATCCGTTTGATGCCACCACTTTCGGCGTATTCAGTATCGGACCGATCCGTCAGATCCTCTCCCGCGATGAATTGGGAGCTGTCCATTCGGGCGCCGAAATCGGTGAAATCCGCGCTAACGCGGACGGTAAGAACAGTTTAACTAGCATCGAAGGAATCACCCGACCCGTTCGTGGAACACGCATTATCAATGTCAACGTCGGCGAAGGTTTGCTGCATATGGGGACCGGCGACATCGTCGGTGGTGGTATCTATGCCACCAACAGCATCAAGCAGATCGTTGCTAATAACGCCGACATCCGTGGTGTCATCAACGCGGGAAATTACATCGAAACCATCGTCGTCCGAAACGGTTCGATTCAGAATGCCCGGATTTCCAACTTCGCAGACGTGACCCAGACCGCTTTTTATAATCGACTGGTGACGATTACGGATACCGAATCGGCGCCGCCACCTGCCACGAATCCGTCCCTGTTTGTACCTCGTTACGGATTAAAGACGCTCAGCGTGTCAGGAAATGGTGGGATCATCGGTTCGGCAATTTCCGTCGGTGATTTTGAAAGCATCTACGTCGATGGTTTTGGAATTCTCGAAAGCCGCATCAGTGCGATAGGCCTTTATAATCCCAGCGGAAGGATCGTGACTACCGGTTTAGGTATTCGCAGGACGTCTATCAGCGCTGGATTCTCCGTTAATACCGTTCAAGCCGTCGGTGACGGACAACTGCTCGATGTTAAAGGATTCAACATCTCCGTCCGTCAGTCAGAACGAAACCGGTACGACGCCCAAACCGGTCGTACACTGGATGCCACAAACGATCTGCATCGGTCTCTTGGAACATCAGCAGGGAGTTCAAGAGTGTCCGGGATCACTAATGCCGGGATTATTGAAGATACCGACATCGCGGGAACCGGACAATTACGCAAACTCGAAGCCTATTTGATCCGCGATGGGGCAGACAACCTGATAACGCGGGATAATGTCAGTTACCCGATGCGGGTTTATTTCGCCCAATCGATCGATTCGATCAAAGCCAAGAATGCGATCATGGGGCTTAGGGTCGTGACCGGAAAACTGAACTCACTCAACGCTGGCGGGAACATGCAGGAAGTGGCAGCGGATGTGTCCGGACAAATCGGCGAAGTGGTCAGCGGACGTACGATCCGCGGGACCGTCAATATCAGTGCAAAGGGTCCGCAAGGGTCGATCAATCGCGTATATGCCCGAAGCGGAATGTACGCTTCGATCGAATCAGCGACCGACATCAACCAGATCCAGGTCGGTAGTCTTGGTGGGGATCCATCCTTGGGCGTGCGGGCGCTAGGCAAAATCGGCGAACTGCGTGTTGTCGATGATGTCGTTACCGGAACTTATGTCCGAGCCAGTAAAGGCATGAATACCCTGTTTGTCGGTGGTGACATCCAGTCCGGCGTCAAAATCAGTGCTCGGAGCTATGGAACGGTCACTATTCTGGGAACCAATAACGGACAAGTCGTCGTCGAATAACACATTCACGTCCGAGAATCGATCGTTTGATGCCCGCTTCAACCCTAAAGCGGGCTTTTTTATCAGGACACCCACACCGAACTGAAGTCCCCGATCCTTCAAGCCGATGAAAATCCCTGAGGACATCACTATGGGCGATCAAGTCACTTCGGGATCGGATAAAAACCTTCAGATCGCACGCGACGTGGTCGATCGGCGTTCGGGTCTGGACCGTCGGCAACGGACTCGGGAAGAATCCGGGTACACGGGTCCTGAACGTCGTGTCTCTGATCGACGGACTGGTCTGGAACGTCGCCGGGGAGCGGGAATTCGACGGGAAGAAGAACGACGAAGTGCTGAGGAAGGGGAAATGACCCCCGAGCAGTTCGAGTTTGTCATGGCGATCGAGGCTTACAAAAAGGTCAATCGAAAACTTTTCCCGACTTGGACGGAAGTGTTGGAGGTCATCACCCAGCTTGGGTACCGGAAGGTCGAACCACGAACGCTTAAACTGGATTCGGTTCCGGAAGCCCCGATCCAGAAAGTAGCCTAACTCCCGGTATTTCTACCGAAAATGTCGAAAAACAATCAAGCCCACGCACTCGGGGGGAGTCACGTGGGCTTTAGGTTCTTTGAACCGATATAACCGGATTACAGCGTGGTGGAAAGGTTATATCCGGTTTCACCATGGACAGTGATGTCCAAACCTTCTTCTTCCTCGTCTTCGTTGACCCGCATTCCGATGGTTTTGTGCAGGATCATTCCGACGATGTATGAAACCACAAAGGCAAAGACAGCTGACCCAATTAGCCCGATCGCCTGTTTGGTGAATTGTTCAAATCCTCCGACGTCAGGTCGGGTCGCAAAAAGCCCGACCAACAATGCTCCTAGCGCACCACCCACCCCGTGAACGCCAAAGGCATCAAGCGAATCGTCGTATCCGAAGATCGATTTGAGTCGGCATCCGAAGTAGCAGACCGCGCCACCCAAAGCCCCGATCAAGATAGACGATTCAGGCGTCACGTGACCTGCACACGGGGTAATGACCACCAGACCCGCGACCATTCCGGAGGCAAAACCCAGAATAGTGGGTTTGCGTGTGATCACCCATTCGACCAATAACCAGGCGGTTGCTGCCGCTGCGGCGGCTACTTGAGTGTTCGTAAACGCCATGGCGGCAATACCCATGAAGTCCTTCAGCTCACTACCACCGACGGCGATCGTCGAACCGGCATTGAATCCAAACCACCCGAACCACAACAACCCGGCTCCGATCAACGTCAATCCGAGCGAATGTGGGGCCATCGGGATCTTTCCATATCCCTTGCGAGGACCAATCACCAAACACAACGCCAACCCCGACACCCCGGCTAAGACGTGCACGACCGTTCCACCGGCAAAATCCAGCACCCCATAATTCCACAACGCGCCACCAGTATTCCATACCGTGTAGGCCGTCGGGCAGTAGACGATCGTGCTCCAGATCAACATAAACAAAATAAACGGTCCGAATCGAACTCGTTCAGCAATAGCCCCGACGATTAGTGCCGGTGTAATGATCGCAAACTTGCCTTGGAACATCACGAATGCCAGTTCCGGTATTCCGTTCGGGATCGCGCCAGTGGCGTCGCCGGTCAAGGCCGAACGATACATTTCAGCAGCATGAAAAGCCCTTAGTAAGATCAAGGACGGATCAAATCCGAGGAAGTTCCATCCGCCCACGCTAACCACTGGGGTTGCGGCAAAACACAACGCATAACCGATCACGACCCAGTGAAGACCAATCACACCGATCGAGACCATCACGAGCAAAAACATATTCAACACGTTTTTAGCTCGAACCATTCCACCATAAAACAATGCCAATCCCGGAACCATCAGCAGAACCAACGCCGACGAAACCAGCATCCAAGCGGTTAGTCCGTTATCGATCCGAACTTCCGGAGTTGTGACAGGTTCTAGTGGGGCTGTCCCGACCGTGATCGACGGTTCCTGTGCCCAAGTACACGTACCCAGTATCCCTAAAAACAATACCAGTCCGCAAAAACGACCCGATAGTGAAAAGGTAATCCATTTGAGAATATTAGAAATACTCATAGTACTTCGACAGTTAAAGTGAAGTCAGTCGAAATGTCAAAATCCCCGTCGATTGTCGAGAGGCTTTTACCCATTGAACGATCAGAAGTTTGATCGGAGCAATTTGAGTTTTTGGTCCGTCGTGACGTAATAAATGGATCCGTTGGTGACTTGCCATTGACCGATCAGGATCTTGGACGAGTCTTTGATGGTCACTCGGTGCGTCAAAAGACCGCTTTCCTCACCACGGCTGACTATTGCCCGGCTATAGGCTGAGATCTGAAAAGAGGGAACCGTCTGGGTGGTTCGGGGATTTGTGGGGGTCTGGATCAGAACGGCGTAGTCCCGAGCGAGAATCAGATCCGCTAAAGTCCCCCGTTGTACGAGTCCGTCCGATGCCCAGCTTCCTCTACCCTCCAACTGGTAGGCTTTGAAACTTCGATCTCCGATGACGTACAGATAATCACCGGCGTTTTTGATCATCAGCATCGGCGGAAAGGCATTTAACGTTCCGACATTTTCTACACTAAATACCTGATCCATTTTCCGACCGGTCCGTGGGTCTTCGATTTTTAAAGATTCACCCGTGTACAGGTCAAACACCCGAATCACTTGAGGACGATTCCCAACAGCGGTCAAGGCAAATATCTTCCCGTCAATGATCTGCAGATGATCACCTGATGTCATGTTGACGAAGGGAATCTGCCCACCTTGTAATTTCCCGAGTTCACGTTTCCAGGATCCATGGTCAAGATCATACAGGTTGTGGGCAGCTAGTTCGTTAAGAGTGGTCGTGACCAGCATCCCGTCTGAGGATAAAACCAGATTCATCAATTGCTGACTGTCCTGCTGGGGATCAAAAGTCAGGGATAGAACATTCAAACCGTTCAATGTATCGAGTACTTTCACTTCACTATAGCCCCCGGCATCAAAAGAACCGATGACGATGAAATCATCGGTAGCTTTAAAGTGACGCACCAGGGATTCTTCGAGGGTGCGAACCTGCCATTGGACTGATCCGTTGGACAGGTCCACAGAGACGATCCGTCCGTTGCTGGTTCGAAGAATGACTCGATCGCTGAGCAAGCGGAAATAGCTGATTGTCTTGTCGTCGGGGTTATCAGTAGAGTTGTCCTCTGTCGGAGGGAGCCGAAGGATCCGGTTGGCCGCCATCAATCGCTGGTCGATCAGGATCGGCGGTTGGGCATTGTCTTGTGGATTGGCTCCCTCGTCAGCAGGGGCGTTGATTTTTCGGACATTCGGATCGGTATACACCTCGCGATCGACCGTGCCGATTGACAACAGATCTTTCGCTGCAACCGACCAGAGTATTTTTCCTCCTTCGACGGCGTAAACCGCAACCGGAGTGACGATGACCAGCCGATCCCCGTAAAAACCGCATCCCAAAGGTTTGGCGGCGACGTGAATTCCCTTATCCAAAGGCTGAATGGCGCCGGCTTGGAACTGCAACACCTTGCTATCACGGGTATAGACAACTAACCGGTCCGGACGAGATATCTTATCCTGTTGAGGGACCAGTGACACGACCCCTTCGTATTCCTGAACCGACAACAGGGGGGGCTTATCCGGTTGAACATTTCCGTCAGGTAGGTTCAAAACAGGTAGCAAAGAGGCCTGATGATTGGCGTAATGGGTTTTGAGGATGCGGATCGCTTCGGTCAGAGCTATTGGTTGGATCTGTTCCTGTTCGTTGAGTTTCAGTGAGGCAGAAAGCTTAGCGGAAGGATCGATCCGACGGGCTTGTTCGAGTCTCAGGATCGCTAGTTCGATCTGTCCCGGCATCTGGAGATACGTTCGGGCCATGGATTCGAGCGTTTTCAGACGGATCGAGTCGTCTTTGGTGCGTTTGAGCAGTTCCCGAAGGGTTAGAATACTCAGGGAAAACTTTTTCGCCTTTGAGAATTGCTCGGCTGCCTGTTGGAGCGCGGGCACTGCGACGCTGCTCAGGGGGTACTGCTCGGCCAAATGGACAAAAAGTTCCGGGGGTGTCGATGGTTCAGCCAGATAAGAGGCCAATTTCGACCTTGCCTGTTCTTCAAAAGAGGCATACATCTCGGGTCGTTTTTCGACCAGTTCGGCAAGCGCCGTCCTGACTTCGATGCCAGCCGGTACGTCGCCGTTACGACCATTGATGATGACCGAACGCCATGAAGGGTTGGAAAGAATTTCCTGGTATAACACGATTTCGCCGGCCGGGTCATTGGAAGTTCGGAGAAACGACGCATGTGCCAGACGATATCGAACTTGCTGCGACGGGAGGTCTGCGACCGCACGCGCCCGGCTGAAAAGTTGACGAATGATCTCGGGTGTGACCGAATCCGATAATTGCAGTTTGATTGCGAATCCGCAGGTGATCTCAAAAAGGCGATTTCTCAGTTCACTCGCAGCCAATTTCCCCGAACCATCCTTACCGAGTCGCTGAATCGCCTCGTCCAGACGATCAATCGCTTGGCGCGGGTTTCCACTGATTAAAAGCAGCTCTGCATACTTCACGTAAGGTTCAGGATCAGAAGGTGACTTTTGGATCTGCTGATCCAGTTTGGCAGTTGCGACCGCAAGATCGGTGTAAACGGTGACCCGAGAGTCCGCTGCGATGATCACATGGTCGGGCGTGGCCAGCACGTTTCCGGGCGCTTCTTCATTCGTGTCCCAGGTTCCCGATGAGGGATAAGCATCTTCGACGCGCCACTGGCGGATTGACATTCGATAAAGTTTGGATTCGATCGGTACGTAGATCCGGTCGGCAGCAACAAACGGTCGACCACGAATCACCGGGTCCGACTTTCCGCTCCCGCTAGGGTGATCGAACGTGCGATATTTTCCTCCGTTTGCGAGAAGTTTCTTATTCGGATCAAAGGTCTTCCAGGGAATCGAAAAAAGGGTCGATCGGTTTCCCAAAATCAAATGATCGTCTGTGACCGCAAGCATCATGTCGACGGGTTCGAACCGAGAGGATTCGAGGTTTCGCGGGATCCGTCGGATAACCGCTCCGGAGACGGCTTCACAGATCAGTATCTCATCCGAATCCGAAGGTGCGACAAACAGCTTCCCGTCCACGATCATAGGGGGGTCTTGAGCAAACGGTTTTCGCACCAAACTTCGTGCGTTGATCACGCGGTCTCTACGACGGGCATCTCTTGGCGTGAGAACTTGGACTCTCGGGTAAACGTTTAACCAGAGTGTCGTTCCATCGTTGGCATCCAGACAAGCAATGGCTCCCAGATTGGTCAGCACGTAAACTCGTCCGTCACTGAAACTCAGCATGGGAACAAAACCGCTAAGTGGCATGCCCGTTTCGGCATCGATCACCGCATTACCGACCGCAGCCGAGGCGATGTAGGTTGACCAAAGAAAACTCCCATCGTCGACTCGAAGCGCGACCAAGGACACTTCTTCGAACTGCCCCCCTCGATTGGACCTGACGGGAACGTACACCACATTGTTGTGAACAAGCGGCATGCCACAGAACACTCCATCGGAGATCCGCGACTGTTCCGCAGGAAGTTTGAGTTTACGGGTCGTTACGCTCCATATCGGCCGTCCGTTGGCGCGATCCAGACAGACGACACGTGACTGATTCTCCTGATTATTCAGGTTATTGTAAAAAAACCACGGACCGGAGACCTGTCCCAGAACACTGATGACATGTCGTTCGGTAACCGTCAGACCCAAAGGAACTCCGGGAGGCAGTGGATTGGCCGGAACCGTGAAAGTACCCTTGGGATTGTCTGGGTGGGTTTGGACCCATTGAGAAAGAGGTAATCCCGAACTGAGGCTGAACGCATAGATTCGAGCATTATCCTGGAAAAACAATTCGTCCGAATCGACGACAGGAATGATCCCAGTCAAACCGCCTCCCCGGCGTTGTTCCTCGAGCTGGGTCATCTGTCGACGGTACATCAGGTTGTTTCTTCGTATCGTGAACGGGGGAAGTTCGATCGAAAATAGCCTCGCTCCACCATTACTGGTCCGTGAAGGAATCGCAGAGGCCTGAGGATTTCCGAACGGCATCGGCCAGGCATCGGCGGAGTGAAAGTTTTTGACCAAAGACACCCGGACCGATAACTCCCGTTCTAACGCGTCTGCCAGAATGACAGGTTTGCCTTTGACGACACCAGTTGCTTCGGGATGTTTCTCGCGAAGCTCCTGAAGAAACGTTTGCGCAGAAGACACATTGCCTGAGAGATATTCGGCAATAGCGGTCAAGAACAGAACCCACGGTTGTTGCTCACCAAGGGATGGATGATAAGTCAACAACCGTCTGCCCATCCAAGCCGCTGAGGCGAATTGTCCGTTTTCCAGACTGGTTGAGAGCAGTTTCAACCCCGCGGTCCGAGCCGCGTTGGTGGGAAAGTATCGTAAAAGGACCCTCTGGAGTAACATCGGATCCTGACCGGATTGCTCCAGCAATTCCTGTGCAGATGGTTCATAACGCCAGCGATACACGGTCAGGCCTTCTTCAGGCCATCGGGCGAGTTTTTCCTGAACCACCAACGCCACGCTGGTGTACTGAACGATCTGGTTTTGCGGATCTGAACCGGTCGCGATGATCCGGTCGGCGTACTTATCGACGATCTCCTGATAAACATCCGCACTTTTTTCCCATTCGCGCAGACGTTCCATCCGTTCGGCTAGTGCGATCTTCTCCAACGCGATCCCGCTGTCCCGGACGTACACAGCCGGTAAATCCATGATCGATGCAGATTCCTGTCCGACACAAACAGATAACCAGATCGTCAACAGGACCAATGGGTAGGTTGAAAACCGCATCAAATAACTCCAAGCGGTAAACGGATCAGGGGTCTGAAATAATTTATCCACAAAGGAGCTAAACGTTCTACTTCATCTTTGGCAATTTTTGAACGATCCGACCAGATCGCCAGCTTCAACGCTTCCCGGGCCGGGCATTCTTTGAGTCGGGAAGGGTCTGACGCGATTCTGGCGATGGCTCTTCGGATTAATTCAATCGCGTTCTGCGTCGCCTCTTGGAGATTTGCGATGATTTCCTTCAGTAGCGCAGAAGCATTGGGTTGGGTCACCTGATTTTTGGCGGGAGAGTTTTTCCAACAGTCATAGTCGGTCACCAGCGCGACCAAGGCATAACTGATCTCGGCTTCCTTGGCCAGCTTGGCTTCGGGCATCGCGGTCATACCGATCAGATCGCCTCCCCAGAGCCTGTGCATCAGGGATTCGGCTCGGGTAGAAAAGGCCGGCCCTTCCATGCAGACATAACACCCACCGTCATGCACGGCCGATCCGGTCTGTTCGGTCGGAACCGATTCCAACAAGATCCGACGCAAGACAGGACAAAAAGGTTCGGAAAACTCGACATGGACCGCAGCCCGTTCATAAAAAGTGCTCGGACGGTGCGTTTTATCGATAATCTGATCCGGGATCACCAGGTCACGGGGCTTGTATTCCTCACGCAACGAACCGACCGCACCGCTCGCGATAATATGAGTGACCCCTAGCTTTTTCATCGCGAAAATATTCGCTCGTGAATTGATTTGCGACGGGGGAATCGTGTGTCCCACGCCATGACGGTGCAAAAAAAAGACCGCAATATCATCCCATTGCGTCTCGATGATAGGCGCTGAAGGCATGCCGAAAGGTGTCTGAATTACGTGTGCAACACCTTCGGACCGTTGTGATAGCGCTTCTCCGAGTCCGGAACCACCGATCAATCCGATTCTGAGGTCACTCATGATCCTTGGTTGTTGACTAGACAGCAGGGTTTGTCAACCAAATAAACCTATCAGAAATTATGAACCCGATATTTCCTATAGGAATAGGAGAGTAGATCGAAATTAATAGATTCGTTCCGGCGGGGCATCGGCGTGGGCTTCAAAGAACGCGATCGTCTTCCGCAAACCTTCTTCAAGCGGTGTCTTGGCCGACCAACCGATGGTCTGAAGGGCGCGTGATACGTCAAGACAGCGTCGGGGCTGACCATCCGGTTTGGTCGTATCCCACCGAATTTCACCTGAGTAATTGCACAGCCTGGCGATCAGCTCGGTCAAATCCTTGATCGAAATTTCTCGTCCGCTTCCCAGATTCATGGGTTCAGGGCTGTCGTAATTCAGTGTGGCCTGGATAATTCCCTCCGCAGCGTCTTCGACGTACAGAAACTCCCGAGAAGCCGATCCGGTCCCCCAAGCCGTAATGAAGGGATCTTTCCGATTCCGGGCTTCAACGCATTTGCGCACCAAAGCCGGAATCACGTGCGACGATTGAGGGTGAAAATTATCTCGTGGACCATACAAATTGACCGGTAACAGATAAATCGCATCCAAGCCGTACTGCTGACGATAGGCCTGACACATCACCAGCAAGGCTTTTTTTGGCAATCCCGTAAGGCGCATTGGTCTCTTCCGGATACCCGTTCCATAGATCTTGCTCACGAAAGGGAACGGGTGTGTATTTCGGATAAGCGCAAATCGTTCCGGTCTGAACAAACTTCTTGATCCGGTTCCGCCTGGCATGTTCGATCAGATGCATTCCCATCGCAAGATTGGCGTAGAAAAAACGACCAGGGTTGTCGCGGTTGGCACCGATCCCCCCGACCTCAGCGGCTAAGTGAATCACGACATCAGGCTTGTGAAGGGCATACAATCGTTCAACATTCGATTCGACCGTCAGATCAAACTCAGATCGTCGAGGGACAAACAATTCCGTAAACCCTCTTTGCTTCAGTTGATCAACAATGAAAGAACCCAGGAATCCGGCTCCCCCTGTAATCACGATTCGATCAGACGGTAATATGCGTTTCATGTCTACGAAGTGTGAATCACGATCTTCATCGGGTCAAGGAACTCTTATGAACCGTAGCGGTCTTTATACACGGGTCGGTTTTTGTTGCATAAGACGGAAAAGATGTAATCATATTAATTAAATATATCCGTCAAAACAGGCAGTCTAAGACTTATATCTCAAATGATCCGAATAATCATTGGTAAAGGAGGAATCATGAACAGGATAGCGACTAGGGGCTCGGCAGCGGTCAAGGGGATGATTGCTCTGGGGGTGTTAATCCTCATCGGCGCAGCTGTATGGTATTTTGTCAGCGACATTTTCAGGACCAAAGTCGATGCCGGTTTCACCCAAGCCACCAAATGGACCCCCGAAAATATCGCCAAAGACCCTCAAAATTACCTGAATTATGTCGAGGCAGAGACCATCAAGGCCCAACAATCGTTAAAGGCGTCACGCATTGCGATCGCACAGAACCGGTCGAAACTCGAAAGCATCAAATCCGAAGCATCTGCCAAAATCAATACCGGTGAAAAAGCCATCAAAGAACTAGTTTCGGCCTATAAGACTGCTAGCGTTTCGAATGCTTTCCCGATTTCCTGGAACGGACGAAACCTCGAAAAGGAAAAAGTTCAGCAACAAGTTGTCGCCTTGGACAAGGAAGTGAAAATTCAGAAAAAATCTACTGGCCAAAGTGGAAAACGGGTTGAAAAAGTTGGATGCTCAAGAAAGCAAAATTTCCGAGGCCGAGGCGAATGCTCAGTCCCAACTATCAGAGATCCGCGCGAACCGCGAATTACTGAAAGTTCAGACCCTAACCGATGACCTGAAGGACAAACTGGTGTCCATGCAAAGTGCTGTCGCAGCAACCATCGGAGCCGCCAGCGATACCAGTTCGGTGATATCCCTGGACCAACTCACTGTCGAATCCGAATCGTCGTCGGTCGATACTTCAGCCTTTGATAAAATCCTACAAAGTACCAACTGACTGCTGACCAACATTGAAAAAGCGGATCGTCCATTCTCCTGTTTATTTTGATCGGGACGGCCACGTTTCTGGGGTGGAAGGTTCTGAAATCCTCGGTCCCTTCGGGAGCTATTTCGGGTGATCCGAAAACCAGTTCTCTCCGAGGTCGAATGGTCGCCGGAACGGATTGCTTCAGACCCGGAAGGGTATCTGGTTTATTCCAGTCAGCAGGTTCAGCAACAGATCAAGGCCCGGGAAAAGCGTCTGGAGCAGCTTTCGCAACGTCGTGCAGAATTAAGCCGTAAGCGAGATGAACTGCTCGGAAAAATGTCGGAAGTGGCGAATTTCCGCCGACGTCTGGACTCGGCCTATCAACGCGCCTTGGATGAAGATCGCTGGCCGGTTCGGTTGGCCGGTCGGACTTTTGACCGCGAACGCGTCAAAGTCATCTTGTCGGAAACCCAGCCATGGTTGAATGACCGCGAACCCCCTGGCTGAGGCGTATAACGCCGCGTTCAGAAAAATGGATGAAACCCAGCAAGCATTACGTAAACGACATCCGAATCCTCAACCAACTGGGTGAACGGATCGCGCTGGATATCGAGCGAGTCAAAATCAACCAGGGAAACGCAGAACTGGATCAGTTACGCAAAAATGAATCGGAATTGGCGTCGTTGTCACGGACACTGGCACAGATGAGTGAAGAACAGGTGTCGGTACCATCAGACGCCCAGCCGACTGCGCAGATCGATATTGACGCCCTTATTGAAGTGAATCGGGGAGGACCCCGGATAGTCCGGTGGAACGACCAGAGAAGGAATAAGACGATGAGTTTCAGCAGGATATTGTTCAATAGTGCTCGGGTGGATCCTGGGGTCAGGTTTTTTAGGACAGTCGTTTGCTCAGGACGGACTCGGTGGGGCCGCAGCCGATGCAGAACTGGTCGAAACACGTACCGAGATTCCCCGCCTCAAAGCGGCTGCGCCTTATCAGATGAAAGACAATACGGTTGATGTCGAATTGTCCGAATACGCGGGGTACTCTGGTTTAATCGTGGCAAACAACGGACTGCAGCCAAACGAAAACTCCCTTTTTTTCAAAAAATACGGGTTTAAAGTTCGCCTGACCCTGAGTGAAGAAGAAAACTGGTCGGCGGTGAACAGCGGACGAATCGCTGTTTCGGCTACGACCACAGACGTACTGGCAGCTTACGGGAAGCAATTCGAGGTCGTGGTTCCTGCTCAAATCGGTTATTCCCGTGGCGCGGACGGGATTGTGGTACGGTCCGATATCAAACGTATCAACCAGTTGAAGGGTAAGGTTCTGGCAACAGCCCAGTTCACCGAAGCGGATTTTTTCGTTCGATATCTTGCTCAGGAAGCAGGTATCGAGATCAATATGCTGGGGGATCTGTCCGATAAACCCGATCCCGAAAAAATCAATCTGGTGTTCTGTGCCGATGCCTTCGGAGCCGGGGATCTGTTTCTACGGGACCTCAAAGCCGGTCGAAACCGACTGGCCGGTTGTGTCACCTGGGCCCCCAAAACCACCGAAGTGGTCGATGCGTCGGGCGGAAAAGCTTCGTTGTTAACTACCAATCGTAATTTGCTGATCGTTGCAGACGTTCTGATCGTTAACAAGGGATTTGCCCAAGCTCATCCGGATATCGTCAAAGGATTGGTCGAGGGACTTTTGGCGGGGAATCAGATGGTTCGGGAAAACCCGGACGCACATCTGGAAACTCTCTCCAAGGCGTTCGGATGGGACAAAACCCAAATCAAAGAGGAACTGACGAAGGTGCACCTATCGAATCTGCCGGAGAATATCGCGTTTTTCAACGGGACGATCGACTCTGCAGGGAGTTTTTCGGGCATCTATCAAAGTGCCGTCCTGGCTTACGGTTCGGATCTGATCAAAAATCCTCCCGACAGCGATCGATTTGTAGACCTACGTCATTTGGAATCCTTGGACAAGTCCGGGGTTTTTCGAGGACAGAAAATCTCCATCGCACCCATTCGCAGTTCGAGCGGGATCGGAACGATCGAAGGAGATCCTCTGTTGACCAAGGACATCCGGTTTTATTTCGAACCCAACAGCGCGGTTCTGGACATGAATAATCCGACGAATGCGGAAAATCTGGAAAGTATTTCCAAGATGCTGAAGGTCAGTCCCGGATCGACGATTCTGCTTCGTGGGCACGTGGATAACGCACTGGTGGAACAGTTTCGTCGTCAGGGGGGCGAGCCGTTTGTGCGTCAGATGTCCCTCAAAGCCATGCAACTGTCGAAGGATCGTGCCAACGCCGTACGGAAAAAGCTTCTGGAGACATACAAGCTGGATGAGAATCGTGTCGAAAGCGTTGGTAGGGGTTGGGAAGAACCGACGGGAACGGATCCGGAAAAGAATCGACGGGTCGAGGTCCAGTGGTTTACCATCGAATAACTCCACAATTCCGGCAGAAAACATCGAAAATATGGGGACGGTTCACAGCGAACCGTTCCCGTCGATTAGACGGTTGGATGACGAATCAGCGTTTGGCAAGATAAGCTTCTTTTTTGGCCAGTTCCCAGTCGGCTTCGATCATCATCTTAGCCAGTCCTTGCATGGTGACTTTGGGTTTCCATCCGAGTTTTTCGCGTGCTTTGGTGGCGTCGCCCAGTAGCAGATCGACCTCGGCCGGTCGGAAATAACGCGGATCGATTTCGACGAAATCTCGCCAGTCCAGGTCGATGTGTTTGAAAACTTCGTCGAGGAACTCTCGAACGCTGTAGGTTTCACCGGTGGCTACGACGTAATCGTCTCCGTGATCCTGTTGGAGCATTAGCCACATGGCTTCGACGTAATCTCCTGCAAATCCCCAGTCTCGTTTGGCGTCCAGGTTTCCCAGATAGAGCTTTTTCTGCAATCCTTCCTTGATTCGACCGGCTGCACGGGTTGATCTTGCGGGTCACATAACGTTTCTCCCCGTCGGGGGGACTCATGATTGAACAGAATCCCGTTGCTGGCGTGCATGTCATAAGACTCACGGTAATTCACGGTCTGCCAGTAACTGTAAACCTTGGCACAAGCGTAGGGGCTTCTGGGGTGGAAGGGGGTGGTTTCCTTCTGAGGAACTTCACACACTTTCCCGTACATTTCCGAACTGGATGCCTGATAAAAACGCACCGGATACCCGGTCGTGTTCTGCAGGTCTCGGATGGCCTCGAGGAGGTGAATCGTTCCAAGTGCGTCACATTGAACGGTATAGACCGGCTGGTCAAAGCTCACACGCACGTGCGACTGCGCGCCGAGATTATAAATCTCGGACGGTTTGACACGGGAGAGGATTTCCCGGATCCCCATTCCATCGGTTAAATCCCCGTAATGTAGGGTCAACCGTCGGTTTCGTTCGTGGGGGTCTTGGTAGAGGTGTTCGATCCGGTCGGTGTTGAAAGAACTGCTCCGACGTATGATCCCGTGAACCTCATAACCTTTGTTCAATAAAAACTCGGCAAGATATGAACCATCCTGACCAGTGATTCCAGTAATCAATGCAACCTTTTTGGACATAAGTTTCCCGATCCTGATATTTATCCCCTTTGCTGTCGCAGGCGTTCGAGGCAAACCGTGTTGCCTATCGTGTCCTCCGGAGTCACAAACGGGGGGAGCTGAGTCAAAGATAGTATCGGCGAAGGCGTCAGCTTCGATTCCATAAAGAGGACGTGAATCCTGGATCCGATAAACTGTCGGCGTAGGCACCGTGGGCGTTACAGACGGGTTATCCTGTTTAGGTGGAACAGATTGACCCAAGATCACCTCGCCGTTACCCGGAGGCGGTTTCCAGGGAACGGGGATGCGAATATAACCCTCTTCCCCGCAAATGAATGCGGTATTGTCCGCCTGTGTCATCATTCCGACGGTAAACTCCATAGAAGTTCCATCAGGAAACTGACCGATCACCGAGGTCAGTTCGTCCACGCCGCTGGGATGTGTGTGACTTACTCGATACAGTTGATCCGGTTCCTGGCCTGCGATCAAACGCGAAAAGTTCAGACAATAGCACCCCACGTCCATCAGAGCGCCACCTCCGAGAGAGGGATCGAAACGGATATTGCTTTGTGTTTGTCGGACACGGTAACAGAAGCTGGTACGGATCAGTTTGACACGCCCGATCCGACCGGATCGGACGAGTTCCAAGGCTTTGTGCGTTTGGGGGTGAGCACGATACATAAAGGCTTCGATGAGGATGCGTCCGTGTTTACGGGCCACATCAAACATTTCTTCGGCTTGGGATACGGTCATGCTCAAAGGTTTTTCACATAAGACGTGCTTACCAGCGCGAAGGGCTTTGATCGTCCATTCGTGGTGCATCGTGTTGGGAAGCGAGATGTAAATCGCATCGCAGGTGTCATCGGTCAACAGATCATCGTAGCGGGAGAATTTCTGTGGGATTTGAAACGCTCGTGCGAATGCCTCTGCCGACTCGCGGTTCCGAGAGCCGACTGCTGTCAGTTGGCTGCGTGTACTATGTATAACGCCGGCAGCAAACTGCCTGGCAATATTTCCTGTACCGAGAATTCCCCATCGCAACTTCATTCCCATACCATGAACATAATATGATCTTGCCCGATCCTGTCACACAATTAGTGGTCGTTTAACAGAAGATTCCATCCCCGGAAAATCGGATAACCCGCTGGAAGATGATCGATCAAGCCATCGATCAGCCACTTCAAGATCCATGGGCGTCGTGATTTTGATATTCCGATCTTCCCCCGGAACTAGGTGAACTTGCTGACCGGCCAGTTCAAGAATTTGCAAGTCATCGGTTACCTGATCAAGCGGAACGGGGGGCACTTTTCATAAGCCTGCAACAGGTCCGAACGACGCATGCACTGAGGCGTTTGCATGGCCCAGAGTGTTTCGCGTGAAACAGTTCGAATCACGGGTGCCGGCAGGGGACCCTGTGCCTGTTTGATGGTCAGATTGACGGGCATTGCGGGTGCAGCAGCCCCATAGGTGAGGGCGGCCCGAAAAGTACGATCGATCAAATCCTGCGAAACCAGCGGACGCGCAGCATCGTGAACGGCGATCCATTCGGAACGGGTCACGCGGGCAGCTTCCCAAACGGTGTGTGCACGCGAAGGCCCGCCCTGGCACCAACGAAGCTTTCGACTGTTTAACATTTCGTCGGCATGATGAAGTTGTTGAATGGCCTGCTCAAGGGTTTTTTCGATCACGCGTCGCGATGACGACTTCATAAACATCTTCTCGCGGCAAAAAAACATTCAAGACATGAACTAGAACGGGTTGACCTTTGAGGTTGGCCATCAGCTTGTTCTGTCCGAATCGGGTCGAAAGACCGGCTGCGGGAAAAATGACCGAAAAAAAATGACATAGAGCTTCGTTCGAGTGTATTCCCTACAATATGAGTAAGTTAATCACTAGCAGAGGTTGTAGTTCTTCGGGTGGTGACTGTCTCGCTGAAACGACCAAAGATCATTTTACCGGCACTGGTTTGCACGGTGTTGGTTACAGAAAACTCGATTTCTTCATTCAAATGAGAGCGTGCTTGTTCGACGACGACCATGGTGCCGTCATCGAGGTATCCAACACCTTGACCGGGTGACTCACCGGGTTTGATGATTCGTACGGAAAGTTTTTCGCCCGGTAGAACGTCCGGTTTCAGATGTGAAGCCAATTCATTGATGTTGACAATATCAATTCCTGCCAGTTGGGCCACCTTGCTCAGATTATAATCGGTAGTCAGGATTTTGGCCTGAAGATCTTTGGCCAGATTCATGATCCGCTGATCGACCGTTTCGGAGGGATCCGCCCGTCCGGTTTCGTAAGTGATCAGATCAACCCTCGGGTGTTGTTGGAGCTTGGCCAGTACGTCAAGTCCTCGTCGGGCTTTGCTGCGCTTGAGTCGATCATTCGAGTCAGCAATCGTCTGAAGTTCCTGGAGGACGAATCGAGGAACGACCATTTGGCTTTCGAAGATACCCGGTTTCGACAAGAGAAGCGATTCTCCCGTCGATCAATGAGCTTGTATCCAGCAGAATAGGTTTGATACCGCGTGTTTGCTTGCGAAACTCGACGTAGGGGACGATGAATCGAAAGTCATCTTTGGTCTGCATGATGAAGCTGATCGAAAAATAGGTGGTCGTGCAATAGGTCAGAAGTTGGAGGAATGCGGAGAGTTGTCGGGGATACTGAGTGTCAAAAGTGAGCTGGCGAATAACCAGATCGACCACAAAACTCATGGCATAACCGGCAATGACGCCGACAATCAGTCCAAAAAAAGTACCCGCGAACAAAGCCAGTTTTCGTCGACTTGGGGCAAGAATATCAATGCAAATGGAAAGGACCCCGACGGAAAGAGCGATCGCGACGGCTAGCCAAGAAGCATTCGAGGTTTCGGGTGTTTCAGAAACAACAAACTTCCAACCAATGGCTGCCATTAGCAGCACGAAAACCGCTCGCAGGATGATTAGAAATATACTCATATGGACCCGGCTGTATCTCGACAGAGGCCGAACACACTTTCAACGGTGTTACCCGCTCTGATAAGCCCACCACAGCACGATCACGCCTAATATCATACGATAGACCGCAAAAGGTACAAACCCCCGTTTTTTTCACCCAAGCCATGAACCAGGCGATAACCAGATAGGCGCTAATAAAACTCGTTAGTCCTCCGATGCCTAAGGTGATCCAGCGTTCGAGATTCATTCCACCCGAAATGTAAGCGGGGGGTCCCGGGAGAGGCAGCAAGAGATTTTTTGAGATCAAACAAGCAAGCAGCCAACATGATCGGAATACTCACGTAAAAGCTAAACTCCAAGGCAGTTTTTTCGGGTCAAACCCGCGATCTGACCGGCCGCAATGGTGCTCATGCTACGACTGACACCCGGAAACACAGCACTGAGAATCTGAACCGCACCGATCCAGGCTGCTTGCCAAGGAACAATACGATCGACGCTGTCGATCCGTCCCTTTTTTCCGTAGATCACGTCGACTACCCACATAACGATCCCCCCCCACCAGCAAAGCCCATCCCATGATCACAAGACTTGCAAGATTTTCCTTGATACTGTCGGACAACAGCGCTGCAGGTACACCCGTCACAACGGTTGCAATCCCGACCAGTGCAAGGGGGTGTGCGTAAAACTTCTCCGGACTGATTTTTCCCCTGAACCAGCTTGCAACAAACTCTAGCAGTTGTCTACGGAAATAAATCACCACAGCCAGGATGGCGGGCAGCTGAATCGCTACGGCAAACATCTTCCAAAACCCATCATTCAGATCGATTTTGAGAATGGCTTGAGCGATACGGATGTGGGCCGTCGAACTGACCGGTAAAAAACTCGGTCAGCCCTTCGATAATTCCGACGATAACAGCAATCAGATATGGATTCACGATAATTCTATCGGTCATCAGATTGCATCAATCCGGTTGACCGCCTCAAATAACCCCATGCCGATGCGACCGTCGCAACGAGCATAACCCAAATCATCCCGTCACGAAATGTTCCTGCCCATCGGTCATAAGACGATAAGACATCAGGAAAATGCTGACGGAAAATTTCGTGGAAATAAACGTACGTAATGATGACCAGAATTGTGATGGACTGAAGCACCATTTTGATCTTTCCCCATTGATCTGCGCCAAAAGCAATCCCGGATTTTTCAGCCAACCCACGAATGCTAGTCACTAGCAATTCTCGACCGAGGATTACCACCACCATGGCGGGGGTTACCCCTGTGATCGTTTTTAACCACGTATGGTTGGGAAATCGCAGGGTCCGAGATGATGAAGTTTTTCCCCGCAAAGAAAATAAAAGATCCCAAAACCAAAATCTTATCAACAAACGGATCAATGACCCGACCGAACCCACTTTCGACTTTCCACTTTCGTGCAAGATACCCGTCCAACCAGTCGGTTGTAATGGCGATCAGACAAATAAAAAAACCGATGGTCAACAGTATGGAGTGTCCTCGACCCCCGTACTGATACCAGGACAGGATGGTGAAAAACACAACAGCCAAAACCAGACGTGCTGTCGTGATCAGATTGGGAATCTGCCGATAATCCATACGGCCGCTTGATTGTAGAGAAAGTCTTCCCGGGCACCAATTCTGAGGTGTTGCGTTTTTTTTTAAAGAGTCAGACGGGTATAAACAGGTCATGCGATATCGAACACTTGGCAAAACCGGTTATTCCGTTTCCGAAGTTTCTTTCGGCGCCTGGGCGATCGGGGGGATCGTGGGGAAAGGTCGATGACGATACGTCGTTGAATGCGTTGCGGACCTTTATTGAATCCGGGGGCAATTTTATTGACACGGCTGATGTATATGGGGACGGCAGATCCGAACGTCTCATCGCCCGACTTGCAGACGAATATCCCGGACGGTTTAAAGTCGCCACCAAGGCAGGACGTCGTCTTCAGCCGCATACCCCCGAAGGATATACAGTTCAGAATATCGAATTCTTTGTGGACCGGTCTTTGAAGAATCTGAACACAGATTGCCTGGACCTGGTTCAGCTGCATTGTCCACCGACGGCTGTTTATTATCGTGCGGACCTGTTCGAAGGGCTGAACGATCTGACGCGTCGGGGAAAAGTCCGTTACTGGGGTGTCAGCGTTGAAAAGGTCGAAGAAGCGCTCAAGGCGATCGAATACGATGTGGTTTGTACGGTTCAGATCATTTTTAACCCCTTTCGTCATCGTCCCGCGGAATTATTTTTCCGGGAGGCCAAAAAACGAAACGTCGGAATCATAGCCCGAGTGCCATTGGCTAGTGGATTATTGTCAGGAAGCATGACCCGGGAGGTGTCGTTTGCTTCAGATGACCATCGTTCCTTCAATCGTCACGGTGAAGCTTTTGACGCAGGGGAAACCTTTTCCGGTTTGGGGGATCATCTCGACGAAGCGTTTGATGCGGTTCAAGCTCTTGAGAAATTGGTGCCTCATGGTCAGACGCTCGGGCAATTTTCCCTGAGATGGATCTTGTCACACCCCGAAGTCACCTGCACGATTCCTGGCGCCAAGACCTCCGATCAGGTTCGAATCAACTTATCAGCATCGGATTCAGGTCCTCTAACCAACGAGCAAATGATCGAAGTACGAAAAATCTATAACGAAAAAATTGCCAGATACGTGCATCACCGGTGGTAGCCAAGATAGGACGAGCGTTCAACGATCGGAGAACGACAAAAACATGATACCCCGGTCCGTCGGATGATAATTTTTTTGTCGAGCGTTATTTGCGCATTTCGGGAAACGTTCCAACTTCGGGCAATTGACCGACGAGAGGCCGCACGTAATCAACAAACGCCTGGGTAATGTCGTTCCCGTCCTTGATATACTCTGCGGAAAGGTGCTTGGTATCCCGGGCGACATTCTTGATGCTCGTTTTATCCAACTCGATTTTGTAAGGACTGTTACTAACACGTTTCATAACGACACTGAGTTCCATGTTGTTTCGGTCAGCCGAATAACGAACCGCCTGTCGTCCGACTTCACGGGCTTCGTGCGAATCGACCTCACTGACATATCCCGCGAAGGATCGTTGGAGATATCCGAAGGTGTCTGCCCGGACACGGAGCTTTTTACCACCGGGGACGGAGAGTTTTCGGGGTGACCAGCTGAGCAAAAAAATCACCCAACGCACCGGTTCCTGACAATTGAATATTACCGTGAGAATCCTTTTCGAGGTTGTCACTCATTTTTTCGGCCCAGGTTTTCCCGTCCGGGGCGCTGACACCTTCGCTCATGGCAATGAGACAACGACCCTTTTGACTATAGACTCTTTCGACGTCGGACAAGAACTTTTCCTCAGACAGAGGTGCTTCTGGAACATAAATCAGGTGCGGACCGTCGCCTTCATATTGTCTAGCCAGAACCGAAGCCGCTGTGAGAAAACCTGCATGCCGACCCATGATGATGTCGACCTTGATCCCGGGGAGAGATGCATTGTCGTAGTTATCTCCCATCATTGCGCTAGCGACAAACTTTGCTGCCGAACCGTATCCGGGAGTGTGATCATGCACACGAAGATCGTTATCGATGGTTTTCGGAATGTGAAACACGTGCAGTTCGTGTCCGGCTTCGGCCGCCAATTCCTGAACAATACGGGCTGAATCCGCCGAATCGTTTCCTCCGATGTAGAAGAAATAACCTACGTTATTCTTCTTAAAGTTTTCCATGATTTTTCGGCAATACTCCTGATCCGGTTTGTCCCGCGTGCTTCCCAATGCCGATGACGGGGTCCGGGCGATTCGTTCAAGCAGGTCCGAAGGAACATCATTCAACGGGATGTAGTCGTTGTTGATGATTCCCCGAACCCCATGACGACAACCCAGAATTCGATCGATGTGACCTGCTTTGCGGGCTTCTTCAATGACGCCTACCAGGGATTGATTGATCACCGATGTCGGACCACCCGATTGACCTACCACGGCATTGAGTTTGGACATATTCTCTTTCCTGTTGTCAAAAATGTAACATCTGATCATATTGCCCTCGTTCTCGCCTGCAAGACCGTCGAAAAAGACTTTTCGCCGCCTTCGGTCATGAAACGATTTGATTCGATAATACAGTTTGTCTTCGGTTATGATCTGGTTAATCACGATCAACCCGACAGTCCGACAATGATCCGGTGGGGTCACCAATGCCCAAAAAAGATGCAAAAACGTGTGATTCTTCTAAACAGGTGAGACTACTAAAGGGAGGAAATCCTCAGATCCCGCTGGGATATGGCGATTCAGTCGTCCGAAGCTACATTCAGGCCATGCCCGACTGGAAGCAATCGGTCGGTCGGGACATTGATCGGATCATCACGCAGACGGTTCCTGGGGTGGTCAAAGCCGTCAAGTGGAACTCTCCTTTTTATGGTCTTGAGAAGGACGTGTGGTTTGTTTCCTTTCATTGCATGACCCGGTATATCAAAGTCGCCTTTTTTCAGGGTGCCTTTTTGAATCCGATACCACCGGTCGGATCCAAGCATCCGAACGTACGATACTTTCACATCGAACAGTCCGGAATCCCGGACAAAGTCCTATTCGCTGACTGGGTTCGACAAGCCAGTCAGCTTCCGGGGGAAAAAATGTGAATCTCAACGGCGATTCACTACTTCCATATCAATACGCTGCGGTGCGCGTTTGACCGATCAAAAGCGCACCGCTCTCGCAGTTTTGCCCGAAAAATCACGATACTTTTTTATTTTTCAGCTTTTGACGTGCTGCGCGGTTGGTTCGATATTGTCTTCTATCAGCTGACGACCGGGCAGATCATGCCTATGATTGGAAGCCATGGAAAAAAGACGATTAGGCAAAACCGGATTAGATGTATCTGTTCTAGGATTCGGCTGTGCGCCGATCGCTTATTTGAAAGCCGATCAACCCTCGGCTGCGGCGATGGTCGAGTCGCTTTTAGATCAGGGAATCAATCTTCTTGATACTGCAACTAGCTACCCGGGTAGCCATGAGTTCATTGGTCAATACCTCTCGACGCGACGACATGACTATGTCCTGGTCAGCAAATGTGGACAAAAAGTCGCGGGGATTGATGCACCCGCCTGGAGCGCACAAGTCGTTGCAGCTTCAGTGGATCTTGCACTGGAACAGATGAAAATCGATTCGATCGACGTCATGCTGCTTCATTCGTGCGATCTGGAAACACTGAAAAAAGGGGAAGCACTTGATGCACTGATCCGGGCCAAACAGGCAGGCAAGATCAGGCACGTTGGTTACTCCGGAGATAACCAGGCAGCGGCCTGGGCGGCGGCGCATCCGGAAATCGACGTGATAGAGACCAGCATCAATATCGTCGATCAGAATAATATAGAAACCGTTTTGCCAGTCGTCCGCGAGCATGACGTTGGAGTGATCGTTAAACGTCCGATCGCTAACGCCTGTTGGAAAGACCTCAACGAACAGAAGGGACTTTACCGAACTTATGCCGCCAATTATACCGATCGTCTAGCCAAAATGGGGATCACTCCTACGGATCTTGGGTTTGACGCAGAACCCTCCGAGGTTTGGCCTATGATCGCGTTACGGTTCACCCTCTCACAACCGGGCGTGACGACTGCTATCGTCGGAACGACCAACATAGAAAATGCCCGTAAGAATATGAGTTACGCTTCGCAGGGACCATTGCCTGAAGCGATTATCGCACGTCTGCGAAACGCCTTCAAAAAGGCCGATCCGAACGGGGAATGGCAGGGATTGACCTGATCCGGCACATCTGACGAGAGGGTCGTACCCGATCCGCTTGAACGAAAAAGACCGGGTCACGTTTGACCCGGTCTTTTAGTTTTGGAGTGTGCGGAGGCGCGATCAGCCAAGAACCGCTTTTTTCAATCGATCGGACATGTCGGTTTTTTCCCAGGTGAAGGTTTCATGGACGGTTTTTTTGCCGGTTACGGAACTGACATACTCGATCTTGCCCGGTTTTCGCCCGAAGTGTCCGTGCGAGGATGTCGGAGAATAGATCGGTGCGCGAAGTTTCAGATGACGTAGAATCCCGGCCGGAGTAAGCGGGAAAAGTTCCGCTACGGCCTGGCTGATCTTGGCTTCGTCGGCTTTGGCAGTCCCATGACAATCGACCAGTATGCTGGTCGGTTCGCGGACACCGATCGCATAACTGAGCTGCACTTCGCATTCGTCGGCGAGTCCGGCAGCTACAATATTTTTGGCGATATACCGTGCCATGTAAGCTGCCGAACGATCGACCTTGGACGGATCCTTGCCAGAAAAAGCGCCTCCCCCGTGACGACCACGTCCCCCGTAGGTATCCACGATGATTTTTCGACCTGTCAGTCCCGTGTCCCCGTGCGGACCACCGATTTCAAAATTACCCGTCGGATTGACATGAATCTTGGCCTTCTTCGGATCGAACATTTTCTTGGGTAATACCGGCGTGATGATGTGTTTGATCACCAGTTCACGGAGCTTCTTTTGCATACGTGGATTGCTGTATTCCGGCGTGTGCTGTGTTGAAAGTACCACGGTATCGATCCGAACCGGTTTATTACCCTCATACTCGACGGTGACCTGGCTTTTGGCGTCCGGACGCAGCCCCTTAATGATCCCTTTCTGACGAACATACGCATGACGCTCGACGAGTTTATGAGAAAGATCGATAGGCAGGGGCATCAGATCCGGAGTTTCCCGACAGGCAAAACCGAACATGAGTCCCTGATCACCCGCGCCCTGGTCTTCCTCTTTTTCTCTCGCAACCCCCCTCGCGATATCCTCGCTCTGGGCATGCAGCGTGCGAAGCACCGCACAAGTGTCACAGTCGAACTTCATCCCGATGTCATTGCAATATCCGATCTTCCGGATCGCTTCCCGGGCAGTTCCCTCGGCTTTGTCTAAAGCCTTAATCGCATTATCGTTATGAACCGTCAATTCCCCGGCAATAACTACCAAACCGGTCGTTACCAGTGTCTCGCAGGCCACCCGGGCCATGGGATCCTCTGCCAGGAGAGAATCCAGCACCGCATCACTGATTGCGTCCGAAACTTTGTCCGGATGCCCCATCGAAACCGATTCACTTGTAAAAAAATGCTTGTCAGCCGCCACGTGTTCTCCTTCGATATAAAGTTGTAAGGGATCCCTGAGCTTTAGACAAAAACCAGAGACCAATACTGTATTTGTCCCCCGGATGTCTAGCAAGTAGCCGAAATTGCCCAGTTTGACTCTGATACTTCGGATCGACAACATGTCGAACCGGTCGATTCATTAGATCTGAAGCTTGGAAAGATATATCCCACCTTATCTAGACGGATCATCGGCCGGGAGGAACCGCAACTCTGACGAAGAAGTATCAATTCACCGGTAACCTTCTCGCAGACCTACAGCCATCATTCTTGTTATGTCGCGTGATCTTTTCGCCGACTCATTCAAATCCTTGTGTCCGTTTACCAGGTCAGGTACACGACCGCAAAACCGAAGAGTCCGACAGGATCTGCTGGACCGGGGGATGATGATCAATCGTCGGCTCAGTGATTCACCAGGGGTTTATGGGAGAAAGATTAATCACGCAATTCGAGATAACCACATCCACGCTAGCATCGCTGACGGGCAGATGTTCGATCTCGCCAAGGCGGAACTCGACATTCGACAGTCCTGTGCTTCGCTGGTAAGACGCGATGTTTCGTCGGGCCTTGGTGAGCATTTGCGGTGTCATATCAACACCGATTACCCGACCGGTCGGAACCAACCTTAGGACCAGCCAAGAACACGATCGATCTGTCCCAGATCATCAGAAACAACGGTGGTCATTTAAGTCCGTCCTGTCGAAGAACAGGCCCGGCGGTAACAGATGCTTAGCTCTTTCAGGTTCTCGTTACGGATGCTGAGAAGTTGTTTTTCGTCCTGTGCAATCCGAGGTTCGTCGACCAACGTATCTAGTGTCCAACGAATCGCCTGCTGCACGACGGGGGAGGATTCGCGTCCTGCAAGACGAAAATAGTACCATTTGCCTTGCTTTCGTCGTTGGACCAGTCCGGCCTGGAGAGCAGATCCATATGCTTCGAAACAGTGGAAGGAGCCATTCCGAGCATCTCAATGATTTGACACAGACACAGTTCTCCTTCGCGAAGAGCGAGTAGCGCTCTCACACGGGTTTCATCCGAGAGTGCCTTAGTAATGTTGAGAAAAGGCTTGAACATCAGTTTCTCAATTCGTCAATTAACGAAGCACAGTGTTCGGATTTTTCTCGATCAAGAGTGTTTTCGTCTAAGTATAGGACTGCGCGGTCGCGTCTTAGTCCAAGAGGTCTTTTCTTTCGTTGTGCTTATGGGAACCACCGGATTCACATGAACTTTATCCTTTTACCGCGCCGAGCTGGATACCTTTAACCAGATATTTCTGGAGCACAATAAAGATAACCACCATAGGCACGACAGACATCGTGACTGCTGCCATCAGAAGGTGAGTGGATTGTCCGCGCGAACTGTCAAAGTACATAAGACCAATGGGAAGGGTGTAATGGCTTTCGCTTTTGAGCATAACCAGAGGCCAGAAGAAGGAGTTGTAGTTTCCCATAAACGTGAAAATGGCCAAAGTGATCAATCCCGGTCGGGACATGGGAAGAATGATGTCCCAGAAAACCCGCCATTTACTGGCGCCGTCGATTTCGGCGGCTTCATCGAGACTAGCGGGAATGCTGAGCATAAATTGTCGGAGCAGAAACGTTCCGAACGCCGAAAAGGCTGCAGGAAGGATCAGACCGGGAAACGTATCCACTAATCCCAATTCGATCATGATCTGATAGTTAGGGATCATCATGACCAGCCCGGGCAACATCATCGTTCCCAAATACATGAGAAACACCCGATCCCTTCCCGGCCAGTTCAGTCGGCTGAAGGCAAAGGCGGCCATCGCGCTGGTGGTGACCTGGAGAAATGTTACCCAGGACGCGACAAAAATACTGTTCCAGTAAAATCGAGCAAATTGAATTCCCCGTCGGTTGATGTCGGGGTTCTCATAATCAAAAACATCCCGATAGTTGCTCCACTGATACGTTGTCGGCATCCAGGTGTCCAAGCCGACTTCCGAAAGGGGTTTGAGGCTCGTCAGCACCATCCAGACAAAGGGCAGGCACATGATAAAGGCTACACCCGAAAGCAGCAGGTGCATCCAGGTTGCAGTCAGCAACGGGTTGATCCGGAGGTTCGATCCTCGTTGGATAGGCGGATTTGGATCAGTCGTTGACATATCGGTTCCCAAACTTCCAGTTGAAAAGCGTGACAATCAAGACCATCAGAAACATGGTCCAACTGACGGCAGAACTGAATCCGAGTCGTCCGGTTTCAAATCCTTCGGTGTAAATGAAATAAGCCAGTGTCGTGGTCGATCCAGCGGGTCCGCCGTAAGTCATGACCCGCGCCATTTCAAACCCACCCTGTAATCCACCGATCACACCCATTACGACCACAAAGAACGTCGTCGGGGCCAGTTGAGGCCAAGTGACGTTCCAGAACTTCTGCCCCGGACTTGCACCGTCGATGTCGGCTGCTTCGTATAATTCGCCAGGAACGTTAGTCAAAGCGGCCAGATAAAGCAGCATCGTCTGACTGCCGATCGCGCCCCACAGACCCATGATCATTAACGCGGGTTTGGCCCAGTAAACATCCTGCAGCCAGTTGGGAGGTGTCAGACCGTCGGCCGAGGCTACAGGCAGATGGTGAAACGCCAAACCCAGTCCCACTAAACCGAAAACCGCGGACATTCCCCCGACTGACAACATCATTGAACTGCCCACACCCTCGGAAGCGGTCGCGAAAAAGTCTTGATGAATACCCACTCGTGCGATAGCCAAACCCAGACCGAGTACTGTCACCATCAGAACCGAAATGTCATAAGTCATTCCGGGTAACCATCGGAACACGACCACGGTTACAGGGGCAACTATGAGAAAAAATAGACCCAGGATCGCACTAACACCACCGATCTCGCCGTCCCGGAACAATCTCAACAATCGGGTCGCGCACAAATGAATTACGATTCCACCCAAACCGAGCATCAGTAACAAAATCCCGTTCATCACCTGCTGGGGGAGTTGCCCGATCGTTCTGCCGATCAGATCGACCGGTTCTGAAAGTATGTCGTTGATCGGACCGTTGACCGGATTATACATCTTCTTCCACAACAACATTGTGGCCACACCGGCAGTGAAATTGGGAATGTAAAACAACGTTCGGTAGATGGTTTGCCCACCGACCGAACCGCCAACCAGGATCAAACCAAAAATACCGGTCAGCAGGATCGTGATGCCAGCACTCCCTAGTCCGATCGCAGAAAGAATCCCGAAAGAGGCAATCGTGACGGCGCCAAAGAAAATGATAACCCAACTTTTGAGGCTTCCGCCTCGCAAGTCTTTGCTCAACAAAATGGCCGATATCAGGCTCAATGCGATCCCGATCGGCAGTCCGATCATAAAAAACAGGGTGTTTCCGAGGTAATACCAGAAGTTGTCGTCTGTAAACAGTCGAATGAAATGATCCAATCCGACAAATCGCACCCACTCAGGAGATTCTCCCGCAGCAGCAAGCTGAGCCGACTTGCGATCGTTATGAAGTCTCAAATCCCAGTTACTAAAAGCTAAAATCAGAGAAAGGACGAGGGGAATTAAAGTAAAAACCAGAAACCCGATCAGGTTCGGTGACAGAAACAGCAACCCCCAGACCAATTGTCGTTTTTGACGGGTGAAAAACGGTTGATCGGTCGGGGGACTCAGTTCCGGATGGATGCCCGGAGTAGGTCCCGGCGTGGGTATAGGAGTCGGTCCTTTCGGGGTCTGCATCAGGGTCATTCTTTTATCCAACCTATTTTTCTGTAATAAGCGCGATGGAAAGGGTTGTCGATCAGATTCAACGGAATACGCAACTCAGCAGGAACAGCCGTATCCGGATTCTGCGACTGAAAACGCAAAATCGCTTCTTTCATATCATCGATCTGCTTTTGCTGTTCGATTTTCCGGTCATAGAGAGGTTTAAGTCGGGGATTCTCGGTCAGGTTCAGAGCGATTTCAGTATTCACCCGTCGGGCGGCATTGGCGTAGGCTTGTTCCGGGGATAATACGCCGTTAATGATGGCGTCGTCGGCATACCCGATTTCACGCATAACAACGGCCTGTAGGATGAACGGGCTGTGGTTGTTTGCCACGGCGATGGTCTGGGTAATTTCCGCAAAAGGGCCATGAACGGCGTACTCCGTCTGGGGATAAACACCTCTCGATGGATCGGGATCGGGGGTCAGATAATCCTTTGTTCGGGTATAGACCGGGTTGGGAGGAAGAGAGTCTGCGTCATAAACGATCTGCATGTTGTAATCTTCGCTAGCCAGATAAGACAGAAACAACACAGACAAATCCTGGTGTTTTCCTCCTGAATAAACGGCTGCGGCCCGGGTACCTATGTTGGTGTTAGGAAAAACGTTGTACGGGGGTTCAGAAAATCCCAGTTCCATGGGTGGTTTGCCCGACCGGACACGGTCTAAGTTAAACTTACGAAACTGGATCAGTAAGTATCGACCGGTAAAGAGCATGGCGTAGTTACCCGCGTTGAAAAGTTGGGCGTCCTGTCCCCCGTAACCGGAATCGGTCGCAAATCCGGCCCGATCAACCGCACTGGGAATGATCTTCAGATCGTTCTGCCACCTCAGATACGTCTTCATGGCCTGGACGTTGCGTGGGTCGTCGATCGTGCAAGCGGTCATGGTTTCATTCAGTTCCGAAGCTCCGAAACTTCGTCGAAGGATTTGATTATCAATCCCGTTGATCAAAAAGTACCGCGGACGATCTAGACCTTGATTGGCGCGTTTGACATATTCGCTCCCATAGGCTTCGAACTCTGCGATGGTCCATGTCCGAGGCGGGGGGGGCATGCCGGCTTTTTTGATCTGTTCCAGATTCACAAAATAGGCACTAGAGACCACGTTGCAGGGGAACTGATATTGATGCCAGCGTCCCTGGGAATCGGGAATCGCAATTTCAGGGAGAATCGCACCGTAAGTTCTGTCGGGACCGAAGTTAAGGCGTTTGGCGTCTTCGGTCACATCTCGTAACAGGCCCATTCCCTGCATCTGCCACATGTGCAGTCCGGACCACATATCCATGATATCTCCACCGACGTTGCTGACGCCTTGGATGATTCGTTTGGTGACATCGGCGTTGGCCGTGTCCAGTCGGAGTTCGGCTTGGGGAAGGGTAATGGTCAGAGGATAGTTGGCCGACCGGGGTGATTGAAGATCGGGATTGATTTCCAACAAAGAACGACGAAAAAATCGCCCCTGGTTTTGCAAAAAGCGTTCGGTTTCCTCGGCACTTTCTAATTGTATGGACGTCGTATAACCGTTTTTCACCTGCCAGAGATGAAACAGATGGATCTGGTCTTCACGGGCGGGATTGGCGTCTGTTACCCAGTAGAGGACGGGGACCGGAGATAAAGATTCGGGTAAAGACCTCCAGGTCAGAACGCTTAGAACGACAAGACCCGCTAGAATCAAGAGAAACAGATATTTCATCGAACAATACTTTCTCTTCCGCTGAGGAAGCAGTATATAAAAACTAAATTGGATTGCAGCAAAGTGCGGTGGAAATTGCAGATTTTGTCAGAATGAGATTGGTCGGGGATCGATCGGGAGGCGTTGAGCGTTAAGGTCTGCCCACATCGCCGCTTCACCGTCGAGGGGGCTTCGGATGTTATACGCCTGGTAAGCGATCATTTCCGCAATCCGTGTGATCAGATCGATTAAACGCTCGCCGGCTGTCCAGTGATCCCCGATACAAATGTATGCATCATTGATGTTCGGGTGAAAAATGGGGGTAAGCATTCGGCAAACGGGGGGGAGTCGCGGGTAATCGGCCCCGAGCTGAACTTCTACCCGGTGCGACGATCTTTCCAGAACACGTCCGCGCGAATCACGTTCCAACCCTTTGATATTAAAGCAGATATGATATTTTTCGGGCGGATCCCCCTCGGTCGATTCGATGCGGATCATCGGATGATTGGCGAAGGTCTTGCTCATCGATTCTGCGTCGGCGATCAGCCGCCGCACCCGAATCGATGGTTTTGGTGCGGCTGAGATCTCCGGGACCTGTGCTTGGGGAATACGCAATTCTTCACGACAGGCTTTACAACGCGCTTTTTTCCCGGCGTAGCTGTCAGGAACCTGAAATGACTTGTGACATTTTGGGCACTGAAACGAGATCATGTCGAATCAATTATCCCGGGCAGGTTGTCCCGAGGACCTAAAGATATCCTAAATCGGCTACTCCAAATAGGTGTATCCGTCCAGCCCCGTCCTCGTAAAAGCGCAACAGCAGACGAGATTCTTCCAGACTCAATTTCTGGTCTTTGACCCCTTTTTCGACGGTCTTGCGCATGGCACGGAGAAGCTCGTCCCCGGAATACTGCACGTAATTCAGTACCTCTCGGACGGTATCACCTTTGATAACTTCGTCTACGCTATAAGACCCTGCATCATCCACGGTGATGTGGACCGCGTGGGTGTCTCCCAAGAGATTGTGTAAGTCCCCAAGGATTTCCTGATAGGCGCCGACCAGAAACGCACCGATGTAATAATCCTGCCCGTTGTATGGATGCAGTTCGAGGACGTTTTTGATATCGCGTTTGTCGATAAAATGATCCACCTTTCCGTCCGAATCACAGGTGATGTCTGCCAAGATTCCGCGACAGTTGGGGGCTTCGTTCAACCGATGGATCGGCATGATCGGGAACAGGTGATCAATTGCCCAAGAGTCGGGCATCGATTGAAACAGACTGAAATTGCAGAAATAGGTGTCGGACAGGGTCGCTTCAAGCCCTTCAAATTCTTCGGGGACATATTCCATCTTTCGGACGATGTTCAGGATCTTGGAACTGATACCGAAGTAGAGTTTTTCTGCCAACGATCTGTGTTCGAGCGTGCAGTAACCAAGAGAAAACAGATTCAGCACGGCTTCGATCGCGACCTGGGCGTCGTGAAAATATTCGGTGGTGTTAGACTCGTTAACACCCAGATAGGTGTCTAGAAGGGTTTGAACGGGTTGAGGCAGTTGGGCACGCTCTTCGGGAGTAAGGTCCGTCTTGATATCGAAACGTCCAAAAC
>BPJO01000022.1 GCA_026004655.1 Phycisphaerae bacterium
CCAGCTCCCGTCCGGTTGTTGCTGAGATCGAAGATAGGCCAATCCTCGATCGATCAACCGAGACGCTTTTTCTTCGTAACTCTCGGCTGCATGAACAGTTCCAATCCCTAAAACGGTTGCCAATACGACAACTAGTGATTTCGAGCAGTGTGGCATGATCCCTCTTTGTAATGAGTTTATAATACGGGACGAATTGCTCCGTGCGCAATTTTTGCACATTCCGAGGATACACGTCAACGCCCGATTCATGTCACTTTGGCAGTGCAGATCGGGGAGGGATATGTCGGGAATCAGAAAACGATTCATCCCCTTCTGTACGAACGACGATTCGACCCCGACTCGGATTCGCCTGTCAACTCAGGAGGATGATTGTTGTAATCGTTGATCAAGCGTTGATTGGTCCAGACCCGATACCTGAAACACCTTCCGGATTTTGTAATGCCCCCCGATCAGAACAATCTGATAAGGCCTCACACCGATTCGTCTGGACAACAGGTCAATGATAACCCCGTTGGCTTGTCCGTCTTCCGGCGCGTGGACGACTTGGATCACGACTTCTCCCTGTTCGTACCCTCGGACCTGATTGCAGGGTTGAAAAGGTTCGATCCGGACATGACACCGTCCGGAAACGGTCGGAGAAGTATCGGACGAAGATCGCGTCGATGAAGTCCGCTCCGATTCCGGTTCACGCACCACCCGGATCGGTTGATCGTCATCGGACGTTTCTAATGTCGGACTGACCGGCTTACCGGATCCGGAAACACGTTTATGCTTCTGCTGGTGTGCGAACCGTGCCTCACGGGATTCGGATTCCTTCTTCAACCCCAACCGTTCAGCGACCTCAGAACTGGTTCGTCCGATGCTTCGTACCCGGGAGCCGTTTTCATTGGTCGGAGAGCTCGACGATGACGCAGAAGGGGGTGGATCGGATATTGGCTCTAGACCGGAAAGGTCCGGGGCATCGAGCTGATTCAGTTGTTTGGCATCCAGATCCCCTGCTAGGACAATACCTTGCGCCCGGGCCATGGCTTGGATCTGAAGCAGGTCCAGTTCCCGTACGGACGACACGGGTGAAGCAAACGCTTGCCAAAAAACACGATAAAACTTCACCAGCGGGTCCCGACGGTCCTGACGGGCGATGAGCTTGGCGATCTGATAAAACACTCCGGCTGATACCAGCACCACCAGTTCGATGCAAAGCAGGTATTCTACCAGACCGAAGTTCTCATACATCCAGTCGAGGATCATGATAAAGAATCGTAGTTGTCATTGACCCGAAGCTGCAGAACGTCGGGCCTCTCGCCAGGCGGCAAAGAGTCCCTGTACGATTCGTCTACCCAACGCCCAAGTGACCAATCCGGCGACCACGTAATAAACCACCTTGGCAATACACCAGGTCACAAACGCCGTCTGCGCAGCCGCCACCTTTTCCGGTTCGGGGATTTGTCGGATCTCTTCCAGGATTTTGTGAAAATCGTCAAACATTATTTCCAGTTGTAATTCGGAATACTGGCCCAGTTCAATTTCTCACCCAACGCCTGCCATTCCGAAGCGTGCGGATTCTCGAGCAGGATCAGATCGTTCTCCGCCTTTCGGATAACAATTCGGTCTCCTTTTTTCAGGTGGCACGAAGCTTGCCCGTCTACCACCAGGTCCGAACCGGGGTTAACCCGCTTAGCTTTGAGGGTAATGACCTGATTGGCGTTGACCACCACCGGTCTGAAGCTCAGACTGTGCGGACAAAGAGGAGTGATGCACATGGCGGACAATCCCGGACTCAGGATCGGTCCCCCTGCCGAGATGTTGTAAGCGGTCGAACCGCTGGCCGTGCAGACGATCAACCCGTCCCCAAAATACCGTACCCCGGCATCCCGGTCCGTTCCGACCTGCAGCTCGATCATCCGAAAAGGGGGTCCTGCAGTAACAACGGCATCATTCAGACCGATCGCGTGATATTTTCTTACGGATCGGACGGCTTGGACATCCAACAGATCAATTTCATGCTCTGCGGCGATGATCGAGGCTTCGAGCATCAGTCGGTACGATCGGGGCAACTGATCTGATATCGCCTGTTCGATCACGTCCGGAAGCTGGTTGGGGGAAAACTGTGACAAAAAACCCAATCGTCCGAAATTAAATCCCATCACCGGTAGTTGCCTGCCCTTGAGACGACGTGCAACCGATAACAACGTACCGTCCCCCCCGAGGACAACGATCAGATCCACGTCCGCCTCGGAAAGATCATATTCGTCATCGGATTCGACTCCGATCAATTCCGCTCGTCTTTGCAACCAGGGGACCAGTTGCTCAACGGCCGGTTTGACCTTGGGTTTGACAAGATTGGCGACGATCAACACCTTCATGGCAATGTCAGTGTCGAGTCTGAAGGCGTTTCTGACAAGGGTTTGGCTACAGAAGATCTTTTTATCCCGAACCAACGATCAGAAACCCCTTCAGGTCTATACTGTAAAATCGATCAATCCTGCTCAAAACTACTAGGAAAGGACACGGGAATGAACTGGATCGCTTGGAATATGCTGACCGGTGAGCGGGCTAAGTACGTGGGGATGATCTTCGGCCTATTCATTGCGTCTTTTCTGATCATTCAACAGATGTCGATTTTTTGCGGTCTCATGGCCCGTACCTTCGGATTTCTGACCGACACGTCAGAACCCGACCTGTGGGTGATGGACAGCAAGGTGCAGTTCGTGGACGACATTAAACCGTTGCAGGATACCCAGTTGTTGCGTGTCCGAGGGATCGAAGGGGTCGGTTGGGCGGTTCCGTTGTACAAGGGACAAATCAAAGCCCGTTTGGCGGACGGAACGTTCCAGAACTGCAACGTCATCGGGATCGACGATGCTTCGATGGTCGGTGCCCCTCCCGAAATGGTTCCCGACGCCAACGGAAACCTCGGACGTGTCGAAGACCTTCGTCGGTCCGAGGGAATCATTGTCGATACCGTCGGGGCGTCGGGAAAATTAGCCAAAGTCAGGCCTGACGGGAAACGAACCCCGTTGGTAATCGGAGATACGCTCGAACTGAACGACCGAAGGGCAGTCGTCGTGGGTGTTTGCCGGGTGACCCCAACTTTTCAAAGCCAACCGGTGATCTACACGACCTATTCCCGCGCCACCAACTTCGCCCCACGAGAACGAAAGCTCTTGAGCTTTGTCCTGGTCAAAGCCCAGGACGGGGTCCGGGTGAACGATCTGGCGGAACGAATCCGAGGGGGAAACGGGTTTGCAAGTCTTGGCCCAACGGGCATCGGACGTTCCCGGGGGTTTTTTTGACACGTTCAAAGGCAAAACGGTCATGTATTTCATGGCCAATACCGGAATTCCGATCAATTTTGGGATTTCAGTGGTGTTGGGATTCGTCGTGGGAACAGCCATTTCCGGGTTACTATTTTACCAGTTCGCGCAGGACAACCTGAAACACTTCGGGTCCTTAAAAGCCATGGGCGCGAGTAGCGGATTGTTGTTGCGAATGATTTTACTTCAAAGTCTGACGGTGGGTTTGATCGGTTACGGGCTAGGGGCGGGGGCAGCCGCATGGATGGGTCGAAGTGCGGGAGAAACCGAACTGGCGTTTTTCATGCCCTGGTGGGTTCTGGCAGGAGGCGGAGCTGCGATCCTCCTGATCTGTATCCTCAGTGCATTGTTGGCCATCCTCAAAGTCATTCGTCTGGAACCGGCGATCGTGTTCAAAAGCTGAAAAACGTCTGTCATCAATAAAACAAAATTCACTTGAAAAACGGTGTTAAGTTAAATAGTATTGTTAACCAGGAGGCGGGACATGAAAGGACTTTTCGTCCTGGACCACCCCGTCCGGTTCCGTCTCCCCTATTTTCAATAACCGAAACCCCAAACGGTGACGATCGTGGGAATTGTCGAACGTAAAGAACGTGAAAAAGAAGAACTCCGGCGGAAAATCATGACCGCCGCCAGGAAGTTATTCGTCGAACAGGGAATCGAAAACACCTCCATCCGAAAAATCGCCGAAGCCATCGAATACTCCCCTACCGTTATTTACCTTCATTTCCCCGACAAGGAATCCTTGTTGCAAGAGATTTGTCGGGAGGATTTCGCAGCCCTTCACGCGGCTGAAGCATCGATCGGACGGATCGACGATCCGGTCCAAAAAATCCGCGCCATCGGGATGGCTTACATGAAGTTCGGGGTTGAGCACCCGGAGCAATACCAGTTGATGTTCATGCGACGTCATGCGCCCCCAACCGCCGACGATTTGAAAGAACGTGGCGACCCGACCTGCGACGGGTATGCCATTTTGGAACACGCCGTGCAAGACGCTTTACAACAAGGTCGGATCAGACCGGAATACCGCGACCTGTCCCTGATCTGCCAAACCCTCTGGGCGGGTGTGCACGGGACCGTGGCTATCGAAATCACAATGAAAAGCAATCCTTGGATTCAATTGGAAGACTTCGAGGTCCGCGCTCGGACGATGCTGGATGTTCTGATCCGGGGAATGTGCAACAACGAACCGAGTTCGTGAAAACCTGTATGCTTCTGACGGCACTCAAAATGCTCATCGGTGACCGCACGAAATATGCCGCGCTGGTGGTCGGGATCGCGTTCGCGTCGTTGCTGATCACCCAGCAAGCATCGATTTTCAATGGTTACGCACGTCAGACCGGTTCCTGGATCCGGGATAACGCTAACGTCGATTTGTGGGTGATGGACCGTCAGGTCGAGTTCACCATCGATCTGAAACCGATGATCGAAACCCAGCTCGGACGTGTCCGGGGTGTTGAAGGCGTCGCATGGGCAGTTCCGGTTTACATGAACTTTTTCAATGCCATTTTCCCAGACGGTACGCAAAGAAATGTCCGGGTCATTGGTCTGGATGACGCGACACTGATCGGCGCCCCTCCGGTCATGGTGGAAGGACAGTTATCAGACCTGCGTCAGGACAAAGCCGTCCTGATGAACGCCGATCTAGCCGACGGGCCTCTGATGCTCAAAAGAGATCCGGCAGGACCCCGTCCGATGCGTGTCGGAGATCGTCTGAGTCTGAACGACAAAGAAGTCGTCGTGGTGGGAAGCTACCGCGCGACCAAGGAGTTTTTTTTGGGAACCGATTTTTTATACCACCTACAGTCGGGCTAAGTTCTTGCGTTCGGATCAACGTCGAAGCCTGAATTACATCATGGTAGGCCTGAAACCCGGGGCAGACCCGACTCTGGTGCGTCAACGGATCGAACACCTTCGAGGCATCAAAGCCCTCACCTCCGAGGAGTTCGAAACCGTCACCCGGGACTGGATTTTGAGAGAAACCGGAATTCTGATCAATTTCGGTATAACGATCGCACTGGGCGTCGTCATTGGTCTGCTAGTGGCCGGTCAGACGTTTTACACGTTCGTTCTGGATAACCTGAAGCACTTTGGGTCTCTGAAGGCGATGGGTATGAGCAACGCACGTGCGGTCGGAATGTTGACCATCCAGACGCTGGTGGTGTCGGCAATGGGATACGGGATCGGGGTCGGCTCGGCAGCGTTAAGTGGTCAGCTCCTTAGTGGAAGCGGATTGGCCTTCGAGATGAGCTGGTCGATCCCGCTTTTGGCCGGGGCGGGTGTCGTGTGTTGCTGCCTGTTGGCCGGACTGTTGGGGATGATCCGAGTAATCCGACTGGAGCCTGCGATCGTGTTCAAATGACGCAACCGACGAGATTATCTCAAGCGGGCGTGGAAAAGGGTGATGGATGAATCTTCTGGCATTGAAGATGTTGATCGGAGATCGGGCCAAGTACCTCGGAATCATTTCGGGGCTTTGCTTTGCCTCGCTGCTGATTGTGCAGCAGATGGGGATATTTTTTGGGTTTCTGTCGTTGACCTCTAGTGCGCTGGCGAGAGTTCCCGAAGCCCGATTGTGGGTCGCAGACCCGGACGTCCGTTTCATCGGAGATTCGCGTCCGATGCTCGATAACATGCTTTTACGCGTTCGAAGCGTGCCCGGTGTGGCCTGGGCGATTCCGTATTACAACGGAAACCTGCGTGCCCGATTGCCGGACGGTCGGGGTGAAACCTGTTCAGTGGTGGGGATCGACGACGCTTCGCTGATCGGCGGACCTCATCCTTCGAACATGATCGAAGGGACTGTCGAAAACCTGCGTATGTCCGACAGTATCATCATCGACCAGCGGACGGCCCAGACGATGTTTGCGGTCCGAGAGAACCCGTCAGACCCGAACTCGCCCCGTCGTCCGATCCGTGTGGGCGAGACGATCGAGCTGAACGATCAGCGTGCGACTATCGTGGGGATCTGCAAAACGTTGCTGCAACTTCAGGGAGAAGCCACCGTCTTTACGACCTTTAACCGGGCGATCAAGTTCGCCCCGGCCGAACGTCGCCGAACCAGTTTTATTCTGGCAGCCCCGAACGAAGGTGTGGATGTCCGTCAGCTCTGTCAGGACATCAAATCCGCCACCGGGATGTTGGCCATGACCCCTCAGGAGTTTCAGGACAAGACGTGGAACTTTTTCGTGTTCGAAGGCGGATTCGGGGTCTTTTTCGGGATCACGGTCTTGTTCGGGGTGGTGATCGGTGTCGGGATCGCCGGTCAAATGTTTTACAACTTTGTGACCGACAATCTCCGGTATTTCGCGATCCTCAAAGCCATGGGATCAGGCGCCTCGCGTCTGGTGCAGATGGTCATACTGCAGGCCACGGTCGCCGGTCTGATGGGATGGGCACTGGGTATGGGACTGGCTTCGGGGTTCGGCTATCTGGTAAGAGACAGTGACCAGATCCTTTTTGAGATCCCACCGGTTCTATTCGGGGGGTCTTTGGTGTTGATTCTCATGATCAGCTGGTTGAGCGCAATGATGAGCATGCGGACGGTGATCCGCCTAGACCCCGCAACGGTGTTCAAATGACCTGCAACGTGAGGATAGACGTATTGAACCAACTGAAGCAGACCGCTTAATGCAAGGTACAGTTATGAAACCGGTTTCGACAAAGACAAACCTGGCGGTGGAATGCCGGGGTGTAACAAAGTCGTATGGCAAGGGAGACGCAAAGGTTCATGCCCTCAGAGGTGTGGATATTTCGATCGGGGTGGGTGAGCTCTTGATGCTGGTGGGACCGTCGGGGTGCGGGAAGACGACACTGATCAGCGTAATCGCCGGTATTCTGGATCGTGACGGCGGAGAGTGTCGGGTCTTCGGGCACGATTACATGCAAATGTCAGGCAGAGAGCGAACCCGATGGAGAGGCAAAACCATCGGATTCGTGTTCCAATCGTTTAATCTGCTTCCGACGCTGTCGGCTGCGGAAAATGTGGCAGTCCCGTTGCTGATCAACGGTCATTCGCGTTCTCGGGCAATCAGCAAAGCCAAGGACGTGTTGGCCAGGGTCGGATTGGGCGATCGTTGGAAGTCCCTCCCTTCTCAGTTGTCGGGAGGACAACAACAACGGGTAGCGATCGCCCGGGCACTGGTGCACGACCCTAAACTGATCGTCTGTGACGAACCGACCAGCGCACTGGATCATGAAACCGGACATCGGGTCATGGAATTGTTCAGGGAAGTGGCTGTGGGAGAAGACCGGGCACTGGTTGTCGTGACCCATGATGCACGAATTTTTGAGTTTGCCGACCGGATCGCGCGCATGGACGACGGTCACATCGAAAGTATCGAGGACAAGAAACGATCCGTTGGAACATCGAGTATCACTTCGGTTCAGTGAAACCGAATATGAAAGGAAATAGAAGATGATTCGTAAATATGTACTTCCGGCAATAGCATTGTTGGGCGTTGCGTTCGCGATTTATACGGTACGTGCGTCCCAGAAAGAGCTTCCGCCGGCCCAGCCGGTCGCGTCGCCCCCGACCAGCGATTTTCGCCAGCAGATTGCAGGTGCGGGTTTGGTCGAAGCGCAAACCGAGAATATTCAGATCAGTTCGGTCGTTCCAGGCGTGGTTGAACGGGTTTACGTTAAGGTGGGAGACCAGGTCAAAGCCGGTCAACCCCTGTTCAGCGTCGAAACCCGCGATCTGGCAGCACAACTAATTTCCCGCGAAGCAGCGGTTCGGGCCGCGGAAACCCGACTCCTCAAGCTCAAAGAAAGCCCCCGTCCGGAAGACATTCCCCCAGCCGAAGCCAAGCTCCGGGAAGCCCAAGCCAATCTCGCTGACCGTGAGGATCAATTACGACGCCTTCGTCTACTACGTGAACGAAACGCCGTCGGAGAAGACGAGTTCAACCGTGCGGTCTTTGCCGTGGATATCGCTAAAGCACAAGTCCAGGGTGCCCAGGCTGACCTTGACCGCATCAAAGCAGGAATATGGGCGCCGGAGATCCAAATCGCCCAGGCCGACCTTGATAGCGCCAAAGCGGAAGTCCAAGCCCTCAAAATCGAGTGGGAAAGACGCACCGTCCGCGCTCCGGTCGACGGCAAAATCCTGCAGGTCAAAATCCACCAAGGCGAATACGCCCAAACCGGAATCCTCAATCAACCTCTGATGCTCCTGGGCAATACCGATCAAATGAACGTCCGAGTGGATATTGACGAAAACGACGCCTGGCGGTTGGTCCCCGGCGCCCCTGCCGTCGGAAGCCTTCGTGGCAACAGCAAGCTCAAAACCCGTCTGACCTTTGTTCGCATCGAACCGTATGTCGTGCCCAAACGCTCTCTCACCGGCGAAAGCACCGAACGCGTGGACACGCGTGTGCTACAGGTGATCTATCGTATCGAAAACCCCGATTTCCCGATCTATGTCGGTCAACAGATGGACGTATTCATTGATGCTTCGGGGGAAGAACAATAACCCGTTCCTGGAATGATAAGCTCATTTCGACCTGAAACTGCCCGCAAGGACGCAGACCGTCCGGTCAGTCCATGTCCGCATCCATCGCGGCTAAGGCAGCGTCTTCCGAATTAACGGCGGTTTCTTCGACCGATTGTTCTCGGAAGAGTTTCTGCTGTTCGAGTCGTTTGAGTCGTTTTCGACCTTCACCGATGATATCAATCGACCCCCTGCCGAGCAGTTGTTCTAGATGATCGATTAATTCCTGACCGGGTTTGATCCGATACTCGTTCGAGAACCGGAGCGTGACCTTTCGGGATTCCTGGTCGAGCAACTGGGCATACACGTCGATGTTCCCTTTGAACTGACCGAGGATGGGCTTGACAGCCGAGATGACTTGCGTGTTGTGTCGGGTCGGATCGAGTTTGATCAACACCGCAGTGGTCAGACGTGAAATGGCTTCGTGGATGGGAATGACGTCGCTGACGATCAAACAGGGCGTTTCGCGTTTCCGGTCGATTTTGCCTTTGACGAAGCAGATCGATTCGGCTTTGAGAAGATCGGGGTATTTTTCGTTGAGGCTGGCAAAACCTTCGGCAAAGAGCATCCCCTCGATTTTTCCTTCAAGGTCTTCGATTTCGAGAATGGCCCACCGTTGGCCGACTGAGCGTCCCGTCTTGGCAACGCGAGTTTTGACCGAAGCCAGCATCCCACCGATGGTGACTTCAGTACCTTCGGAGCAATTCATGGCTTCCCGGGTACTAGCGGTGGTGTATTGCTCCACCAGTCGTTGATGGTGGGTCAGAGGGTGAGATGTGATGTAAAATCCCAGCAGTTCCTTTTCCATTTTTAAAAGTTCAGCCGGTTCGAACTCGGCAAGATCGGGTAAAGCAATATCGGTCGGACCGGACGAGGAACCGGGATCAGGCGTCCCGAAAAGGGCGATTTGCCCAGACCGACGATCATTCTGCTGTCGCTGACCCGCTTCAAAAGCCGCATCGAGCACATTCAACAATTGAGACCTAGCAGCCTTCATCGAAGTAAAAGCGCCACAACGAATCAGTGCTTCGATCGTTGATTTCTGAACCGCACGTGTATCGACCCGTTCGCAGAAATCATAGATGTTCCGGAACTCCCCGTTCTTTTGCCTTTCTTCGATAATGCTTTCGACAGCCTTTTCCCCCACCCCCCGGACCGCGCACAGGCCGAATCGGATCGTCTGCTCGCTTGACCGATGTTTGGACGATTTCTTGTCATAAACCGGGGTGAAGACCTTGTCGGAAACATTGACATCGGGGGGAAGCACATTGATCCTCATTCGTTTGGCTTCATCGATGTATTCGACGATCTTGTCCGTTGATCCCATTTCGTAGGTCAGCAGCGCCGACATGTATTCGACCGGATGATACGTTTTCATGTATGCGGTCTGGAACGCGACGAACGCGTATCGCGTGGAATGGGATTTGTTGAACCCGTACCCCCCGAACTTCAGAATCAGGTCGAAAATTTCACGGGCCTTTTCCTCGCTGACCCCTTTCTCCATCGTCCCTTTGATGAAATCGGGCTGGAACTTGGCGATCACATCGGTCATCTTTTTGCTGATCGCCTTGATCAGCTTGTAGGCGTTGGCAAGCTCGATCCCTCCTAGTTGATTGAAGATCTGCATGACCTGTTCCTGGTAGACCATGATTCCGTAGGTCTCCTTGAGAATGTTGTCCATGATCGGATGAACCTGAGGCACCGGTTCCAATCCGTGTTTGCGGTTGCAATAGAGGGGGATCAGTTCCATCGGTCCGGGGCGGTACAGCGCGTTGGCAGCGATCAGGTCCTCGAGACGGTCGGGTCGCATCTTCATCAGCAGATCCTGCATACCACCGGATTCGAACTGAAATACGCCCTTGGTCTCGCCACGACAAAACAGGTCAAAGACTCGTCGGTCCGTGATATCAATCTTTTCAATATCGATGTCGATACCTTTGGTCTGTCTGACCAGCTCGACGGATCGGGTCAGCACGCTGAGTGTGCGCAATCCCAGAAAATCCATTTTCAGCATCCCGCATTTTTCAGCCACGGGACCTTCGAACTGCGTCAGAACGTTGTTGTCCTTGTCCTTGCACAAGGGGATCACGTCGTCCAAGGGTTGGTCAGCAATGATGACCCCTGCGGCATGAACCCCCGTGTTGCGACACAACCCCTCTAGACGCCTAGCAACCTCCACCACCTTCTTGATGTGAGGTTTGGATTCGATCATCTGTTTCAGATCGGGTACCTGCGCGATAGCTTTGTCGAGCGTCATTCCGGGAGTTCCCGGAATCAGCTTGGTCAACGCGTCGATCTCGGGAAGGGGAACGCCCATGACCCTTCCGACATCCTTGCAGGCGGCTTTGGCAGCTAGGGTTCCGAATGTGACGATCTGGGCCACGTGCCCGTACTTCTGTCGTACGTAGTCGATCACTTTCTGACGACCGTCCTGGCAGATGTCGATATCGATGTCAGGCATCTCGTTTCGAGAAGGATCCATGAATCGTTCAAAAAGCAGCGAGTACCGGATCGGATCGACGTTACACAACCCCAACAGGTATCCGACCATTGTTCCAACCCCCGAACCTCGGGCCCCGACCGGAATGCCGTGATCCCGCGCGTAATTGCAGAAATCCCAGACGATCAGAAAATAGGAGCAGAACTGTTTCATACAGATTATTTTCAGTTCGTACTCCATGCGGTCGCGGATTTCCCTGCGGACGTCTCTCGTGCCGTATCGCCATTCCAATCCCTTTTCACACAACTGACGAAGGTATCGTTCGTCGTCTTTGAGCGATTCGAGGGGCACCGGACAACTGGGAAGAGATAGCTCAGGATCGAGTTTGTCAGGGGGAACACGGTAAACCGGTGCATACCGTCGGGAAAAATCCAGATCCAGATCACACATCCGTGCGATACGGACGGTGTTTTCGATGGCTTCGGGAAACCCGACCAACGCCTTGGACATTTCCTCGGGTGATTTCAAGTACAGTTCGGTCGGATACTTCATCCGGTTTTCATCCGTGATCAGACGCCCCGTGGAGATGCAACAAAGACAGTCGTGGGCGTAATGATCTTCTGCTGTCAGAAAATGCACGTCATTGGTCCCGACAAGCCCGACCCCCAGCTTTCTGGCCAGTTCGGCCAGTTCCGGGTTGACCTGATCCTGTTCTTTGATGTGCTTTTGGACTTCGATGTAAAAACGATCCGGACCGAAGATTTCCAGATAGGTTTCGGCTACTCGTTTGGCCTCGGCCATGTTGCGCTTCAGAAAGGCACTGGCGATTTCACCGCCGAGACAGGCACTGGTAGCGATCAATCCTTTGGAATACTGACGCAAAACTTCCTTGTCGATCCGGGGTTTGTAGTAAAAACCCTCTCGGTAGCTCAGCGAAGTGAGTTTCAGGAGATTGTGATACCCTTCCCGATTCTGCGCAAGCAACAATAGATGAAAGGCAGCATCGCCGGGATTCCCGGTCGGAGAGGACCGTTCTCGACGATCTCCCGGCGCCATGTAGGCTTCGATACCGATCAATGGCTTAATACCGTGCGCTTTGCAGGTGTTATAAAACTCGATGGCTCCGTGCATCACTCCGTGGTCGCTGATCGCCAATGCGTCCATACCCAGCGATTTGGTCCGTTGGACCAAATCCGGGATCCGACAGGCCCCGTCCAACATCGAATAATGGGTGTGAACGTGAAGATGAACGAATGACGACATACCAGAACCTCCCGGGTGAATCCTGTTTACGACGAGAGTCGGGCCGCGTCAATTCGCCGACCGTTGCGAATCATTCCGTGAGGTGTCGCAGACGCGCACGCGCATCACCTCCGAGCGTCATTTCATGATTTTTTCTCCGTTTTCAGGTCAGAATCGAAGCCCAAATACGAATATCCGCAACAAACGCGCAACACCAGCGTATCTATTGGGGAACACATCCGCTCGTACGATTCATTCGAAGGTGAACCGTCGTGCGGGTACGGTTACCATTCGGATGATCATGTCCACCAATTCTGAATTAGCTGAACTCTTTCGCACCGCAGCTGCGGTGATGGAAATTAAAGGTGAGCCGGTCTTCAAATCGATCGCGTTCACCAAAGTCGCACGATTGTTGGAAGAGATGCCGGACGACATCCGTCAAGCGGTCGAAGACGGGTCTATTTCGCGAATGGAAGGGATCGGAAAATCGTCCCGTAAGATCATCGAGGATTATATTCGGACCGGTGTTTCTCCCGACGTGGAAGAGCTCAAAACCAGCATCCCCGCGGGTTTGATTCCGATGCTTCAGGTCCCATCTCTGGGTCCCAAAACGATCGCGTTGTTCTGGAAACAACGTGGGATCACGAGTCTGGACGAACTGAAAGTGGCTTTAGAATCCGGAAAGCTCGAAGGACTCAAAGGGATCGGCGCCAAAAAACTTCAATCGATCCGTGAAGGGATTGAGTTGTTATCCGCTTCGGGCGGTCGAAAAGGTCTTGTCGAAGCGCTAGACATAGCCGGGCAGATTCTAAAGCAGGTTCGTTCGATACCGGGCGTGAAACGCGCGCAGATCGCCGGTAGCCTTCGTCGATGGAAAGAAACGATCGGAGATGTGGATATTCTGGCTTCTTTAAAACAGTCCGATCATTCCGGATCAGACGTCACCGAAGCGTTTACTCGGTTCCCTCAGGTGACGCGCGTTCTCGGACGAGGTCAGACCAAAGCTTCGGTGTTGACCGCGTCCGGACTGCAGGTGGATCTTCGGATCGTTCCGGACGATCATTTCGGGGCAGCGCTTCAGTATTTCACCGGTTCAAAAGAACACAATGTCAAGCTCCGTTCGATCGCGCAAACCCAAGGCATGACCCTCAACGAATGGGGATTGTATCGGATCGAGGATTATGACAAATCCGACAAACAGACGGGTAAACCCCCTGAAGCAAAACCGGTTGCATCAAAATCGGAACCGGAGATTTACTCGGCGTTGGGGTTGAGCTACATCGAACCGGAACTCCGAGAAGACCGAGGTGAAATCGAGCTGGCACAAAACAACCGATTACCCAAACTGATCGAACTTTCGGACATCGTGGCGGACCTACACACGCACACCACCGCTTCGGACGGGCAGAACAGCATCGAACAGATGGTCGAAGCCGCTCTTCGACTCGGATATAAGACCCTCGGAATCACCGATCATTCCAAAAGTCAGGTGATTGCCAACGGGTTGTCGGTCGAACGACTTTTGGCCCATGTGAAGCAGATCCGCGCGATCGCTGAGCGAACCCGTGGGATCCGCGTGTTAGCCGGTTGTGAGGTCGATATCCTGTCCGACGGGAGTCTGGATTATGAGGACGCGGTTCTATCAGAACTGGATTTTGTGATCGCATCGCCTCATGTATCGTTGAAACAGGACGGGGAAAAGGCCACCAACCGATTGCTCCGCGCGATCGAACATCGTTACGTAAACATCATCGGTCACCCGACGGGTCGTTTGATCAACGCCCGATCGGGATTGCATCCTGACTGGTCCAGGGTGTTTGAATCTGCCAAACAGGCGGGAGTAGCGTTGGAGATCAACGCCGGCTGGCCAAGACTGGATCTGAATGATATCAATGCGCGTTCGGCCCGGTCTGCGGGAGTGATGTTGTCGATCAATACCGATGCCCATTCGGTCGATCAGCTCGATCAGATGATTCTGGGTGTTTCGGTTGCTCGTCGGGCCGGACTGGAGAAGTCGGATGTCCTGAATACCCTTGAACCGAGGGATCTCATGTCATTTTTTGCCAAGAAACGATAACGATAGGAAGATGGATTTCATGATCAGATCGGGAGTTCACATGATCATTAACCGAATCAACTCGGTTGTTCTCCTCTGGATGATTATGGGAGTGACGGTCGGGGTTCAGGCTCAGGACAACTCCCCAACCGATCTTTCCACAGCGAATACCCTTCTCCACGACGGTAAAACCCAGGAAGCACTGAACGAGTATCTGAAGATGATTCGTATCGACCCGCGAAATGTCTGGGCACATCACGGTGCGGGGATCGCCTATGACCGATTGGGTCAATCCCCACAGGCAATCCGGATGATGGAAAAGGCCTATTCGTTGTTTCCCAAGGATCGTGTCATTGTGCACAATACTGCTTGGGTCTTATACAAAGGTAACATTCAGCCTCGTGCGTTGAAAATCGTGAAGGACCACCTGGTTGCCAACCCGTCCGTTCCCGACGAACCGCTTTTGAATGCGTTGTTGTTCATGCTCGAGAACGCCTCTCCTGAGACCCGGAAAACACGGCTTTATACCGAAACCGAAGCATTCGCGCAGCAATATGCCCGGTCTCTTGAGCGTCAGGTCCCCGGATTCGCTCGATGGGGAAGACAATGGATTCCGGTTCAGACGTATGAAGAAAAAATAAGTTCCAACAAAAAAGTTCAGTCTCAGGCCGATCTTGTTTCAGACAAGATCAAGCGGTTGGAACAGGACCTGGCTCTTTTGAACCGTCAGACGCCTGAAATCGAGATGCGCGTACGTCGGGGTTTTGATCATCCTTATGTACTTCGTGGACATCTGGAACAGATCCATCAGCTTGATGATCAACGAACGGATCTGATCAAGGAGCGTGATCAGATCCTGGAACGACTCGAATTGCCTCCCAGAATGCCGATACCTGACTTTCTTTCGGTCGGTGATTCTGCCCCGGATTTGCCGACGATCGAATCACTACTGAAGAAGGAGAATGCTTCCTCGACGACTTCCCCCGCAACGACCGTTCCGACGGACGATCCGAAAAAAGACCCAGCGGTACCCCGTCCTTCTCGTCAACGTCCCAAAGACAGAAACGAAACGTCAGAAGTGTCCCCCAATTCTTCTGAGATAAAACGTGTGACTCGGTTCGGAGTCGCGTTTGCTGTTTCACAGGACACACTGGTGACGAGTCACGAATTGGTGGACGGGGCTTGGGATATTACGGTCCGGTCTACGCAGGGAACAACCGATGAGGCTAAAGTCGTGCAATCCGATCCGAAGTCGGGGTTGGTGCTGCTACGACTGAGTCGGATCCAGGCAGCTTCGCTTCGGTTGGCGGACGATTTTGCCGATGGTCCGGTGGAATGTATCGCGATTTCCAACCCAGATCTTTTTAAACCTCAACCGGATACGATTCAGGGAAGAATCGGTCGTCCTCATGACCAATGGATAGCATCGTTAAGCAAAAATCCCCGTCGTCCGGGAGCACCTTTGATGAGCGACGGGAAGGTGGTCGGTGTGACATTGGCTGGTCCTGAAACGCAGGCCGATTCGGTTCCGATGGTTCCTCTTGGCGCGTTGAAAGACCTGATCCGTCAGAATCCCGGTACGCCCGGTCTGTTGGCAAAGGATCCTTTGTCGGCGATGTTCGAGGTCGTGGTCACCCATGAGAAAAAGGAATGATCCCAGCTCCCGTTCGGTATGACGAGTCGGGGAACAGGTGCGACAATTTTGAACGGGATTTTTTTGTCCTTTGACTTGAAACACACCAGGGGCCTCGATACGGTATTAACAAAGGATTATTTAATCCTATTAACGTGGCGTGCCTTCCCGTGTGCCCCACACACCGGTCTTCCCTCGGGTCGGGTGTGTGGGGCTTCTTGTTTTGGTTGGATCTTCGATACACTCTAGTCGATGAACAAAGGTATGAATCGTTCATTCGTGGTTGTTGGTTTATCGGTCGTCGGTCTCATCATCATGGCTGCGGGGTTGTCAGTGGTGATGGCGCGTTTTGCACTTCAGGAACGGAAAATCCATGAAACCGATGCCTCGCGTCCTCGGGTGACCGGAACTCGTCCTGCCGATCAGGAATCGAATGTCGCACCGGTGACCGGAATTGTGGCCGAGATTTCGATTCCCGCGACCGGTGCGGGGGTAAACCCTCGCACGCTCGATCAGGGAGTGGAACTGCTAAGAAGATCCGATTCTTCGATCATTCCGTCGCACACCAACACCACCGGTTCCGGCGATGCGATTATTCTGAAACCGATCCATCCTCTTGATCCGGATACCGAATATGTTTTTCGTGTGACGGAGCAACTCAAAGACACCAGCGGGGCGTCGTTTCATCCTTACCGGATGTCATTTCGTACGGCCAGAGATTTTAGGGTCTCATCGTTTCCGGTTTCGTTTGAAAAGGTCGAACTTCCTGGTCTGACTCTTGAACAGAATGCCTTTACTTCTCTGGCGTTGGGTCCAGACGGGATGTTGTATGCAGGGACATTTGCCGGGGTGATTTATAAGTATCAGATCAACCCCGACGGAACGTTGTTTCCGCAAGCCCCGATCATGACCATCCTGCATCATGAGAAAGGCCCGCGGCTGATTACCGGGATCGGGTTCGACCCGCGATCCACCCCGGAGAATCCGATCTTGTGGGTCAATCACGGACAGATGGCGGTGACCCCCGAAGGACGACTCGAAGGGGCGGATGATTGGACCGGAAAACTATCTCGGTTGTCAGGACCTTCATTGTCAACCTATCAGGACGTGTTGGTCGGGTTGCCCCGAGCCTATAAGGATCACCTCAACTTCCAAATGGCGTTTGGTCCGGACGGGGCCCTTTACTTCACGCAGGGTTCTCATACATCGGTAGGGGATGTGGACAAAAAATGGGGTTATCGACCGGAGCGCAAGTTGTCAGCAGCAGTGCTCCGGTTGTCGTCGGAGGTGGTTGCTTCGCCGCCTCAGGTTCCGATCGACGTGAAAACCGAGGAAGGGGGAACCTATGACCCGTCGGCGCCCGGAGCCCCGTTGACCGTTTATGCCACCGGTGTCCGGTCAGGATTTGATCTTCTGTTTCATCGGAACGGTCACTTGTATACCGGGGTTAACGGCGCAGCCGGGAACGAAGGAAATACACCCGCTTCCCCGGACGGGAAAACTCCCGCGCTACGGGATCTGAAACAGACGACGGATGACGTGTTATTGAAAATCGAGCGCGGACGATACTACGGTCATCCGAATCCGACCCGTGGGGAGTATGCGTTGAACGGTGCCAATCCCACACCCGACAAAGACGTGATGGAAGTCGAAGCTTACCCGGTCGGAACCAGGCCAGAACCAAACTACACGCCTCCGGTTTACGTGTTCGGAAAAAACTTTTCACCCAACGGACTGATCGAGTTCAAAGGTCAGCAGTTCGGTGGTGCGCTCGACGGGTGTCTGTTGGTCACCCGGTATAGCGACGGTAAAGATATTCTGGTGCTTCGTCTGGACGAGAAGGGGGACGTGGTTGAAACGATCGCGGGGATAGATGGTTTTACGGGCTTCATTGACCCGTTGGACATCCTGGAAGATACACGGACGGGCAATCTGTACGTGGCTGAGTACGGGGGTCGGAAAATAACTTTGCTTCGTCCGAAGGAAGGTCAACCCAGCACTCACACCCAGCGGACACAGGTCATTCGATAGTCCGGATCAGGTGTCATGCAACCGGAACTGTCTACGGTATTGGGTAGGGGTCATTCCGGTCATCGAGTGGAAAACGCTGGACAGACGTTCAGCGTTGGAAAAGCCGCTTCGTCGGGCGATCGCGGGCATGGCCAGATCAGTTTCAGACAGTAATTTTTTCGCGGTCTCGATCCTGACGCGTCTGATTTCCTGAAGAGGTGTTCGTCCGAGATGCTCACGAAACCGACGTTCCAGAAAACGTCTGTTCACGGGGATCACTTCCATCAGGTCTTCGACGCTGATCCGTTCATGGATATGTTCACGAATATACCGAAGTGCCGTCAGAACCGTTTGATCCTCGATAGCCAACAGGTTCGTGCTTTGACGAGCAATCACTCCACCGGGAGGAACCAGAATCACTTGTTTGTGAGTCGTGGGGCATCTCATCAAACGATCCAGTAACCGTGCGGATTCGAATCCGATTTTCTCTGTTTGAAGCGTAATGCTTGAAACAGGCGGGTGACTGATCTGCGTCAAAAGCTCGTCGTTATCCACGCCCAGCACACAAACGTCTTCCGGGACACGGAGTCCGGTATGACGACATAAGTCGATCATGTCACAAGCCAACAGATCGTGGGCACAAAAGATTCCCACCGGTTTGGGAAGTCGTATCAACCAGGTAAGAATCGAGGGATCGACTCCGGTAGGGGGTTTGAGTCGAGGATCGGGCAAGACATCTGTCGGCCAGACGTGATTTGTGAAACCATGTTCTTCCAAACGTCTGGAAAAAGCCTGGTGACGCAAATGAGAAAAAACAGCGTGGGGGTGCCCGCGAAACGCAAAGTTTTTCAGTCCCAGATCGCACAGATAGTCCGCTGCCAGTACACCGATCTTTTGATCGTCCGGAATTACTCTGGAAAAAGGTTGCTCGGTCATCCAGTTCGACACATCGATTACCGGTACCCCCGGTGCCTGAAGGTTCGTAACGTAATGAGGTTCGAGATACGCGATGATTCCATCCACAGGGTGCTTTGAGAATATTTCAAGGCCCGGAGGATCCGGAAGAAAGTGGGTGCAGATCCAGTCAGGTTTCTGGGTCACATATTTGGCGATTCCCAGTTGAACACCGTGTAGATATCCCACCCAACGGTGCATGACGATCGCGACATGTTTGCGACGACGTCGAGACATAAAACCTCCATTTGTCGCAAATATACAGGATTTTTTCGCATTTCAGCATATTGGGAGTGTTATCGTGTTCTTCATGGAAAGCCCGGTTCTTCAGCCGTGTGCGTCCGGACTGAATCAGTCCGGTTTGGCGAGAGACGGTGATACATTTCTTCAACGGAGCAGGAGTTATAAAAATGTCCAGACTTTGCATGCACTACTTTCCGGGGATCCTTGGTCTGCTGATGATCGAATCGGCTGGTGACGCCTGGGGTGCTGATGTCAAACGGATCGGGGGCGCGACAGGGGATCCGGTACTTGGATGGGTTGGATTAAATCTTATGTGTTTCCGAACAAGACGTCATTGTCGGAGTTCCGATACTACGAGGAGGAAGTCATGAACCAACTTGCTTGGAAACGTCGTACGAGCGGATTTACGCTCGTCGAGTTACTGGTAGTGATCGGAATCGTGGCAGTTCTGATCTCACTTCTTTTGCCTGCTCTTCACAGGGCTCGGTCGGCAGCCCAGGCCGTCAAATGTGCCTCGAACATGAAACAGTTGGCGGCCGGGCACTTGATGTATGCCCAAGATAATTCCGGAAGGTTTTGTCCGGTTTATAGCAGAGTGAATCCGTACGTTTACCAAGGAATGTCGCGAGACGCTTATTTGCCTTGGTTTTCAGAGTTTTATGTCGGGAAATATATCGGACAACGTCACCCTTGCTCGACGGCGTTTGCATCCGAGTTGCAACGTCCGACGACACTTGTCGTTTATTGCCCAACGTCGTACGGCATTTCAGGGATCTGGGACCGGACCGGAATCGGTTACAACAACAGCCGGGAAAACGTGATCAATCGAACCCATACCATGAGTCGTCCCGTTCGTCGATTGGGGACCTTCAATTCACCCTCGAATGTGATCCTGTTGGTTGACGTGGCCAGCGGAGGTCAGCCCGGTCAGTTAGGATCAGGTCTATCAGGAGGTTTTTCTTTTAACCGATATTTCATTTTCCAGAACAGTTGGCCTTTGACCGGCGATGACGCAGTGCCTTACGACCAAGGGTATATCGCTTACCGTCACAACCGCTCGGCCAACATTGCCTTTCTCGACGGGCACGTGGAAAGCGTCAAGGTTACCAACAATGACCCCACGGCCGGAGGTGTGTACGGTCTCTATCTTGAAAAACGAATCACTCACCGTGGTGGCTAAAACAGATACTTTCCATCCATCGGTGAGGTGCTTGCACAGAAGTTGTCGCAAAAAAGCAGAAATTTTTCGCAATTGCGAAAAACCGATGGGTTACGTTGATGACGTCGAGTGATGTCTGAACGTTGGGTGTTCTGGATCGTTGCTCGAGAATACATTTTCCAGGAGGAGTTTCATGGGCAGGTCTTGTTTTCGGGGTTTGATTGTTTCAGGAACAGTTTTTTCGATCGTAGCAACAAGTCATGCTGCAACGATCACGTTTGATTCAGCGAGTGATGTGACAGATCATTTTCGACTTCTGGAGAAAGATGGTTCGCCGGGGGGAACGTTTGGTCATCAGATCATCAGTGGCAACGGGGTCTTGCGAGCGACGGGTCATAATAGTGGGGGGCGGGTCACTATCATGTATGATACGACACCTTCGAATGTCGCGCCTGTTACCAGTTTCACGCCGGGACTCACGGTCGAGTTTGACGTCAGAATGCCAACCGCGAGTCGGTCTGTCGGGGTTTATTTATTAGATGCGAACAATCCGAACGAAAACACCGCGTATTTGGCGTTATTTAACGTCGATGTATCCGGGATTAACGATCGCATACGGTTTTCACACAACGCCAATCCGAAATCCGCGGATTTGGCTGTCGCGCCCAATACGAATATTGGAAATCTTGGTAGCGCGCCGGGGTCTGATGTTACGGGTACTGCCGGTTATGGTGCGTCATCAACTTCATTCGTTCATGTTAAGGTGGAATATACCCGAAACATTCTCAATGAACCGATGCTTCAGATGACCGTGGGCAGCTTGTCGGCTAGCCACACTTATACGGGTCTGGTCGGGTTTGAAAACGTGTCTGTGGCGTTTCGGATGAGCCCGTTAAACTCCAATTCGGGGAATAATTTTCTGGATATTGATAACCTCACGATTGTTCCGGAACCGGCGGGGGTTTTGTCCGCACTTGTGATGGTCGGTGGGCTTTTTATCCGACGGTATCGTGGGTTTTGTCATTAACTCCGGTGATGTCCGGTCTTTTTCCGGAGGATACATGTCATACCAGTATCGTCCTGCACGCGGATTTACGTTGATTGAATTGCTTGTAGTGATTGGTTTGATTGCGGTACTGATCAGTTTGTTACTCCCGGCCTTGAATAAAGCCAGATCGGCTGCACGAATGACCAAGTGCACGGCCAATCATCGTCAGATCGTCAACGGGCTTTTGATGTATGCCAACGACAACCGTCTACGATTGCCGCCTCATTACATCAGCGAAACCTATAACGGGATTACTGGGTTGTGGCCTTGGTACACGCATCGTTTCATCGGAAAGTATGTCGGAAGCACGCGTGAGCCTAAAACCCCCGAAGCCAGCACCAAAAACTTCGCCATCGCAACGGTGTGTCCGGAATTGGGGGTACTGGATTTTGACCGGTTGGGTATCGGTATGAATGCCTGTTGGGACAACGGAATGCTGCGTACGAACTGGAATACCCGTTTTATTCCGATTTCGGACATCCGCAATCCCTCTCGGACGATCATGTTCGTGGATGTTCAAAGACGGGATAACGGAGGGACTTCTTATCTGTTTGAACAGTTTTACGAAACCGATGCAGCCCCCCGTAGCTGGGTGGGATCCAAACGGTCGGTGGCTTATCGACACGGTGGGAAAACGGTGGTCTCCTTTGTCGACGGACATGTCGAATCATTCGCGACCAAAGATCCACCGACCGGTCCGAACTTCAATACCGGACTCCACGCAGCCCTTCTGAGCAACTCGTTGAAATACAAAGCCGGAGGTTATTAGTGAATCATCCGAATCGGTCAGAACGCACCAAACCCTATCGAGGTGTTAATCTGGGCAATTGGCTGGTGCTCGAACGTTGGATGAAGCCAGATCTTTTCCAGAAGACCTCGGCCTGGGACGAGTACACACTTTGTCTGGACCTTGGTCCTACTCTGGCGCGTCGTGTCATTCATCATCACCGGGAAACATTTATCACGGAAAGGGATTTCCGGTGGTTGTCTGAACGAGGAATCAATTCCGTTCGACTGCCCGTGGGGTACTGGTTATTTGAACCCGACGGACCTTTTGTCGGAGGGGTGGAGTATTTCGAGCAGGCGCTGGAATGGTGTGAGCAGTACAATCTGGGTTGCAACATCGATCTTCACGGATTGTTTGGACATCAAAGCCCAGAACATCACACGGGTCGATCGGGATATTTCAGATGGTACGAAGAACCCGATGCACAGATACGCTGTCTGGATCTGATCGAACGGATCGCCCAGAGTTACCGCAACTACACGTGTATTCATGCCTTTACCCTGGTGAACGAACCGGCAGAAGCCTTGCCCGTCCCGTTTTTGATGTCGTTTTATGAACAGGGATACGAAAGAGTTCGGCGACACATGTCCGCGGACGATGTGTCGGTGGTAATCGCGGCTTTTACCGAAGCCCGACTCCCTGATTTTCATCGTCGATTGAAAGAGGGGCAAAACGTTCTGACCGACATTCACCCGTATCCTTGTTTTATGGACTGGCGGGAAGATCAGTTGAATGAGTTTTTGGCTTGGGGACCACAACGACAGTGGCCTCACCTGTTATTAACCGGTCCGGAGGATTTGTTGGTGGGAGAATGGTCGCTGGGGGTTCCGAAATCACTGGTCCCCGTGTTGAAATCGATGAGTTCCCGTCAACACGGTTGGGCGATGAAAACCTACGCGTATGGTCAGTTGATCGCGTACGAGCAGACGGGGGGATGGTATTTCTGGAGTTATAAGGTGGAAAATCCGGATCCGAATCTGACCGCTCGATGGTGTTTTCGTGAGGCAGTCCAGCGGGGATGGCTTCCCGACCGATTTGACGATCCCTCTTCCCCCGGCGTCGGATCCTGTTCACAAGAGGAGTCTTTGATAGTTTCCTGAGTGCTTACTCACTGACCGGAGAAGTTGTATGCGTGGATGGTTGTATCAAATCGTGGGATATCTCATCGTGGGTCTGACGCCGATGGTGATGGCCGAACAGGTATTGTTGGATGCGTCAAAGTGGGATTCTTCGCAGATCCAATCGAGTTCTGGTCAGGTACGGTCTGAAAAGACGGATGCCGGTCTTCTGGTCTCTATCGATCCCGGGAACGAAAATTACCCCGGTATTTCAATTCTTCCAGTCGACGGAAAGGCCTGGGATTTGTCTTCTTTCGGACACGTCAGGGTTGATATCACGAATACCGGCGACAAACCGCTTCAGCTCACCATAAGGGTCGATGACGATGGTCCCTGGCAGTCCAATCCCTGGAATGCAGAGAATCTGTCGGTTGCTCCGGGTAAGTCGGTGAGCAAAAAAGTTATTTTCGGATACAGCTGGGGTTACAAGCAAGCTCACGCCCTCAAGACGTCTGCGGTGACCAAAGTCATGGTGTATGCGGGCAAGCGAAAAGAACCCGCTGCTTTTCGAATCGATTCGGTCGTGGCGGACGGAAGCCCCGGGGAAACGCCCCCCCAAAATCCCACAGCCGTGCGGATTATCCCCGAAAACGGGTTTCTCATGACCGCGAACCGAAAAACCGAGTCCCGACAGCTCAAACCCACCCAAATGCAGTCGGAACTTACTCCGCAAGGGCACATCCGACTTCGATTTTCGAAAGACAAATCCGGACAATCCTTTGCATTCGTTCCCCCAACCGGCAAATGGGATCTGCGACAATTCCTCCAGCTTCGTGTGGTGATCCGGAATGAAGGTCCGACCGAAGTTTCACCAAGATTTCGGTTAAACTCTGATTTCGGAAACACGGATTTTCGAACCTGTCTTCCGATCCCTCCCGGTCAACGGACTGAACAAATCGTTCCGTTCATGAACGACAGCATCTGGACGGGTCCAAGACCGGAGCAGATCCGGGGCGAATATATTTCAGGAAACGGTGGGACCAAGTTCGGCAGCGATGCCGTCGGTGCGGTTGTCATTTCCGTTGAAAAACCCCAGGACGATACCACTCTTGTTATCGAATCGATTCGGGCGGAGTTACCCGAACCTGTCAAACTACCCGATTGGGTCGGGAAACGTCCCCCCGTCGAAGGGGACTGGGTCATGACATTTCAGGACGATTTTGACAGCGATCAGATCGACACGACTCGATGGAACTATTACGGCGCCAACTACTGGGACAAAAAAACACGCTTCTCAAGTCAAACCACCTACGTCAGGGATGGATCAGCACGATTGAAGTTCGAAAAATCCAAAGGACGACACAATGACGATCCCGAAGGAAAGGAAACCGATTATGCCACCGGATATTTGGATACCTATGGCAAATGGGTTCAGCGGTATGGTTATTTCGAATCGAGGATGAAATTGCCTCGGGCGCCCGGAATTTGGCCGGCTTTCTGGATGATGCCCGACCGTGGGCTTGAAGCAGGACCTCAATGGAAACGTCAAGCCACCGAAAAAGATGGGATGGAGTTCGACATTATGGAACATCTGACCCGATGGGGACCCTACCGGTACACCATCGCGATGCACTGGGACGGTTACGGAAAGAATCACAAAGCCACCGGGGCATCGTCGGTTTATTTCAACCCCGATTCGGACGGATATGTCACCGCGGGATTGCTCTGGTTGCCCGGAAAAGTGGTGTACTATTCGCAGGGTAAAGAAGTGGCAAGGTGGGAAACCGATCGGATCGCTTCGGTCCCTGCCTGTCTTATTTTCACGCTCCCCGCAGGCGGATGGGACAACAACGCCATCGACGATAACCAACTTCCCGCGGAGTTTCTGATCGATTATGTGCGTGTGTGGCAACGAAAAGATCTTGCGTCAGAAGTTGACGGTCCTAAAACCCCGGCTGCAGGCAACGAACTAGGAAAACAACGCCCTTAGGCAAGTCGGGTTGTCATTGGATCAGCGGGGCGAGTGATTGACCGTACCATTCACAGGTGAGCTTTAGACCGGTTTCAAAATCGACAATCGGTTCATAGCCCAGCACCCGGCGTGCTTTGGTCAGGTCTGCCAAGGAATGAGGCACGTCTCCCGGTCGGGGAGGTGCAAACTCCGGACGAAGGTCTGTTCGACCAAAATGTCCCAGCATCGCCTCGGCCAGTTGCAGGACCGTATAGCGTTTGCCCACACCGACATTGACCACATCCCCGTTCAACCGTCCCGAAGCTCGTGCTGCTAGGAGATTGGCATGAACGGCGTTGTGGACGAAGGTGAAATCCCGACTGGCAGATCCGTCCCCGGTGATCCGTGGTGGCTGACCCGACAAGATCATTTTGCTAAAAGCAGCAATCACCCCAGAATACGGACTATGCGGGTTCTGGCGCGGGCCGAAAATGTTGAAATATCGTAGAGAAATGGTGTCGAGGTTGTAGCACGATGCGTAAGCGCTGACATAGCATTCCCCAATGAGTTTTGCAGCGGCGTACGGACTTTTCGGGCGATCGGGCATCGTTTCGATTTTTGGCAACTCCGGCGCGTCACCGTAGGCACTGGAAGAAGCTGAGTAGATCACGCGTCGTGTTCCCAGTTTTCGACAGGCTTCCAGGATGTTTAACGTACCCGTACCGTTGACTTCGTGATACGCCCGGGGATTCAGTACGCTTTGCGGGACTGACACCAGGGCTGCGAGGTGAAAGACGATTTCGCGGTCCTGTATCGCCGATTCGACTATGGCGGGGTCCAAAATGCTTCCCCGGACGAGCGTTGCCCCTCGGACCAGATTAGATGGGTTGCCGGCACTGAGGTCATCAAGAACCTTGACGTCGGCGCCGAGTCGTATGAGTGCTTCGACCAAATGAGATCCGATAAAACCCGCCCCTCCGGTGACCAAAACCGGTTTGTTCTCCAACGCATGGCCATGAAGTGATCTCCAGTCAGTCGTGTGTGTCATCTGGTCCATGAAACTACCTTGATTCGCTTTCTAAACCAACACCCCTTTTTGACAAGCACGATGAGCATGGGTTAGTGTTCGCGACGTTCCATGCTGTTCAACAGTATATTGTTTTTGGTGTTTTTCGCAGTTGTTTTTGGGCTGGTCGCTGCACTGCGAAACAATGTGAACGGGCGCAACGCCTTTTTGCTCGTGGCCGGATGGGTATTTTATGGCGCCTGGGATTGGCGGTTTCTGTTTTTACTCATCGGAACAGCCACACTCGACTATTGCATTGCCCGTGCGATCGATGCAACGCCTCATACCTGTTCCGGACGACGTCGGTTACTCGTGAGTCTGTCCATCACGGTCAACCTCGGAGTGCTCGGTTTTTTCAAATACTGCAACTTTTTCATCGATTCATTTGTCCGATTGGGTCAATGGTTGGGGGTGGATGTCTCGGTTCCAAGCTTGCAGGTGATTCTTCCGGTAGGAATCAGCTTTTACACTTTTCAGTCGATCGCTTACGTGATAGACGTGTACCGGGGACACCTTCCTGCCGAACGCAACTGGATGCATTACAACACGTTTATCGGGTTTTTCCCACAACTGGTGGCAGGTCCGATCGAACGGGCGACACACCTTTTGCCCCAGATCAAAGCTCCGAATGTCATGACCTGGGACCATTTTGCCAGCGGGTTCTGTCTGGCAAGTTTGGGGATGTTCAAAAAAGTGGTCTTGGCTGACAACATTGCAAAAGTTGCCGACACGGTTTTTGGTTCACAAACTTACCCCTCTTCGGTGACCCCGTTGTGGTGGAACACCCTGATCGGTGTGTACGCCTTTGCCCTTCAAATTTACTGCGACTTCAGCGCTTACAGCGACATCGCTCGGGGGACTGCCCGTATGATGGGTTTTGACCTGATGCGGAACTTCGATCTTCCCTATTTTGCCACCAACCCTAGCGACTTCTGGCGTCGATGGCATATTTCTCTGTCGACCTGGCTGAGGGATTACCTGTACATCCCTCTCGGTGGGAACCGGGGCACGATTCTCCAAACCTATCGGAATCTGTTTTTGACCATGCTCCTGGGTGGGTTGTGGCACGGGGCGACCTGGCTTTTTGTCATTTGGGGGGCCTATCATGGAACGCTTCTGTGCCTGCATCGTGCCGTCAAACCCTTTCTAGACAGGCACTTGCGATTCCGATCGGGGTGGACCAATCGGGTCGTCAAGGTCTTGTCGATCGTGTTGTTTTTTCAACTGACCTGTATCGGATGGTTTTTCTTCCGGGGAAATAGTCTAGACAACATGTTCCGTCTGCTCGGATTCCCCTCAACCGATTTGCCGGTCATTAACGTGTTGACCCCGGGACAATTCGCCGGATTTTGCGTGATCGGGGTTGTTTTACTGACGGCTCAGTTGGTCAAGTATTACATGAACGACCCGGAACCGATGTTGCGGATTCATCCGCTGGTCCGATCGTTGGTTTACGCAGCGATCATCCTGGGCATATTGATTTTTGGAGAGTTCGGTGGTGGTGACTTCATCTACTTCCAGTTCTGAGATGCCCCGGACAGGTCGTTTCCCTTGGGCTTTTTTGGTAGCGATCCTGATCGTTATCGTCGTCGAACTGTTTTTGCGAACACGCGATCGTCAGAATCTCATAGCTTATCCCGAACTCGGCGTGGGCGGCGACCAGACGGTTACTTATTACGCCGTTAGGGAATACATCGAACTCGGATCCGAAGGGGATGTGGTCCTGGTCGGATCGAGTCAGATGAGAGAAGGGGTGGTCATGCCCCGACTGATCCAGCGGGTCAATCGGGAACTAGGTCGTCCGGTACGGATTCGCAATTACGCGACCCGCGGCGCACGCGCGGACGTCATGGAGGCTGTGGTGAAAACGATTCTGGAGCAGCCCTGGAAACCGAGCCTGATGATCATCGGGCTATCAGTACGGGATTTGCGAACACAAGTCCTTGATCTGCCTAGGCTTGCGATTTTTTGGCGTCTTTCCGACTGGTGGCAGGCGTTTCGAGAGATCGGTTCGCCGGTCACGACCGTGCTCCCGATCGTCATTCGCAATGAAGTTTCGAGAATCAGTTACACCCTTCGATATCGAGATCAGCTGGCCATCGACCTGTCCAAACCCCTGGCCCGTTGGTTCGGGTATTCGGTTGCCCGTGAACCGAATCCGATTATCGGGCAGATGTCCTGGCAGCATGTAGGGAGACGGGGGTTGCGGGATTTGGTCGAACCCCGAATTTCTCCCCGTCGGATGTTGATCATGGCCAGACAAAGTTATGCCTACGAAGAGGGTCCCAAACCCAGTGAACCCCAGACCCGTCGGTTGCAATCTCTGATCCGACGAATCGAAACATCGCATGTCCCTGCTTTGATCGTCGAAATGCCCGTGGCTGACTATCTCCAAAAGGATCTGTCCGCCCGGAAGCTACCACAGGAGTTTCAACGATCGGTTCGGAGCCTGGTCAACGGGACTTCCATCCGGTTTATCCCGGTTTCGGAGCAACCTTTCCAACCCGATCGAACTCATTTTGTGGATCTTCAACACTTGAATCTTCCCGGAGCCGAACGGTTCAGCGATTATCTGGCCGAGCTGATCGTGCAGCATCTTTCCGATGATCACGCACAATCCAGCCCCCACCCGTTCATCACGCATTCGTTTTATTCTCCGGAGATGTCGGATTCGAAAAAACCTTGAACCCACCCCTGTTTTGCCTTGTTGATCAGCGAATGAATTACCGGGTCCTGGAGTTTGCGCTCAGAGGCAATCGCGTACAGTTTGACCGAAGAAGCCCGAACTTCTCCCACGACCTTCAAACCGTACCGCTGGCAGACGCTTGGCGCGATCAGGTTGTGGACAACCAGGCAGCTATCAGTCAGCGGACCCAGCCGACCCACAAGATCCGAGTCATCGACCTCCGCTAGGATGTTCGGACGAATCCCTTCGGATTCAAACCACCGTCGGACCGCGTGATGCAACGACGTCTCCGGAGCCGGAAGCAGGATGGACACCCCATCCAACGACGTGGGATATCGTGGTAACAACCGTTTGGCCAGCCCCGGAGGGGCTAACAGGCTGACCCCGCACTCCCCGATCAGTTGGCTGACGGTTCGAGATCTGCTAGAACGGTAAGCAAGCTGGTCCGCCAACACCAGATCGATCTGGTGACGATCCAGTTCTTCCAGCAGATCGCCGACCGAAGACGTTCGAAGTCTCAACCGAACAGGAGGGTGTGTGGTCCAGATTGTCTGGACCAGTCGGCTGACGATTTCCTGCGGGATTCCGACAGAAACACCAAGGACCAGTTCGATCCCCTGGTCCAGCGATTGGCGGTTTAAAGCAGAAACCAGTTCCCTTCCCAAGGCGAAAATTCCGTCGGCATACCGCATGACCAGTTTCCCCGATTCGGTAAGGGTCAAGGATCGCCCGGTTTTTTCGAACAGTTTTACTCCTAACTGATTTTCAAGTTTTCGGATCTGGGTGCTGAGAGTGGGAGGCGAGAGCATCAATTCCTGGGAGGCTCGATGAAGACTCCCGAGTCGGGCGACCGTCCAAAAGTATAACAGGTGATGGTAATTTGGCCAATCCATTCGATCTTAAATGATTTCAATCATTCTATCACTTTGAAAAAATAAAACTATCTAGGCAAAAGTTTCTAATTTATTTTGGATTAAAAAGTCCTATTTTGTCCTCTGTCGAAACGGTTTTTCAAAAGGACTTAATTATGGTAACAGCCCCTCATAATCACAGCCCGTTGGGTTTTGAAGTTCCTCTGGTCGTTCAAGACATTCTCCAGTTCTGTCCAAAATACATCGTGGCCAAGCATGTTTCGGAGTTGCTCGACCTCGCGACCCGCGATGCCGACGACAAAGGGTGGCATGAGGTCGCGTATGAAGTCCCGGGGAAGGGTCGGGTGGTCGAAGCCCGTGCCTGTCGGGTTAACAACGGGATCGCTGCCAATTATCTCGAACCGTATATGCGTCGTCGTGATCCGGATTGCATGGTCATCGGCGATGAAGGTCAGACCAACAAACCCCGGTTCCGCGATCGGTTCGGGTATTCATTCGAATCATTGCGCCAACAAACGTTCGACTGGCTAAAGACACAGGAACTAGCGTTGTTCCCGTTCATCGCCGGTGCTGCCGGGAAAGGGACCGATGCCCTGGTCATCGCCCCGTCCAATGCCGGGTTCTTTGCTTTCGGGTTGGCGCTGTTGCAGGGCATTTTATCCCCGGAGCAGATTCCGGACGACTTTTTCCCCAAAGCGGTGATCTACGTCGCTCCACCATTTCGTCATACCCATTTTGACGGCAAACAGGTGGTGGTTCACAACCGTCTGGAGGGAATGCACGAGCTGTTCAGTTATAACCTGTACCCCGGTCCGAGTGCCAAAAAAGGGGTTTACGGAGTGTTGCTGAACCTGGGAGAACAACAACATTGGTTAACGGCTCACTGTTCCACCGTGCGTGTGGTCACCCCGTATGACAACCGGATTACGATCATGCACGAAGGGGCCAGCGGCGGGGGGAAAAGTGAAATGCTCGAACACGCCCATCGGGAAAGAGATGGACGGTTGCTCGTGGGTACAAATCTCGTCACCGGGGATGCACGATACATCACCTTACCCCGGGGATGTGAACTGCATCCGGTGACGGACGATATGGCGTTGTGCCACCCGTCGTTGCAAAAAGGGGACGGACGGTTGACGTTGATGGACGCCGAGGATGCCTGGTTCGTGAGGATCAATCATATTACCCGTTACGGTGTGGACCCGCATCTGGAGGAAATCACCATCCACGCCAAGGAACCGTTATTGTTCTTGAACATCCAAGCCCAACCTCAGAGCACTGCCCTGATCTGGGAACATATTGAGGATGCACCGGGCGTACGATGTCCCAACCCACGGGTCATCATCCCCCGAAGGATCGTTCCCGACGTGGTGAACGGACCGGTGACGGTGGATATTCGTTCGTTCGGGGTACGCACACCACCTTGCACCAGAGACAAACCCAGTTACGGAATTTTGGGCCTGTTCCATGTTCTTCCCCCTGCTTTGGCGTGGTTGTGGCGGTTGGTCGCACCCCGAGGACATGCCAATCCCAGCATCGTAGACAAGGAGGGAATGAGCAGTGAAGGGGTCGGTTCATACTGGCCTTTCGCGACCGGTCGACGGGTGGATCAGGCCAATCTGCTCCTGGAACAGATCGTGCAAACTCCCCGGACCCGATACATCGTCTGCCCGAACCAGCACGTCGGTGCCTGGCAGGTCGGGTTTATGCCCCAATGGCTGGCTCGGGAATACCTCGCCCGACGCGGGCATGTGACGTTTACACCCAACCAGATCGAACCGGCCCGATGTCCGCTTTTGGGATATGCACTCAAATCTCTCCTGATCGAAGGACAGACGATCGGGAACTGGTTTTTGAGAGTAGACCGTCAACCCGAAGTCGGTCCCGAAGCCTATGACGTCGGGGCAAAGATTCTGACCGATTTCTTCCACCAACAACTGAACAAGTTTGACGTAGATGATCTGGATCCTCTGGGACGCCGCATCATCAATGCGTTCCGCGATAACGCGGGACTGGACGATTATCTGTCCCTGATTGCCGGCGACCCGATTCTGGTTTCGGACGATTAAAGCGCTTATGAACCGATCGATTGATTATGATCATTGATCCGTGCACGGAAGGTTGATGTCTCGTGAGCTTGCGATCGATCGGAGGTGTCTGTTTACTCCAGCGAAATTTTCTCGAGACATCGATCGAGTTTTTCCAGAAACAGATCGATTTCCCTTTGGGTCACACTCAAAGAAGGTCTCAACCGGATCGACTGGGGTCCTGCCGGGAGTAGGAACAGTTTTTCCTGATCCAAAGCGATATCCACGAGACGACGGATTCGGCCCTCGCCTCGAAGAGAAAAACCCTGGTAAAGTCCCCGTCCGCGAACGTTATGCAGCAGATTAGGATAACGGGATTGAAGTACGCTTAATCCGTGAAGCAGATGTCGGGTTTTCGGGGCGACCTTTTCAATCAGTTGTTCGGATCGAACGATTTTCCATTCCTGGCAGAACCGGACCATGTCGGCCAAGCTCCCGCCCCAGGTGCTGTCCAGGACGCCACGATCGGACATCGTTTCGAGCATGTAGACGACGCCATTGGCAAACTTTTTACCGACCGCTAACGCTTGAGGGGGGTAAGGAAGGTCCAACTGATCGACCGCAAACACGTCCCCGAGCTGACCACCTGCGGTTTGGACCTCATCGAATGCCAGATAGACCCCGAACTGGTGTGCCAATTCGGAAAGTTGACGGAAAAATGACGCGGAGGCCACACGGTGACCTCCGGCGCTTTGGATCGGTTCGACAATGATCCCAACGACCTCATTACCGTAGGTTTCCAGACAGGACCGGATGGCGCTGAGGCTTTGTTCCAACCGGTGCTGGTTTTCCTGCTCGGGCGCGTCGGCGTCGGTCCAGGGAAAAGGGACCTGTAGATTCCCGGCCACCAGACCACGAAAGTCCTCGGTGATGATGGGGTCGTGGGATAGCTGGGTGACGTTGAGTGCGGCGATCGTGCGTCCGTGAAACGCGTTATCAAAATAAATGAATCGTTTGATCCCGCTGTCACTGCGTTTGAGCCGGCGCCTGTCATAGAGATTGATCAGATATTTCATCATGTTCTCGACGGCTTCGGCGCCGCTGTTGACGGCATAGATCTCGAGCGTGGGAGACTGTCGCATGCAACGGGGTGCCAGCTGCATCAGGAGTCGATAATATTCCAGACACTCGGGGGTGAGAAAATCGGGGTTAGGCACTTTGTTGTTGGCAGCTGCTACGAGCCTTCGGACGTAGTCCGGTTCGTTGAGTCCGGGATGATTATGGGCAATCAGTTTAGAACCGTAATACCCTCCGAAATCCAGAATCTCTTCTCCCTCGATCGTCACTAGAAAGCTGCCGTGACCTTTGGAGAGATCCAAAACGAACGGTTGGGGATCCACCACGACATAACGCTGGAGCTCAGCAATCAGGGCTGCACTTTGGGGATAGGGTTCGGACATGTCCGATTCCTCTGTCGATTAAACGGCAAGATATTGTCCTGCAAATAATTATCCGAGCAATGTTTTGGGTCCGGATCGGAGAGAAAATGGGGTGCGTTCCCGGAAGACAGATCTGATCGGTGTGCGGAGTGAGGTGCTATTAGCCTGACAGATTTCGGAGATGCTTGTTCGTCGAAACACTTACCGGTAGCGGAAGGAGTTTTTTTATGTTGTTGCCGTCTTCTTCGGAAGCGGGTCCGGATTTCGTCAAGCCGAAATCTCCGGTGAATGTGCATAGTCTAGGGGTTGGTCTGATCGGAGTCGTGATTATTAACGGCGTTCAACGATTATGCGTTGAATAACACCTTCCTGATCGGGAATAACCTGCCGATCGGACTGATCTTTCTGTTATTCGCAGTCACGCTGCTAATCAATGGTCCGTTGTGCCGATTCGGGTCACGTTACTCGCTGGGCACGGGTGACATGGTGGAGGCGTTCTTGATGGTTCTCGTGAGCTGTTGTGTACCGAGCAGCGGATTGTTGCGTTATCTGCCAGGTGCTTTGATTTTTCCGATCTGGCAAGGGGCATCCGGGGGAGATTTTATCGAGGTCTTCAATCGCCTCGGTGTTGCGGACGGATTGTTTCCGGAGATGAGGTCGGTAGAACGCGGGTCCTGGGCGAATGACCGGTGATCTTGGGTTATTTCAATCGATGGCCTTCCGGTCAGACGCCCCCGTATCTGGCGTGGATTTCTCCGATGATCGGATGGGGTATTTTCACGTTCGCGCTGTGGGGCGCCTTGATCTGTTTGATGGCGATGTTCGCAGACAGTGGATGGGAAACGAGCCCCTGCTTTTCCGCTTGCCCGGATCGAACTGGCTTTACTTGAACAGCCGCGGTCTGGACGATATTTCAACACCACCTTGAGTCAAACATCATTTTGGGTCGCGTTCGCGGTGATATTTACGATTCATTTCTGGAACGGTCTGGGGGCTTGTCTTAAAGATTATTTTCCCGGGATTCCCATCCGATACGACCTGAGTCGTCTTCTGGCCGGACCTCCATTCTCGTTTGTAACGCGGGATCTGGCATCAGCGACGCTTTATGTGTCGGTGGTGGGGGGTGACCTACTTTTTGTCATCGCTCGGTGGATTTGAGCCTGTGGTTTTTCTTCCTGCTGACGAATCTTCAACGGATGATCATAGGTTCATGGACGGGAGATCCGATCATTTACGGACAGATGGATCAGCGATCAGGGGGATTGTTTGCGTTTGGTTTGATCGTGTTGTGGGTCGGTCGTGCGCACGGGTGGCTGGTCATCAAACAGGCGTTTCGGGGAGAAAAAGCTTGCGAGCCGAAAGGTCGGTATTTGTCTTACAGTACGGCGTTTTGGGTTTTGGTTCTGTGCGTGGGCGTCATGGTCGGATGGATGGTTCTCGCCGGCGGTGACTGGTTGGGATCGATCGTGCCGGTCTTATTATTGCTGGCGTTTTTCATGCTCATTGCCCGGATTATCGCGGAGACCGGGCTGGTAACACGGGTCTTTGAATGTAATGCTTCAAAGACCCTGGCAAATCCCGTCCTGGACGGGGTTTGTGCGTCCGATTACTGTCGAGACTTTTTAACTGACTAGCATCCTGCACAATACGCATACGATTTGCGCGAGACGCTTTCGGTTTACGGTACGCGCGCGATGCGACTATCGGATCAGACGATTTTCGGACAGAGACAGATGGGATCACGACAACACCTGGGATCGTCGGATCGGGAGACATTTGATCGGGGCCATGATCCTGGCGTTGCTGGTAGCCTATCCTGTAGGTTGGTTGGTTCGGGATGCTCTGGACCGAGTACCGATACCCTACACCGTGGATCAAACGCAGCAACCTCTCAACGAATGGGGAGTCGGGCTCGCCCCGGGCGTATGCGGTGAATGAGACAATGTCATATGCGTCCGGCAACTACATTTTGCCTCATGACCCGCCAACTCATCGGCGATCGGGTTCGGAGTCGTAGCGGTTCTGGGTTGGTTGAAATTACAATTCAGCTGGTGGCCTTTGCACCCGATCGGGTTTTTGATGGTAGGTACATTCCCGGGTAATGTTCTATGGTTCAGCGTGTTTGTCGGGTGGATATGTAAAGTGTTGATAGTCCGGTTTGGAGGTGCGAGCATGTATGCCCGCTCGAAACCATTTTTCGTAGGTCTTCCGGTTGGCGAAGCGGTTGCTGCAGGTTTCTGGTTGCTCCTGAACATGACACTGGCCTTGCTCGGACACTCTTACTATGCTGTCCAAGTCATGCCCGGATGAGCATTAAGCAACGGACGGGCGTTCCCGTGTTCTGTAATACGTACCTTTGATCGTGGCCACACATGACCAAGGATTCCCGACTGATTCCTCGAAGTGAATGGACGACCCGAGAAAAGATCGCTCGAGCGGTATGGATGATCGTACAGGGGTCGATATTCCGTTTTTCCTTTCATAACATGTACGGATGGCGCAACTTTCTTTTGCGACTTTTTGGGGCCAGGATCGGTAAGTATGTTAGGATACGTCCGACCTCTCGGATTGAAATTCCCTGGAATATCTGTCTCAAAGACCGTGTCGTTGTCGGAGATTTTGCGACCCTATATTCGTTGGGCAGGATCGAGATCGGGGAGAACACGGTGATCAGTCAACATTCGTATCTGTGCGCCGGTTCTCATGATTACACACGTCGGACCTTTAACCTCCTTAAGCCTCCCATTCGGATCGGTGCGGATGTTTGGGTCGCTGCTGACGTATTTGTCGGTCCGGGGGTTAACATCGGGGATCGTACGGTCGTTGGTGCCCGCTCGACGGTCTTGAAGGATTTACCGTCGGACGTGGTTGCGGTGGGCTACCCCGCGCGGGTGATCGGTCCGCGAAAGTTCGTTGACTAGGACGGGACCCGGCGCATACCTCGCACGCAACACTTATCAATCCTTTGACTTGTATCCACGCGGGCAATGTGTATGACTGATTCGCATGAAAGAACCGCACCTGTTAGCCATTCTCCTGCTGCAACTGGCGGTGATCATTCTTTTGGCCAGAGTTTGCGGTCTGATCGCAGCCAGGCTGAAACAACCTCAGGTGGTCGGGGAGATCGTTGCCGGGATCGTTCTGGGACCAACTTTTTTGGGATGGGTTTGGCCTTGGGGGATGCAGAACCTGTTTCCGTCAGAAATGTCCATGAAAGTGCTTCAGGTGGTCGCCCAGTTGGGGGTGATTCTTTTTTTGTTTCTGATCGGACTGGAGTTCGATCACCGCGTCTTGAAAAGACGTGGCAGATCTGCCGCTGCGATCAGTATCAGTGGGATCATGGTGCCTTTCGTGATCGGGTTCTTGGCGACTTACCCCCTGATCCATCTGTTTGATCCTCAACACGCAGCCAATCCGTTTCCGACGGCGTTGTTTATGGGTGCTGCCATGAGCGTAACAGCATTCCCGGTGCTTGCTCGGATCGTAGCCGAACGAAATCTGCAAAAAACCGACGAAGGCGCCATGGCGATTGCGGCAGCGGCGGTGGATGACGTTCTGGCCTGGACCATGCTCGCGATCGTGATCGCGTTTGTTCCCGGACAGAATGGTAATACCAGCCCCGTTACAAAACTCTTGATGGCCGGCGTGTATGTCGGTGTCATGCTCTTGCTGGTCAGACCGTTTCTAGTCCGAGTCGGAAGGTTGTTTGAACGACAAGGCGGGGCCGGTTCGGTGGTCACCATGATCGTTCTGGTTACTTTGCTGTTGAGCTGCTTTGCCACCGAAATGATCGGGATCCATGCCCTGTTCGGTGCATTCGTCGCGGGTTTTGTGATGCCCAAACAGGACCGTTTCGTCTCAACGATTACCGAAAAGCTCGAGTCGGTCTCGATCATTTTGTTATTACCCGCCTTTTTCGCTTATGCGGGTCTGAAAGTCGATCTGCGTCACATGTTTGCCTGGGACATGGTCGGGTATACCGTTTTGCTGATCGTCCTGGCTTGTGCGGGGAAGCTTGGTGGGTGCATGTTGTCAGCCAAGCTCACCGGAATGCCTTGGCGGGCGTCTTTCACACTCGGGGTTCTCATGAACACTCGGGGTCTGATGGAACTGATCATTCTCACGGTCGGACTCGAACTCGGGGTGATCAACGCACAGGTGTTTTCCATGATGGTGATCATGGCGCTGGTCACGACCGGAATGGCGGCACCGTTATTACAGTTGCTTTTACCCGCGCGAGAAGGCAAACGACAGGCGGACCGCATCTTTTCTGTCCTGATCCCTGTCGCCAAACCCGAATCCGGGGGTCCGTTGCTCGAGATGGCTTTTTATCTGACCGATCCGGAAGGTAAGTCCAGCCGGATTACCGCGCTTCACCTGGACCGACTCAGTACGGATCTGACTCGTGGTATCGGGGGTAATATTTCTCCACCCGATGCCGAAAAGTTTTTTACCCCACTTTTGACCCAAGCCGAATCCCGGAACATCTCTGTCGGGACCTTGAGCTATTTTTCACGAGACATCGCGTCTGACATCGCGAGGATCTCTAGGACCATCAATGCCGATCTGGTTTTGATCGGGCACCACGCACCCGTCTTCGGAAGTGCACTTCTGGGGGGGGTCGTGCACCGGGTGATGACCGGAACCGACTGCGACGTCGGGGTCTTCATTGATCGAAACTTCAGACGTCCCCAGCGGATCCTCGTTCCCTTCCTGAACAGTGTTCACGACCGTCTTGCGCTTGAGCTGGCAGGGAGAATCGCCAAATCGACCGGTGCCCGAATCACGATCATCCATATCAGTTCCCAGCCGGCAGCGTCGACCGAACTTCGTGTCTTTAAGGACCCGTCCTTGGCCGAAGCCGTACATATCAAGGTTGTTCCAAAAGAATCACCGATCTCGGCCATTCTCAAAGAGGCTCGTAACCATGATCTGATGGTCATCGGTGTGGCCGAAGAGTGGGGCCTAGAGTCCAGTCTGCTAGGTCTGAGGGCTGAACGAATCGCGTCAGAATGCCCGATCAGTCTGTTGATCGTTCGACGTTATCAGGGTTCAGAACCCGTTCAGTCATCCGTGTGACACCGACCCGTCCGTTTCCCTGCCGGGATTCACGTGAATCTGCCAGGGTTTGCCCCCCATCCAAGGGGGTATGGAATCCGTCACGAGAGCAGTTCGGTTGAGAATGATAGTGTTTGACACCCGGTTCAAGCGGTCCTACATTCGCGGATATGAAACGAGCAATAGCCTGTTTATGGATTCTGGTGGGATTGACCGGATGTGCATCCGGCGTGTCTGAATCCGTCACCCGAACGCCCGTGGATCAGGCGTTATTCGGTCCATCGGCCATGCGTTTGCACCCGGTTTTTACGCAACTCGACGACTGGACGGGGGACGGCCAGCTTGACGGGATCGAGGCCGTGCTCGAGATGCAGGACCAGTTCGGAGACCCGACCAAAGCCGCAGGACGAGTGATTTTTGAACTGTATGAGTACAAACCCTATTCCCCCGACCCCAGAGGACGGCGTCTTGTCGCTCCCTGGGAAGGCAGACTCGACAGCATCGAAGATCAACGTGCTCGTTGGAACCGTGTGAATCGGGCATACATCTTTCAGTTGGCCTGTGATGTGATCCGTCCGGGAACGGCGTATGTTCTGACGGCAACCTTCGAACTGAGCAGCGGGGGTCGTTTTTTTGATCAGTTGATCCTGCAAGGCGAAAAACCGACGGTTTCTCCCCCGGTTATCGCGCCCCCTCCACCTCCCGCGCCTGAAACTCGACCCACAACCCATCGTGATCCGACTTCCGCGCACACCCCGCCCCCACGGGCCGATCAGCCGTGAACTCGACCGAACTGTTTCTTCAACGCATTCATCGCGAACTGTCAGCCAGTTTCCGACCGGACCAACCGATCCGACAGACCTGCGTTCCTCAATTGATCGAAATCATGGGGGGTTGGCATATTTATACCGGTTCGACTGTTCTTTGGACCTGTAGTTCTCAAAAGACACAGTTGGCGTTTCAACCTCGTGATGACGCGCGGGTCCAGATCTTCGCGTTCGACCGGTATGACTCCCACCAACCTTTCACGCTGGTAGCCCCGATCGAAGCATTGATCCGTGCTCCGCTGGAACAGTTGACGACCTATTTTTCTGATCCGACCACCCGATGGGCTTGTGGGATCATCCTGGCGATCCGCGCTGTGATCGACACCGGGTTCCAAAGGCTTCATGGATCCAATATCGCGATCGATCGAACGTCCGGAGACCCGATCGAATCGATATGGGGTGTGCTCCGCTTGATGGATCTAGAATCTGGCAGTTCCCCACTTCATTGGCAGGAATTGGGGGAAAAAATCCGGTTATACGTCCGACAAGTCAACGGGTGTTCTTTTCCTGACGATCAATGGCGTGTGATTCCGGAAGTCCAACCCGGTTATGTCGCGCAAATCAGATGTCAGCCCGGAGGATCCGTCGTTCGGTCGCCGATTCCGGCGGGGGTCTGTTTCCGATCCCATCCCGTGGCGTATCAGACGTCCGAATGGGAGACGATCCAGCAGCGATTACAGGTGGCTTCGATAATCGGGCATCAGTTGATTCTGGAGAAGATGCGTCAAATGGGTCAAGCCGCCGGACGCGAACTGGTGGGAGATCCGACCAGGGGTTTTTTGTCCAACCTGTCTTTGGATGATTACCGAAGGTTTTTCCGACCCTACCTGCCCGAGAACCTCAAAGGCGGGGTATTTCTTCTGGAACATCGAAGCCGGGTCTTGTCTTCGATACCGATTCATCCGGATACCTATTATCCCGTCCGGTCCGCATGCGATTGGCATGTATTTTCGTCACATCGGGTCGGTTCGCTGGTCAGTTGTCTCGAGAAGTCAAATCAATCACTTGATCCGGATTTACGGATGAAAGAACTGAATAAGGTCGGGCACTTGTTGTATGCAGCTCATTCCAGTCTGTCGAACGATGCTGGGTTGACGTGCGAAGCTGCCGATCAGATCGTTGCGCGTGTCCGCGAAAACGAAAGACGAGGATATTACGGGGCAGGGTTGACCCGTAGCGGCGTGGTCATTCTTCAAGACGAACAAGCCAGCGAATTTTGATCAACGAATCCTCGAATGATCCGTATGTAGGAGCCACGATGTCACTGCTCGAATTGAACGAATCCCCTCAAACGGTTGTGGACCGACTGATAGCGTTTCAAGCCATTGTACGAGATACGTTGATGTCGTGTCGGTCCAAACAATCCCTTCATGAAGTCAGCCACACCACCGCGGCTGACACCATTTACACGATCGATACCGAGGTCGACCCGATCCTCGAATCGTTTTGCGAAGAATGGGGCAAAACCACACCTTTGGTGTTGATCGCCGAAGGGATGACAAATCAGGACGGGCAAGAGGGGAACGTGGTTTTTCCACGTGGAATACGTGAAGAACAAGCCTTGATCCGTCTGATCGTGGACCCGATCGACGGGACCCGAGGGATCATGTACGACAAACGATCGGCTTGGGCACTGGCCGGGGTGGCGCCGAATCGTGGTCCGGATACCAGGCTCCGAGACATCCGGGTTTCGGTTATGACCGAGTTGCCGACCAGTAAATCGGCTTATTCGGATGTCCTTTGGGCCATTCAAGGTCAAGGCGCCAAAGGAAAAAGAGTAGACCTTCGGAATGGTTCGACCACGGATCTGACTTTACACCCCAGCCAAGCTGAGACGATCCGTCACGGATTTGCTTCCGTCAGCAATTTTTTCCCGGGGACCAAAGTACTATCCAGCCAGTTGATGGAATACCTGGTAGACCAGCTCCTGGGGCCTGCGGATGTCAATCGAGCCATGATTTTTGACGACCAGTACATCTCCACCGGTGGGCAATGGTACGAACTGATCGTCGGACATGACCGGTTCAACTGCGACCTGAGGCCGTTGTTTTACAAGATGATCGGAAAACCGGAAGGATTGTGCGTTCACCCTTACGATTGTGCCTCCTGGTTGATCGCCGAAGAAGCCGGGGTCATCCTCACCGACGGATGGGGAAAACCATTGGACGGACCCCTGGATTGCACCACCAGCCTCTGTTGGGCGGGATTTGCCAACCACCGATTGCGGGATCAGATTCAACCTCTGATCAGGAAGTTTTTTGAACAACACGGGATCCATTCCGACTAAAGGAAAGGGGGTCGGATCCTGTGACGAGTGTCGGTCCTGACATTCCACGGGCACTAGATATATGGTGTTGCCAAAAAGGATGTCAGGCTTAGGATTACGGATTCGGAAACGATCAAGGAACGAACTCGTATGCGATCAGATTTTCCTCGTCCTCATTCATCGGTGGTTACGGATGGTCCTCAGCGGGCGCCCCAGCGGGCTTTTTTCAAGGCCATGGGTCTGACCGATGACGACATTTATCGTCCGTGGGTGGGTATCGCCTCGACCTGGAACGAAGCCACACCGTGCAACATCACGCTCGACCGTCAGGCCAAAGCCGCCAAACGGGGAGTCAGTGAAGCCGGAGGCACGCCTCGCGAGTTTGTCACCATTGCCGTCTCGGACGGGATAGCGATGGGCCATGAGGGGATGAAATCGTCTTTGGTGAGTCGAGAAACCATCGCTGATTCGATCGAATTGATGATGCGAGCTCACGGGTATGACGCGATAGTCGGTCTGGCCGGTTGTGATAAATCTTTGCCGGGAACCCTCATGGCGATGGCGCGTTTGGACGTTCCGAGCGTGTTCTTGTACGGGGGCACGATCATGCCGGGAAAGTTCAAAGGCAAAGACGTGACGATCGTGGACGTGTACGAGGGGGTCGGAGCTCACGCGACGGGCAAGATGACCGATGAGGAGTTGTACGAGCTGGAATGCAACGCTTGTCCGACGGCCGGTTCCTGTGGTGGTCAGTTCACCGCTAACACGATGGCGTGTGTGGCCGAGGCTTTGGGATTGGCGTTACCGGGATCCGGTTCACCCCCGGCCATCGAAGAAGCAAGAGACCGGGGGGCGTATGAATCCGGAAAGGCAGTCTTGTCGCTTTTGGAAAAAGGGATCACAGCCCGTCAAATTCTCACCCGAAAGGCGTTCGAAAACGCCGTCGCGATCGGGGCGTGTACCGGAGGATCGACCAACATCTTCCTGCATTTGCCAGCGATCGCGCATGAAGCCGGGATCGAACTGACTTTGGACGACATCGACCGGATTTGTCATCGGACCCCCCATTTTGTGGACCTCATGCCCGGGGGAAAATACACCGCTTATGACGTGTACAAAGTGGGTGGAACCCCGGCGATTCTCAAAGCCCTTCTCGATGCCGGGTTGCTCCACGGGGATTGTCTGACGGTGACCGGAAAAACCCATGCAGAAAATCTGAAGGATGTCCAAGTTCCCGGCCGGGAGCAGGACGTCATTCGACCAGTGTCCGACCCGATTCGTCCGACGGGGGGGTTAAAACTGTTAAAAGGCAATTTCGCACCGGAGGGGTGTGTGATCAAGGTGGCCGGGGTGAAAAACCTCAAACACCGGGGTCCGGTACGAGTCTTTGACGGGGAAGAATCCTGCATGCAGGCGGTTCAGTCCCAACAGATCAAAAAGGGAGACGTGGTGGTTATCCGATACGAAGGTCCCAAAGGCGGTCCCGGGATGCGTGAGATGCTGGCGGTGACCGCTGCCATCTACGGACAGGGGTTGGGACATGACGTGTGCCTGATCACGGACGGTCGGTTTTCAGGGGGCACGAGGGGGCTTTGCATCGGACATGTCGGTCCGGAAGCTCAGGTCGGAGGACCGATCGCGTTGGTAAAGGATGGGGATATCATCAACGTCGATGCCGAAGCCGGGACCATCACCCTGGAAGTCAGCGAAGATGAACTGTCCCGTCGTCGTTCCGACTGGACTGCACCACAACCCCGTTATACCCGTGGGGTCTTAGCCAAATACGCGCGTCTGGTCGGACCCGCCTGCCTTGGCGCGGTCACTAGCTGAGGGTGGTGATCCGGATCCCGATGGGACTGATTCCTTAACCGATTCCGTCCGACGAACCCAACCCGGTCGGATTTCCTGATTCTCTTGTAAAACGGCAGGAAAAGTGGGAATATAATCGGTTCGACTCATGCCGAAGTTGTATTTGGAAACGTTTGGTTGTCAGATGAACGTCCTAGACTCGGAGCTGGTGCTGTCTCAGCTGCGCGGTCAGGGGTACGAACCGACCGACGATCGTCACTCGGCCGACGTGATCATTTATAACACCTGTTCGGTTCGGGAACACGCAGAACAAAAAGTCTGGTCGCGTCTGGGGGAGTTACGGGAACGTAAAAAAAACGAACCGCACCTGGTGGTCGGGGTCATCGGTTGCATGGCCGAGCGGGAAGGGACGGATATTTTCAGACGTCACCCGCACATTGACATTCTGTGTGGTCCTGCGGAACTGGATAAGCTGCCTGCCATGGTGCACAACGCTTGTGTGACCAATCGTCAGTCTGACCAACCCCGGGTCGGACGTCAGGTGGCGTTGATGGGGCAATCCGTCCGAAGGTCTTCGACACTTCAGGTTGCCCGAGACGAACTGGAGATGCTGGACCTGTCTCGGGCCATTTCGCCCGGGGATCAGATGAGTCAGGCTTACGTCCGGATCACACGGGGGTGCAACAAGTTCTGCACGTACTGCGTGGTGCCTTACACGCGGGGTCCGGAAGTGCACCGTCCGCCGGGAAATATCATTGAAGAAGTCCGTAAACTCGTCGATTCCGGAGCCAAAGAGGTCACTCTTTTGGGTCAGACCATCAATCACTACTTTTTTGAGCAAAACGGTCGTCGGACCACGTTTGCCGATTTGTTGTACCAGATCCATGAAGCCGTCCCGGACCTGCCCCGGCTCCGGTTCGTGACGAGTTTCCCCCGTGATTTTACGGACGAAGCACTTCAGGCGATGCGCGACTGTCCTCGGATTTGTCGTTACCTGCATGTCCCTGCCCAGCACGGAAACAACCGCATTCTCAAGCTCATGAACCGGGGATATACGATCGAACAATACCGTGAGTTCATTGATCGTGCCCGGGACTATATGCCCGATATTTCCATTGCCAGCGATTTTATAGTGGGTTTCCCGACCGAAACGGATGAGGAGTTCGAACAGTGCTGTGACATTATCCGTTACGCGCGGTTCAAAAACTCGTTCATTTTCAAGTATTCTCCCCGACCCGGAACTGTCGCGATCGACCGGTTTGACGATGACGTTCCTGAAACGGTCAAACGAGAACGGAACAATCGGCTGCTCGACGTGCAAGGCGAAATCTGTGCTCAAAACAACCGCGCCATGATCGGAAAAACCGTGGAAGTCATGGTCGAGGGAGAAAGCAAACTGGTTTCGCGACGAGCCAAATCCAACACAGGAGTCGAACTGGGCGCGGGCTTCCAACGAAAACAATCGGTTTCTTTGTCCACGAATCAGACACAACTGGTGGGCCGAACCCGTGGGGATCAGGTGGTCGTATTCGAGGGGGATTTGTCTCTGAAAGGCCAGTTGCTGGACGTGGTCATTACGGATGCTCAGCAAATGACGTTGTTCGGAAAACGGGTCGAATCTCCTGCCGAGTTGGTCGGTGCTTCCTGACCGGACCGACACCAGGATTTATACGGTCTGATTTGACGTCGGTACAACAGTGTTGGCAGATCACCGGACCGGTGACCCCGGCTCGAAGATTTTCTTGTAATCTCTTTTCGAATAGGGGTTTACCGTCCGCCTAGCCCGCGTCCGGTCAGAGCCCTTGCGATGGTCGCCGGGGAGTTGGCGACCGAACCGCTGGTGTGATGATCGACCAGTTCGGCAGTGAGTTTGCGGTTGGTCGATTCGACGGGGGGTTTTCCGATCACCGCTGCGATCTGGTTGACTTCATCCTTCTTGATCGCCAGTTTTTGTTCAAGGTCTTGGATCTGTGCTTCCAAGGCTTGATATTCCTGCAAGGCCTGTTGATACAGGGTTTCACCTTCATTCAGCCAGTCTTTAAACGTTTTCACCGGTTTAAACCTCCAAAGTTAATGCAAGTATACACGATTTTGAAATCGGGTTTCGACAAAACGAGAAAATGTCCTTCCGACGACTAAAAACCACCAACGTACCTCAGGATCAGATCATTCCACGCCATAGTGACGCTCAGCCAAGCCGCGACAGACCCAAGACTCCCGCGATCAGGATCAACCATGTCGCATTGATTTTGCTCGATACGATCAATCCGATCCCGACTACGACGATCAGAGCATTGAGAAGATCCCAGTTTCCTTGAAACCTCAAAACGGTCGAACTCATGGTGTACAGGGAATAACCAATCAGGACCAGGACCGACGCGTTCATCGCATCCAAGGCACTTCGGACCCAACCCTGTTGACGAAGAGAATCGAATCGTGGGGCCAGTAAAGCCACTAAAACGAAGGAAGGTGTGAAAATGGCGACCGTCGCCAGGATCGCGCCTACAAACCCACCGACATCCCCTGCCCCGAAAGTCGAATGTCCCAAAAGATACCCCAGAAAAGTGGCAGTCGTTAAAAGCGGTCCGGGCGTGAACTGACCGACCGTGATAGCATCGGTCAGTTGCTGTGAATTGATCCATCCATACTTCTCCACAAGTCCTGATTGCAGGAAGCTGATTAATACGTATCCGCTTCCAAAAAGGGTGGCCCCGACTTTTAAGAAAAACAGGATCATCGGGATCCACGAAGGATCGGAATGGATAGGGGAAGGTGCTTTGAGCAACAAAGGCGCCGGGACGAGAATCGACCCTGCAGACAATGACCGGA
>BPJO01000023.1 GCA_026004655.1 Phycisphaerae bacterium
GACGCCGACGGGCTGCCGTGCGTGTTCATCAAGCGCGGCGGGAAAGCATACATATATAACTTCGGGGGCTATTCGCGCCGCATCGGCCGCCCAAGGCGCTCCCACCTAAAACGTGTCGATGAAAAGGTGTTTAAGAAGGCAACAAACAGCGTTCGTCTGCGTAGTAAGAGGTATATAGAGGCCTTGACCGGCCTAAGACCGCGCAACGACTCCGAAACGGAGTGGAAGAGGCTTTTCACGGCAGCTAAAATAATGAGCGCTATATGGGCACTAGAGCAACGGGACTAGACGTTGGCACCGTTTTCACCCATTACGCAGTCATAGACGAAAACAGGGTTGTGGACGTGGGCCGCGTACAATCCTCGAAGGTGAAGGATCTCGATCTGGAACCCCCCGTCTTCATAGAATTTCCGGACGCCCGCTTTTACGGTAGAGCAAACGCCGCCGTGATTATAGCTCTCTGCAGGGTGTCGGCCGAGATAGGCCGCAGACTGACGGCGTTGAGGGGGTACGATTTCGTCGAATTCGTGGGGTTTCAAGAGTGGACGGGAGATACGGCCCCTTCGAGGGAAGAGATCGATGCGGCCTTCGTTAAATACTTTTCGAATGTCAAGAAGAAAGGAAAAAACATCTACGTAGACGGAAAAGCAACCAACGAGCATCATAGAGATGCCGCCTTGATAGCTTTATGGGGGAGAGAGAAGAGAAACCGTACGAACCAAGGCTGACGCCTTACGAGTTGGGCCTTGCCCACGCCGTTATGGGAGTCAGATCCAACCCGTTCGACCCCGAAGACCCCGATTTTGAAGAGTATGAAACCGGGGCCATCGATGCTTCGTACGTAAAACGGCTGCCGCCGGAGGTCGAACGATACATAAGGAGAAACGGGCGTGTTTCAAACCATTTCACATACGGAAAACATCGTTCGTCGAAAAACCATAACGGTGCCGCGTGACGCCGTGTTCAGATACTGGAAGGTGTGTGGAGATAGATACGCGTACGAGGGCGAGGGGCCTTTTAGGACGGGTCATGTGGGGGCGGCGACGACGGGAGGCAAGATGCCGGGCGGCCGCGTCTATATCACGGACATAGTGATCGACATAGACGACCGGGAAGAGCCGATGATAAAGGTGCCTTTGTCGCGTCTTCCCATGGACTGTTACGATACGGGCAGCGGGTGGCACCTTCACATACCCGTGTGGGCGGCCATGACCGAGCAAGAGGCCGACGACCTCTATACCTTGATAAAGGCGGCCGTAAGAGGGATGAGGGGTGTGGATATGGCGTCCATATCGTACAAGAGGGCGATCCGCACGGAGGGAACCCCCTCTCTGAAGACGGGTAGGCCCAAGAGGAAGTTTTCGAGCAATAGACGGGAGATGGAGATGTTGGATTACGAGGCTGTTCTGAATAGGAGCCGCGAAAAAATCGACAAGTGGCGCAAGAAAAGTGAAACCCGCAGCACGAAGGGTGCGTATGTGTCGAAGACGCTGGTAGAGATTGCGCGGAACGGTATAGGGAAGGGTGAAACGAAGGGAGGCATCACCGGGCGTAACACGGCGGCTTACATCATGACGGGATCACTTCTTAACCTTGGATACGACAAAGAGACGGTGGCCCGGTTCATGGCCGAATGGAACCGGAGGCTGCCCACACCGTTGAACTTCTTCGAGCTGCAAAATGCGTGCCGGGCCGTTATGAACGGGGTGGCCGCATACGGCAGCGTGGATTACGAGGGCATACTTGAAAAAATGGAGGAAGCCGCAAATGAAACCGAAAAAGGGTAAAACCCCGTTCCACATCAAACGCCTCATCGTCAGCGATGAGATCATGCACCGGCAGATCTTCGCTCTGGTGAAGAAGGTGTACAAAAAGGATCCCGCGAAGGCGAGCGCGAAGGACGACGCCCGATCGGATATCGACTTCACGTTCGACGGGTACGGCGTTTCCGTGAAGGTTCGAGACGTAAAATTCTTCGAGAAGTATGGCGACATACTCATAACGGAAAGGTATCTCCGCTCCGGACTTCCGGGAGAACTGATCGCCGGGGAGGCTGACTTCTACATGTACGCCATCGTAGACCGGTTCGAAGAGGACGGTAATCTTCTGAAGGTCTTCATGATACCCATGAACGCCATGAGGGCTTTGCCGGGGGAAACCGTGACGTTGTGGAAGAAGGGTATGCGTATGAAGGCCATAGATTCCTCGAAGTGCGAGGAATACGTTATCTATGACGCAACAAAAAACGGGGAATGACATGCCATCATTTTCTCGCATCTCGTTGGAACGACTGGAAACGGTTGACCCGAGGCTCCGTGAAGTTCTCGAAGAGGCTATAAAACACTTCGATTTCACGGTGTTGTGCGGACACCGTGGAAAGGAAGAGCAGAACCGGTTGTACAGTTCGGGTAGGACGAAGGTCATGTGGCCGGACAGCAAGCACAACACGTATCCTTCTCTTGCCGTCGACGTGGCTCCCTACCCGATCGATTGGGGGGATAGGGAGCGCTTCTATTACCTTGCCGGTCTCATTATGGGCATTGCCGCTTCGAAGGGGCTGCGTCTGAGGTGGGGCGGCGACTGGGACATGGACGGCAAATTCGACGACAACCGCTTCGACGATCTTCCCCACTTCGAGATCGTGGAATCATGATTACGTGTATTTTTAGTGACATATCGGGGGAGTTGATCGTTTCCTACAAAGACGGGAGGCGTGAGAGGCGATACGGTCGCAAGATCGTAGTGGGGGAGACGCTTCGCAAGGATTCGATAGAACTGACCGGATCCGGTCTGCGTTCGCTCCGGTTTACGGAGAACGAGTTTTCGTTCGGAGGATCTTCGCACGTCATCAAAAACCCGAAGACGGCCTTTCTCATCGAGGAAAGCATACGCCGGGGAAGCCCCGTTAGAATGTACGACGGTCTTTCGCTCTCCGAGATAAAGGTGGCCGCCTTCGACATCGAGGTGGCCTCATCCGGGCGCTTCCCCGACCCCTCGCGTCCCGAAGACCGCATCATCATGTTCTCGTTTGCAGACAACACCGGGTTTTCCGGCGTCGTCATGGAAGAAGACGAGGCGCGTCTTCTGGAGAGGTTTTCGGCTTTCGTGGATTATGTGAAGCCGGACATTCTTGTGGGGCACAACATTTTCCGGTTCGACCTACCCTACCTATTGAAGCGGGGGGCCATGTTGGGCGTTCGCCCGTTCGGCAGTCGGTCGGTATCGGTATACACCCGCAACAAGCGGTTTGCGGAGCGCTATCAGACGTTCGACGTCGTGCAAGTGGAGGGGATAGAGATGGCCGACACGTACGTACTCGCTCAGATGCACGACGTGTACGTCAGGGATATGGAGGGGTACGGGTTGAAGGATCTGGTCCGCTACTTCGGGCTGCGAGACGATAGGGTGATAGAGGACGTTACGAACCTCGATTATGACGAACTGGTGCGCGATCCGGCGCGGTTGAAGCGGTTGAAGATTTATGCCGAGCAAGACGCGGAGGATGCGCTGTCTCTGTTCAACAGACTGGGGCTCGCTTTCGTAGAGGTGGCGCGGAGGCTACCCTTCACGTTGACGGACGCCTATATGGAAGGGAGCGGTAGGATGCTCGACATATCCATGTGTTCGGAGTATCTGTCCAATCTGTGGGCTCTACCCTACCGGCCCGAGCCGAAGCGGCAGAAGGCGGGGGGCTACACGGACGCCTTTCTACGAGGCGTTCATCGGGGCGGTATCGAACACGTCGACGTTGCGAGCATGTACCCGTCCATCATGGTGGGTTGGGGTGTGAAACCGGCTCACGATGAGCGGGACGTTTTCCAGCGCATCTTGAGGCCGATGATGGAAGAACGGCTGCGGCGTAAGGATTCGTTCAAGAAAACGGGCAACGTCGAGGACGACGTTGCCGCCTCGGCCCTCAAAATCATCATCAACAGCGCCTACGGGATGATGGGGTATCCGAAGGCGTACTTTTCCGACGCCGACGCCGCCGACTTCGTGGCGTTGAAGGGGCAAGAGATACTGAAGAACATCATAGCCGACGTTAAAGCGCACGGCGGATCCCCCATACTTTGCGACACGGACGGGGTGATACTCAGAGGTAGCAAAGAGGTCGTGAGAAAGGTGGTAGAATCTACGGAGCGGCGATACGGCGGAAGAATCAAGTTGGAACACGAAAAAACGTACGAATCCATTCTGGTATATAAGAAGAAAAATTACGTAACGTACGACGGTAAAAAGATAAAGCGTAGAGGCGGTTTCTTCAAGAGTCGGCGAATGGAGGGAATCGTGAAAAGGACGATGGATGCCATGATAGAATCGATACTGAAGGGTGTCGGTGAGCCGAAGAAGATTCTGGAAGACGCCTACGACATGATACTATCCGATATGCTGCCGCCAGAGGACGTGGTTATTTCGGTGACGTACACGAAAGACACGCCGGAAAACAGTCCGCAATATACGGCGATGAAGAAGATGAAGTATAAACCGGAAGAAGGGGAGAAGATAAACTTTTACATAAAGAGAGGGATCGACGCCCCACTGTTCATGAAGTCCGAACCCATAGATAACTACGATTACGATTACGATATACACCATTATGCCGCCAGATTGAAGAAGGTCTGCGAAGCCCTTCTGGAAGCCGTAACAGAAAAAAGCGGGGGCGAACAGATGACATTCTTCTAAAAAGTTTTCGAGGGGGGTGCCTCCCACGGGGTCAAAAAGTTTTTGAGGGGGGTGCCGCCAGGGAGCCACTCCCCGGCCGCCATGGAACGGCGCCTACGTGTGAATTTTGTGTGAATTCCGTGACGTGCCGATCGAGAACCTAACGTTGGCACGGTTATAGCTAGGCGGCCGATCCTCGTACGTTGTGTGAAGGTTCGGTGAAGGATACGTGAAGACCATGCCCGCAGTTGCATGAAGTCGGCATGTAAAGATTGTGTGAAGATTTATACCTTATAATATATATGGGATGGGCCCATGCCATATGGGGTTGACTGGGCCGCGATAGTGCCGTATATTGGGGCTAGGCCGTCAACTCGGCCGCTTGATCCAGACACAAACAAAAGGTGCAGAAAAAATGGAAAAGGAAATAAAAAAACGTTTGGAATTTGTGTTCGGCGGAAATATTCCAAAGAACGCAAAAATTTTCTTCGCCGGACAGACGATTCCGGCGGAAGTATTTTTCGAATCCCCGGTAATTATCGTTGCCGGGGATTTTTATTTTTTCAATGGCAAAAGAAAAAAACTGCCGACGATCCGGGAAATAAATTTTCTTGAGAAAAATATTTCAAAATTAGAAAAGAAAGTGGTTCCGAGAAAAAAGAATTCGCGAAAAATTGAAGCGGCCTTTTTGAAGACAGACTTGCTTCTCAAATACTTCGAGAAGTTTGAAATAAAGTATGAGACCGTCGGAGATTTAGTGATTGCGAAAATTCCCGAGAATCTTCTTCCAAATTTTGAGCAGTTTCATACAGTTTCAAAAGTAAAGGAAAAAAATAAAAAAGAAAGTAAAAATTTTAAGGTGAAAGAATCCCACATTATAAAAGGTGAGGATGAAAAAATAAAATTCGTCCTCACGAAGATGGGCGTAAAATTCCATAAGATTGGTGAAGCATTCTTCGCCGAAGTCGATCCTATGGAATTTTATAAAGAAGCAAAAACGATCCATGCAAAGTACGAAATTTGCAAACTGTAAGAATTTCGTACTTTGCATGTAATCTTTTTCAAACAAACAGAAGAGGACAGCCATGAAAACAAAAAACATTCCAGAACTCTTCGAGATTTCGCGGGTTTCTGGTGTCCCGGCATTCTTGTGGAGTGTACCGGGAGTTTCCAAAACTTCCCAGATAGAAAAAATATGTGAAGCGTTGGATATAAAACTTTTTACGCTTGTAGGATCTACGGTAGATCCTACGGACGTCGTCGGACACTACGTCGCCGATTTCAAAGGAGACGTTCTGGAAATGAAACAGTCCGTTCCAAGAATTTACAAAATTCTTCGGGACGGCGGCGTTTTATTTCTAGACGAATTTAATAACACTTCCGAAGAAATAATGGCAGTGTTTTTAAGAATCCTCGATTCCGGAAGGATTGGTGAATATCAGCTAAAAACTATAACAATTATTGGTGCCGGCAATCCGCCGGAAATGGCGCCCAATGCAGTACCATTACCGGCATCGATAAAAAGCCGTTTCTTCCACGTTTTCGTGGAACCTAGTTTTTCGGATCTATACGATTACGTGAAGAAAAAAGAAGATGGGGAAAAAGAAAGCTTCGTCCCGTTCCAAAAGCCGACAGAAGAAGAATTCCTCAAAACTTTCAAAGTAGCGGCGGAATGGGCCGCGACAAATTCCATGGAAGTCGAATCGACGGAGAAGGAAGAAAAAACGGAGTGTGGAATTCTGAATTTCCGCACTCTGGAATATGCCAGTAGGATTCTGGCGGTATGTGAGAAAAACAAAGTTTCGGAGAACTTGTCCATAGAATTCCTATACGGTTGTATAGGAAATTCCGCAAGTTCGCTGTTCAATTTCTTCCGAGACAGAAAACTTCCGTCTCTGGAAGAAGTTTTGTCCAATCCAGAATCTTTTTTCGATCTACCCGAGCAGAAAAAAATTGCGACGGTAGAAAACTTCGTTTTAACTCTCAACCCGGAATGGTTGACAAGGTTTTATAAATTGTTAAGAGATAATAAGGAAAAGGAACCGCATTTGTATAAAACGTTCGTCTCGAAAGTAGAATCCGATTCGGCAGAAAAACTGCCGCCGTCAATTCTCTTCGAGATTGCGGCGGAAACGTTTTAAAAAAACAAACAAGAAAGGAGGCAAAGCCATGGAAAAGCAAAACATTTTCAAAACCGCGGAACTCAAAGAAAACGAATTCCCGTTCGGAGACGCTTCGATTGCGCTTGCAATTGAATGCGCAAGACAAATTCTAGAAGAAGAAGATTCCGAAAACACTAGAAATCTTCTAGTGTACAATAACATTATATTTTTTACTCCCGTACACAATATAATAGAGGAAGTGTGCGGGCACAACGTCGATGAAGTTTTCAAATTTCCAAAGGAAGATTTCATCGACGTGCTTCGAGTAATTTTCTCGGTCGCCGAGGCCGAAGAAGATTACGTCAACGGGGTTTTTCCGAGAGAAGGCGGCGAATACATGGAATATTTAACGGAAGAAGAATTGGAAAAAGTAGAAACACTTTTCGAAAAGTGTTCCGAAACTCTCGATAGAGTTTACGGTGAACTAAAGCGTGCGCTTGTACAACTTATGAAATTCATGAAAGAGCAAAAATAATTTCCAGCGTTCAAGCAAAAAAACAAAATGAGGTATCGAAATGGACAAAATTCATGAAACAAAAAAAATATACAAGGAAGCAACGGCTTCCTTGTTGGGAAAGTACTGGGAGCTTTCCTACGTTCTCCCGGTACTGAAGGTAAAATTCGTGGAAGAAGAAAGTTTCTATGCCGCCATGGATACGCAGCATAGAACGATGTATATCTCGACGAATCTTGTTAAAGATATGGTTCCCGAGGAAACGATCCTTGAGGAACTTTTGCATTTTCTTCTAGATCACGGCAAGGATCGCCGCGGCTGGAAAGAAATGCAACAAAACAAATCTGTCGCCAACGTTGCGATAGAATTAGAACGTGAGTTATTCCAACAAAGGATAAATAAAAAGCCGTGGAGCTTCCCGGACGACGAGAGAGAAATATTACACAAAAGAATTTTAGCAAAAATAAAAAATAAGATCAAGGACGAAACCCTCGAATTGATCTTCGAGGCGCTGATGTCCGATGAAGAATGTAAAAATTTATGTGAAAAATCTGAAATAAAAATAACGAACGGGATGTTAGACGAAAACTTAAAAGAAAAATTTTCTAACGGCGGAGAAGGTGAAGAGTCGGAAGAATTTATTTTCTCCGATTCGGAGATAGAAGTCAGAAAGGATGACTGCCTAACAGAAATCGGAAAAAGATTCGGTTCGGAGAAAGGTAATATACTAGAAAAGTTGAATAATGAAAAAAGAATAAAAATGGGACTCAAAAAACTTAAAAAAATAGTAGCCTCGAAAAGGCGCGGCCGTTCAAAAACGGATCCGCGCAGAATAAAGAAAAAGTTTTATACAACGTACCCAATAATAGAATTTGGATCGCGTCGAAAAGATCCAAATATTTTAGTAATAGTAGACGTTTCAGGATCCATGAATTCCTATAGAGATTTAATCATGGGCACGCTGGAACAAATGAAAAAGTGGGGAAATGTTACGTTCGTTTTCGGGGACGTGAAAATAGCAGCCGTCGGTTTGGAAAATGCCGTATTTACCGGCGGCGGAACGAACATGAAAAGAGTTACTGAAGAAGCCCGAGAAATGTTTAGTGGTGAAAAGATAATAGTCTACTTTTCAGACATGATTTCCGAATTTTCGCCACCGGAAAGAGGGGAAGAAATGTTCTTCGTTCCGGCTTTCGGAGGCGAAGATTACGGATTTCCTAAATATATAAAAGTACTAAAATGAAATACCTCAAACATAATCTATACAGAAATTCTCAATTCGAGAGTAGAAAAAAGAAAATATTCGTATACATTTCTATACCCAGGTTTTTCTCACAAAAATTTTCGCGGCCATGTATCTTGATTATAATCAGAGACGAATTTTGTAAAATATCGTTAATCAAAAAAATTAGATAAAACGTGGACGAATATGAAATATATCAAACATAATCTATACAGCAAACTACAATTCGAAAGAGATGGAAAAAAACTTTACGTATACCTTTTCAACTCTAATTATTTATCGCACGAAGAAAGTTTTCTATTCACGGAAGATTACGAAAAGGGGTTTATAACGGCATGTAAAATGGCAGATTTTTACCCGCTATGAAATACATGAAAACGCATGATATTCCAAGAAAAGCATATTTCCATTTTCAATATGTAAAATACGGGTTACTCGAAGGAAACTTTTGTACAACCTCTTTGAAGATTTCGAAACCATATATTTTAACTTCATCCGGATATGACATGATCACGTTTTTCATCAAAAAATCGAAATAAAAGCGGGCCATGAAATACTTGAAAATGGAAAAAATTTTCTCTGGAAATACACTGACAATACTATCGTGGTATTCCAAGATGGACTACGGTTTTCGAGTATACATATATTCTAAAAACGAAACGTGTACCATTTACATAGATTTTTACTCGGATATAAACATGGTAAAGAAAATCGCACATAAAGATGAAACACGTTAAAATATATAACACAAACTATTATAACGGTATAAGCTCACCTAAAAAAATATGCATGGTAAGCATGATTACAAGTATCGAAAAACTCGGTCTGCGAATAAATATTAGTGTTCTGGACTGCACGGAATCATCTTCGAAAATAGTCTTTCGGAGGGGCGGAATGAAAATATTATTCATCAATAAATCATTCAAAATCTATGAAATATTTGAAAGTGAAAGATAGATCGATTTACCCGAACGAAAAAACGTTCTGGTATTACTCAAGCTAGAAAAAAATAGATTTCGAGTTCGAAGTGGAAGAACTCTACGAAATCGAGGTAGAATTTCTTACAAAATTCCACAGCCCGCAATTTATTATACGAAGTGTGTCGGAGTTGTTATGAAACAATGACCGGCGATCGTAGGAAGACAGAAAGCAGCACACACAAGCAAAACATTCAGACCGATGAAGCATTTGAAAGTAGAATACAAAGAAATTTACAAGTATAAAAAGGTCTTATATGGCTCCAATTTCAAATCGATAGATTTTGAAATCGCCGTCGGCGAATATAAATTTCCCGAGGTAATGTTCTTTTCAAATTACCAGGATCTAGTCATAGTAAAAGAAATCGGAGAAAAATGTACTTGAATCGTTATGAAGTACATGAAGGCGCATAGAATAGAAATGACCGATTATATAATCCGCATAAGTTTTACTTATAAAAAAGCGGCGTTTCTAGCCGAGGCGAAAAACATCCGAAACAAAAAGGGCCGTGTAAACTTCTTCGAAAGTATGTTTGTACCACCCGTATTGAAAGTAGAAAAGAAATGTTATGAAATATCTACATATTCATAAGATCGAAGAAAATTGTTTCCGCTCCATTTCGAACCTTTTACATGAAAAACCGACATTCGTCATTGCTTCAAAATCACATATTCATCCAAAACATTCAGTAGATTTCTTTAAAATTTTCCGCTACTTCTATATCATAAAAATTCAGAAACAATGAATTACATAAAGTACAATTATAGACGAAACGGCTTCAGAATAGTTGTAGCCGTAATACCGAAAAAAGTGAACGATGATGGAATATATGTAACGATGGTACAATGTGAGAAATATAACATCAAGGCAGGTTTCAAAGATTTTTATTCGGAAATGTACATAGAAAAGATGTTTTAAGTCCGGTTATGAAATACATGCAAATAAATAAAATAAACTGCTTCGAACATTTTACAACCTATTTTTTAAAAGTAAAAAGATTTTATTTTACGTAGGGTGTGCAAAAAAGGATAACTTAGTAACGGAAGCAGAATTTAATAAAGAAAGTAAATATTTATACATGTTCAAAACGCAACGAATATGAAATACATGCAAATAAATAAAATAACACGGTTTGCATATTTTGCAACCTATTTCTTTACAAGCAAAGGAGTCTGCTTTTACGTAGAATGCGCAAATAAAAATAATTTCATAACAGAAGCGAAATTTGACAAAGGCTATAAAGGTGAATATTTATATATGTTGAAATCGCAATGAATATGAAATACTTGAAAACGAAATATAATTTAATAGACTGGGAAGACGGTGTGGAAAAAAGAATGTTTCACGGATCGCAATCGGGCGGTGTTAAATTCAATATGAGAATAAAAAAATCCGAAATTATTTACCCGATATTCACATTCAATGAAATGAGAAGGTTAATCTTCATCTTCAAACTGTTCAAACTCAATTAAAAACATAACAGATATGAATTACTTGAAACCAAAAATTTCTTTCGACGTCCACCTAAAACACGTCGTCAAAATCCATTTGGCGAAAAAAGACGGTGTCTACTTCGAAGCCCGTTCAGAAGTGAATCATAGGTCTAGAACAGCTTTCGATGATTCCCACCCCTTTCTTAAAATCGTGAAAAAAGTAAAGCAGCATAACGGATATGAAATACTTGAAAAGTGAAAGTTTCCACAACTTCCATCCGAAGCACTTCAAAAACTTCGTAAAAAGTAGTTTGAAACGTTTAAAAATACTTTGTTATACCATGAAATTCCGGCCCATTGTAGAACTCGATACGAAAAATGAAGAAACATTCTATATCAGAAAAAGATCATGATTCATCTGAAACATAAAAAGAATCAGCAAACACGGCGATTTTCTCTCTATGCAAACCCTTACAAAAGAAACCGGGAAGCTTCTACTCGTGGAAGTCGCGTCGTTTAAAAATTTAAAACAACGTTCTTATTTTCCAGCAGCACAAAAATGTTTTTCATAGTTAAAAAATATGATACCCAATCATGAACTACTTGAAAAAATACGAGCAAAAAATTTTAACCGTGCTGCACGGCGGCAAAGGTTCGTACGCACTTTATAGCGGACTCAAAACGAAAAACTGCAGATTCGATCTGGAAGTCGCGTCGTTTAAAAATTTAAAACAACGTTCTTATTTTTCCAAAAGCGGCAGAATGTTTTTCATAGGAAAAAAAGGAGATGCCCGATAGCGCGAAAACCGACAATAATAATGGCTATCAAAGAAGAACGTTTATAACGGGGTTCCCGAAACCGGGGAAGTGAGAATGGGAGAGATGGGGGTGAAAAAATTTTCACCCCCTTTTTTGTATACTATCGGCAAAAGTTCCCGAACATAAAATTGCAAAAACAAAAAAAATTTTCTTGGGGGGTAGGGGCTTTTCGGCAAAAAATTTTCTTGGGGGGTGCCGTTTCCCGATCCTTTTTTCGATCCCTGGGCATCCAGGGATCGAGCGCGTGTGAATTTTTCTCGAAGTGCGAAGTGTCGCGATTTTTGGCACGAATTTTTTCAAGAAAAAAATGCATTGTGAAGAAACGGTTAAGATGATTTTTTTCCTTGACGCGGGCCGCCGTTCGTAGTATATTGCTATCAGTCCAACGGGACACACGACGCAAACGCAACCCCAAACCAAACACAACGGTGAACGCCATGGAACGCGCAACCCCAAACCAAACACAACGGTGAACGCCATGGAACGCAACAAAACAACGGAAATGAGAATTGAAATCGGACAAATGGACGTGCCGGAGTGGTACATCCATGATCTAACCGGTTGCTCGTTAAACAGGCAGCGGCTTGCGCGCGCAATCGCGCGTTGGATCGGTCCGGCAGGCTACGTCGCCGAATCCATCGGGAGGTTGAAAAAAATCTCCCTGGAATTCGATTTCGATCCGGATATCCGCTTCGGTTCCTGTCCGTTAGAGCCGGACACGGAAACGAACGTTATCAAACTCACGGTTTTTGCAACCGTTGCCGTTGAGTGAAACCGCTTCGCCAACACACACAATCCACAACAAACCCAAAGGTAACGCCATGAACACCTTGATCAGAATCGCGATCTTCGATCCCGAGAAACAAATTCTCACGATCTTCAAGAATGGCAAAAGCTACCGGATCCCGACAAAAGATCCGGGAGGCGTGCTGGAAATGTCCGGCTTGAAGGCTTCGTTCCAGTGGGATGAGGGAAAAAGGGTTGCCTACTTCGATTTCGAAACGGCGGCCTAGAAAAAAGGGCCCCAAAATTGGGGCCCTTTTTTTTATTTTTTCACGAAAAATTATTCACAAAACCTTCACGGCAAGCGGCCCCAAAAAGCATCGATATGGCACAATTTATGTAGGGGCGGCCCGGCGGGGGCGGCAATAACCCTCTTCAAGTCTCGACCATTTTTTCATACCCCTCGACGGTTCACAAAAAGTTTCTGCCGGGCAGACGGCGGTTCACGTGCCCGTAGTCTCGCCTCAAAAAGTTTCTACCGGGCAGCGGGCTCTGCCGCGGCCGATGCGCGGTGAGCCGCTGCGGGGCGCGGGTATGAAACAAGGGGTGGAGCGGGGGCGTGTCGGACTCGATATACGTAGGACTCCTAACTAACGGCTTCCATATTTCGTTTCTAACGCGCGATCTCCCCCGGACCCATAGGGAGATACCCGTTCTGGGAGATCGCGCGTCCTAGGGGCCTTGGCGTGCGCGAGAGAGGCTGCCACGTGTTCGGACGCAAGCGGGAGTTCTTCGCGCGTACGCACGCACACGCCTTGATATCAATTTGATATTTACTCTGCAGGATTAAAACGTTTGCTTACGAGTTTACGCTTTCCCGATTCCGTATTGTTTTAAACCCTGTAAGATATTAATATCATTGTCTAGTTAATATACTATCCCTATACTTCGTATAGGTCTAGTATATTAACTATCCAATGATGAAAACCTACCGGTTTAAGTATCTTCCCCTTGTTTAAAAAAACTTGTTTAAACGTTTAAAACAGCACGACGGGAATCGGGGCGTAAACACTCGTTATACGCAAGACCTACTTGGCGTGAGACTACTTTGACACACCCCCCCCCCTTGTTTTCCGGCCTTCCGGCTTCGGGAACACGGCGTGTGTGTATAATCGGGTGTAAAGATTTTTGCGGCTCTATGGCTCTTCACGAAAGATTCAAGCTTCTCGCCATGGCCTCCGGGGTGGACATTCCTCCGAAGGCCGTGCTGACACTCAACGTGGCCCCGGACGTGACCGTACTCGGCATCTCCGGGGCGCTCGAACCGTCCGTGTATTCCGCCATTGCGAGTGCCGCCGAACGGATCCCGGCGGGGAAGCACGTTTTCATGTACATCAACTCGCCCGGCGGCACGGTTCTCGGTCTGTCCCGCGCCGTTACGGCCGTCAAGTCGCTTGCTCAGCGGTCGGCATCGCTCACCACGGTGGCCGGAGACGTGATGGCGTCGGCGGCCTACTGGATCGGCAGCACGGCGGATAGGGTCATCGCGTCGCCGCTGTCGGCCGTGGGCAGTATCGGGGTCATCAACATGGCCGCTTCGATGAAGCGGATGTTGTCCGAGGCGGGGATCGACACGGCGGTCGTGCGCAGCGGGCCGCTCAAGGCCCGGCCCACGATGCTCGATGAACTCGATGAGGGGGCCGTTGCCTCTCTCAAACGTGTCGTGGACTCCTTCGCACAGAGGTTTTTTGCTCACGTAGAAAAGGAACGTATGGGTATCGACATGGAAAAGATCAAAGACGGCGCTATTTTCGTCGGAGAAGAGGCCGTTGCGGCCGGACTCGTCGACGAAATCGCCGAAAAAAATCGTTCTTTCCGGCGATTCTGACGCCGAAAAGGCCGAAGCGCCCGCTGAAAAGGCCGAAAATGCCGTCGAAAACGCCGATATGGCGGCTTCGGAGGGCGAGCGGGAACACGAAGACGGCGTTCAAGGGGTGGATAACGACAAAATTGCCGCTCTGGAGGCCACGATCGCCTTCCTCTCGAAGAAAATCGAGCTTCTGGAGCGGGATAAACTGCCCCGCGACGAGATCGAGACGAGCGCTCGATCGAATCCGTATGAAAAAATCGTTTTCGAGAAACTAGGACTCGTGTAGAACAATGGTAAAATCCTTTCCGACCCCATTTCGGCACATTGGAGCGCTTTCCGGGGCCACCGTTCCGCCCGAGGGCGGCATCTGCAAGATTCTGGCGAACGGCAGCGTCGAGGATCTGAGCGGGGGCGGGGCCGCCGTCGCGCACGCCGTCTTCAAGCGCCAGCGTGAGGATGACGGCCTTGCCGAAGTCGACAACGCCATCGTCGCCTCGTTTGCGGGCGAGGCGGGCAACACCCCGAGTATCGGGGATACCGTCTACGTCGTCAATGCGAACACCATCTCGACGAACAGCAGCGCCGGTTCCCGCCCGGAACTCGGTAAGTGTGTCGGGTTCGCCCCCGACGGCACGTATTACGTTTTCGTTAAAGGACTTTTGAGCTAAGAACTATGTACATTGTAGATCGAAAAAAGATTGATGCTGTCTACAAGGGGTTTCGCAAACTCTTCGACAGTATTCGACTCGAAGTCGGGGACGAAGACATCGTGCGTGCCGTCGCGTATGAGCGTCAAACTCCCGATTTCAACACCGACTTCGTGTTCACGACGCGCCTTGCCCCCGGCATGAAGCCGCAAGAGGGTGAGTTCGACGTCGACAAGATGAAGATCAAGACGGTCAACGTCCGCACGAAGCGGTGGTTCGACGCCATCCAGATGATGCGCGACGACCTCGAAGACTTCGACCGTCTGAATCTGTACCGGCCTCAGATCCGTCGGCTTGCCGAGTCGTACCGCGACCACCGCGCCGAACTCGTTGCCTCCACGCTGGAAGACGGTTGGGCGACCAACGGGTTCGACGGTGTTCCCCTCTTCTCGAACTCGCACCCTCTGGAAAACGGTACGAACGACAACCTCGTCGATGCCGGTGGTACCGGTCTGACGGAGGCCGTCGTCGAACAAGCGCTCGTTCAGTTGTCCCGTATGAAGGACGACAGCGGGAAGCTGATCGGTCTTCGCGGCACGGACATCATCGTTCCTCCGGAGCTTGAGTTCGACGCCCGCAAGATCGTCAACGCCACGCTGACCGGCGGGGGTAACACGAACGTGTTTGCGGGGCGTCTGAACGTCATCACGTCGCCCTACCTCACGGCCGCGAACCGCGCCTACGTGATGGACTCGCGGAGCGCGATTGCGAAGCCCGTTTTCCTCGCCGTGGTGCAGCCCCCGCGTCTCGAACTCGACGACACGCGGGCGGTTCTGAACGATCTCCTGCTGTGGGTCGTGAAGGCGAAGTACAACACGGCTCTCGGTCTCTACCACTACGTGGTGGGTATCGACAACATCTAAGGTACTGACGTCGAGTGGCAGCGGGGTGGTTGGCGCGGCTGCCGCTCCTTCCACCCCGCTCGGCTCACGGGTAGGTTTGATATGGCGGGACGCATTGGCAGGGTTTACATAGGGGAGGCCGGAGCGAGCACGCTCACCGACATGGGGACGGTCCGCTTCGATTCGCCCATCACCGAGACGGCGGAGACGACGGAACCGGACTCTCACGGCCGCCGGGCCGCGAAGTATTACAGCGTGGTTCTCCCCGTCACCACGATGCAGTCCACCGATTCGGAACTGTTCGACATTCTCTCCAACCCGGATCGGCTTTACCGCGTCTTCGTTTCTCCTTCCTCGTCGGCGCACGGCGACACCGTTACGTGGGAAGAGGCGGTCGACGACCTCGACGGTTTCGTCCTCGACAACGTTTACGCCACGGTGGAAAGCACGGTGGCCGGGGACGGCTCGCCGTCCGGCACCACCATCACCTTTACGAAGCGGCGGCGTGACATTTTCATCTCGGACGGACTGGAAAGTGTAGCTTACTTCATCAAGGATTTTTCGAACGACTATCTCCGTCCGCAGAACATCGGAACCCCCTATGTGGGTAATTCGGCCCCGTTCGTCAGAAACGCCCCCGCGCCCTACTTCGACCCCTTCACGCTCAAATATAAAACGGCGGCCGCTAACGAACCCCGCTTCGGCCGTGCTCCATCGGGAGACGTTCTCCCCATCATAGATGCGCCCGCAGACTGCCTCGTAGCCAACAACTCGAACACCTCCAACTTACTATTCAAAGCTGCCGCCACCGGCTCCACGACGCCGTGGAACGGGTTCACGCTGGCCGATTATTCGGCTACGGTCGACAACACCCGTCACGGTATCGGTCGTTCGTACTCGAACCCCTCCCTCCAACTCCCGTATTGCGGATGGGCCATCTACAAACCGCTCGGGACGGCTTCTACGACTACGGCCCACGTTTTCCTGGAAGTGAATGACGGAGGGATCTTTAGGTCGTTTACCGTACAACTCGATCTGACGACGGGAGAGCCGGTATCCATCCCCGCCGAGGATTCCTTTCTTCGGCCCCTCTATGCCGGGGCCATTCCCGTGGCGGACGGGTATTACTTCGTGTGGGCCTCCGTTTACATCAAGTCCGTCGCCACGTCCGCAGATAACATCAGGTTCGAGGTCAATCTGACGGATTCGGCCGGTAACGGTGTCTTTTCCGGCGACGGTTCCACCGCTATGGGTAGGGTGGGGGCCATAGGAATCTCTTCGGACCGGATATACCCGCCACCGGCACCCATTCTGACTACGGGAAGTACGGTATCCATCCCCGGGGATGACATTCAGTTTCCCTTCGACGCCACCTTCCCGTCTGAAGGTATTACCTCCGTTTTCGATTGGGAGGTTCCCATTGCCGGTAACAACGGTGTGGGTAAGATTCCTTCACCGGAGCCGGGGTATTATTACAACGTGGGGCAGCCGAAGTTTACGGCACCCCCGGGCACGTGGACGCCTCTCGGCGTCCACGTGCCGTCGGATGCCAGGCAGTTCCCCTACGCCATGGGCAGCAGCCAGTTCAACGGTATAATCTTGTCCTCGAACAAAAAATCGGCCGTCGGCGTTTATCATCTCAGCACGTCTCTGTTGGAGACGTTCGAAGACGGTGTGAGCACCGGCACGGACCCCGACCCCGATATTACTGCGGGAACAAGCTCCGACAGTTTAATCAGGTTGAAGGTGTTAAGACACGTTTACATATTCCCCCGCTTTATCGGGGTCTTCAAGGGAATTTACTCACCCAACCACTTTAATGGATAATGGCAGCTTCCGGAAGAATTGGCGTCGCGTACGTGTGGAACGGGGCGCAATGGGTTGACATCGGAACGGTTCGTAACCTGACCATCACTACGGAGGGTCAGACTACGGAACGTGACGCTCATGGCCGCGCCGCCACGCTGACGCAGATCCTCACCGCCGAGGCTACGCTTCTGCAAAACACGGAGACGGAGTTCGAGGAAGCTCTGTCTCACACCGGCACGGTCAGCGTGTTCTTTGCCGACTCTCAGAGTGCGTCCGTCCCGAGTTCGGAGACGGCCAACGACGGTCAAGGGATGCTCTTGAACGACTGTTCCGTTTCCACGGAAGCCACGCTCGATCTTGGCGGCGGTGAGAGCTTCATCACCCTCCGTTTCATGACCAAGAAACTTGTCGATGACGCTATCGACACTTACTCGTAATGTGATATGAGCATTGCCAACCTTACCCGTAACGCAAGTAACATCCTCGGATACATCGGCCGCGCGTGGGTGGCCGACCTTGGGGCCGGTACGCCTTCGTGGGTCGACATGGGGCCGGTGCGATCCCCCTCCATCAACATCACTTCCGTGAACCGGGAGGCTGATGCCGAGGGGCGAACACCCGCCATGAGTTATGATGTTACGGTGTCCTTCACCCTACTCGAACTCGACACCGCTCGTAAGAACGTTCTCAAGGCCGCCACGAGGAAGGGTGCCGTCTTCTTCTCTAAAAACACGTCCGTGACGCCGCCCGCGTGGAACGCCGGTAGCGGGCAGTTCAACGGTAGTTCGGATGGCTTCCTCTTCGAGAACGTGTGGATCGAGATTACGGCCTCGCTCTCCTTCTCCGGCGAGGGGGACGCTTATGAGTGTCAGATTCAGATGCGACTGATTCCCGCCGAGGCCGCCGCCCTCTTCGACGGTGTGAACAACGCTGTCCGTCTTCCCTGATGGCCGACCTCAATATTAAAATTCTGGCGGGGGCGGAAACTTTATCCGTTCCCGCCATTGATTTTAAGGCCGAGAACATTCTGTATGTTCGCGGAGAGGCGCCCTATTATCAGACGTACTACGGCGTTTATCTGCCCCGGCTCGACGTACCTAAATACAGACTTCGGCTAACGTTTTCTATCCCGGACGCCTTCCACGCGCCGACGATACAGTCCGACATAAAGAAGATCATAGACAACGCATACGGGCCGTCCGGCGTTCTCCGGTTGAAAAACGAGGCTCCCAATACCACATATATTCCTACGCTCGCGACCACCGGGGACGTCGATCTGGTTCTGGACTCCGACATTTCATATGCGATGGAACTGAACAGACTCAACATCGTTACATCCCTTACCCTTACATTATCTTCGTCACAACTGTACGACCAACCGTTCGCATTCAAGGAGGTGTGGTAACATGAACGTCAACGGAAAAGAAAACGTTCTAGCGCAGATCAGTCGGTACACGCGCAAAAAGGTCACGTACGAGATGGCCGGTTACGAGTTCGTGCTGCTGCCTAGAACGATCCGTCGAATCAAGGACGTTTCCGACCTCATATCGGAACAGCGGCTTCTGATGAGCGAGTTTTCCGAGAAGTCTCTTGACGAGATCGTAGAAGAAAACCTCGAAGCGCCCATGCCGGAATACATGGTCGAGTGGGAAATCTTCAAGATCATCACGGAGGGGCCTCACGACGATATCGAGAAAGACCTAGAATCCCTGATGGATCTCGACGTAGTTGAAAATGCCATCTCGGATTTTTTTTCTTCGTCGAAAAAGTTAGGAATCTCCTAGAGTTTTATTCCAACCTCATTGCGGCCTACCCCAAGCCGCCCAGGAACCCGAAGGAAGATAGACATGAAGCGAACGTTCGCCTATGGAAGCTGGCAGCCTCCGAAAAAGTTGACGGTATAGACCGACTCTCTTCCATGCTTGGCGACCCGATGGACATTCAAGAACGATACGGCGAAGGTGAACTCTTTTACTACGCCGTGGTCAAGATGACGCTGTAAGATGAGTCGTAGAGTCGTAGACATTCTCTTCAAGGCCAACGTTTCCGAGATCGAAAAGGCGCTCTCGGGAACCACTCGCCGTGTTCTGAATGAGCTTGCCGACACCTTCGGGAGAAACATTTCTCAAGCCACACACGACGAACTCATCAAATCGCTCAGATCGGTCTTTCGTGAGGTGAACGAGTCCGGCGGGTTTGTCATCGACCCCGCCCCGCTCTCATCCCTCGATAAATTCGTCGAGAGGATACAGAAGGTCAAGGAGGGGTTCACAGAGATCGACAGAACCACCGTATCTTCTATAGGTAAGTTGAACCGGCTCGCCGGTGAACTTGCCGCCCGGATAGAAAAGCTGCGCGAACGGGGCGCGTCTGAACTCGACGAGACGACGAAACGACGCGTTGCGGAGCTCGGATCTCAGATCGAACTCGTAAAGAGGCGCTTTCAAGAGGCCGGGGCGGCGCTCCCGAAAGAGATCGTCAACGCCGAGCGGGCGCTCGATCGCCTTTCTTCCGAGATCGACTCGGTGAAGCCGAGCGGAGCGCTCGTCAACACGTTCGCCCGTATTCGAGACAACGTTTCGGAAGCTCTCGATAGGCTTCAGAACGTGGACGTACCGGCGTCCTCTTCCCTAAAGTCCCTTTTGGAGGACTTTTCCCGGTTCCGCGCCGAGGCGGCCGCTCTTGCGGAGAGCGGAGGCCCGGTTCCCCAGAAATTCATAGAACGGGCGAAAGAACTGTCCGCTCGTGTGGCCGAGATCAAGGGTTCTCTGACCGAGTTGACGGGCCGTGAACCCATTTTTCTCGACAAGGTTTCTTCAGACCTTCAGAAGCTCGCCGATAGGGCGCAGAATCTTAGTGCATTCACCTTACCGTCAACCATTACCGAAAGTAATGTAGAAGAAGTTCGCGGCCGTATCGCCTCGCTGGCGAGAGAGTTCGAAAAGGCGGGAAAGCCGCTCCCGGAAGCCCTCAGAGCGGCGGGCGCTCTCTTTGACCGACTGATCCAGTCCTCGGATAGGCTTAGGGCAAAGGTTGCCCCCCTCGCCCGCGAGTTCAAAGAGTTCCGATTCGGCGGGGACGTTATCATCGACGACGAGCAGCTGCAATTTCTGCGGGCTCGTCTTTCAGAGATCAGTAAGAGTCTCGGCGTAAATATAAAGACCGGCATAGAGTCGGGGATCGAATCGGTTACGCTGTCGGATTTGCTCGACGACTTCGAACTTCTCGGCAAGAAGGCCGCCGAAGCCGGTGAGAGCCTGACCACGGAACTCTCTAGGGCCGCCGGAATGGTGGACAATATCGTCCAACGGATGGCGGAACTCGGGTCTGATGCGAAGAAGGCGGCCCGCAAGTCCCTTGTGGGCTCTCTGCTCGGGGCGCAAGATCCGAGAGACATAGATCTGCAGTTGCAAGTCGTTGAACAAATGCAGCGGCGTCTGGCCGAACTCAACGTTCAGTTCAAAGGTAACGCTGCGCAAGCCCTCAAAAACGCCGGTTCCAACCGCGAGCTTGCCGACTCCGTTCGTATGGCGAACCGGGAGATCGTGGACATGCTGCAGAACGCCGGGCTCTACGTTCGAGCGCTTGCGGAGGCTTCTTCGAACACGGAACTGTTCTCAAGTATCCTTCCGGAAGCCGCCGCTGCCATCGAACAAGTGGAGGTGAAGATGCAGCAGATGGCGAAGGAATTCGACTTCGCGCAAACCCAGTTTTCCCGGAGCCGCCTCGTGCTGCTCTCTTTCACGCAAACCATTCAAGACTTGCCGTTCGGGATCATCGGTGCAGCCAACAACATTCAACAGTTGGCGCTCTCCCTCACCGTTCTCGCCTCCGGCTCCAACGACGTTCGCGCCGAACTGAAGAAGCTGGTGCGGGACTTATTCTCACTCAAGGGATTCCTCATCCCGTTCGCCGTCACCCTTATCACGACGGCCATTCTGACGTGGGAGCGGTGGGGGGAGAAGATCAAGGAAATCGGGCTCAGATTCAAGGGCCTTTCCTCGGAAATGATCGAACTCAAGAAGAGTATCGAAAAACTGAACATTACGGGAACGTTGTCCGACCTATCCAGAAGCGTTACAGACTTCAACAACAAGTTAGATTTGTTGCGGAAGCAGATCGAACTAATTAGGAACGTTACTGCCAAGTCTGGCCCTATGGCAGGCTCGCGTGGATTTACATCAGAACTTATTGTAGGTTTCCAAATCTCTTCTACAGTAGAGAAGTTTGTATCCTCTATCTCAGAAGTTCTTCGGGGAAACGAGGAACTCTTGCGTATTTTTGCGGAATTGTCTCGGCCGGGGGCCGATGTCGAAGAAGTGCTTGCAAAAATATCTGAGCGGTCCAGAGATTTTGGGGATATTCTTACGGACTCTCAGAAAGATATCATCAGCCTTTCAAACGAGCTTGAGGCCTTTGTCAATATTCTGGATACCGTCGACAAAGCCGTAACCGATGAGTTGCGCAGCAATTTCAAAGAGATGGGTGTAGACGTCGACCGACTTAGAGAGGCCTTCTCTGACGTTCTCGATCAGTCTCGAACCATCACCAGAACGGTGATCGATATAGGGAATTCCCTCCACGATCTTTCCGAGGGAATACGAGACGCAACCTTGCGCTTCCCGGAGATGGCGGACGAGGCCAGAGAGGCTTTTTCCGTCATCGAAAAGAACGTCAAGGATAGGGCGCGTCTGGATTTCATTACGGGCGAGTTGGAGAAGCTTTCCAGGCTGCAGACGAAACCCGATCTCAACGAGTCGGAGCGGAACCGCATAACGATCACCATTACTTCGCTTGAGAAGGAGTTGAGGGATCTCGAAAGCAATCTCGACGGTAGGGTCATCCCTACCGTCGAGGAAGCCGTGGAAGCCACGTTGAACTACGTGTCTGCGCAGAGTGAACTCAACGAGCGGATCGAGGAAAACCGGATCAAGCTGGCCAATCTAGATCCGTTCTCTCGCAGACACTTTTCCAACGTTCTGGAGTTAAAGACCGAAATTCTCAACGCGGAAAAAGAACTGTCGAAACTTAATTTCGAGTTCGCCACCGGAGCCATCACGCAAGGCCAGTTTTTGCGCGAAAGTAAACGGGTTGAAAGGGAGCTAGAGGCGCTGCACTTCGAGTTCACCCGATTGAGCGAGGTGGCGGATTTAAACGCCGCCATCGCGTCGCTCAATACGCTGAAGGACGCCCTTCGGGACTCGGCTGACGTTGAACGTTTCGCCGAGGTGTCGCAGAGTCTCGTCGAGCATATGGTGGCCCTCTCGGTAGCCACCGGCGAGGTCAAAGAGTCTCTCTCGGACGAGCTTGCTGCGGGTCTTTCTCGTGTGAACCGCCGCGAACTTGCCGAATTCGTCGGCAAATTGGCCGAGGCCGACGTTCTAACCCGCCGCCTTTCCGAAACCGGTTTTACGCGGCTTTCGGCGGCGCTGGAATCGCTGTCGCTTGGCGACCTCGCATCGGCCTTTTCCGAGGTCAACAAGGAAATGGAAAGGCTTACCCGCGAGATCGAGGCTGCCGGTGAAAGTGAAGAAGCTCGCAAGGCCGTTTTCGAAAGTTTCTTCGAGCGGTTCCTTCCCAACGAAGAGGTTGTCGAAGACCTCGACAAGATTCGAGAGTTGCTTAAAAGGCGGTTCTCGGAGTTCGCCGCCGCCGTGGTAGAGGCCCGCAACGAGGCCATCATCAATGCCGTCAATCAGAACCGTAAGTCGCTCGGCTCCTTTTTCGACCTTTTCGGGGCGGCCACACTACAGACCGAGGCCGAGCGCCTCCGCTCGATGGCCGATCAGATACGGCAGATCATCGAGACCATGTTGGAAGGCCTCGGCGACAAGGCCGACGAGGAAACCAGAAAGGTCATTGACGCAATGAAGCGTCTGGCCGATGAGATGGAAAATAAGGCCGCCGAACTCGAATCCAAGGGCGGGCGCTTTGCGTCTGCCGTGGCGTCCTTTTTTGCCAATCAAGAGGTTTCGAACGCCATCAACTCGCTCGGTGAACTGTCCGACTCCCTCTTGCGTCTGGAAGAACAGAAGTTCGAGGAACGAAAACGGATCTTGATGGAGCAAGGGCTTACCGAAGAAGAAGCCGCCCGCCGTGCCGAGATAGCTTCCCGTTCCGGCCTCAAGCGCGCCAAAGCCATCGCCAAGGCAACTATCTGGATTCAAGGGTTGCAAGAACTTTCCGGTCTTACCGCAAGCATAGCTACCGACCCGACGATACCCTTCTTCGCCAAGTTGGGACTGATCGCGCTCCATACGGCCGCCACGATGATGCGTATTCGTCAGAGGATATCGGCCCTCGACCGCGTTGGTTCTTCGCCGGGAACCTCCGCTCCCAGGAACATAGACCGTGGCACCATCGTACAAGACAACCCGTTCGACACCCGCGTTACATCCTCCAACCGCGTTTCGGCGGCCGCCGACCGTGCCGCCGATGCCGTCGCCATCAAGGATTTGAACGAGAAGATGGACGAGTTGATCGGCGCTGTCAAGGAGGGCCTTCGCGTGGATGCGGAGAAGGCGTCCCGTATCGTCGAAACGGGTCTGTCCAGTAAAGCGTACGTGAGGGGGGCGTTATGATCGAGATCTTCAAGAAACTGAACCCGTCCGTCAAGTATGTTCTCGACGGCGAGTTCAGCGGCGAACTGTCTACGAAGACGTTCATCGTTCCCGGCCTCAAAACCGATCTAAAAAGCGGATCGGTCAAGGCGTCTTCCTACACGACGGGCGGGGTGAGGAAGTTTATGACCCCCTCCTTTTTCGAGTCGTACACAGACCCCTTCGGAGACCCGTTCATCGTTCAGTTCTACGACGAGGATTCGAACAAGGTGGGAGCCGGTATCATCGACCCGGACAGCGTAGTTTACGACTATGCCACAAGGGAGACCTCTTTCAACGTGGTTTCTCCGCTGTGGCTTCTCGGGAAGAAGGAGGGGTTGGAGGGCAGGGACGTACTCAAAATAAAACCGCTCGGCTTCGAGTATAGAGAAACGGGGGGTGAGATTTTCCCCGTTTTCAAACTGAACAACGAGTCTAGGACGGACGCGTGGGTTGTAGGGGACTATATCGAGTCGTCCATCGGCATAGGGAAGATACACGCCAAACAGTATGAAGACGACTTCATTCTATACTTCGTCGAGGGGAACGTTGGTAGGTCTATCTCTGTTCCCGGCACGGTCAACTTGGTGTACAGACAGGGCGGCGTCATCACTAGCGTTGACGTTATATTGGAGCCCACGACAATCTCCTTTTATAGTGTCGATTTAAACAGACAGTTTTTCGCCGCCCTCGTTATCGGTTCTAACTCATATGCGTGTAGGGCCGCCGTCAGCTTTTCCGGCAACGTTCTCGGCGGCTTTGCGTTTAGGGGCCACTTCACCTTCGTAGCGGACTCCCCCTCTTCTCTGGCCTCCGGCACGGCCGTGACGGCGAACTTCTTCCTTCTTAACGACACGGAGGACGATTCGGAAGGGGGCCTCACCGACATCATGTTCATATCGCGCCAGTACTTCAACACAAACATGACGTCTAATGAAGGCGAATCTGTGGACAAGTTTCTGAAGGAGCTTCTGCCCAACGTCTCCCCGATATTTTCTCCCGGAAGCATAACATATTCCGCATCCTCCGGGGATGCCGTTCTGAAGGTTCACCCGGCGGCCGTGCCGCCCACCAACGCTATGGAGGCGTTCGAAGCCCTTCTTGCGGCGGCGGCGGCGAAGGCCCTTGTAACGTGGACGGACGGGGAGCAGCCCGTCACGGTGATTACCACCCCGCTCACCCACTCGTCGGGCACCCCCGTCGATATTGGCGTCAACGTCAAATCCCTCACTCGCACCGTTCCCAACATTCGCAGGGATGGCGTCACCATTTCGTACAAAGGTGACAACCTAACGAAGAATCACAAAGGGTGGTTTCCGTCGTATCTAACGTCGGCCCCGGACTCTTCGGACACCATCAAGATCTCGGCGTGCTATCCAGCCGCATCGGTGACGAAGACGGATAGGGGGGATTTTCTTTCACCGGACTTAACTGAGATTTCACGAATTTATCACGAATTTTATACCGCGTTTTTGAGCGATTGGGAGGCAGAGGTTTATTACGGCAGCGTAGAGCCGCTTACCGGAAGTCTGGTCGACATATCCGTAGAGTCTGTCGATGCCGATACCGGGGATGCATCTTTTTCCACGGTTACATTTTTCGTGGTGTCCGACAGCGTAGATCCTAAGAACGGCACCCACAAACTGAAACTGTGGAGCACGTCCAATCCGCCCCCGGCACCCTCCAAGCTGGCCTACATCGTCGGTTCCCCGCTGCTTTTCAGAGACGGCAGCATAACGTACACCTTATACGCCAACTCCGGCGACGAGTCGGTGGATCAAGTTACGTGGCGCGTGTGGAGCGCTGCTGCGGGCGGCTCTCTTCTACACAGTCAAGTAAAAACAACGGGTTACGAAACCTTCAGTATTTCCGGTGACGACGGGCCTTACAACCCCTATGCCAGAATATGGGTCGAGGCCGAGGTTCGGTTTACCCCCTCCATGACAACGGTTACCACCGACCGTTTCATGACGTTTCTCATAACTCCAACCTCCGGGTTTACGTATACGGCACCCTTGAAAGGGAGGATCAACACGATCGCCGGTATCATCGAATCGGGCGATATCGGCGGTCGGTTCTCTACGGGGGTAGATGGGCGCGAAACCATTTTCGGGCAGATAGATGCGAGCGTCGTCAGAACCCCGTACGCTTACGAAAGCGCCGTAGTCAATAAAGATTTCGAGGACGCCCCCGATCTGAACGGTTGGTCTGTTACGACAATCAATAACGGAGTTGCAGAAATCATAACCGACGGCGCTTACGGCAAGATTCTCCAGTTGAGGGTTCCGGCTTCCGGCAACCCGGTGGTGTCCGGCGTTCTCGTAGAACAAACGGTTACGTACACTAACGGCATACCGGGAGAGTTGTGCTCGGCCTTTATCATCAACGACCCCACGGACATTCTCACTACGAACAATAATTATTCAACGTACGGATATATAAGGATTACGGATTCTTCCGACACAACCCTTGCCGAAGTTGTGTGGGGAGATATCGTGTTGTATCTGTGGGGCGGTTACGGAAAGGATTTGTTACAGTTCAACCTTCCCGCAGATAAGACCGTGAAGTATAAGTTTTACATGGAGATCCAGGAGGACACGATCGCGACATCGAACGCGGTGTGGAAATTTTCTCTCGTCGATGATAGAATCATTACGGATAGAAACGTTTATATAACTCAGTACGGTGTCGAGGTGGGCACCCAGTACGGTAAAACCTCCTTTACGGTAGACGAGTCCGTTTTCAGAGGGCTGGCATCTTTCGTTTTCGGCGGTATGTACGTAAGCGACGATATAAACTTCGATGTTGACTCTCTTCTGGAACTAGGTAGCGGCGTATTATATTTGAAGAACGGTAAGTTGTACTTCCGGTACAAAAAATTGGACGGCACATTTACTACAAAAGAGGTTATGATGGTGTGATGGAAGCTGTTCTTGGCAATTTAAAGGTGATTCTTGCCGCTATCGTGGGAGCCATATCCACTATAGTGGTCGGATATTTTACGAGGCGTTCTACGTTAGATAAAACCATTAACGAGAGGATAGATACTCTTGTGTCGTCCTTGAGTAATGAAATCTCCTACTGGAGAACTAAATACATGGAACTCGAACGGGAAGTCAATGAACTTAGGTTCGAGGTCTTAAGACTTAAATATGAACTAGATAGGTATAAAAATGGCGAAACTGCTTGACGAAATCAAGGGATCCCGGCACTATATCGTAGTGTTTTCGGTGATTATCCCAACGGTTCTGGCCGGTTTGTATATCAGCATCAAATCCGGCGACATCGATATGCTGGTGTCGTTCGTGAAGAGCATGGAAGAGCTTCTTTACGGATGCGCCGCCGTGATCGCCGGTGCCAAGGCCGCCACGTATCTCGAAACTAAAAACGCTAAGTGACATGGCTACCCTTTCCACCGGTCTGCAAGGCGCAATGTTGGACGGACCCGGTTTCGGGGCGTTCTTCGATCAAGGTGCTCTTGCTAATCCAGCCAAGCTCGAAATTCTACATTCGGACGGTACCACCGTTCTCGTTACATTCAACCTTCCGGCAGACCCTTTTCCGGCGTCGAGCGGAAGCCCCCGATCCATCAGTTTGAGCGGGACTCCCATTTCCGCAACCGCCTCAGCTACGGGTACTGCCACCACGGCCCGGCTGCGCGGCCCGTCGAACACCACCGGGAACATCGAGATTGACGGCATGACCGTCGGAACGTCGGGGACTCAGATCGTTATCGACAACACCTCGATCAATTCGGGTCAGAACGTCAATCTGAACTCGTTCACCGTCACCGCACCGTCAACAGCCTAAACCTTTTGAACCATGCCAGTTACACCGGAAGTCAGACGGCACGCCAATATGGTGCCGTCTTTTACTAGAAGCCTTGCCTCTCTGGCCGACCAGGCTTCTAGAATCGTTGAGAGTTGGAACATCAACGGCGTCTCGGCCGATCTTGCCGACCTTACCGATGAGAGTAACGTCACCGGAGACGCCGATAGAATCATAACGAAGGCCGAACTTCTCGACGGCATCACGCTGATGGCGTCCATTGCGTTCTATCTCAGAAACCTTACCGGCAGTTTGCCTACGTTGACCGCACTTGAGACGCCGCCTCTTAGCGCCAGCGATTTGAGGCAGTATGTCAACAAGCTGAGTTATATCTGAACCAGATGCCTTAAATGGGTAAGACGCTCACCGGACATAGCCTCAACAGCGGCCTACTCGTCGCCATCTACCCCGACCCGTCGGAGCCTGATCTGGGGCTGGGCGACCTCGCCACGAGCGACGGGGCGCAGAATGCCACGCTCGTTGGCTCTGCCAGCGTGGCTAGTAGTGCCACGATGTTCGGCAAAATTACATTGCCGGGCACCGATACGAACTACGCGTGGCTACAGTCGCCGCTCACCAACCCGCAGCCGTTCACGATCAACGTATGGGTGACGATACCCGACCCCACCACCCTTGGAACGCGCCGCCCGATGATCTGGGGCATCAACCAGAGCGATGACAGTACCAATCAGCGTATCGCCGCATTTTTAAACGAGGATACCAACAGCGGCCGTTTGTCGTTTCGGTTCATGGATGGCACCAACGCCGGGGGGAAGGCGGGCGTGCAGTCTAATGTCATCTCCGGCGGCACGCACATGCTCACGTGTGTATGGAACGGCGTGAGTGGTCCGCCCGACATTTATGTCGACGGCGTTCTGAATGAGTGGAGTCAATACGGTGGAACTCCGTCCTCCAACTGGGGCGGCAAGATGGTCGCCGGGGCGGACATCATCGGCACGCAACTGGAGCCATTAGCCTACGACCTACACGCGCTCCGCATCTACGACCGCACACTTTCCGCCGCCGAGGTAGCCGACCTCTACACCGCGGGCCTCTCGGGCGACTCGGCGCTGGTGACGAGCGGCACCACCATCACGTTTAAAGGACTCATTTACGAGAGAGGATACTGATGCCAGCGACACCCAACGAGATCGTGACGCTGTGGAGCGCGACCAATATCGCGGCCACGTCGCGCAAGGCCGCCGACTACGACAACACGGACGGAGCGGGCGGCGTCCTCATCAATGACGCCGCCTACGTCACCCTCACCGTGACATACGACGCGGCCACTACGATCACGGCCAACTCGGCCATCGCCTCCCTCTACGTGCTGCCCGAGGTGGACGGTACGTACCCCACCGGCGGGGACGGCACCGTGGGTATCAACACCGACCCGCAAGACGAGATGATCGTGGGTAGTTTCGTTGCCCGCAACCCGTCGGCCTCGGGCAGTGAGACGATGGCGCTCCCCGTGCGGCGGCTGCCTCCGAAGGGGTCCCGCTTCGTCGTGCGCAACAATAGCACCGAAACGCTGTCCAACACGTCCCTTAAGGCTCAGATGGTGCGTCTGCGTCCGTGAGTTGGCCCCTCGACGACATATCGCCCTACGTGGGCGGGCCTCCCGGCCGCGTAAAGCCCGATCCCGTCCATCCCTTGAACCGCGATCTTCGGTTCTGGCATCTATTTTATCCTCCGGGGCCGGTGCCTATGCTCTCCGACATCGGAGACGCGCACGTCAAGGATCTCACCGGCAAAAACAAGCTGATCTGGCTCGGTGAGCTCGACGACTGGCGTGACGGCACGATAGGGCAGCAGTACCCCGGCGGCATCGGCATGATCCACTTCGTGGCCGACGACCGCCTCCGCGTACCGCACGGTCCCCATCTCTCCGGTTTCAATCAACTCACCATAGCGTGCGTCTTTTTCGAGCAAGATTGGGCGGGCAACGGGACGCGTCCCATCGTATCCAAGTGTGCCAAACCGCAAGGGGCGAGCACCGACATCGAGTACTACATACAAGTCCGCAACCAGAGCGGCGTCGTCACGGTGCGGTGCGCCGTCTCGCCCGACGGCACGACGACCAACCAAGCCGTCCTCGATTACCAGTGGGGCACCCTCGTCACGCGGCAGCCTAACTTTCTAGTATTTACATGGGACGGCACGACGGGGTATCTCTACATCGCGGATGGGTGGGGGCCGCTCACGCTGCGGGCGAGCGGCCCCATGAACATAGGCGGTCCCACCTACTCGGGTACATCCAACCTTACGTGGGGATCGTGGGATAACGGATCTGATTTCCACAGCGGCCCGATGGACAACATGAGGATCTCGGGTGTCTACTGGCCGTCGCACCTCGTGCAGTACTGGTGGCGTGCCGCCCGCGCCTACAACCGGGATCTTCTCCTTTTAGATGATGTTCCCACGTTTCCCATACCCGTTCCGTCAGCCGCCGTCGAACTTCTCGACATAGACGGGATTACCGTACTGGAGACCACGACGGCGGACGGTTCCGGTAGGTTCTCTCTGTCTACGAGTCTATCCGGCCTCCCGAAAACTCTGTATTTGAGGGCTTCCAGACCGGGCTTTTCTACCGTAACACAACCCGTTTATGTCAGCGGATCTACAAACACGATCATACGGGGGGTCGGAATACCCGAGTCGTCGATCGATGCGAGCGGGACCATTACCATTGGAGCCCCCTCCGTCAACGCCGATGCTGACGTACATATATCCGTTTCCGGAGCCCTCGACGTAACGTCACTCTCCATATCGTCGGACATCGATGTAAAAATTTCTACCGGCGGGAACCTATCCCTCGGTTCGCCCGCTTTGCTTGCGGCCGCCTCTGTCGTTGTCGGTGTTGACGGTTCCATCTCCATGGGATCTCCGTCCGTTAGCGGTCAGTTGGCGCTTGCCTCCGGCTTCTCCGGCGGTATTACGTTGGGCAGCCCGTCTGTATCCGGCCAAGCCGAGGTAAAAGTTTCTACGGACGGTTCTATTGCCATATCCGGGCCAACGGTAGACTCTGACGCCGACGTTCTGGTTTCGGCATTCGGCGCTCTCACTCTAGGACTGCCCGTCGTCTCGGGTTCCGTCGGAAAAGAAACCTCTATCACCGGCGACATAACGATCGGGCCGCCCGACATTGACGCCGCCGCCTCCGTCGACGTGTCCTCCGACGCCTCTATAACGCCGGGCGCACCCTCGGTCTCGGGCACCGTTGGGCTTGTAGTCACCGCCGACGGCTCTCTGTCTCTGGCGTCTCCCGACCTTTCCGGGTTGGTCGTACACGCCGACGGGTTCTCCGGGGCCATCGTCATGGGCAGCCCGGCGCTCTCCGGCGACATCGATGCTATAGCGTCGGCAGACGGCCTCGTTCAGATAGGAACCTTCGTCCCATCCGGCGGCGTCACGATCGACGTGGGAGTCGTTGCGCAACTCGTCGTTGGAGGGTTCTCCCTATCTTCCGGCGCCGGGGTCGAGTTGGATGCGGACGGCTCGCTGCTCTTGGCCGCGCCCATCGTCTCGGGTATTGTCGGGCGCGGAGCGGGAACAAGGGTGGCCTCGGTATCGTACGAGTTGAAAAGTAGATCGCTTTCCTACGAGTTGCGAAGTCGTCTAATCGAGTTCAACAATGGCTGAAATCATCGGTTTCTTCAATGAGGATTCTACGGGGCAGATCGTCGTCACGTTCAAAGACGAGAACGGGGATCTATTCGTACCCTCTTCCGTCACGTACCGGATCGATGACGTGTATTCCGGGCAGCCGGTTGTCGGTGAAACGTCCGTTAGTCCGGCGTCCGTCGTAACCATTACGATATCGCCGGGGGATAACGTTATCATCAACGACGATAGGGCGAGCGAACTTAGAAGGGTTACGGTCAAGGCTGCCTACAACGGGGGTCAGATCGTAGATTCTGTAGATTATCGCGTCAAAAATTTGAAGTTTGTTTCTTAAGATTTGTACAATGAACAGTTCTATATATATTTATCATGCAGATCGAAAAATGTTTGTATGAATTCTCTCGGCGTAACGCCCTTGCTTTTTATCAGAAGCTTCCATGGATTTCTGAAGAATTCGTCACTCATCCGTTTCTGATCGAGTTTGTACCCTAGATACTTCGCCGTATCAGTTATGAATTCGTACATTCTCGGATCCATTCGGCGTATGTATTCCAATTCTACATCGGCAGCCCTAGCGTCGTATTTTTTGTACTGCGAATGTAGTACGACACATTCGGCAATCTCGCGACCGCAAACGTCCGATATGAAATCCAGTTCGACTTTTTCGAGATCGCTCGAAATAGAAAACCGGTTTTTTACCGGATACGGCACATCGCCGACGACGGATTCCCCTAGGTCGTGAATGAGGGCCGACATCTGAACCCCAACCGTCTCACCCGACTTCTTCGCCAGAAGATAGGTGAAGTAGGAATGTTCCAGAACCGTTAACGCGCTATCAGACGCCCCGTGAAACCGTTTTATTCTGGATAGGCATAAAACGGCGGGCTCCAACATTTTATACATTCGTTTACTCATGGCACATACCTCTCTTTGTGTTTCGACATCAAGCCTCTGAGTATTTTCAGAGCTTGCATCTTACTCCCGTTTATGCTCTGTTCCGTTATTCCCAACCTTTCGGCAAGTCTACGCTGGGCACCCGCTTCACCGAACACACCGGCAATAACGGACTCACGTTGTCTCTCCGTCAAAATCGACAATATAGACCCCACGTTTAATACTTGCGGGTCTTTCTGTTCCTCGTACTCCCCCGAAATTCTCGATAACGTTTGCTCGAAACTCTCTCCTTCCAGAGAATATTCATAAACGCCGTCCGAAGCCATCCTATACTTGCTTCGACCGACACACATTCTTATTTCATCGGCCAGACACGACCTCATTTTGAGGTATGTCAGTAGGTCTATGACGCCGCGATCCATGTAGTCCATCAGACCCGCTTCGAAGGCGACTTCTTCTTGATCCCTTCTGGTCAGCGCCGGGTCGCCAAACCACCCGTTTTTGTTCACCACGCTGACCGCAAGCCTCCTTAGTCGTGACGTTATTTTGCGGTCGATCTTCATCTCAGAATTTTACCACCGTTCTGCGGGTAGCAGCGCCCTTATCATCCAACAACTCGATAATGTATACTCCCGCACCTCTCGGCAAGAGGATCCTTTCTTCCCCATCGATAGCGCCTTCATACACCCTCTCGCCGATGACGTTCACGATTCGGACTTTCCGGGGTGACGGCGTTCGTACGGTAATATAGTCGAACGTGGGGTTCGGAAACACGTGCACGCCGCTTGGTGTGATCTCGTGCCACGGCGTGTATAGGGTCAACCCGTTATACACATAACCCACGCGCAACGACTCCACAACGTTCACGTCGATGTTGTATACCACGCTTCTAGTGCGGGCCGCAATTGTCTCCGATACTACTCCGCCGCCCGCCATCTTCTTTTCTATCCACACCTCGTCCGCAAGGAATGGAAACTTAACACGGACAATTCCGGTGTTCTCGGAGATCCATAGGTCTATATCCCCGACCACGACGGGCAAGCCCGTATCCCGAAACAGAGAATCGGCAACGGCGATGCTCCTTGTCCTATACGTCACCTCTTGTCCCTCGGAAAAAACGTGCAAAATGTCGCCCCCAAGAACGAAATAAGGCTTCTCACCTTCCGAGAGTCCGTCCTTTTCCGGAGTGATGAGGTTGTCGCCCCACAGCGTCACGGCCTCGGATTTACCGGCCGTCAGCTGTCGTCTGCCCACGCACAAGTTTTCTGAATTGAACGCTAATAGCGTTTCCTCCCCATCGACCACATCAGACGTTAGGTCTGACGGGATGACGAGAACCATGCTGCTCCCGGTACGTTCCACGCACTCTTGCGCACGAACGGGCAGCGTTGCGATCAGAAACGGCGCGATAATAAATACAGTTTTCATTTTCACTCCATCTATTTCAAAAATGACACGATCTCGTTCAACTGGTTCGCTTTTTCAGCGAAACCGCCCCTTTTCCATGGCAGCATGGGCATCTCGTGAGGTCTTTTATCTTTTTCAAATGCGTGACAAAAGACCTTCCCGTTGTTTGATGCCCACATGCTTCGCAGTAGATCAAATCATCCGCTTGAAGCGGCTCACATTCAAACGTTTCATCGATAAAGCCCTCCATAATACACATCAGTTTCTTTTCGGGTGGTATGTTCAGAAAAGCTCGTCCGGGAGAAACTCTACCTCGTCGCTGTAAGGGGTGTCGTAGAACGTTATGCTTTCTACCCGCATTTCGTCGGTCATTTCTTCCAAGGGCACATCGGCATGTAAGCCGAGCATAAAAAGCAAACCTCTGGGTCCTACCTGAGCACGACGAGGATTATTCAGGCAGAGATCTAGTATCTTTTCCTCAAGCGTGGTTCTGTGTTTCTCCTCACCCAACTCGTTATCCACCACTAAATCCGCCCATTTTGCCAGCCTATCGAGAAACGGCTAGTAGGCAAACCCCGCCTTTTCTACATCCTCCCAAGAAAAGAGTACGTAATAGATTTCTTCTGTCTGATCTACGTATTCTGTCTCCGTTTTGATGATCTCCATGGTCACACCTCCTTGTTCTGGCTGTTATAGAGCCGCCCCATAACGAGCGTCATGTAATACGCCTCGGTAACGCCGGAGAATGCCGACTCACAAACCATACGGCTGTACCACACGTCGGTGGCAACCTCTTTCCTGATGCTTTTCTTGACGAGGTCTACGACTTCGTCAAACCTCGTTTCATCGATAAAACCCTCCATGATGAACCCCCGTTTCTTTTCGGATTCAAAAAGTGCACATTGTTTTTCTGGTTGAGTTTTTATATGATGGTCTCTACAATTTTATGAGTATATCATTTTCATTGCGACAAGTTTACAAACATTTTCTACTAAATCTTCTGTCTTAAGTTCATATTCCAGTTTCTCCAGCACTTCATCAAGAACACTTACGTGAGGAACGTCTTGTTTAATCACCGGTGGGTTAATGACGTCACGAACAGTCCATTCTTCTATTCCACTAATGAGGCTATGGTAAACCGGGGCAATCGTAAGGCGCATATCTTTCTCGAAAACATCAATCTCGTAACACCTTAGTACTGTATGAATGCCGCTGTTTTCCAGAGTCATTTTTACATTGTTGACTCCATTTGCAATACGCTTGTTTTCAGCAAGAAGATTTTTGTAAAAATTTTTCATCGCGTCTTTTTTCTCTTCTTTTTTCATGGCTTTTTCCTCCGTTTATGCTTTGTATCCACTTTTAAACGTCTCGATCCGGTGGTGGGAGTCGAACCCACGTCACACCTCCCATACATAGGGGGCGTGTCTACCCCGTCACCGGCAAGGCACCCGCCCCATCGAAGGCGGACTCTTGTTCCTATCCATCATCATCTGAACCGTTAATGGTTTCAACCAGAGTCTGGAAGGTCTCGAAACACGGCGGCGGCTCGGTAAACATGGATATCGGGGCATCCACATCACCCCACCACTTGATCGCCTCGGAAATGACGAGATCCGTCAGCGCCCTATCACAATGCTTACCGAGAGCGCACCCCTCATGGAACGGGCAGAACGTTCTGTCTTTATAGGAGATCATTTGAACCTACGCAGCCTTATTCTTGCACCGATTCCGAGAGCGGAACCGAAAGCCTCCACTTCCAACTTACGGTTCATGAAAGTCCTTCCGGCGAACCCTCCGACATCTATACGACCGTCCGTCGTATATGTTGCAGACAGACCGTAAAAAAATCCGTCGCGCGGAGGTATCACCACCGGCTTCTCGATGAACGCGCTGATCCGGGGGTCGAAAAACCGCGTGACCACAGCCGTATTCGCCCCGGCGGCTTTCTCGACGCGGTCTATGCAGACCGACTCACCCTCGGATCTATCCACGATCACGACGTTTTCGCGTTCGACGATCTTGGGTACGATCACGGTGTCGACGCGAACCTCCGTAACGCGCTCTACGATGCGTTCCGGTTCCGTGGTTATATACTCCACTTCCGGCCCCATCATTATACTGGCGGCCGCCCATCCCACGATGAACGCGGCAAGATAGGGTAGTATATCTTGAATAATTTTCATAACATACAAAGATATTCCACTCACAACCCTTCTGCATCCTCTGTTTTGCGGGTTTTCTGTGACGTTGGAGCCGTCCTTACAAGTCGTACGGCCTTTTCGTAAAACTCTATTTTTTCCTCGTGTGCAGCCGTTTTTCCGTCGAGTTCGGCTACGAGTTCGTCGTTGAAATAGAGTCGGTATATGCCGTTGGGTGCCCCGTTCATGGCCCCCTTGACGGAACCCTTCCACGCACTCAACGCACGATCCAGCTTCTTGAACTCGGAAAACGAGGATTTGAACCGTCTGTTCGAGGATTCGACGACGTACACCGGAGATTTCGCCATCTCACGGTCGTGTATACGAAAACGGCGGGCCACGGTTTCACCGCTTTTCCTCCGAACCACGCATTCGAGCGTGACGCGGTGTCTGTACTCCGTGGAAATCAGCTTCTTCGCTTTAAACGTTGGCGACATGGTTCTATCGGGTTGTGTTCATGCTCGTGTTACGGAAAGCCGACCGCATTGTTTCAAACCGGGCGAAAATTCACACGCGAAATCATACGGCCTCCGTATTTCGTTTCTAAGCCACGATCTCCCTTCGGTTGGTATCTCGGTATAGGGTAGGGGGGGATCGTCGCTTCTGGGCCCCTTCACGTTCGCGAGAGAGGCCGAATCGAATCCGGGCGGATACGGGCACAATCGTGGCCGCCGCCTCGCGCGCACACGTGCGCCAGGATTGGCTGTGCCTTTTCCTTATCGAAGGCGATAACCTTAACGTTAGCATACAGGATTTTAAACAGTAGAAACGTTTTTAACATTCCCCCTTGTTTAAAGCAACCTTAACGAAGGCGGTAACCTTAACGTATGGAGATGCCCCCCTCTCCAACCTCCCCCCCTATAGTCCCCCCCTCCTTCCTCTCCCCCCACGAGATTTTTTTTCGATCTCGTGAAACCGGAACAGAACGTCGTCGTACAAGGGATACGAACCAGCACGGAGAACAATGGTTACAGCCAACGACCTCATCAACGTTCTGACCGAAGACGAGAAGAATCTGCTCGCCGATCACGCCGGAAGCCCGGATACGGGTGTAATTCAGTCGGCGGTCGACCGTGCGATTCAGTACGTTCTCTCCTACGCCAGAACGCAAGACGCCTCGTTGACCGAGGCTGCACTTCCGGATATTTTCGACGACGCGGTCTTGACCGTTGCGAAATACAACCTCTTCACCCGCCGAAACTTGATTTCAGAAGCTCTCGTGGACTCGATGAAGCGGGCCGAACGTTTTCTCACGGACGTTGCCTCCGGTAAGATCAGCTTCGCCGCGGGCGAACCGGCACCGGAGGTTCTATCCGGCTTTGCCGACCGATCCAACTTATCGTACGACAAACTGTTCAAGTTATGATCTCTACCATCGTTACCGGTATTCGTGACGCACTCAAATCGGCCGGGTTGAAAGCGTTTGCCGAATGGGAGGTGAGCGGTACGCTCGTCTACCCGGCGGCCGTCGTGTATTTCGAGAGCGCCACCACACTTCCCGAACTTTCGGACGTTGCCGGTTCGGTGGTCGGCATGAGTGTCCGTGTGGGTGTGGCGCTAACTCGCAGAAGTGTAGACCCGCAACTGTACGACGACATCGAAACCGTCATATCGGCGGGTAGTGCGTACATCAACGGTTCCGGGTATCGGGCGACGTTCGAATCCGCGATAGAGCGCTCGGAAGGTTCGGATAAACTGGCTACGGTATTTTTCACCATTTCAGCGATATGAATATCATTGAAAGGCTTCGCGGGATTTTCGCCAGCGTAGACGATCTGCCGGAGACGGTTTCGATCCCGACGCCGAAAGACTCTGTCTATCGTGAGGAAATAGAGCCGATTACGGCATTCGACCCCGACATGGTGGCGACGGCGCTGGAAAGGGCCGAGGCGGGTGAGGTAGGGGAGTTGTGGAAGTTTTACCACCGGATGGGCTCCATCGACCCCATGTTGGGGGGTCTTATGAACCACCTACGGGCGGCGCTGGCTCAGACGCCGTACCGTCTGTGGATTCCAAAGGGCGTTTCGCCGTCCGACTCTGCCCGGTTCGAAGAAATCTTCGAAAAGGCGTTCACGCTCACGGACATCAAGAAGGCCGTCTATTTCATGGTGGACGCCCACATTCAAGGGGCGGCGATTATGACGCTAGGGTGGAGCGAGGCGGACGGATTCTTCTATGTGTCCGAGATCGAGAGGGTGCCCTTCGCGGCCGTTCGTATGATCGTGGATCAGACCTCGGACGAGTACGGCAATCTCGGCTTGATGATGGAGGACGGCAGCATCATGCCGCTGTCCGAGTTGGCGGGGGAAAAATATTTATTCATCGAGGCCGAGCCGGGACGTTATCGCTACCATATGATCGGGGCCGCTCGCGGCATCCTGGGGTGGTTCGCCACGAAGCAAATCGTTCATAGGCTGTGGCTGGATTTTGCGGAGACGTACGGGCCTCCGTGGCGTATCGGTATGCTGCCGCCAATGGCTACCAGCAAGGACGCTTTGAATCTGAAAAAAGCGCTGGAAACGCTCGGCTCCAACGCATATGCCATCATTCCTCCCAACGCGCAAATCGATCTGAAGGAGCCGAACCGCGCCGGTACGGTGACGGTGTACCGTGACATCATGGATTATGCACACAAACAGTACGCGGTATCTCTGATCGGTACGGCGGATATTGTGGGTGATAACCGGGAGGGTTCGTACGCGCGTTTGAAGGTGTCCAACTCGATTCGTTACGAATTCATTCGTAACGTCGCATCGATCATAGAGGAAGGTCTTACAAAACTGTTGCACAAGATGATATCGGTCAACACCGATATTTCTCTCAACCCGGCGGCGGCTCCGAGGGTTAAACTGAAGATCATGCCGCCCCAAGACCGGTTGGAACTCGCGCAGTCGATCAAGCTGCTCGTCGACGCGGGGTACGACATCCCCGAGGAATACATCGAAGAGACGTTCAACATCCCTATGGTTGGACGCAGACGCCCCGGCGGCGTGGAGGACGTGACGGTCGGTACGGAAGACGACGAAGACGGCGAGGAAGAGGATGATTCGGTACAGGATCAATGAGCGGAACGTTCTGACCCAGCTGCGCCGAATATGGCGCGGCGGTATACGGAACGGTATAGGCAATTTCGTCCCCTACTCTACGGCGCAGGGATATTACCCGGTGCCGTGGGTCGCAGATCCGTACAAGAAAGGTGTGAAGAAACTCAAATATGATGCCGGGTATTGGGAATACAAAATGAAACGTCAGAGCGCACGTCCGAGGGGCAGCCGTGCGAAAGGAGGCGTGCCGGATCTCTACAACCGCGGCGTGTTGTGGGATTCCATGATGATAAAAGAGGTTTCCCATTCGCCGGAAAGGGCCGAGTTTGCGGTTTTTATAGAGGATAAGCCGTATCGTCATGCACCGTCTATAACCACGGGGTTCATCGTGGGAATTCAAGCCTCGATGGGACGCAATATTTTCGATGCATTGGATGAGGAAAAAGTTGCACAAATGATAGCTAACAATATTCTCGACGACCTCGAAATAGACTTGAAGGTGAGATGAGCAAAAAGGAAGAGTCGCTGGTGGTCTTGGAAGAGGATGCGCTATTCGACGATCTCGATAAACGCTTCGACATGGAACGGGCGTACCGGCAGAACCGGGTAGCTCCGGTTATGGCAGCGCGTATGTACATAGTAGACGGCATGAGTTTCGATGCCATCGTGGAAGAGTTGGAGCGTATGGGTCAGAAGCGGGTTATCAACACCGTCAAACGTTGGGCCAAAGAGGGAATAGGCAACGACGGTGTGCCGTGGGATGAGACGCGCAAACAGATTGTAACCCGCGTCCGGTCGGCGTCGGCAGAAGCGACCGTGGAAGAATTGCGATCCTTGTTGAAGGAGAGCGTAGACCTTCTCATGGAGCGGCTGCGCACGAAGAAGGCCCGGGCAAATTTCTCAGACCTCCCCAAGCTGGCAGAATTTCTCATGAAGGTGGAGTCGCTCGATGAGGAAAAAGTTAGGTTCATGAAGGTGTTCGTGCGCGAAGCCGCCCGAATCATTGCCCGTCACGTAAAGGATTCTCGTGTTCTCGGGCAGATAGCCGCAGAGTTGGACGATCTCGTCGACCGGCTGGCCAGTGACATGCTCATTCTGGATACGAAGAAATGATTTCTTTCAGCGAGGCCATACGTGAGGCGTTTCCGGAAAAGAAGAGTCTGCTGCAGCCGCCTCTCTGGGATGAGGATCGGGCGACCCCCGGTCAGAAGGAGTTACGTTCCATCTTCATGACACCCGCGAAGAAGGGTCCGCGCATCCTATGGCTGGGGGGTAAGGGTTCCGGAAAGACGTACGGTGCTGCGATGGTGTGCGCCGAATTCGCCGTTCAGAACCCTTATACCATAGGGGCCATAACGTCCAACACCATGAACCAGATTTCGGACGCCCCGCTAGGTATGTTCGTGGACATGGTGAAGTCCGTAGGCGGGGTGACGCCCGTGCCTAGAACGGAGGTTAGGATCGAGGGTAAGCTGTACCGAAACGTTTTGGTTCTAGAGCTTGGGTTGGACGTTTACTCGTTCGTCCTACTTCGAAGCTTCGAGAACATCGAGATGTTGGAGGGTGTCGAATTGGACTGGTGTTGGACGGATGAGATTCAATCCACCGACTTCAGTTCCTACAAGGTGGTGACGGGTCGTATACGCGGTAAACGCGCGACCTCGCAAAACCTACCGCCCCGCTTTTTCCTTGGAACGGGGCTCATCACGCCGCACTACAAGTATCATTACACGTCCCAAGACAACCTATTCACGCACCGGATATGGTCTAAGACGGAGGACAACAAGAAGAACCTCTCCGAAGAGTACATGGAGGTCATGCGCCTCACCCACTCCGAGGAAGAGATCGAAATGTACCTATACGGTCGCCCCGTGGACGGCGTGAACCCGAACAGCGTGTTCCGCTTCGACCCGGACGTTCACGTAGGCGAGAGGGTTCCCCCCGAAGATAGGGGGAACGTGATTGTCAGCGTGGACTTCAACCCGGCACCCGTGTGGGCCTCGGTGTGGAGCAAGGTGGGCGGTTTGTGGCGTCTCGTGGACGAGATAGAGATGTGGGGGGCCACGGTGTACGATCTGGCTTACGAGATATCGGAACGCGGGTATACCGGAGGTGTTATCATAGGTGACGCCACGAGCAACAAGCGAAACACGATGTCGGAGTTGACGGAATTCGACGTGCTGGAAGGGGAGCTCCCCGGCTTCGTGGTGGTTAGAGGACTGCTACAGAACTTCAACCGCGGGCGAATCACGTATCAGAACCCGCCGGTGCGTGACACCGTTAAAGACGCAAACTTCTTGCTCGACAACCGCCGCGTGATGTTTTATCATTCGGAGTTGGAGAGCGGGGGGATGGCGGCCTCCGTTGCGGCTTCCGTATGGGACTACGGTACCGGCAAAATCGACAAGCGGGCGGACAAGAGCGCCGATCGGAGGAAGCCCAAGACCCACGCCGCCGACACGTTCAGATATTTTTCGTATTTCGTGAACCGCTACGTGCAACAAAGAGGCGGCTTTTACGAAGAACTGCTGGGAACCACAACAAAAAAGGAGGTAATAGGGTTATGAACGGCACGACCTTTAACCCGGATGACGTGGCCGTGGAAATCTCCCGCCACTTTTCTTCGTACCATACTTCACCGCTGGTGGTGTATGTGGGTGAACGTGATGGGTGCCACGAGTTCTCCGTGCGCGTGAAGAATCATCAGATCGCGGAGGCGCTGAACGCACTCGAAGAGTATCTGTCCAACCCGGTACCGTACAGAATCTCCGTTTATACGACGGTGTGAGGATGAAAAGGGGCCACTACATAGGCGGCACGTCGGCAGCAGCCATGGTTGGACGATCCGTGTGGACGGATAGATACACGGAATTGTACAAGATCGTCTGTAACATACTGGGTCTTAGGACGTACCCGGATCGCAAGAACCGCGATATGGAGCGCGGTCTTATGATGGAACCCGTGGTCGTCGAACTGATAAAAAAGCGGATCGGGGATATTCAACGGGCGGACGACGTGATGATGGTTGACCCCGACATTCCCTATGTGGGCGGCCACGCCGACGGGTACTCGGAGGATGCCGTATACGAGATAAAGTGCCCGAGAAAGGTGAAACCGGTTACGGAAGAATGGTACTGGCAAGGCGTTCATTATGTGAGACTGCTCAACCGTCTCGGACTCACGGAGACTAAGACGCTGCGGGTGGTTCAACTCGACTACGACGCCTTCGATCTGGTAGTCGATGAGTACAACGTGAGTGCCGATGATATGGCGGAGTTGGAGTATCAGCTTAAAAGGGCGTCGGACGCCATATCTTCGGTCGTTGCGGCGAAGCCGGAGAGTAGGACCGCGGCGGGGGAGTTACTGGAACGTCTGGTAGAACCGAACAAAACGTTCTTAAAGAGGCGTCTCCATACGGACGAGTATATCGAGGAAACCCTGGAAAAGTTGAAGTCTCTTAGGAAGGTTCGGAAACAATTGGATGACGAAATACGTAGGCTGCGTGAGACGTTACCCCCGAACTACTACGGGAGGAACATAGTCTTCACGAATAGATATGGCGTAAAGGTGCTGAGGTAGTTATGCCCTACCTATATCTATCCATACCGACCGCACACGCCGATAGACGCGTGACGGAGTACAGAATGGAGATGGCGTCGTATGCGGCCGCGTTTCTGAAGAAAAGGTATGGGAGGGTTGTCTTATGCCCCTCGCTGCACGCCGAACTGATTCATCAACACGCGAAGCTGCCGGACACGTGGGCCGAATGGAAAAACGAGCACATCTCCATGTTGGAACACGCCACGGAACTGTGCGTACTGAAGATATCCGGCTGGAACACATCCAGAAGGGTGATGGAAGAGATGGAAGCCGCTGAAACATTGGGCATACCCATCTCGTATATAGAGGAAACCGATAAAGGTCTAACATACGTAAAGGAGAAGCCATGATCGAAACGACCAACGTAACGCACGACACTTCAGACGCAATGGAGAAGCTGAAGAAGCCCCTCAAAGCGTCGGAGATAAGTCTGCTGCCCAAATCGGTTATCACGTCACGAAACGGGGACGTGTACGCCATCGTGTTCCCCTACAAGGACGCCAGAGTGGACATGAACCGTCTCGACGAGGTGTTCGGTTTGAGGTGGAACATGTACACGGAGGTTACACCGGCGGGCGAGGGGGCCGTCGTCAAGGTTCGCGTATCCGTGTTCGACGATGAAGAATTTACGAGCGTGGAGAGAAGTGCAGTCTCTTTCGCCGAACAACTTACCCAGGATGCTTTGAAGGGCGCCGAATCCGATGCCTTGAAGCGCGTTGGCTTTGCCTTCGGTATAGGGCGTGAGTTGTATGAAATGGGGCCTTTCTACGTCAGGCTCGAAAACGGGGAGTACCGGATGCAAGGTAACGTGCCCAAGATGAACGGTGGTATGGCCGGTTGGAAGATGGAGTTGGACGGCGGCCGCGTAAAAATTTTGGATAAGAAGGGGGCGGTGAGATATGAAGGTCGCATTGGTTCTCAACGGACCGCCTAGAAGCGGTAAGGATGAGGCAGGAAAACAGATGGCAGAAAAGGGTGCCGCCGTCGACAAATTTGCCGAACCGATTCGAGCGATGTTGAGGGCCGTATTTGGTCTATCCGACGAAGAGATCGAACGGTTGAAGGGGCGCCGAAGCGTTCCTTACCGGGATACCTATCTCGAAATCGATGGCGGAACACTCCGGGACGTTATGATCGACTTCTCGGAGGGGTTCATGAAGAAGTGGTTCGGGGAGGACGTTTTCGGCAAAATGCTGGCAGAAAGGATCAAATCTTCCGATTCTACGTTCCACGCTATTACGGACGGAGGTTTCGTCAGCGAGATGAACCCGCTCGTAGACGCTCTTGGTAAGGATAACGTTTTCGTGATCCACTTGAGACGTCCGGGGTGTACGTTCGACGGAGACTCTAGAAACTACGTCCGGCTTCCGGGAAACATGAAGTTCGTCAAGAACGACGGATCTCTGGAGGAATTCAGAACGAAAATCGACAAGACCTTAAAGGAGGTAGAAGATGAGGTTTCACGGCGTTGTAAGGTTTGCTGAAAAAGGTTCGGACTGTATCAAGGTTGATCTGGGCGGCGGTCGTGTCAAGTACGTGTTGAAGTGCTACCCGGCATCGAACCGGATCAATAGGAGATACGAACCCTATTACGTCGACTTTCCTCCGGGATACATTCTCGATGAGTACGATAAAAACACGTTATTTTACGTCGAGGGAGACGTGTTCTGCACAAAGAACGCCGAAGGAAATACCTTTACGTCTTTCCTTGTAGATCTGGCACGCTGTGTACACAAAATCGAGGTTAAAGATGAGAAAGAGGTTTAATCGAGTCGACAATAGGAGCACATCGGATCTACTTCGGGAATTGTCGGCGATGGAGGTTCTCCCGCCGGAGACGGAGGAAGACGTCGAGCGGTACTGGGACAATAGGGCGCGAATCGTGTCGGAGTTAACAAAACGGGGAATCCACTATGGGATTTTCAACGGCAGAATCGCATCAGCTTACACTATTTGGAAGTCCGGCAGAAAGGAAGAGTTCATCAGCAAGCGGCACGGTGAGGGCATCTACTAGGACGAACCTCAGACCGTATCAGAAAGAGGGGATTCGTAGGATACTCGAATCGAAGTCGAAAAGGGTTCTAGGGTTCGCCGCTACCGGACTCGGAAAGTCGTACATGGCGGCCGAACTGATCTCCTATCTGGGTAACGGGGAGCGGATGCTTTTCATTGCTCCCACGAGGGAGATCACCGTTCAGTTTGCGCGTAACGCGGCGAGGCGCGGAGACTGTGTGGTAGGCGTGGAGATGGGGGGCCGCCACGCCCCGAGAAGCGCAAACGTCATCGTGGCGACGGCGGCGGCCATGTACCGCCGCCTAGACCGTTGGCGCCATGCCAACTTCAAGTACATAGTGGTCGACGAGGGGCATCATGCGGCACCGGACAACTACTATGAGGATATTTTATCCGTGTGGGGTTGCGGCACGGCGCGGGGGGAGGAGCGCGTAGAGAAACTGATCTTCTTGACGGCCACCCCGAGGCGGTCGGACGGGTGGGGAATGGGTCACTTCATAGACGAAGTGGCGTTCGAATATTCGATACGCTGGGGCGTGGAAAACGGGTGGCTGGTTCGCCCCATCGTGGAGAAAGTGGACTACGAGGACGCCCTTACGGCGCGTGTGGCGGTGGCCGACGCCCTACGGCGAGCCCCCTTGCCCGCCATCGTTTTCGTTTCGTCGGTCAAGGAGATACACAAGGTTTCGGATCACTTGCGCTCCCTAGATTACGTCTGTTCGGTAGCGTACGGCACGCAGACGGCGGAAGAGCGTAGGAAGAACATATCCGACTTCGCCGAGGGTAGGTCGGACGTGATGGTTGCGCATATGGCGCTGACGGAGGGATGGGACGCCCCCGAAGCCAAATCGCTTATCATAGAACGGGGGACGAACAGTCCCGTTCTATATACGCAGATGGTTGGCAGACTGCTTCGGCCAAGCATAGGACACATCCTAGGGGAGTATGAAACCGTGGAAGAGAGGCTTGCGGCCATAGCCGATTCGGACAAGCCGATAGCGTATATTTTCGACATATCCGACGAAAAGATTCCGGGCCTCGTAACGTTCGCGTCGTTGTACGACAGCGGGGCAAAGATGGCCGACAAGAAGTCCGAGCGGGAGAAGGTTCAGAAGGAGATCGACGAAAAGATGCCGTCGGTGTTCGAACTGATTGCCGTCGAGCCGGATAAGATAGAGAAATCGTCGGTCATAGTCAACCTCTTAGGCGATTCTGTGGAGGACGACGATGGTATAGAATGGATTCGGCACGGGGACGCGCTCTATACGTATGCAGATGCCGACCCGACG
>BPJO01000024.1 GCA_026004655.1 Phycisphaerae bacterium
ATTCGCCTTAGATCGTTTTGACGTTGGGTGTAAACGATCGGATCGGGGTCCCGGCTTGCTGACTTATATAGACCCATTCCTGGCAACTGATGGTTCATACGACTCATCATAGCACTCTTGCGGACGGATCGTGGATGACTATGGTGAGCGCAACATCATGTTGCTTCAGATTTTGCTCAATGTAACCGGACCAATCATGGTCTTGATCGGGATCGGTGCCTTTTTGCGACGACGATTCAATCTGGACGTAGCGACGCTTTCCAAGTTGAATATTTATTTTGCCGTCCCGGCGTTTATTTTCACCACAATCGCCTACAGTAAGCTCAATTTTGCCGCGATGGGGGGAATTGTGCTCACCACGGTCATCCAGACGTTTTTGCTGGGAGGACTGGTATTTGGTTTGGGACGACTGTTAAAGGTCCCCCACGGGGTGTTGGCGAGCATCGCGTTGGCGGTGATGTTTTATAATTCGGCCAACTACGGGTTGCCTCTAGCAGAGCTTGCATATCCTGCCGAAGACGGACGTTCAGGAGGGGCGGTTCAGGCGTTTATCGTTATGACACAGAACCTATTGACCTTCACTGTCGGTCTGTCAATCGCGGCATCTATGAAAAGTGGTTTTGCCTGGAACGTGGTCTGGCGGATGCTACGTCTTCCGATGATTCCTGCCCTGGTTGCCGGATTACTGGCCAAGTGGTATTTGAGTTTGGATCCTTCACATGCGTTGCCGATCATCATTGCCAAACCTGCTCAGTATGTTTCGGCTTCGTTGGTGCCTTTGGCGTTGGCTACCCTAGGGGCACAATTGGCGCAGAACCCCCAGTGGCCGAGATGGAAATATGTGGGTCCGGTATTGTTTTTAAGATTGGTTTATGCCCCGGTCCAGATGATCGCGCTGCTTTATCTTTTCAGTTTGATGAAGATTCCGGCTTTAAATCTGTGGCCTCAGACCGGTTGGCCTGCTCAACTGTTGATTCTCACGGCGGCCGTTCCGACGGCTGTCAATACACTCCTTTTGACTTTGGAGTTGGAGGGAGATGCCAAATTAGCCGCTGACTGTGTCTTTTGGACGACGGTTTGTTCGTGCCTGACGATTCCATTTTGGATTTATGGTTTATGGGCTTATTTCGGGGTTCACTAGGTCCAAGCATTAAAATCCACGGGTGTCGATTCCCATGGCTTCGGCCAGAATCTGGGCAATATGGCGAACCTCGGTTTTCACGCCTCTACGGTTGCACATTCCGCTGATGTTCATCGTGCACCCGGCGTCATTGCAGATGGTCGTTGGGGCTTGGGTTGCTCGAATACAATTTACCTTGTCTTCGACGATTGCCTCACTGATAGCCGGGTATTTCAGGGCAAAAGTTCCGCCAAAACCACAGCATTGATCGGATTTTTCCATGGGTACGAACTCGATATTTCCGATCTGCTTTAAGAGTTGGACGGCTTCATCCTTGAGTCCGATACCCCGGCTGTGGCACGTGTAATGAAAGGTCATTCGATGGACTTCGGGCAAAGCATAGGATCTGAAATTGACTTTCAAAACCTTCGTGAGGAACTCGACGAACTCGAACGTTCGGGATCGGACCTTTTCCATACGGGCTGACCAGTCCGGGTCGTGAGAGAGCAGTTCGTGATATTGTTCACGCACCATCGCGACACAAGAACCGGACGGACTGACGACATAGTCATATGGTTCGAATATTTCGATGAACCGTTTGGCAAGCCGAGCCGACTCGGTATGAAACCCGTTGTTGAAAAAAGGTTGTCCACAGCAGGTTTGGTTTTCAGGAAAAACGACGTGACAATCTAGTTTTTCTAGTATTTTAGTAATTGCCACCCCTACCTCAGGATAATACTGATCTGTCAGACACGTGATGAATAAAGCGACTTTTTTTGGCATGGGAATTTTCGTGTAATTTCAGAAAATTTTTCGTAATTTAACAACTCAAATCAGAGCTTCATCAAAATTTGTACCGGTGCTCACAGATTTAATATATCATAATGTACTGTTCGGCGGTTACGAACGGGAAACATCTTATGAAAATCAACCCCTCCTTCGTGCTATTCAGTTGCGTGGTTCTTTCTGGACAAGCCTTCGGGTTGGTGCGTCATTATGATCCCTATGAAACGTCGAATGGCGATCCGACCGGACCTTTCCAATGGTTTGCCCGTTTCAACGGCAACGCGGCTGCGATCGCGATCGGACCCAACCATATTTTGACCACTCGTCATCAAGGAGGTGGGGTCGGATCCACAGTGGTTTTTCCTAACGGACCCAACGCGGGGACCTACACCGTCAACTCTCAAACCCTTATCGGGGGAGCTAACACTGATTTACGCGTTCTGACCATCAGCGGGACACTTTCGACCTATGCGTCTCTTTATACCGGTTCGACGAGCGGAAAGACGGCTTTGATCGGCGGATTCGGACCGACTCGGGGTTCTACTTTTTATACCAACTCTTCCAGTCAATTGATTGGTTACAGTGTTTCGACCCCGTCGGGGAACAGTTATTCCCTCCTATTTGGGCAAAACCGGATCGATGCTCTGGGAACCAGCGGGGGAACTTGGAACACAACCCCCCTACTGTTAGCCGATTTTGACGGACCCGAATCGGTCAGTTCACCCTATACAGGAATTGCCCCTGCTGCGACTGACAAAGTGGACTACGAAGCTGCGCTAGCAGAAGGTGATTCCGGGGGTGGGTGGTTCATCAACGTCTCAGGGACGTGGAAACTGGCAGGATTGTCTCATGCCTCTTCCCTAGTTCGGATTAATGGGGGTGTTGTGGGAGATTACAGCAACCCTGCGAACGGTACGCCAGCCTTTTTATTCGGCGGGCAAATTGCTGCGGTTGACTTAACACCGTTTTACTCCGAAATCACGTCCAGTATCCCAGAACCAACTTGCCTGGGAGTGATCATGATCGGCGGAATATTCCTCACCCGCCGACGATACCAAAGTCGACCGCAATAAGAACTTATCCATAGACGGGCTAAGAAACTCGTCATCTCGGTTCATCCGGGCTTCACACCGCGCGGGATTCCCCCGGAGACCGCTGGGTTTCACGACGGTTGCGATCGGACCGTCCGATCCAAGTTTGAACCCACAACCATGACAAACCAGCCAAAAAGATCAATAAACCCAGCGGCAACAAGGCGATTGTCATCATCAGGACCATACCGATTACGGTTACCAAACCTGCCAAAGTCAGGTAAATCCGATGCCATTGACGGCTTCTGATTTCCAGATCCATGTCTGTTACCGCCATAAAACCTCCTCACAGGAAATGATTACTTATGATAGGCACTGAGCCTGACCATTTTCCTGGGGTTGAGGAATAATCGATGGGGCAAGGGTTCTGAATGACGGATAAGAAAAAGCGTCGATTCGGTCTATCCGATTCTGGACGATTTTATGTTTTTTTAAGCCGCGTGGGATGAGTTAATGTTCTGATCTCGGGTTGGCGACATGCTGGACTGGATCCGGGCATAAAGCTTCTCAAAGCAAGCCGTTCGGTGCTCGCGGCTCATCTGCTTTGCCCGAACGAACCCACCCTGACCCAGTCTTTCGAGCAGGTCTGGTTCTTCGTACAGCCTTTTCATGGCCCGGGTGATTTCGGAAATGAGCTGAGGGGGATGGATCGGTGGGATGCAAAATCCGCAGGTCTCATCGACGAACATCGCAGGGCTGGTGGTTTTGGCACAGATCACGGGTTTTCGAAGCGCCAGTGCTTCTGCTACGCACCCGATGCTGTCTCGTAACGCCGGGTGCACCAAGACCTGACACGATGCCACTGCGTTGACACATTCGTTGTAGGGTTGATCCCCTAAAAATCGCACCCGGTTTTCTAGTCCCAACGATTTTACCAGTTTCTGCAAATCTTTTCGTGCAGGTCCGTCCCCGATCAGGTCATAGATAGCGTTTGGAAGGTCAGCTTGCGCGAAAGCTTTGATTCCGTAATGTAATCCGCGCCAGCGTTCCATTCGACCGACGCTCAAGAACTGAAACGGTTCTCCCGGTTGACGCACCCGAACCGGGATATTCTCCCACCGGTCGGCAGGATGGGCAACGGCTTCCATCAGCTCGATCTGTCGATCGAACCGTTTTTTCATTCGATCGTAGGTTTCGTAGGTGCTGGCAATAAGCACCGAGGCAGCGCGGGCGGTCCGGTTCACCAACGGATCCCGCTCCATGATCGATCGAATCATCCATCGGAATACGTCTTGGATCATTCCTTTGTAACCCACATCCCATTTGAATCCCCACGGAATCGAGTCCCCACCCCCGACGGGCCCCCAAATGAAAGGTAAGTGTTTTTGATACGCCACCAACCCCCCGGCGGAGGGCATCCAGTAACGCACAAACGACGAATGCTGAATTGCTTCAATGGTCGGGTCTTTTTCAATAATCCGTCTGGCAATCCGCGCGGCTTTGAGTTGCCATAAGTAGTAGTAAATATTAACTGTTAGAGGACTTTTCCATAACCAAGCCAGCTTCGGAATCGAAACGAACGTGGCGGTGATCGGATAGTGCTTTTCGGTGGGATTGAACAAATACTTTTCAAAACCGGGTCGGCTTTCCTCGTGACAGATCACGTGTACCGGTCGGTGTGTAGCTGCCCCTCGGACGGCGGCCCAGCCGACACCCATCTCACTACCACGCCCGGGTTCACAGGCAAAGGCGATAAAAAGCATCTTCCGAAAAGGCATCTGTAAGAATTGCTTCGGCGACACTAACTTGTGACTGTAGGAATATTCATCCACCCATCAATTATCAGACGCCACTACAACCGGTTCTAAGAATTCAACTCTTATTTCCACCTAACAAATGACACCATTTACAGTTGCAATCGTTTGGCCCCTGAACCGACGCATGATGATCAACGGTCAGCGGACAATGTTCGGACGGGTCTTTTGCCTTTTCCCGACACGGACAACCACACCCGTCAACCACCGAATCGCGCACTACCCGTTGCAAATAGGGTTTTCCACAGTACGAACGGTTGCATTGGATGACACGTAACGGGCAACGCTCACAGATCTCTGCCCGTTCGGTCCAACGGGGATGTTGACGGGTCCAACCTAGATCCCGAAACCGCGATACTACCGCTTTGAATGTGGCCCGTCCGACCCCCCACAAATGTCCTGATAAGGCGTATGACATATCCGTTTTGTTTATCGGACGGTCTTGACTTGAACCTTCAATGCCACCCGAAGATGATACGCGCCTGGTGGTGTCAGGTCCCTAAGAGATGATCGAACTGGATCCCGATCCGATACCCCGTCGCAGAGGGTTCGCATCGAACCACTTTCCCGCGAGCGTTAAACCCCTTTTTGAACCCGTCCGGTGGAAAACTTAGCGTCACCGATGCTCCACGATGGATCATTCGGTTCGTGTATCCCCCCACTCCGCTGACGGACCAATCTCTTAATTCCAGTTGTAGTGGCTGATGATTCGACGTGACCAACCCGTTGATCGATCCGTAAATGGGACGACGTGGAAACAATCGTCTTTCATCGGTTGGTCCCGATCCTGTCGAGTCGGATTTCATAAGATTGAACATGATTCACCTACCCAATGATGGTTTGTGCCCGTAAAATCCCTATGATCCTCATCGGCTGATTTGTCGGCATATTTGATTTTTGATTTCCGGGCGAGGTCATGTTGAGCGATATTCTGAAACCAGGAACCGTAGCGTTGGTGGGAGCAGGACCCGGGGACCCAGGTCTAATCACCCTCAGGGGCATGCGTTTATTGGAACAAGCCGACACCGTCGTTTATGACTATTTGGCTTCGCCTAAGCTTCTTCGTTATGCGCCAACCGCACAACATTTATTTGTCGGGAAAATCGCCAGCCGGCATTCTCTGACCCAAGATCAGATCAACGCGCTCCTGATCGAAAAAGCCCAATCCGGACATAAAGTCGTCAGACTCAAGGGAGGAGATCCGTTTGTTTTCGGACGGGGTGGTGAAGAAGCCGAAGCCCTCCGTCAAGCCGGGATCCCCTTTCTTGTCGTCCCCGGAATCACCGCTGCTATTGCCGCCCCCGCTTATGCCGGGATTCCCGTCACCCATCGGGATTTTAATTCCTCTTTCACCCTGATCACCGGACACGAAAAGGAACAGGCTTACCAGGACCCGGAAACCCTAACCCGTACGCCCGCAACCGGCGCCAGCGACCTTGACTGGTCCGTTATCGCCAAATTGCCCTGTCTTGCGTTTTACATGGGCGTCAAATCCCTACCCCGGATTACAGAAAAGCTCATTCAGCACGGGATGGACCCCCAAACCCCCGCAGCCACCGTCCAATGGGGAACAACCCCCCGTCAGCGAACTTGCGTTGCCACGCTTCAGACCCTGGCCAAAGCCGTCCAACAAGCCGGAATCGGTGCGCCGGCCATCACGATCATTGGAAAGGTCGTCAACCTTCGGCAAACGCTGAACTGGTTCGAATCCCGACCCCTGTTCGGGCAAACCATCGTTGTGACTCGGACCCGCGACCAAGCCAGCGAACTATCCGTCCGTCTGGAAGCCCTCGGGGCTCATGTCTTAGAAGCGCCGACCATTGAAGTTACGCCCAACCCGGATCTGACACCCCTGAACAGGATTTTTTGTTCATCGGTCTCTGCAACTTTGCCCAGAACGTTTATTTTCACCAGTAGTAACGGCGTTCGATTCATTCGTGATTATCTGAGATCCAACCGGCTCGACGCCCGGACATTGGCGGGTTCACAAATCGCTGTCATCGGTCAAGCCACTGCCCAAGCCGTCCGGGACTGGCTTTGCATTGAACCGGACATTGTTCCCGAACGGGCTGTGGCCGAGACACTGGCCGAAACACTGATCGAGCGTGGAGATGTAGCTCAGCGACATTTTGTACTTCTAAGGGCTGAAATCGCCCGACCCGTCCTAGTCGAACGACTCCGCCAGGCCGGAGGGACCGTTGAAGATATCCCCGTCTATCAGACCCGACTCGTCCCGCAACTCCCTGCAGAACTTCTTGACGCCCTGGCTGCTAGGCAAGTCCATTGGATCAGCTTTACCAGCAGCAGCACCGTCCAAAACTTCATCTCCCTGTTGGGAAACAATTATCAGGAAAAGCTGGTAGGGGTACGAATCGCCAGCATCGGGCCGATCACCACCCAGACCATTCGCTCGTTCGGGCTTGAACCGACGGTCGTTTCCGAAAAAGCCGACGTCGTGTCCCTCGTGCAGTCGATCCTCGAGTACGGGACCGGTCGCGCTTCCACAACAACTCGTCCGAACCCGTAATAATCTCCACTCCCACAGATAATAAATCATCTGATTCGTTGGCATGGCCGCTCGCTTTTTTACGACTCCCCTGCCTATGATGAAATACTTTTGTTTAGCGAAAGGGAAACATGCACACGCGCTTCATAGCTCTCGGTCTTATTCTTTTCTCCGTCGTCTCGTATGCCCCGGCTCAGTCCTATTCGGTCGATCCGATTCATAGTTCGTTTTTGTTCAAGGTCAAGCACGTTGATACCGCTTGGTTTTATGGCCGATTCAACAAATCGTCCGGTGTAATCAAAACCGAATCCGGCGCCCCGACCGAACTGCACATCGTGGTCGATGCCCAAAGCGTTGACACCGCCAACTCAGCCCGGGATGACCATCTGCGCGGACCCGACTTTTTTGACGTCAAACAGTTTCCTGATATCACTTTCAAAAGTACTTCGATCCGACCAGGCCAGAATCCCGACGAGTACGAAGTGTCTGGGGAGTTGACTCTTCACGGTACGACGAAACCGATTTCACTTACCCTTCGAAAAACCGGTGAAGGAAAAAACGTGCAAGGTAAACCCGTCATCGGATTTGAAACCAGTTTCACTATCAAACGAAGCGAGTTCGGTGTGAGCGGCTATGTTAATAAAGGGATAGGGGATGAAGTTACACTGATCGTCAGTATCGAAGCCATCCAACAGTAGCTTGCTTTCGAATCTGCGTTATGGTGACGGAACAGATCTCTCGATCTGTTCCTTTTTTATTGTGATGCCGGTCGGTCTGATTGGTGAGATTCAATAGACAAGTGAATGGTCTTTCCGGCAATCGAAATTGACGCAAAATAGTACAAAAAAGACGCAATTTGTTATAATATTGCTTATTTCGCCCGTTAAGATCCCTCTATTCGTCGCATCGGCGTTATTTTACTCATCATCTCGTGTAACGCCGACCTATCGGTGAATGTGACGCAAGCGGTGGTAGAGGAGACACATCCCATGAAGCAGCCCGATTCGCTGAACACGCGTGATCGTTCGGTCGACCCCTGTTTTGAACCCCTTGAATCTCGTTGTTTGCTGTCTGTTTCGAGCACTTATTGGGACGTCACGACGAGTAGTTATCTCGGTGGATCGGCCAATGATGATTCGGTCCGTGGTGCCGTGGTTCAGCCCGACGGGACCATCGTCCTGGCTGCGAATATCAGTGACGCCAATCCGGGGGGACTCACTCCCATCCTACTGAATGGTGCATCACCCACGAGTAGCGGCGCCCTGATCAGACTCGCCGGGGACGGAAAAACGGTCCTGTCGATCACCCGTTTGAGTAGCAAAGTTTTGGATCTGAGCAACGATTCTTCCGGGAACCTGTACGTGGCCATGTGGACCGATGGGGTAGCAAAACTGACCCCGGATGCGAGCAGCTTGATCTGGAGTAAAAGCCCCAGCGCTTTAGGGTTTTCTAATGTCCAGCGGGTTGATGCCGGGCCTCTAGGCTATAGCGTCGTCCTGGGCGGAGGAACTCTCGACGCGGAAAACACCCTGGGGGACTGGGTTCAAACCTATGACCCTCAAGGCAACGTATTGAGCACCATCAGTAATTCTCGTTGGAAAAACGACGTTACGATCGACGAAACCAGCCAGACGGTGATTTATCTCGGGTATCGTAACGCTACCGACTCGGCCAGCGGGTTGCCCGTGCAAATCAGCTATTACCGTGGGCACGCGTATGACGGAACGATCAAGTATACAGGATATGATTTTTCTGCCGATCAGAACGCACCCAATTATCTCAACGCAGCGACCAATAATATGGCAGATACCCGGGGGTACCGGGCCGAAATCGGTGAAGACGGAAAACTTTATCTCGGTTTTGAGTCTGCGGGTGGGAACTTTCTTTTCCGATATGACCCGTTCAACTCCACGCAACCGGTAGCACTGGCGGGTGGAGACGCCTTTCAGTCTACCTACGGCGTTGTCGATTCGCATCTGACGATCGTTGGTCGGTATGACCCGGGGACGGGTGCTTTTTTGGGTGCGCAGGAACTCGTGGGTAGACTTCCTGACGGGAGTGTAAATACGGTTCGAATGGTCGGTGGAACACTGGCTGCCGATGCCGACGGACGCGTTTATGTAGGCGGAATCGCCGCATGGGGATTACCCATCCCCGGGAATCCCTCGTATGTCCACGATCCGGCGCGTCCTGGTTTCAACCCGGGATCCGCTAATGATTATCTTGGGGGATCTTATCTTTGGATTTTAGAACCGGATCTGACACAACGTGCCTACGCAACCCGTCTGTCTTCATCCGGAACCACCCGTGCTCTAGCAGCCCACACCACGGCGAGCGGAACACGAGTCGTATTCGGTGGAGATACGACCAACGGTTTGTACACGCTCGACGCAACCCAACCTGTTCGAAATGGATCACAAGACGGGTTCTTTGCCGTTATTACGGATTCCGACGGCACTCCGGGAAACTCGGCTCCTCAAGCCAGTTTCACCTCTCAGACTCTCGCCAGCAACGAATCTTCTTACACCCTTCGGTTCACCGCTTCGGCTACGGATCCGGATAATGACTCGCTAACCTATTACTGGAACTTCGGTGATGGAACCACTGCCGTGGGGACGACCGTCGATAAACCGTTTTCATCCAGCGGGACTTATAACGTCGTCCTGACCGTCCGAGACGGTCGTGGCGGATACAGTCAGGATTGGCTGAAACTCGGTCCTCCTTCGCCAGTCATTAAGGTCAATTTCGGGACCGGTATGGCCCCGGTTGAAGTTCAATTCGATGCCTCCGCTTCAAGTGCAGTGGGGTACACCCCGTCGGAATTGACTTACGAGTGGGATTTTGGTGACGGTTCGACTGCTCAGGGCATCGCACCGACTCATACATACACCCGTGGGGGGATTTACACCATAACGTTGAAGGCTACGAATCCGCTTGGTGTTTCCACCAGGACTCATTATGTTCTGGGAATTGCTAAACGTACGGGTTACTCCAAACGACTCGATCTGAACACGAGTACCAGTACGACCGCACCCGGTTACATCGGGGTACCCCTTTCCGTTTACAGTCCTGCTACCGGATACGGGTGGCAGACCGTCACTCAGGATTACAACGCCTCGCGGTTCACCACAGAAGATCCTCTTTACGGGGATTATCACGAGTTCGCAAAATATCCCACGTCCAAACAGGACGGAACATTCCTGATCGACGTTCCCAACGGAACCTACACCGTCATCCTGAGGTTCGGGCACAAAGACAGTCATTCTTTCGGCGGTGTCATCGCTGAGGGGTTACGCGAAACATCTCCGATTTCGGTCGAAAATAACGGGACAGCCACCGCTGTATTCACGACGACCGTGACAGACGGTCAGCTTGACCTGACCTTCATCCGAGAATGGTGGTTTATCAGCGCCATCGAGGTGCTCGACGTCGGTAACGCCGAAGCCGATGATCCCACCGCTAGCTTCAGGGTCGATCCGATCGGCCCTGTCGCGCCGACTGACGTGCGTTTTGACGCAACCGGCGGCGATCCGACAGCTAACTTGTCCTACAACTGGAACTTAGGAAACGGTCAGACCGCCAACACCCCCGTTGTACGCAGTCAATATCCCGTGTCAGGTACTTTCAACGTGTCGCTGACGGTCACAGGAGGAACCAGCAACCGTATCGTCAGCTTCGGTGGAGATATGATCCAGACCAATACTCCTCTGACCGGGATCCGTGGTATACGCAACACGGACCTGGATAACGACGGACAGGCCGATGATACGACCGCTCATGTCCCTCTGGGTATTGACCGTAACTCGGCGATGCTCTACCTCGCAGACCCCTCCGCAAGAATATACGGTGGGATCTCCAACATCCAACGGGATAATCCCACCGGATCGCAGTCCTTCTCCTCGGCCAATTTGATCAATAATACCGCGGGCGATTATCTCGAGCTCCGTGACCAACCCAGCGGAATCACAGACCAAGTCTCTCGAAGCCTGCTCCTGTGGCGCAAGGAAAACTTCGAAAACGGTGCCCATGCTCAGCGTGTTAGCTTCGGCACCACGGGTTCCCTTTCGCTCGATCTCGCAAGAATGGAGAACCTCACCGGACGGTGGGTCATTCGCAACGGTGACACGTTTTACATCTCCGCAGCCACATTTACCGGGTCTGGTATCAAGAACATCAACCCCAACAGCACCACCTGGGCTGTTTATGTCCCCTCCGGTCCTCTGGTCCCGAACTTCGATCAGAATAATGCGACGTTCTCCACTGTTACGTTTGACAACGTTCAGGCCGTCGGCGTGTTCCTGGAACGCGACGGTGGACCTGCTGCTCGAGTCTGGTACCAGATCCGTGCGTTCAACGTCGATGCGACGCTGAATCCCGTTAACTACGCTTTAATCGTCAGCGCCCCCCCTCCGAGTGTGTCCGTACTGAGCACGGATCCCACAGCCACCGAAGCCGAGCAAACCTCAGGGCGATTCCTGATCACTCGCAGCGGGAACACGACCGATCCTTTGACCGTTTATTATTCACTCAGCGGAACGGCTTCGGAAAGTGATTACACTTCTTCCCCTGCTTGGACCGGAACGGTCACTATTCCCGCTGGTTCGGCCTCCGTTGAGGTAACCATTGTCCCGACGGACGATTCGATCATCGAAGGAACCGAATCCCTGATTCTTACCCTTACCGAAGTCGAAGCCTATACCCTGGGCGCCTCATCATCGGCCAGCATCAGTATTACTGATAACGATGGTTTCCTCGAAGCGCCTACAGGACTTTCGGCAACGACCGTCTCTTCTAGACGAATTAATCTTTCCTGGACAGACAACGCCGCGTCCGAAACAGGATTCCGGGTCGAACGGCAGACCAACGGTGGGATGTGGGAACTGATTGCGTCCTTGCCAGCCGACTCATCCTCTTTTGTCGACGCGTCTGTCACCGGGGGCAACACGTACCGTTATCGGGTACAGGCATTCGACTCGATCCTCCTGTCGGATTACTCCAATATCGCAGTAGCGTCCACACCTGCGGTCGTGATAGACGACATCTTCAATACGAATCAGACCTCATTATGGGATTTCCTCGGTTACGGTACGGTCGGAAACCCCACAGAAGATTACCTCGCTGCCGGTGTGACCAAATCGGGATTCGGTGGTCATGACGGAGTACTCCGTGCCAAAGGTTACCACGTGGGCACGTCAGGCCAGCAGGCGGCGATCAATTATCGATCCTTCTCACGACAGGACATTCGGGGGAGCCTGTTTAGCACCACGGGTATCCACGCCTCGACCGCGACCACGGTTCGGCTAGCCGTACGTTATGACAACGGTAACGGTCCGCTGTGGGCGGTATCCGGACAAAGTATCCGAACCAGCAACACTACCGTTACTTCCCCCATTCCGGGAAGCTGGAATCTCTCCTCTTTCGACTGGTACGCACTGGATACGAACAATCTTCTGAGCATCGGTTCAGCGGTTGATGCCTCTGTCGTTTTAAAATACGCAAATGCGATCGGTGGATACAGTCGAACAGGCGTCGGATCCTACCAAGCGGACCAGATGGGACAATACGATTCGATGACCCTTAGCGTCGGCGTGCCCAGTCCTGTCGGAAATCTCATCGGAACCTCGGTATCACCGACGAGTGTGAATGTGACTTGGCTCGATCTGGCTGAGACCGAAACCGGCTACCGTATTGAACGATCCATCGACGGTGTCAATTATACCGTTCTAGCGGCTCTTTCAGCCGATTCTACAAGTTATTCAGACACATCAGTTAATCCCGAGACGTCTTATTACTATCGAGTGACAGCAACCGGATCGTCGGGCGACTCGGACGGAGTCATCACTCAAGTGACTACCCTGCCCGCGTTACCGGCTGGACCGACGAGTGCATCAGCCGTTGCATTATCCCCGAACGTTGTTCAAGTCACCTGGTCGGACAATTCCAACAATGAAACCGGATTCATCGTTGAACGATCTTTGGACGGAGTGAACTTCTTTTTGCAGGCAACCGTCGCTGCCAACGTCACCTCGTACAATGATTCGAGCGTCATTGAAGGTCAGACCTATATCTACCGTGTTACCGCATTCAACAGTTACGGACACTCCACACATTCTCAAACGGATGCGGTCACCGTACCCTATAGCATCCCCGCAGCACCAACCGGTCTGACAGCAACTGCCGTTTCGACCACTTCGGTGGAGCTGATCTGGAACGATAATTCGTCGAATGAAACCGGATTTAGAATCGAGAGATCCACAGACGCAGTACAATTCACCACAGTGTCAACTGTCCCGGCCGGGCAGACTTCCTTCACTGACACAGGGTTGTCACCCCGCACCACTTATTACTACCGTCTGCAAGCGACCGGACCCGGAGGAAGCTCAGACTACAGTAATCTTGTTTCGATCACGACGCCGATTGAATATGTCACACTGATTGATCAAACCTTTACATCCAACACCACGTCCCAGTGGAGTATCACTGGATATGGAACACGCGGAAATCCGACTCGTGACTATATCAAAGCGGGTGTGACCAAAGGTGGTTTCAGCGGACATGACGGGTTGATGCGTGTCAAAGCCTATCACGTCGGAGGGACTTCTTCGGATCAGGCGGCGATTCTGTATCGAACGTTTTCCCTGACAGACCTCAGTTACGGTCAGTTCAGCACCACCGGTATCCATGCCGCCTTGGCAAGGTCAGAGGCCAGACTGGTGATCCTCTACGACACGGGTTCGGGTATGCAGTTTGCTGTGTCCGGTGAATCCGTACGTACCAGTACCGGTACTTCTACGCCCGTCCCCGGGGTGTGGGATCTTTCGTCATTCACTTGGTATGCCATCAGTTCGTCCGGACCCGCCTTGCTCGAACCGAACTCAGGATCCATGCTGGACCCCGGAGTTGTACTTCGTCATGCCGTCGGGACGGGAATCTATTCTAAAGTTACCGAAATTACTTGGGGTGCGGATTACATGGCACAAATTGACTCTTTCAAACTCACCGCAGGTACCTGACATGTTTTGTTGCCTGTCGTCGATAAAGTCGTGATCCTCATCATCGACCCGTTGGTTAAAATCCTGTTGGGCGATTTGGGTTGATCTTGGGGAAAAAGAGTATAAAATACTCTGATCACCGCTCCGCTGTGGGGCGGTGATTCCTTTTGTATGCCCCGAAAGACCTATTTGGGCTGTCTCTTGGAGAGATTGTTATGCAGATAGTCAGCGCGGAAGAGAAAGCTCGTCTAGAAGCCAAGCGGGAAGAACTGTACAAGGCCAAAGTAGACGTTCAGGAACGCATTCGTAAGGCCGCTGCACTGGGGGATTTGTCTGAAAACGCGGAATATCAGTTCGCCAAGGATGAGAACCGCGCTATTGAAAGAGAATTGGCCGAACTTGAGGCCAAATTGAAGAATATTGCGGTAGTTTCGAACGACGATGTGCCGGACGGAATGGTCTATCTGGGGCATACCGTTCGATTGCTGGATACCTCGGATGATTCGGAACAATTAGTCCGGATCGTCGGTGAAGCCACCACCCCCGACCCGAACTCTGACGTGTTGCCGGTATCGGCATCCAGTCCGATGGGCGAAGCACTTTTGAAACGATCCGTCGGAGACATTATTAAGGTTCGTGCGCCCCGGGGCACGCTGGAGTTCAAGATTCTCGAAATATTGTGATCTTTTTCTCCGGAAGTCGAAGAATATCCGTGCATCGGGATTCCGGTTAATATAAAGGATGTCTGCCGCCGTAGCTCAATTGGCAGAGCACCGGTTTTGTAAACCGGTGGTTGTCGGTTCGACTCCGACCGGCGGCTTTGTGACACCAGTTTCCCGCTGAAATCCAGCTTTTTGATCCACACTCGACCGTATTAATACTTTCCCTGCAGGTCGGTACAAAGAAAGTAATCTTTCAAAATCCGGGCATGACGAACGTGCAGCCTCAGGTCGGCACATCGTGTAGGATCAGTTCCCGGGAAAACACTGGAACGTAAACATCCCACCAAACGGAGCCTTAAGCGAGCTCCAACGAATTTCCGGCGTTCAACTCATTCACGATTTGACACGGCAACGCTTCATATCCGGATAAGTCCTGGAAAACTGAACTTACGACGATTATCCGTAACGGATTGACTCGCAGAAATGTTCCTCTATCCTCTAGGTAACGTTATTGAAGCGAGGAAACCCTATGCCAGGTCCAATGGATTTTGGAGTTCAGAGCTACTGTTTTCGTGATTTCAAGGAGAATGCCGACGTCGCAAAAAAGGTCCGGCAAATCGGGTTGGATAAGATAGAAGTTTGCGCGGTCCATGCTGATTTTTCTGACCCGAATGCGTTCAAGCAGGTCGTTCAGACATACGCGAATGAGGGCGTTTCGATTATTTCAATCGGTGTTCAGACGTTTACGGGTGATGATTCTGAGGAAGCCTGGTTTGAATGTGCCCGGATCGCCGGTGCGAAGCATATTTCAGCGCATTTCAAAATCGATAGCTATCAAAAAGCCATTCCCAAGACGGCTGCGTTGTGTCGAAAGTACGGGATTCGCGTGGGAATCCATTGTCACGGGGGGTATATGTTCGGAGGAAGTCCTGACGTGATCAGTCATCTGATCGGTCTTGGAGAAGGCCAAATCGGGGTTTGCATTGATACTGCCTGGTGTATGCAGATCGGACCGGTCCACGGAAATCCGGTCAAATGGGTGGAGATGTTTGCCGGAAAAATTTTCGGAATTCATTACAAGGACTTTATTTTCGATCGCAACGCCATGTGGAAAGACGTCGTGGTTGGAACCGGAAACCTCGATCTGCCTTCATTCGTCAACGCACTCAAAGAGTCTGATTTTGATGGAATGTCGGTCATTGAATACGAAGCTGATCCGAGTAATCCCGTTCCCCGCACTGGCTGAGTGTGTTAAACAGATGCATCGTCTAAAGTAAGGTCTGGTTAACCGTACCACACGGTCTTTTCATCCAATCGAACTCTTTGACGTAAGATTTTCCTCGATTGAAGCGAGGAAAATCAATGAAGATCGGGTTCTGTAGAAAAAACTATCCTTGTTTTTCCGGAGATCGATCGATTCTGGAGGCGGCTAACCATATTCCCAGTTCGAATAACAGGCATAGAGGAACCGTCAGCGCAATGCTGGCGGTAATCACATCGCCGGGGGTGATCACCGCTGCGACGATCGCCATGATGAAATAAACCATTTTACGCATTCCGCGTAACTGCTGGGGTTCAAGAACCCCAGCGGTACACAACGCCAGGATGACCAGAGGCATCTGAAAACTGAGCCCGAAAACCACCAGCATTCCCAAAACCAGGTCGATGTATTCGGTCAGCAGGATCTGGGGAGAGACCAGATTTTCGGGTCCGAACGGGATAACTCTTACTTTCCCGGCCACCATCATTTTTAATCGTTGTTGGGTGGTATCAAACCACATCCCGTAATCCGGAGCGTTGGCAGGGTCGCCTGGAACGGTCGGAACTTGGACAAAAGACGCAGGCTGGGTGGTCATTACGGGTGGTGACCCCATGTCGGGTAAAGGGATGCTAATACTAAAGGCCATGAAAAACTGGATCGTCCAAGGCAAGACCAGGAAGTAAACGAAGAGTTCTCCTGCAATCAGCAGTGTAAGGCTTAAGGGCACATACCTTGTCACCGTTTTTCGTTCATGCGGATAAAGCCCGGCTGCGACGAAAAGCCACAGTTGCCAGAGTATCCAAGGCGACGCCAACACCAACGCCCCGATCATGCTGATCTTCAGGTAAACCATGAACCCGTCGGACAGGTTTCCCATGAAAAGCATGGGATTGACTTCGTACTCCTGCATGACCAGCAACAGGGGCCGACAGAAAATCGCCAAAACTTCTTTTCCGAAAAACAGACAAACCCCCAAAGCAACCGCAAAACCGGCCAAACCCAGAATCAGTCGTCGACGCAACTCTTCTAGGTGATCTCCCAGCGTCATGCGGTATTCATCCGGATTGAAAGAATCCAATGAGGTCTGAACCATCGGGCAGGATTGTATCGGTCAGGACCGGGTATCCCAACTTTCGTGTCCGGCTGTGCCCCCACCCGGTCCACCCGTTTGAACCAAGAATCAGGGTTGTACCGGTTCGAAAAGATGCCTACGATGCAGGTATGCGAGCGAGTCGGTTGTATCTAGACAATGCGGCCACGAGTTTCCCGAAACCCCCCGGGGTCACCCAAGCCATGGTCGATTATGCCCAAAACCTCGGTGCCAGCGCCGGGCGGGGAGCTTATGCTGAAGCAATCGAAACCGGTCGCAAAATCACCGAATGCCGACAGTTGCTGAATCAACTTTTTAACGGCCAGGATCCCAACCACTTTGTCTTTACCCTCAATTGCTCGGATGCCCTGAATCTGGCCATCAAAGGCTTGATCGACCCGGCCGAAAAATCCCATGTCATTTGCACGGCAATCGACCACAATAGTATCCTACGCCCGATCAATGCATTACAGGAACGCGGGTGGGTGCAAGCTACCGTCGTTCCGGTCGATCCACAAACGGGACTGGTCGATCCACATGACATTCGAAAATCGATTCGTCGTAACACCTGCTTTATTGCGATTACCCACGGAAGCAATGTCACCGGAACGATTCAACCGATTCGTGCGATTGGTCAGATTGCCCGAGAACACGCGATTCCCTTCATCGTCGATGCCGCGCAAAGTGCCGGACACATCCCATTGGACGTTCAGGCAGATCTGATCGACCTGCTGGCTGCCCCGGGGCACAAAGCCTTGATGGGACCGTTGGGGACAGGGTTTTTGTACATCCGTCCGGGTCTTGAAAAAATGCTTCGTCCTCTTCGAGAAGGTGGGACCGGATCGGTCAGCGAGCACCCGGTTCAACCTCTGTTCATGCCCGACCGGTATGAACCGGGAAGCCACAACGCCATCGGTCTGATCGGATGGTCGGAAGGACTCCGATGGTTGATCCGCAAAACAATTGCGGACATCCAGCGTCACGAGAAAGAGTTGATCCAAACATTTCTTGACGGGGTAAGCCACATCGAAGGATTGAGATATTTTGGTCCTCGAGGTGTTCGTAACCGGATCGGTGTCTTTTCTGTTCTTCTAGAAACATACGAACCGATCGAGCTTTCGAAGATTTTGGAAAACGACTTTGGAATTTTGACCCGTCCGGGGCTTCATTGTGCTCCTCACATTCACGAAACCATCGGGACCGCCCGAACGGGTGGAACGACCCGATTCAGTTTCGGACCTTTTGTTAGTCGAGAAGATATCCGGTACGCGACGGACGCCTTGGCCCGGATTGCGGAAACCCGATTAATCTCTCGATAAATCAGTTGCTACTTTTTTACTCAGAAAAGTTCGGACATGCCGTCTTTTTGTTCATTCTCCTTTCGTTTCATTTCCTTTGGCCGATTTGAAGGCTGAATAAACACTTTGTTTTGCCCAACAAACAGGCGTTTAAAAAAAACATCAAAATATTTTCAGTGGCACGGATTTTGCCGTAGTTTGTTGTCGTTACTACGGTGGTAACGATGGATGACTGAAAGTCATCCGAGACATCATGGAGCGCGGTTGGTTCCCACGGGCTGTGTCGTCCTGTCGGCGGTCGACAGGACGACACGGAAGCCCGGGGTGGTCGTTAAAATCTATGCCCTCAATTTGATCAAGATATGATTAGGGCATGGACCATCGAAAAAACTGGTTAACTCGACTCGATCGAATTGCCAAGCCCGTCTTCCAATCCTTGGCCGACAAACAACTGAAGCTCAAGATGCCCGTGGAACATCATCCCACGGTGTATGACCGTGGGAAATACGCTCATCTTGAGGCATTTGCCCGAACATTCGCGGGTCTGGCCCCCTGGTTGGAACTCGATCCAGCTCATCTTGATAACATCGAACAATCTCTTCATCAAACTTATCGCCAGAGGGCTGTTGAATGTCTCGGGGCGTCGTTGGACCCGAAGTCCCCTGATTACTGCAACTTTACAACAGGTGAACAACCACTGGTCGATACAGCGTTCTTGGCCCATGCCGTTGTCAGAGCCCCCGAATGGTTTCATTCCCTTGATCGTCCTCTGACCGATCACTTGATCCAAGCCCTCCGGTTAACCCGACGAATCAAACCTTTTTTCAATAATTGGTTGTTATTTTCAGCCATGATCGAGGTGGGGCTATTCATTCTGACCGGCGAATGTGATCCGATGCGGATTGATTACGCTTTACGACAACACGAGCAGTGGTACAAGGGAGACGGTGTTTATGGCGACGGTCCTTCCTATCAAGCCGATTTTTACAATAGCTTTGTTATACAACCGATGCTAGTCGATATCCTCAGGACAGTCCGTCACCTAGATACAGGATGGGAAAAAATGTTCGATCCCGTCATACAGCGTGCAAAACGCTATGCGGAAATCCAAGAACGAATGATCTTACCCGATGGATCGTATCCCCCTCTCGGAAGATCCATCACTTATCGATGTGGCGCGTTTCAGCATCTAGCACATATAGCGTTGCTTAAGGCATTGCCTGAAAATCTTCATCCCGCTCAAGTTCGTTGTGCCCTAAGTGCTTGTATTGCACGAACTTTGGATGCACCTGAAACATTTGATGATCAAGGTTGGTTGCGAATCGGGTTATGCGGTCACCAACCTTCTCTAGGCGAACAATATATCTCCACAGGAAGCCTCTACTTATGTAGCACTGCTTTTCTTCCTTTGGGATTACCACCTCAAGACCCTTTTTGGATCGATCCCGACTTGCCTTTCAGCAGTCAAAAAGCATGGAACGGGACCGATTTACAAGCCGATCATGGCATTCCCTGAATCAACCCGTGGAATCAGAAAATTCATTTTATTTTAATATATGGATGAAAACGAATGTGTGTTAGGATTTGAATGGCCAATTTGGAAAATCATGTCGAGTCTTACAGTAGCGCCCTCTACCGAAAATGTCCCTAATCACCCTTCTTTGGTTCAACTGACTTATGTCAGCACCCGCGTAGCTCATCTTCAAGACGATGACATCATAGAAATGGTCATTAAAGCCAATTATGCCAATCGTCGGGATGATATCACGGGGTGCCTCTGGTTCGGTCCTAGACGGTTTTTTCAGGTTTTGGAAGGTCCACAGGATAAAATAAATCGCTTGTATAGAAAAATTCGATCAGACACCCGTCATTATGGGTTTAAACTTATCAGTTACAGCACCATCGAAGAACGCCAATTTTCTCGTTGGAGTTTGGCCCATGTGGCTCATCAGGAAGATCAAGTGATCGAGCAATTGATCCTGGACTACACCGGTTCCGATTCTCATCCAGTGTCTGAACAATCCACTAGCGTCTCAGAGAAGAACCTGCTTCAACGGATCATAGACCGACTCCGAGAGACGTTGTTGAAACAGGCAGACTCGTCTGCAACGAGTGATTAAAGGCGGACTTCTTTACCTGTTCGGGCGCTTTCGTAAATTGCTAGAATGATCTCAACCGGTTTTCGTCCCTCGACACCGTGAATGAGAGGTAGACTGTCGGTCTGGATGGCGCGAATAAAATCGCGTAGCTGTTCTCGGTGAGCGTCTCCCCAGATGGTACCGGGATCCTGCTGAGAAACTGCCCCGAGTCGTCGAGCGGTCTCGTCCTTGACGCTTGCCGTTCCTCCCATGGCGACACTCACGGCGTGTTGGCTGGCACCTTCGGCCGTCACTTCCGTCCCGTTTTTCAGACGAAACATCTTCAGACGATCCCCCTCGATGATGGCAGAACCTTCGGTCCCGTACAGATCCAACCGGGCGGGTTGACCGTTATAGGCTGCGGTCGTGGCCAGCAAGTTACCGATAGCCCCGTTCTTGAACCGAAGGGTTGCTACAGCGACATCTTCTACTTCGATCCGATCATGCCCGGCAGTTGCGCAACGGGCAAAGACCGATTCGACGGGACCTGCCAACCACTGCATCAGGTCGACGGTATGAACGCCTTGGTTCATCAGTGCCCCGCCACCATCCCATCGATAGGTCCCCCGCCAATCCCCCGAATCGTAATACTGTTGAGTTCGCCACCATTTGACCGACATATCGACCAGAATCAATTTTCCTAACTGACCCGAATCGATGGAGTTTTTCACAAAGATGCTGGCATGATCCCACCGGTGCTGGCTTATGATCGCGAGTTTACGACCGGTTTTTCTCTCGGACTCGATCATACGATCACACGCTTCGAGCGTGACGTCCATGGGCTTTTCGACCACCACATGCTTTCCTGACTGCATGGCTTGGACGGCTTGCTGGGCGTGCATGCCAGAAGGAGTGGCAAAGATGACCGCATCGATCGTGGGATCTTGAATCAGTTGGTGGTCGGAAGAATAGATTTTTCCCACACCAAACTTTTCAGCCATCGTGCGGGCACGTTCCGGGACCGTATCCGCCACGGCCACGAGTTGTGCCTCTTCCAACTGTTTCAGAGCCCCTGCGTGAGTTGGACCGATCGCTCCACATCCGACAATACCGAAACGCACCGGTTTCAATGCAAAATTTCCTCGCAAAATGAATCGGACAGTTTACACGTTTTGTTAATTTCGTCGAGGGGAATAAAAAAGCCCGGTTAACCTGGGTAGATATGCTTTTTTGAGATGATCCATTAACCCACGGCAACCTGTTGGAGTTCGCGTTTTCGATCGGCCATTTGTGCACGCAATCTGGCGATGATACTTGAGTGCATCTGGCTGACGCGCGACTCTGACAAATCGAGGGTCGCACCGATTTCCTTCATCGTCATCTCTTCGAAGTAGTACAGAATGATGATCAGTCGTTCTGCCCGGGAAAGTCCGCGGGTCATCATGTCCTTGAGGTCTTTTCGCTGGATTTCCCGGATCGGATCCACGCTGCGTTTGTCTTCGACAACATCTATTTCCCGCACATCTTTATTCGAGTCGGTTTCGAACCATTTACGGGAAAGAGAAACCACCCCGACGGCATTGGCGTCTTTCTGGATTTTTTCGAACTCCGACATCGGGATGTTCATTCTCTCGGCGATTTCGGTGCTGGTAGGTTTACGCCCGAGTTCGACCTCCAACTGTTTGGTGATCGACTCCATTTTGTGAGCCCGAGAACGAACCAACCGGGGAACCCAGTCCATTGCCCGCAGCTCATCCAGGATGGCTCCACGGATTCGGGGTGCACAGTAAGTTTCGAACTTAACCCCCCGTTCCAGATCGAAAGCTTCGATCGCGTCTTTCAGCCCGAAAATACCCGACGACATCAGGTCGTCTAATTCCACTTCATCGGGCAGTTTCTGGTGGATGCGCTCGGCGTTGTATCGGACCAGATGGAGGTAATGCTCCATGAGGATATTGCGTAGCTGTTCATACGTTGATTTGACTTTCGCAAACTCTGCCGAAGGGGTTTTCGGGTCGGTTTCTCTTGCTTCCATGGTTTGATAACGAACGCGGATCTCTTTGTACTCGGTCCAGACTTCTTTAATGTCCCGTTTTGAGATAGTGCGTGTCATACGAGCTCCCGTTCCATGGGCCGGTTCCGATTTTCCTGTTCGGTGATTCAAGCTTCCGTGCCTGCTCATCCGATGTAACTACAAGACGTGGGGCGTCACCTTTCCCTGATACAACCCGACACCTGACCGGCCATTTCGATTTATCGGCCAGATACGGGTGTCTCATTTGATGTTTTTTCCGATTTTTCCGTCTGTTCCAGATTTTCCTTCAACATTTTGTCGACCATACCACCAAGGATAAGGCCTACTCCGAACGTGACCACAAGACCTAGTAGTGCCCGTCCGACAACCGTGGTGAAAGGATTTTCAGCACGAAGGCCTTCGATCAGGCACATCGCAAAGACCACGAGCGAGAAACTGGCTGCGAGTCGACGAATCATTGACCTGTCCGATTGAGGGTTTTTGTTCCGATAACCACCGTTCTCATGACTAAATTCTCAACCAACGACTCATCCGATGAAAAAAACCGCCTGGTTGGGGCTTGAGCATTCTTTCAGGCTGTAACCGGGTGACTAGTTGAGAAATGCAGACACTCGCGGGGGTTTTCGGGAAAGCCATCACAAACGGGCTCCGACGACGCACCGCCAACGCCACATTTTCATCCGTAAAAATACAACCGGCGTCATAAATCCCGATCCCCAGGAATTGACGGGCCACCTTGCTGATCCGTTCATACACCGCTCGACCTTCGGCAGCAGACCGGACCTGATTCACCACCAGGCTCATTTGTCTTTCCTGACCGTCCCGGATCATCACTTTAGCAACCGCATACGCGTCCGTGATGGCAGTGGGTTCCGGTGTGGTCACGATCAGGACATGATCCGCAGCCCGGGTAAAACACAGGACATTGGCATTAATCCCTGCCCCGGTATCAATGATCAGGACATCAAACATCGATTCCAATTCGGTCAGAGAATCCAAAATCCGTTGACGATCCTGGTCCGTCAGATCGGCCATTTTTGCCAGACCCGAAGCCCCACCGATCAGGTGAAAACCGCCCGGGGCCTGAATCATCACCTCCTGAAGAGTCCGTTTCCGCGTGATCAAATGAGATAAGTTCCATTTCAGATCGACATTGCACAACACGTCGGCGTTGGCCAACCCCAGATCGGCATCCAAAAGTGCAACTTGTTTTCCTGACTGCGCCATCCGGATCGCGAGATTGACGGCGATATTGCTTTTGCCGACACCTCCTTTTCCGCTGGTGACCGCGATCACACGAGCACGCCGGGCCGACTGTGCGAGCGTACGGAGTGAAGTAGCCTGATCCACGAATGCCGCTGTCATCATGATGTCCAGTCCCCCAAAATCATCCGGGCAAGCTTTTTCCCGTGACCGACTTCGATGTCGTTGGGAACTTCCTGACCCGTCGTTATGTACGCAAGACCCTTGTTGACCCTTCGGACCACATTCAAAACCACACCCAACTGGGCCGCTTCATCCAGCTTGGTGAAAATCAGCTTGTCTACCCTCACTTCGCTAAACTTTTCCATCGCCAGATTCACGCAACTTTCCGAAGCCGTCGTCGACAGCACCAGGTGCACCTCGTCCGGTCCGGCCAGTTCCAGAAAGCGTTTCAATTCGTTCAATTTCATCGTATCGTTAGGACTCCGACCGGCCGTGTCGATTAGAATGAACTCACAGTCATTCATCGAAGCGATCACGGAAGGCATTTCCTCGGGAGTGGCAACAATCCGCAACGGGGCGCCTAGAATGTCGGCGTACTTTTTCAACTGATCGATTGCAGCGATCCGGAACGTATCGATCGTGATCAGACCGACCTTGCGTTTTTCACGCAATTTCAGGTTGGCTGCCAATTTGGCGATGGTGGTCGTTTTGCCGACCCCCGTCGGACCGATCAATGCCACGACATGGGGACCGACCAGTTTGGTCCTTTGGATGGGGCCGGCTGGGGGAATCAGTTTTTCGATCTGCTCTGCCAATTTTTCGCGTACCAACTTGGTATCGGCCAGCAGTTCAGGACGGAGCTGTTTTTGCAGTGTTCGGGTGATTTCCAACGCCAGTTCGTCAGCGACCAGATTCTCGACCAGTTTCAGATACTGATCAAACAGTTCCTCGGGAACCCCGGGGGTCTTGGTATGTCGAACCTCTGAAACCAGGTCCTTGACCATCGACTTCAACAGCGTGACTTCCTGGGTCAGCCCCAAAAGTGCTGCGTTTTGTACGCCGGGAGTCTGCATCAAGGATTGGGCGTTGGAACGAACTGAAGAAGACGAAACCGCGGGTGAAGAGCGGTTTTGAGGTACGGGACGTTCGGGAGTGGAACGATTCACCGGAGTACGAACGTTAATTCCCTTTCCGGCGGTGATCTCGTACAACTCGACCCGTTTTAATCCAAGCCAACGACGGTGCTGAACCGTTCTGGTATGAAGAATCACAGCATCGGCGCCCAGCGCGCTTTTCACACGCGCCATTGCTTCTGCCATGCTCGAACCTTGGAATGTCTGGAGCTGCATCCGTGCCTCTCAAGACGGTTGAAAACTGAAATGACTCTGTTGCGTACGACGTGACATCCGTGTCACCCGTTTAACGATACCAGACCGACAGCCTCGACCGCCACTTCTGGTACGATTTCATTGTAACCAAGTACAGCGATTTGTGGGATAGCATTTTCAACCATTCTTCTTAAACCAGAGCGAATTTGCGGGGAACAGACCACGACCGGGCTTCGACCCATCTGCGTTAGCTCCCCGACTTTCTCTGCGATGCGTCGGGTCAGGGCCTGCTGGGTCTGTGGGGGCATGGTCGTGCCACCCTTTTCGCGGTCGGTATGTCCGATCAATAAATCTTCGACCGCCGGGTCAAGGGTGACGCACCAGAGTTTATCCTGTTCGTCCACGTATTGTTTGCAGATGGTCCGTGCCAAGGCATTACGACAATATTCGGTCAGTACTTCCAGATCTTTGGTGCGTGCCGACCAGTCTCCGAGGGTTTCGACAATCGTTTCAAGGTCGCGAACGGGGACGCGTTCTCGCAGGAGATTCTGGAGGACACGTTGAAGCTCGCCGGGCTTGATCTGCGTGGGAATCACTTCCTCGACCAAGGCCGGGGCCCGTTGTTTGAGATTCTCGATCAAATTCTTGACTTCCTGTCTGGTCAAAAGTTCATGGGCATGGCGACGAATGATCTCGGTCAGATGGGTCGCTAGGACGCTGCTGGCTTCGACGACGGTATAGTTCATCTGCTCGGCCTGAGTTCGTTGGGACTCGGTGATCCAGTAGGCGGGCAACCCGAATGCCGGTTCGGTCGTCGCCTCAGCGGCCGGGATCGGACCGGACGTAGCACTGTTGTCGATTGCCAAGAATTGTTCGGGGTAAGTCACTCCCATCGCGACGGTCTGTCCACGGATCTTGATCGCATAATCATTGACCCCGATCCGCATGTTGTCCCGAATGCGGATCGGAGGAACGATAATGCCTAGTTCGAGGGCTAGCTGACGACGGATCATGGAAATCCGCGTGAGCAGGTCTCCGCCTTTGGATTCATCGACCAACCGGATCAATCCGTTTCCGACTTCAAGCTCCATTGCGTCGACTTCGAGCAATTTTTCGACTTTTTCAGGCTCTTTGACGGCCGAGGCGTCAGACTCGGTCTGTTTTTTGAGTTCGACGGCGGCTTGGCGTTTGGCGGTGCGATTCATCAACAATGCCAACCCCCCGCAGCACCCACCGAGAATCAACAGAGGAACGGCCGGCAACCCAGTCACGCTCAAAAGCGATAGAAACAGGCACGCGACGATCAGGGCTGCAGGTTTGGCAAACATCTGACCGAGCATTTCATCACCTAGGTCCTTGCGTGAGCTAGTCCGGGTGACGATCAACCCGGCTGCCAGCGAGGTGATGAACGCAGGGACCTGCGAAACAAGACCATCCCCGATCGTCAAAAGCGTATACAGTCTGGCGGTAGCTGCGATCGGCCAATTGTGTTCGACCATTCCGACGTACATTCCCCCGAGGATATTTACAAACGTAATGATAACAGCCGCAATCGCATCTCCCCGGACGAACTTGGATGCACCGTCCATGGCGCCGTAAAAGTCGGCTTCCTGCGCGATAGCTTCTCGACGTTTTCGGGCTTCGGCTTCGTTGATGACACCGGCGTTCAGGTCCCGCGTCGATTGCCATCTGTTTTCCGGGCATCGCGTCGAGCGTGAATCGGGCTGCGACTTCGGAAATACGAGTCGAACCTTTGGTAATGACGACGAACTGGATCACGAAGATGATCACGAAAATAATGATCCCGATCGCCAGCTTGTCCCCTGCAACAAAACTGGCAAAGGCGTGAACCATATGCCCGGCAGCAAACTGCGCCTGTTCGGGGGTCGAAGCCGTATCCCCGGCTGAGAGAATCAGACGAGTTGTCGCGACGTTTAACACCAATCGGAACAACGTCACCGCCAAAAGCAGCGACGGCATGACCGCAAACTCCAAAGGGGATTTGACGTAGATCGTGGTCACCAACACGATGACCGACACGGTGATGTTCAATACCAGCAAAAAATCAAGCAGCGCCGGTAGGAAGCGGTACCAGCAACACCAGAAGCAGGACAACGCAGGCCAAGGGAAACATCATCCCGCGTTGATCGCTGATGCGTGAAAACAGAGGAATACCGGTGGTCGTGCTTGCCATCCGTGGCACCAACGTTACGACAGGTCAATTGAACAGGCATCCATGCCTGAAGACATCGTATCGGGTCTTGTCTCCCGTGCAATAGAATTTATTTGCCTATTTACATTTGCAGAAACAAACGTCCTGCTCACGATACTCGACCGGATCTTCGTGACGTGAAACAGGTCGACCGAGCACCGATTCGACCGATTTTTAGCATCCAGATTATGACCGATTCTGAGAACTCGGACGGGACCCCGAGGCATCGCTCAAGGGTTTGGTGGTAAAGATATTCGGGAGGTTCAGGAAACGGGGTCTTTTCGGCTGCTTGTCGGAGTAGGTGATGAATTGGCATTAAATCGGGAGGCAACTCGGCAAACTCAGAATTCGGTTCCTGCATAGACGCACCATTCGAAAGGTAGATGGAAAACGAGTCAGCGGTTTCCCGAGAACTTATCTTTGGATCGTATTGTATTTCCATATCTGATGCGTCGTTTTGACGACGCCTCCGATTAACTGATGTGCGAACAGCATGACTCGATCCGAAGTCAGATTTAATCATTTTATCTTGAATCCATCAACCCGGATGAGATTTGATCCTAAGAGATACGCGGTCGGTGTTGCAACTGTTCATTGAGTATACGATCAATCGGTCTGAGAGTTCGAGGATTTCCAGAGATTCGCAAAAGTTTCCACTGCGGTGTGAAGTCGTGACTTGACCGTGCCTAATGGGACGTTCAGCACCTCGGCGATCTGTCGGTAAGGCATCTGATGGAAATATGCCAGCAAAATGATTTCGCGCAAGTGCTGTGGCAATCGTTGGATAGTTTCGTTTATGCGGTGCTGCATTTCTGATTCTTCCAAGTGATTGACCGGGTTTTGTTCGGAGGTTTGCACCAGTCGGGAATCGATGGTTTGTCCGGTGGTCTGATCAGACGTCTGGAGAGAAAAACGCCTGTTTTCGGACTTTGGAACGAAGGTAATCTCGGGCTTTATTGGCAGCGATCGCAAAAAGCCAAGGCCTGAACGCACGGCCCGGTTCGAAAGTCCCGGCACTTTGAAAAACCTGTAAAAACGTTTCTTGGAAAACATCATCGGCAGCCATGGGATTGGCCAAAAATCGTAATAGAAAATGGTAAAGATCACGCTGATAACGTCTTACGAGCGCGGAAAAAGCTTCTGAATCACCCTTGAGGTGCTCTGACAGAAGTTGCTCGTCTGAACGAGAATCGATTGGGACCGGGTCTTTGTCCATAACTTCAGACGACCGATAGGGAAAAAATCGGCCTCTGACGTATGATAGTCCCGATGAGTGACACACAGGCGAAGAATTGCCCGGTCGATTTTTTAGGACTTGGTTCGGACCAGTTCGACACCTTGGTCGTCGAATGGGGGATGCCCCGTTTTCGCGCAAAACAAGTCAGAAACTGGGTTTATGATAAGCTTGTGCTCGATTTTGATCGTATGAGCAACTTATCCAAGCTCGATCGTGAAAAACTGCGCGAACGAATCGATCTTGGTCAATCCCAAACCCGGGCAGACTTGACCAGCCAGGACGGAACTCAAAAACTCCTTTTGGAATGGCCCGGCGGTGCTCAAGCGGAGACGGTAATGATTCCCGACGGCGATCGACGGACCGCCTGTGTCTCATCCCAAGTGGGATGTCCGGTCGGATGTCGATTTTGTGCCTCAGGACTGGAAGGCGTCAAGGGAAACCTGACAGCGGCTCAGATCGTCGAGCAAGTCATGCAGCTGAATCGACGACTAAGCGCCAAATCGAAAAACCCGTCCGGAAAACCTGAACGAATCAATCACATCGTTTTCATGGGCATGGGTGAACCTTTGGCGAACTACGCCAATGTCATGCAAGCCGTTCGGGTGCTCCACGATCCCGGCTGCTTGAATATTTCAGCCCGCAAAATCACGATCAGCACGGTGGGAGTTCCGGTCCGTATGAAACAACTGGCCGAGGAAGACTTGCCACTCAACCTAGCTATCTCTCTTCACGCCCCTAATGAGGCATTACGACGTGAACTGATCCCTTGGGCCGAGCATTTCAGCATGGACGAAATCCTCGATGCAGCCCGGTACTATTTTCAGAAAACAGGACGAGAAATCACGTTCGAATACATCCTGCTTTCCGGAGTCAATGACCGTCCCGAGCACGCACGACAACTAGCACAGGTGTGTCGAACGGTCCGGGCAAATGTAAACCTACTTCGGTACAACGAAGTCGAGTCACTTCCCTATGAACGACCGAAAAATGATGCCGTCATACGTTTTCAGGAAACGTTGAGACGCGCGGGGATCAACGCCCATGTCCGCAAAAGCCGTGGAAGAGATATTTCAGCGGCCTGCGGACAACTGCGTCGTCGAGAGAACCAGAAACTCATCCAACTCAACGCCCCGGCGTCAATCTGATATCAAAAACGTCGTGAACAAATAGAGTCAAAGTTTTGTGAGTCCTAATGGCAATCAATTTTTATGACATCGCATACGGTTTTGGGGTTGGTGTTTCCGCACCGGTCTGGATCATCCGTTCTAAGACACGCAAAAAAGTGCTGGACGCCTTTAGTCTTCGGATGGGGCATGTCGTTTCACGCACCGAGGAACGACCTGCGGTGATGATCCATGCCGTCAGTGTGGGGGAACTCAATGCCGCTCGAACACTGATTGACGAACTGAAGCTTCGTCATCCGATGTTGCAGCTGATTATCAGCACGACTACCGAAACCGGATACGAACGATCCAAAGAGCTTTTCGGGAACCAGCAAGACGTGATCCTGATACGATACCCTCTGGATTTTACCGGCGCCGTTACGCGTGTGCTGGATTGCCTCAAACCTTCACTCGTGATCCTGATGGAACTGGAGTTATGGCCCAATTTTATCGCCCAATGCTGGAATAGACACATTCCGGTGGTCATTGCCAACGGGCGAATCACCTCATCGAGTTTCCGCAACTTAAAAATCGGATCATTCCTGACCCGTAGAATGTTTTCACGTATTTCAGCTATCGGAGCACAGGAAAAGACCTATGCGGATCGTTTTGTTGCGTTGGGATCAAATCCGGATCGGACCGTCGTCACCGGGACGATGAAGTTCGACTCGGCCCCGACCGGTTCAGAAGTGATGGGAACTTCGGAATTGATCCGTGATCTGAACCTGCGTCACCCTTTGTGGGTCTGTGGATCGACAGGGCCCGGGGAAGAACAAATCGTCCTGGAGATTTATCGACAGCTTTTGCCCGATTTTCCCGAACTTCAGTTAGCCATCATTCCCCGAAAACCCGAACGATTCGATGCCGTCGCGGAATTGATTCGTCAGCAGGGATATGACTGTATCCGACGATCCGATCCTGTTTCATGGAATCCTACTTCGGCGGCTCAACAGCGACCCACGGTCGTCCTGGGAGATACCATGGGTGAGTTGCGCAAGTTCTACGCCTCAGCCGACGTGGTGTTCGTCGGTCGTAGCCTGGTCGATCTTGGCGAAAAACAGCACGGCAGCGACATGATCGAACCCTGCGCCCTGGGAAAACCGACCATCGTCGGTCCGTTTACCGGCAATTTCGTCGAACCGATGAATGCTTTTCGTTCTGCTGACGCGATCGTTGAAGTTCGAACTCCCGAAGAACTGAAAGAAGCCATGGTACGTTTGCTCAGAGAACCGGGAGAAATCGGACATCGCGCCAAACACGTGGTCCAACAGCAGCGTGGCGCGACTCAGCGAACATTGGATCTGATCGAACCCTTGCTTACGGTCTCAACCCACCCCTCTCCGTGACGGAGCGACGAGCTCTCAGAACCTTTTCATGCTGAAACGGGTGGTGTAAGAACGGGTTCGGGAATGGGGGTTTCCATAGGACGTTTCCACTGAAGGTGAAGTCGCCAATGTACGTCATCACGCTGGGGATAATCCAGACGATGGTGCGCGCCGCGGGATTCGGTACGGGTATAGGCAGCTGCGGTCACGAGAAACGAAACGGTCAGCATGTTCTGCAATTCCCATCCGGCTTGGGCCAGTTCGGGGTTGCTTGCCGGATTAAACGTTTTATCCATAACGTAACGACACCAGAACGCGATGATTTCACGGGTTTCATTGAGTCGTTCCCCGTCCCGTTCGATGCCGACGTTACGCCACATGACCGACCGTAGTGAGCTCTTGACGTCGGTGACGTCGAGTTCGGTTTTGCTGGAAGGGGCAATGTTATGCGAAAGGTTTTGGGGAAATATCACGTGATTCTGACGGGCCTGCAAAGCAGCGTCGGTGCCCGCCCGGCAACCAAAAACCAGACCCTCCAGAAGCGAATTGCTGGCAAGCCGGTTCGCACCGTGCAGACCCGAGCAACTGGCTTCACCGACGGCATACAACCCCGGCAGGCTGGTACGACCGTAGAGGTCTGCATCAACACCCCCTATCATGTAGTGCGTAGCCGGATGGATCGGGATCAAATCCTTCGACGGATCAATATCAAATTGCTGACAAAGCCGGGTTAGTTGGGGGAATCGTTTCTGGAACGCTTCACTCTCCAGATGACGAACGTCCAGAAAAACATGCGTATGATGGGTTTTCCGGATCTGCTCGACGATCGCCCGGCTGACAACGTCCCGGGGAGCCAGTTCCTTATCCGGATGATAATCCCCCATAAACCGATATCCGTTTCGATCCACCAGATAGGCACCATACCCCCGGACGGCTTCAGTGATCAGCGCCCTGGAAGAACCCGCGACATAGAGGGTTGTCGGATGAAACTGGACCATTTCCATGTCTGCCAGGATAGCGCCGGCACGATAAGCCATTGCTTGCCCGTCGGCGGTGGCGATCTTGGGATTGGTCGATTCCCGCCACAACTGACCTGACCCCCCCGAAGCCAGGATCGTGCGTCTTGCCCAGATCACGTTGATCTGTCCGTTGATCATGGCTAACACTCCGATGCACCTGCCCTCGTGCGTGATCAGGTCGATGGCAAAACTGTGCTCACTGACACGGATGCTGTCATAAGAACGGACTTTATTGATTAAGGTTTGCGCTAGTTCCTTTCCGGTCGCATCGCCGTAGGCGTGAAGGATTCGGGCATAGGAATGTCCCCCTTCCAGACCGTACGCGAGGTCGTAGGCGTTTCCGATCTGTTTGTCGAAGTTTGCGCCCCATCGGATCAGGTCCAGAACGCGTTCCGGTCCTTCTTCGACGACCGTCCGGACGGCTGCTTCATCGCACAACCCCACCCCCACTGTTTCGGTATCCCGGATATGCGATTCGACCGAATCCAGAGGTTGAAGTACTGCAGCAATTCCCCCCTGCGCCCACCACGTGTTGGACTGTTCGATGGTGTCTTTGGTCAAAAGCAGAACGTCCGCTGACCCTTCCGCGGCTGCGATAGCCGCCCGTAACCCGGCAATGCCCCCTCCGATCACTAATACATCCGTAATCTGTTGGGGAAGCCGGGAAACCTTGAACGGAACCAGATACCGGCGTTGGGTGAGAGATTCAAACATGTCTTAACGACATTCTCCTGCTTATTTGCCCGTGTTTGACAAAATCTGCCCCCCTCAAACAGGCCTGATGACAACGCAAGGGCTGACAACGTCCTGTCAGTCTAAGCGCTATCACGGGTCACGATTTTGTAGTTTTCGCGCTCGCCGATCCCGCGTAATGGGTAATCCTTGCGTAACGGATAGGACCCGAATCCGTTCCAGGTCAAAATACGACGCAAATCCGGATGACCCGTGAAAATAATCCCAAACATGTCATATACTTCTCGTTCCATCCATTCAGCACCGGGCCACACCCCCGTCACACTCGGGATCATCAATCCGGGGTCCCCTTTGGTTTGAGCTTCTTCATCGCGAACATCCACCCCGGGCGTGGTTTCACGCTGGGGGTCCAGAAAAACCTTCAACCACAACCGAATCGTCGTCCGGGTGTTGACTAACCCGTAATTAACGGCAAACCGATGTTCTACACCGGGATAACCCAGATAATCTACCCCATTCAGTTCGGAGAGAAAATCGAACCCGCATCGGGGGTCGTCTCTCAGAAAAATTGAGACGGGTACGAGGTTTTCTCGAGAAACCACTAACGTGGTCATGTCCCTGAAATGAGCCGCTTTGAAGCGGATCTGAGGAAACGCCTGTTTCAGTGGTTCAAAGGCCGGGTGAGTAATACTTTGGGATACCATCGCTTTTGATTCTCATTATAGCCCGGTCGGGGTCAAGGGATAAGGTTCGATCGGATCCCGAACCTCAAAGTGAACAAGCAATGATCGGTTCGCCTTCCCCTTGGCCACGAGACCAGCGTCGTCCGTCATGTTCCATGAGTTCGATGGCTCGTCTGGGACCCCACGTACCCGGAGCGTATTCTTCGGGTTTACGGGTAGAATGCTTCCAACCTTCGAGAATCAGGTCTATGACCTCCCAAGCGGCTTCGGCTTCGTCACCCCGGATGAATAATGTCTGCTCCCCGAGCAAGGCATCATAAATCAATCGTTCATAAGCTTCTGGAGCTTCTTTTTTGAACGCCGATGCGTAATTAAAGTTCATTTCCACACTTTTGATGTTCATCGATCCTCCCGGCACTTTCCCGTTCAGGTGCATACTTATTCCCTCCTCCGGAGCCACCTTGATTACCAGATCGTTGGGGAAAACGGGGGATTCACACTGTTTTTGGAAAAGCGTCAACGGTGGAGAACGGAAACGAACCGTGACCTCACTGACCTTGCTCGGCATACATTTGCCCGTGCGAATATAAAACGGTGTACCGCTCCAGCGCCAGTTGTCGATGAACAGTTTCAACGCCACGAAGGTTTCCGTTGTCGAATCCGGTGCCACCCCTTTGGCCTTGAGATATCCTTCGGTCTTTTTCCCATTGACCTCTCCCGGACCGTACTGTCCCCGGACCACAAACTCGTCCACCCGTCTGGGAGAAAAACGACGAATCGATTTATAGACCTTGACCTTTTCATCACGGATCGAGCGTGCGTCGAGGGCAACGGGAGGTTCCATCGCGACCAACGCCATCAGTTGGAAAATATGGTTCTGCACCATATCACGCAACGCCCCGCTTTTGTCGTAATACCCCGCCCGGTCGTCGGCACTGACCGACTCAGCCACCGTGATCTGCACACTATCGATGTACTTGTAGTTCCAGATCGGTTCAAAAAATGAATTGGCAAAACGCATGACCATCAGGTTTTGAACCGTTTCCTTTCCCAGATAATGGTCAATACGGTAGATCTGGGATTCGTGGAAGCTGTGCATCAACAGCGCATTGAGTTCCTGCGCGGATTTGAGGTCGTGTCCGAAGGGTTTTTCGATGATCACCCGTTGCCATGAACCTTTATGTTCTACCGCACCACTTTGGACCCTTTCGACCAACCCCTGCTGGCCTAGGCACTCCGAAATGGGCACAAAAGCATTCGGGGGCGTGGAAAGATAGAACAATCGATTACCCTGAAGCCGGTACCGACGGTCCAGTTCGTCCAGACGGGTTTTGAGCTTTTGAAAATCCTCCGGTTTGTCGTATTGCCCCGTGTGATAGTAAACTCGGTCCATCAACCAGCTGAGCTTTTCCTGGTTGGCCCCCATTTTTTTGGCCGTTCGGGCGTTTTTACCAATCGCCTCGATGCATATCTGACGAAATGCCTCGTCGGACATCTCGGTACGCGCGTATCCCAAAAGAGCAAACTGCTCGGGCAACAGTCCTTCAATAGCCAATTCATAAATCGCAGGAATCAGTTTTAGTTTTGCCAGATCACCACTGGCACCGAAGATGACCATTGCACAGGGAGGAGTTGAGGGCATAGACCGTTCCTTCTTTTTGTAATTCGAGAAAATCTATGTAGGTTTGGTATAAAATCAATGAGATCTTCGGTCATAAACCCTGATTTACCGCTTGATGGTCCGGATCTTCCACGAAAAGTTTCATGGAACCGATGGGGTTTGAGGGTCTTGGGGATTATCACAGTAACTTATCTGATTCTTGTTGGTCTTTTGTTCTGGTTCCAGGAAAAACTGATTTTCCCGGGTTCTGTCACGCAAGGAAAAGAAACCATGCGGGTGTTTGAGTCACAGGATACCCGGATCGTCTCCTTATCCCTTTCGGACGGGACCCCCGTCGTAGCCCGGTACGATCTGACGCCCAGGCAAAACCCGGATCACGCCCCCGTGGTTCTGCTTTTTTACGGTAACGGACAGTGTGCTAAAACCACCGGCGGGGTGATATATCTTTTCACGCAGATGGGATTTAATGTATTGACGCCGGATTATCCCGGTTACGGAATGTCTGGTGGAAAACCCTCCGAAAAGGCCTTCTATGAGACGGCCGAGGTGTGCTGGAACTACTTGACCGGGGTGTTGAAACGACCCGTTGAACAAATCCATGTCGTCGGATGGTCGTTGGGAACTGGTGTAGCAATCGATCTGGTGTCACGTCACACCCCGGCTACGCTTTCAACAATCAGCGCTTACACGAGCATGACCGAAATGGCCTCTCGAACCGCCCCGTTTTTCCCAACACGGTTACTTCTGAAACACCGGTTCGACAATCTGGGCAAGATCGGAAATGTTCGCTGTCCGATTCTGATGATCCATGGGACACAGGACCGGATCATTCCTGTACAAATGACTAAAAAACTTGCGTCGCAGGCGCGGGTCCGGTTGCGAACTTTTTATCCCCAAACCGATCACAATGACATTTTTGATGTTCGGACCGAAGACCTCATGATCGAGCTGTATGCCCATTTGAACGGGATACCGTCGGCTTCCCCTTATCCTTCCACAACTTTCATTCCACGGTAATTCTGCGATCAATCTTGTGTACGATTGATTATCAGACCCCTTTTTCCGCATTAATACCGCACTTCAGAATTATCCTCTTTTCGTCGATAAACCGATCTGAAAGGTCAGTACCCCATGCACCTCCTTCTGTTGGAATCGGATCGACAACAAGCGATGCGGATCAAAATCCTTTTGCAGGAGGAAGGTCATGTGGTTTTGACCACGTCTCGTGGGTTAGACGCGTTGGAACAGATCCGATCAGGACAGATCCGAATGGTGCTAGTGAATCAGCGATCGGAAGATCTGGACTGTATTGATTTTACGCGAATTGCCCGTCGGATGAGTCTGACGGATTACCTGTACATCATGATCTTGTTCGATACTTTCAACCAAGAACAGATCAATTCTGTTCTAGCAGCCGGGGCGGACGACTACATGACCAAACCCGTGAATCCGGTAGAAATATCGTTACGGGTCAAAAATGCCGAGAGAATTGCCGCAATCGACACACGCGACGAAGCGTTGATTGCTATGGCTAAACTAGCAGAATCCCGCGACCGTTGCACGGGTCGTCATGTCGAACGGGTACGACTTTACGCCCGAGAATTGGCACAAGCGATGTGGGAGATGGGGATTTATTTCGGTCAAATCGACGCTAATTTTGTTGATCTTATTTATCGAACTGCTGCTTTGCATGACCTTGGTAAAGTCGCGATCCCCGACGCGATCCTGAGTAAATCAGGAAAACTGACCCCGCATGAATACGAGATCATGAAGCAGCACACGCGCATTGGAGCTGACACCCTCGCTAGCGTAATGAACCAACCTTCCCCCTGTCGATTCCTCCGTATGGGCCAGGAAATTGCACTGTCTCATCACGAACGATGGGACGGACGGGGGTATCCCAACGGACTAAGCGGAAGGGATATCCCTTTGTCGGCCAGAATTGTCGCGATTGCCGACGTCTACGATGCTCTGACCAGTGCCCGATCCTATAAGCCGGCTTTTTCACACTCCCAAGCGGTACAGCTCATCATCGACGCTTCAGATTCTCAGTTTGATCCAATGGTCGTTGAGGCTTTTGCTGCGGTGGAAGAGACCTTTGACCGAATCCGTCAACAGCAATCCGACTCGTCGGAAGATATTGTGAGTCATATTCGACCGGCGGCGTGAAATCCCCTGTCAAAGGAATATGATAGGGGATATGACACAGCTGGTGATCACTGCTGTCGGTCCGGACAAACCCGGAATAGTAGGCGAAATCAGTTCCCGAATTCATTCCGCGGGAGGCAACATCCTTGATTCGCGGATGGTCAATCTCCGGGGACAGTTTTCCCTGATGGCCTTGATCGAAGTCGATGAGGCGTCTACTGACGATCTGAACAAGGATTTATCCCAGATCGGCCAGCGGCTGGGGCTGGTGCTAAACATCATCCCTCAGATAAACCCTTCTCCCCCGGCAGAGGGTTTACGATACCGACTCAAAACTTATTCAGCCGATCAACCCGGAATTGTTGCGCGTCTGACGGGGTTGTTGAGGAGTTTTGGAATCAATATCGAAGAGCTGTCGGCTTGGCAGGAAAGCGCTCCATTTGCAGGTCACCCGATTTTTTTGTGCGAAATTTATGTGACCGTCCCTTCCAAAGTCTCCTTGTCAACGCTCCGTTCGGAGTTGAATCGTCTTTGCGACGAACTCAATTGTGATCTGGACCTGGAACCGTTCACTTCCGGATAAAGTTGCATCGATTTCGGATCCGTCTGCGTATGATCGAGAGATGATTCGCGCTTTTTCGCTATTTGTTTGGCTTATCAGTACGTTGGCGCTAGCTCAACCCGTTATCGAGCCGGTTGCGATCATGGGACCGGTCGCACCAGGAAAATCGACCTCGTTAACCATCCGGTTGGAGATTCCAGAGGGGTACCATGCGCAATCTCACACGCCGCTTTCTGAGAATCTGATCCCGTTTGAAGTAGTGCTTCAGACGGGTCCGGGTATTCAGGTCGGACCGATCGAGTATCCACAACCGCAGATCAAGAATTATCCGTTGCTAGGTCCGACCAGTGTGTACAGTGGAGTGGTCGAGGTAAGGGTCCCCCTGATGATCGCTGCGGATGTACCGATGGGTTCTTTATCTGTTTCTGCAGATGTTACTTATCAGATCTGCGATGACCAAGGAACCTGTTACGCCCCTCAGACACGGACGTTGCCGATTCTCCGTTCTGACGGAGAGGTCTCGTCGAGCGTTGTTGACAAATTGGGTTCTACCCCCCCGACGGAACAGGTCGCAGAGTTCCTGGGTATTCGTCTTTCTCTGAACAACATTGGGGCTGCGATCGGGATAGGGTTGTTCGTTGGGTTGCTGTTTAATGTGATGCCCTGCGTGCTTCCGGTTTTGCCTTTAAAGATCATGGGCTTTTATGAAGCGTCCCAGCATCATCGTGGTCGAGCCATTACGCTGGGGGCGTCATTCAGTGCAGGATTAATTCTGGTGTTTGTGGGGCTGGGGTTGCTGGTGCTTTTGAGCAAGACCATTTTCGGACAATCCCTGCAATGGGGGCAATGGTTTGCGTATGCACCGGTGGTATGGGGGATGACACTCCTCCTGGTGGTTCTTGGCGCAGGGATGCTCGGAGCCTTTTCGATTCGTCTTCCGACTTCGATCTATGGTTTATCTTTCAGACACGATACGCACTCGGGAAACGTTGCCTGGGGCGCACTGACCGCTGTACTGTCCACCCCCTGTACGGCTCCGATGTTTGCTCCGCTTTTGGCGTATGCAACCGCCCAACCGCTGCACAACGGTTTTTTGACCATGTTGTCTGTCGGTGTTGGAATGGCAATGCCCTATTTTATCCTATCTGCGTTCCCCGAAGTCGCCCGGTCTTTCCCCCGGACGGGTCCGGTTTCGGAATTGATCAAGCAGTCGTTGGCCTTTCCGATGCTGGCCACGGCCGCTTGGCTAATCGGTCCGACCCTGGTCGGCGACCCCCAACACTGGTGGCTGGTCGTAGCGGTCATCGGTTGGGGAGTGTTGTTTGTCGGGATCCGGTCGTCACAACTGCTCCGATCTTCCGGAGCAATCCTGTTAACCACAGGTCTGGCTGTCCTTTTTCTAGCCAGCAGCATTTACATCGCGGTTCAGTTTAACCCGATCCGGACGGACCGCACACCCGATTCTTCGACACCCATTCTCACACCCGGCGAATGGGTCGAATACTCCGAACCTGTTCTGGAGCAGGCTCTTAAAAAGGGTCCTGTCCTGATTAAGTTCACAGCCTCCTGGTGTGCGAATTGCCAAGTCATTGAAGCGACTGTATTTAAAAACTCTGATACCCTCCGTCAACTTCGTGAAAAAGGGGTGTATATGATCAAGGCAGACCTGACCCGTTCTTCCGCTGCCGGGTGGGCCAAACTCAACGACTTGGGTCAAACCGGAATCCCGTTAACGGCGGTCTATCTGCCCGGGCAACCCCAGCCCGTTCTCCTGAGTTCTCTATATACATCGAGCGACCTGTTAAAACTGATAAAATAGGAGAATTGGGCTGTCTTTCCCTTTCGCCTGTTGTGGTGATCGTATCGTCGCACACTTTGCAAAAAATATGTTATGATCAAATGAACTAACCGTTTCCCGCGTTAGAAGGTCTTAATTTTTAATGTCTCAACGGGTTGGTACTGTCAATCATTCGTCCCGCGATGGCCGGTTGGACGTTCTGCGGGGTCTGTGCTTGATCAATATGGTGATCGTTCACCTGATTGAGCAGGGAATGGTTTTACCTTGGCTAGCGAATGAAGTCCTGATGCACTGGATAAGGTTCGCAGCCGGGGGGTTTATTCTCACCTCAGGGTTGTGTATCGGCGCTATTCACTATCAGAAGGCACTGGACCCTTTGAAACGGTCTAGGATTTATCTGTCTCTGCTACGACGGGCCGGCGTGGTCCTGTTGGTGCATTATTTTGCAACATTTTTATCGTTGGTGTTGGTCCCGTTAAACGGATACCGGGAATACGACACGATGACATACATCTGGGACGTTCTTTACTTCTGGACCGGATACGATCTGCTTCTGTTTTATGTCGTCATGTTGCTGGTTTCGCCGGTGTTGATCGAATGCATCCGACGTTCCGGTGTGATGACCGTCGGATTGGCCAGTGGGTGTCTGTTTTTCCTCTGGTATGACAATCCCTATCTGCCCCTGTACGGGATCGAAAATCACTTTCCGGTCATCCGTTGGCAAGCGGTTTTCGTCTGCGGGGTGTTGATCGGATGCAAGCTACCTGCTTTTGATGGATTGAACCGATCATTAAAAATACGCTGGTTAGCTGTCAGCATAGGTGTTGCACTGGCGATTGCAGGATTATCCGCGCTGGAACGATTCGCCCAAATAACGTTGCCTTGGTGGTTGACGGTTAGCAAATACCCGCTTTCCCCACTGGAAGTGGTGCGATATCTGAGTCTGGTGATAGCCTTGGGGGTAGGTCTGGATCTGGTCTGGAATCGTGTGTCCGGAACTCGTCTGGTTTCAGTTCTACAGATCATCGGTGTGCAAAGTCTTCTGTTGTGGTTGGTGCACGTTCCGTTGGTGGCCAACCTAGCGGTATTTCACTGGACCGTAGCGATTGTTGGATCGATTCTGGCCGTGTGGTTGGCAGCGTCTATCGGAATCTGGTTGAGTCGCCAGTGGGCCGAGTCTCTGGTCTCACTTCCCCGTCTGCCCGTGACCGCTCCGGTTCTGGGTTCATTGATGATCATTGCATTTCTTTTCCACATGCAGATCAATCCGCAACTGGTCAACAATGCCGATACCGATACTTTCAATCCCGTGTCTGTGCCCGAGTCCCTGACCCCCGGCGACGACCGACTGGATATCCTGTTTATTGACGATGATTCGATTTTTGAAACCACTTGATGATCGGGTCAGGTCTCACCGGGAAGGCAATGTCCGAAACTGCTGGCTCATTCGTTGGGCAGTTTGTTGAAGGGGTGATAAAGCCACAAAGCTTATGACCAATCCGATCGCACAGAGGATCGGAATCAGCCCGGTCGTTTTGGGAATGCCAAAGACCGGACCGGTCGATTTCTGCAAATACATTGCCCGCAAGACCCGTCCGTAAAACCCGACCGATATGACCGAATTGACCGCGATCGATGCTGTGATCACCCACCACCATCCCCCTTGATGGGCACACAACACCATGACCAGCATTTTAGCCCAAAATCCTCCGAACGGGGGAAGACCGATCATCGAGATCATCGCCACCGCCAAACCGGCCGCGGAAAACGGCGATTGCATAGACCATCCCTGAAAACTCGTCAAATGATCGTTCCCATGACGGTCTTCGACCTCCGCCACAGCAGCGAATGCACCTAGCTGCATAAACAGGTAGATCGCCAGATAGATCCCCAAAACGGTCATCGCCTGATCGATAGCGGTAGGCATCACGACTGCCACCGCACTCAGTATATAGCCCGCATGTGCGATCGAGCTGTACGCCAACAGACGCTTCACGCTTGTTTGTTGCAGTGCCCCCAGATTCCCAATCACCATCGTAACCACAGAAACGATCCCGACCGTGATGGCCATGCCGGACATCAGGACTTCGTTACAAGGCCCCAGCAGAGTGGCAAAGCGGGCCAGCAGAATGATCCCGGCACTTTTGCTCGCGACGGATAAAAACACAGCCACATCCGCCGTTGTGCCTTCAAGAACGTCTGGCGTCCAGAAATGAAACGGAAACCCTGAAATCTTGAAAAGCAACCCCACAAAAACCGCCAAGAACCCGAAGATGCCTGCCAGTTCCACCTCGCCTCGGGTTTGAATCATCTGGGCAATGACGGATATGTCCAGCGACTGATACACCCCGTATAAAAGCGACATCCCATAAATCATCACCGCCGAGCAGACCGCACCGAAAAGCACAAACTTCAACGACGCCTCAGCCGAAACCCTTCGATCCTTCCTAAACCCGGCCAGGATATAGCTCGGCATCGACGCAATTTCCATCACCAGTACCGCCATCAGCAGATGGGTTGTCTGCCCCATCAACATCATCCCGATCGTCGAAATCAACAACAGAGTGAAAAACTCCGGCGAATCTCCCGGTTTGACATGTCGTCGGGTCACCAGAAACCACAGCCCCACCACCCCAACCATGAACAACATCAGGATCTGTTCCCAGAAAACCGCTGCAGGGTCATTAACCAACAATCCCCGAAACACATACCCCGGATCGATCGAACGTATCCATGTCAATCCGTACGCGACCACAACCCCCGTCCCGGCAATCAATCCCGAGACCCGACCCGAACGCCGACCTGTTATCACAGGCCAGACCAAAATGCCGATGACCGCGACCGTCAGTACGATTTCGCTTTGCAGTGCAACCCAGTCTCGACCGGTCGGGATCAGC
>BPJO01000025.1 GCA_026004655.1 Phycisphaerae bacterium
GGCGGCTCGCGGCTCGCGTTAGGCCTTTATTAGGGGGGGGGGTAGGTGAAAGTTAGGCAAACCGTTCCCTTCGGGACGCATGGGGACGACCGAGCCGACTGTCCGACCAGCTCGCCGACCGACCGACTGTCCGTCCGACCGTCCGACCGAGCCGACTGTCCGACCGTCCGACCGTCCGACCGAGCCGTCCGACCGACCGACCGACCGACCGACCGACTGTCCGTCCGACCGTCCGACCGTCCGACCGACCGAGCCGACCGTCCGACCGACTGTCCGTCCGACCGTCCGACCGACCGACCGACCGACCGACCGACCGACCGACTGTCCGTCCGACCGTCCGACCGACCGACCGACCGTCCGACCGAGCCGTCCGACCGACCGACTGTCCGTCCGACCGTCCGACCGAGCCGACCGTCCGACCGTCCGACCGTCCGACCGAGCCGTCCGACCGACCGACCGACCGACCGACCGACTGTCCGTCCGACCGTCCGACCGTCCGACCGACCGCCGACCGTCCGACCGACCGTCCGTCCGACCGTCCGACCGTCCGACCGACCGACCGACCGACCGACTGTCCGACCGACCGACCGACCGACCGACCGACTCCGTCCGACCGTCCGACCGAGCCGCCGACCGACCGACCGTCCGACCGACCGTCCGACCGACCGACTGTCCGACCGTCCGACCGTCCGACCGACCGTCCGACCGACCGACCGACCGCCGACCGACCGACTGTCCGACCGACCGTCCGACCGTCCGACCGACTGTCCGTCCGACCGTCCGACCGTCCGACCGACCGACCGACCGACCGACCGACCGACCGACCGACCGTCCGACCGACCGACCGTCCGACCGACCGACTGTCCGTCCGACCGTCCGACCGACCGTCCGTCCGACCGAGCCGTCCGACCGACCGACCGTCCGACCGACCGCCGACCGACCGCCGAGCCGACCGAGCCGACCGAGCCGACTGTCCGACCAGCTCGCCGACCGACCGACTGTCCGTCCGACCGTCCGACCGAGCCGACCGCCGACCGACCGACCGACCGACCGACCGACCGACCGCCGACCGACCGACCGTCCGACCGACCGACTGTCCGTCCGACCGACCGACCGACTGTCCGTCCGACCGACCGACCGACCGACCGACCGACTGTCCGTCCGACCGTCCGACCGTACCGACCGACTGTCCGTCCGACCGTCCGACCGACCGTCCGACCGACCGACTGTCCGTCCGACCGTCCGACCGACCGAGTCCGACCGTCCGACCGTCCGACCGACCGTCCGACCGACCGACCGACCGTCCGACCAGCTCGCCGACCGACCGTCCGTCCGACCGAGCCGTCCGACCGACCGACCGTCCGACCGACCGACCGACCGTCCGAGCCGACCGAGCCGACCGAGCCGACTGTCCGACCAGCTCGCCGACCGACCGACTGTCCGTCCGACCGACCGACCGACCGACCGACCGACCGACCGACCGACCGACCGACCGACCGTCCGACCGACCGACCGTCCGAGCGACCGACCGTCCGACCGACCGACCGACCGACTGTCCGTCCGACCGACCGACCGACCGACCGACCGACTGTCCGTCCGACCGACCGACCGACCGACCGACTGTCCGTCCGACCGTCCGACCGTCCGACCGTCCGACCGAGCCGTCCGACCGACCGACCGACCGTCCGACCGAGCTGACCGAGCCGACCGACCGACCGACCGACCGACCGACCGACCGTCCGAGCCGACCGAGCCGACCGAGCCGACTGTCCGACCAGCTCGCCGACCGACCGACTGTCCGTCCGACCGAGCCGTCCGACCGACCGACCGACCGACCGCCGACCGACCGACCGACCGACCGACCGTCCGACCGAGCCGTCCGACCGACCGACCGACCGACCGACCGACCGACCGTCCGACCGACCGACCGTCCGACCGACCGACCGTCCGACCGAGCCGACCGACCGACCGACTGTCCGTCCGACCGTCCGACCGTCCGACCGACCGAGCCGACCGAGCCGACCGAGCCGACTGTCCGACCAGCTCGCCGACCGACCGACTGTCCGTCCGACCGGCTGCTTTCCATGCTCTCATGAGCACGGCCCCATTGATTTGCCAATTATAAAAATTCAAAAAAATTATAATCGACAAATTCCTCGAAAAAATAAAAATGAAAAAAATAAGCCAAACGTGGTGTTTGGCGATTGGTTTTTTTCGCCGGCCGAAGCCGGCAGGGAGTGTACAATGTCTCTTAAAAAAATTCACCGGCGTGATCTTGAGGTTTTTCTCCGTGATCATACCCCTGGTGACTACCACGTGATGCTGTACTCACACTATGAGCTAGTTGTGAGTGTTGTCGCGGAAAGTGATGATTACAACTTTAGAAAAGAAACGATAATTTACCCTATGAGTAACATACCAGACGGTTCCAACTGGGTGCATTTTACGACTTCTAAAATTTTGCGTCACCCAATTTCTGTAAATTCCACGGAATTGCCAAAAATTTTCCTCTCGGTCAGCCCGACAGATTATTGGGAAGACGTCGACGTGATTCTGGACGGCGACAACAGAAAGCTCTGGCAATTTTCCCACCTTATTCCCTGACAAATTTTACTTGTTTGTCGGGCTAGACAACTCTTATGAATCAGTCCTAACAACCCCCCTCGAAATTGTCAAGTATTTTGTTGGTCTCAATGGGTTCCGGAAAATGCGCATTAATTTGCGCATATTTGAGAATCCCATAATCACAGTACGATACTGAATTTTCACCCCATAAACCCCTAACCGGGTTTATGGGGTTTTTGCTATCCGATATGGCATTGCAGCATTTCCCCAATCACCTTATGGCGATAGCTGTCTCAATCAATATGGCGATTATTGTATGAATTTAACCGGTCTGAAAATTTTTCTCTTGACTTGCCCGCAACGCACGATATGATATAAGCGTCAATCGCCGATCCGCGTGGGTCGGGGTTGACGGGTTCATTTGGCCAGCAGGTCTGGCAGGGAGTGTTTATGAAGTTCATTTATAATGGCGAAATGCCTGAGCTGTCAATCGACGCAAACGACAGCCGCAAGATATATCTGTATTACCGGAAGTCGGGCTTCGTGCTTGAGTGCACCCTCGAAAATGAAGTTCGATTACCGTGTAATCCAAATCCCAAACACGGTATCGACAGATTCTTCTATTCTTTTTTGCTGCCGGCGGATCAGCCGCTCGAGATTTCGTCATTGGTAGCGATCGATATCATGCCAGAATCGAACCCTAAAATCCGCCAAATATTAAATGCGATTTCCTCTGGCGGAATCGACGGGATCCCGCCTGTCGGTTCCGCCGACAAGATACCCATCGATGATGTCTACGAAGGCGAACGTTGGTTTATGCTAGCCATGGATATTGACTCTGACGTCGTGGCTCGGTTCCGGGCAGCCGTTTCGGACGATCGCGAGCTGTCGCGATTTAGGAAGCGGCTAACTCTCGATCAAAATTTGCTGGGTGTTTTTATTTTTTGGGAAGAGCAGCGGACAGTAAAAAAACTTGTCCGGTTGCTCCGTCGGGCATCTCGAGCCGCATAGTGCGGCTCGGTTTTAAACGACCCAGGAACTGTGTATCTGGTGTTTCTGGGTCTGGACGGGCGGTTGGTGCTCGACTTGAGGTTACCGGCCGTCTATGGGATGTTTGCCGTCCGGCTGGCGGACGAATTGCCCTCAGGGTTAACCCGGCCGTCTATGGTGATGTTTGCCGTCCGGCTGGCGGACGAATTGCCCTCAGGGTTAACCCGGCCGTCTATGGTGATGTTTGCCGTCCGGCTGGCGGACGAATTGCCCTCAGGTTTAACCAGCCGGCAGATAGCGAGTGTCTTCTAGTTGTCAATTATAATTTTTACGAATTATTATAATTGACCTTGGTTATCCGACAAGTACAATAGAGGCGATTAGTCCGCTTGGTGCGGGCTTATTCGGTTCATTTAGTCGGCTAGGCCGACAGGGAGTGTTTATGAGATTTCGCGTTTGTGTTAACGGGAAAACGCAAGATTTGTGTGAAACCCTTGAGGAAGTAGACGGGAGAATCGAGGAAGTTTTGGACGAAACTATTTCGAATCTCCCACCCGCGGACGAAACCCAAATATTAGTCGTGGAGGTTTATGACCACCTCGACGAGGATAACCCAGACTGTGTCTGGGCCGACACGATCGCTGTACAGCCGGACGAACCCGGCTGCGTGCGCCGCAAAGGGCACGATTGGCGGCAAACAAAAAACTGGAATAATGGAGCTATGATTTGCGCCGTAGAATCCTGTAATCATTGCGGATTACAAAAGTTGACAATCAAAAACTTTGTCGTACCAGCGACGGGGGAGTATCTTCTGAAAGATTTTATCGAATATTATTCGGAAGACGATGATTTCGATGACGAGGACTAACCTCTACCCAGCTCCATAAACCCCTAACCGGGTTTATGGGGTTTTTTGCTATCCGATATGGCATTGCAGCTGGATAATTTTCGGCGTAATTTCCCCGGGGTAGTTAATCACCTTATGGCGATAGCTGCCCCCCGCCAATATGGCGATTGTTGCATGACTTTAACCGCGTCGGGCAAAACAGGGTTAACCCGGCCTGTCAAATAAAAATTTAAAAGCCACCTGACAGGCTAACTTGTAATGATAATTATTGTGGTTCACACGAGTGAATGATATGAAAAAAAAGTCTACTTCCCAACCCGCCGAGTCAGCCGCAGGTTCAAACACGATCATCGTCGGCGATTGCGTGTCCGTGATGAGTCGGATGCCCGATGGGTGTGTGGATCTGGTTTTTGCCGATCCGCCTTTCAATATCGGCTACGAATACGATCGTTACGACGACCGCATGGATGACCTGGAGTACATGGATTGGTCGTCGAAGTGGATGGAACAAGTGCACCGACTTCTTAAACCCAGTGGCAGCTTTTATCTGGCGATTGGGGACGAGTACGCTGCCGACCTTTGCGTCTTGGCCCGAAGGAAACTCGGTTTTCGTCTCCGGAATTGGATCATCTGGCATTACACGTTCGGTCAACAGACGCGGAAAAAGTTTTCCCGTTCCCACACTCACATTCTTTATTTGACGAAGACCAACGAGTTTACGTTCAACGCGGATACGATTCGGGTCCCGTCGGCCAGACAGACGGTATATCGGGACAAACGTGCTAACGCGTCCGGGAAATTGCCCGATGACGTTTGGTACCTGAGACCACAGGAATCGTTGGATTCTGGTCATTTTGCACCAGAATCGGACACCTGGCATATCCCGCGGGTATGCGGTACGTTCAAAGAACGTGAAGGCTGGCACGGGTGTCAAATGCCCGAAGCGGTTTTGGACCGGATTATCAAGGTCAGCAGTCGTCCTGGAGATTTGGTCCTTGATCCTTTTTCCGGCAGCGGAACGACCTGCGCCGTCGCCCGGAAGCTGGGCAGACGTTGGATCGGTATCGAATTGAGTGAGAAATATGCCGAGCGCGCCCTAGCTCGGGTTCTAGGCTGACGTAGGCAAAGTGTTACGGTTGCAGGGCGACTGTTGTAGTTTGTTTTTAGGTTTTCAGCCGGCTTGGCCGGCAGGAGTCATTTTATGAAGGATTTCGTTAAGTCTTTGTTGGATTTGAGGGACAGGCTTTCTTCCTTTGATTCCATGTCGTTAGCGTCGCAGCAGCGACATTACTATTCGGAGTTATCCGGGTATTTGGATTTACTTATTTCTTCGCTTTATTGCGGTGACGACTGCCTATGTCGTGACGAGTCGCAGTCTCCGCGTTCGGTTTGTCCGGATGGCGAACCTGAACAGGACCCCGAACGCTGGGATGGATTGTCGTAAAATTATTTACTTGACTTTTCCGCGGGCCGCGGTATAATAATCCCGAACGCTCCCTGAACCGCCGGCTCCGCGATTAACGTTGCGGGGCCGGTTTTTTAAATCTTATGGAAAATAATAACCCAATCACCCAGTTTTATTTCGATTACGAGGGCATGGCCACGGCACCGTGTATTTTGCACGGGAAGTCTTCGGTTGTGGTCGAAAACTCTGGCCGGGTTGTGTCATTAGACCAGTCGGAGTGCTTTGTCCGCTCATGCGTGGTAGTGGCCGAATCGTTGTCCTTTGTCGTGGCCAGTGAGGACTCTACCGTGCTGCATGACGGCATGACCAACGTTCTATTGCGTGACCGTTCGTGCGGACGGTCATACGGCAACGCCCGCTGCCTAGCCTCCGATAAATCAGTTGTTACGGCCTCAGACTATTCGGCGGTTTTCTTGGCCGATTCCGCGGGCGGCTATTCGCGGGTCTACTCTCACGTGGTTCACAATTCGCTAGGGTTGATGGTAGCGTTGGAGGACAGCACCGTGATGTTGAGCTGCCTACCGGACGACGGGCAGCACCCGTTGAGGTTGTGTCTGCACGATCGTTCGACGGCGTGCATTCATCCCAGCAAGGGGTGCCGAACGATCCTGCCGGACGAGTTGCACGTTAACGATTACGACATATACCGGTTCTTCATCGGCCGCACCGACGGCCATAAGTCGTTTGGTTATCGAGAATTAGACTTCAATCGGTTTGCTAAGGAGGGCTACAAGTTCGAAGATAGGCAATATGCGGTTGTCGTTCCGTCGTATGTCTTAGGCCAAGAGCCTGATACGGACGTGGCGATAAAGAAGGTCGACGCTATTGCTCGAGAAATCGATTTGCGGACCTCTATTTTGGTTGAGGGGTTGACAAAAGTGATAGCGAATAATAAACTAATACAGTCAGTAAGAGAATGATTGGGTTCAAACGGAGCGTGTATGATTGTCGGATACATACGGGTTAGCACTGATGAGCAGGCCAATTCCGGTCTTTCGCTGGAGTATCAGCGGTCCGAGATTGAGAAGTGGGCCGCGGCCAAGGGGCAAGAGTGCGTCATTTTCGAGGACGCTGGTTTTTCTGGTTCATTGCCTATCGATCGACGACCTGGCCTGCAGTCGGCGGTTAGCTCTGTCCGAAAAGGCGACACTTTGCTAGTCGTCAAGCGTGACAGGTTGGCAAGGGATCCGATCGTCTCTGGGGGAATTGAGTATCTGGTTTCAAAATCTGGGGGAAAAGTTGTCACCATCGAGGACGGGGAGAGTCCGGACGAGTTGACCGGCAACATCATGAAGTTGGTCAAGGATATGGTGGCAATGGTCGAACTTCATTCCATCCGGATGCGTACGCGTGCCGCAATGTCCGCAAAAAAGGCGAGAAAAGAGCTTTGCGGCCGTCTCCCCCCGTTGGGCTACAAGCTAAATTTTGAGACCAAAAAGCTTGAACCCGATTACGATGAGTTGCGGATGATCGCGTACGCCATGCGTCTATGGGATTTGGGGTACAAGCCCCAACGAATCGCCAAGATATTGAATGACCGGGGCGAAATTACTCACGCCGAACGCCATTTCCGCAGGCTGCGTGAGTATTCGGGCGATGCTCCGGGTTTGACGCCAGAATCCATCGAAAAATCCTGCGATTTTGGCATGGACTCGAACTACGTCAGGAAGCTTATTTTTAAGACTCGCCGGAACAAGTCGCTGCGAGACATGATTAACGCTTTGTCTCGCGGGGCCGGTGACACCGAAGAGTTCGAGCTACTGGCAAACTCTTCTGCGAAAAAAGAGTCGGCTGTTAACTTTGTTTGTGACGGGAGTGTGAACGATGAGTAGAGTCACAAAGCTTTCTCAATTTACTGGTCAGCCGGATGTGGAGCGTTTGATTGGATTCCACGTGGAGGCTTGCCGAAAGTCAGGCTCGGTGTTTCCGCACGGGCTGTTTTTCGGTCCACCTGGGCTCGGTAAGACGACCTTGGCCGGCGTCATAGCCGGCGAACTCGGGGTCAGGCTGCACTATTGTCACGGTGCTTCCTTGCGTGAACAGGAAGACATTATCGGCATTTTGAGGCCTGTAAAGGCCGGGGACATCTTGTTTATAGATGAAGTGCATGCGATGCCCAGATCGATGCTAGAACGGCTTTATACGGTGCTGGAAGATCGTGTTATCGATCTTGTTATCGGCAGCAACGGTTACGCGGTATCTCGCCGTGTTAAGCTGCCGGAGTTTACGGTTCTCTCTGCGACCACATCGTCCGGCTTGGTGCCCAAGCCGTTCCGCGACAGGTGCCCGGTCTCTGTTTTCTTTGATTTTTACTCGGAAGACGGTTTGGCAAACGCCATACGACATATGCCGGGTTCGGACATGTTCGATGACGAAGCCGTCCGAAAGATCGCGTCCGTGTCCCGCGGCACGCCCCGGGTGGCAAAGTCCATACTGGACACTGCCTTGAAGTCGATGACGGCTTTCGGCAAGTCGCCGATGGATGCGGTATTAGAGGCTATGTCTGTCATGGGCATTAGACCTGACGGACTCAACCGACAGGACATGAAGTACCTAAAAACGCTTTGCAATATATTTAGCGGGGGTCCTGCCGGTCTGACCTCTATCGCTACCGCCATAGGGGAAGATAAAGAGACCGTGGAGTATGTTATAGAGCCGTACCTTGTGCGTATTGGTTATGTCGTTCGTACGTCGCGTGGACGTATTCTGGGTTCTAATTTTAAGGGAGAATTGCAATGAAAGAGTTGGTCATCGATTTTGAGCTCCCGGAACAACTTGGATTTTCTGACGCGGCTTTTGTCAATGCGATACGGTCTGGGTCACTGACCGCAAAAGATCTTTCTTTTGCATTGTATTGCTCTGTAAGCCGTTCGAAGTTGAAAAAGATTTATGCTGACCTGCTGCGTTGGGCTAATATGAATGGTGGGTCCGATCAAGAGGATCTAACCCTAGACCAAGCGTTTCAGCAGATGGAGGTTTTAGCCGAGTTTGACACGAAGCAACCCAAGCAAAGGCAGGTTGCGGAAGACGAAGTAGATTATTCCGACTCTGATTGTTTCACATCCTCGCGCCCTGGAGTACATTATGTGGTGCAGGCCAGAGTTGGTTACTACTATTGTTCTTAACAGTGAGGTGTGTTCTTCCTTTTTAATGCAGCTTATACAATGACTTTTTTTACAGGAGTGGTAAGTATGGAAGATCTCGAGCAGGTTAATGAGCTACTGGTTGAGCTTAGAAATATCATTGACGAAAGGCAAAAGCTGTCTGAAGAGGATCGAAAATTGTCGAGCCGGAAGGCAGAAATAGAGCAGAAACTAATCTCTATACACGAACGGACCAAGTTACAGCAATTGAAAGGAGGTGGACTTACAATATCATTTGATCCAGAGGCCTTGCGTGTGAGATATGATCCGGAAAGATGGGCGGATCTGCTCCAGTGGGCTTCAGAAAATGGGCACGAGTATATTGTTCAGCGTAGGCTGAACGACTCTGCCATCATTTCGTTGGTCACATCCGACGGCGCCATGCCGCCGGGTGTGACCTTTGACCCGTACGTCAAGATTAGTATTAGGCGAAATTAACTTTTGTACTATGGAGTTTAACTATGAAAAAGGTAGAAATTGAAGGTAAGAAAGAAAAGTCCCAAGAAATCGCTGTTGCAAAACAAGACGATACCGCAATTACGACGGCAGGCATGGATTTTTCCGACCGGTTCCGCGGCTTGTCTGAATCGGATCTGGTTACACCCAAGGCACATCTTTACCAAGGCCTGCCGCGAGAAAAGAAGCTGTACGGCAACTTCAGTCCCGGGGATATTATCGATTCTCTCCACATGACCAAGATCGAGCCCCCGGAGTTCATGCCGATCATGGTATACAAGGAATGGGTCCGGTGGGACGAGACTGGACAGGGCCGAATCCTGTATATCCAGAGCGACGTTTCCAAGGTTCCGCCGGAAGATTTGGAGTATGTTGACGGGAAGCCGCCAAGGGCAACCGAATATCACAACTGGATTGTCCTGTTTGTCAATCGGGATTTTCCATCTCTGTTGAGGCTGAAGAAATCTTCGCTCAAGACGTCAAAGCAGTTGTACACTTCGGAGAAGCTTCTTGGCCGACGCGGTCCTGGACTTTATGTTTTCAGTAGCAAGGAAGCCGTGAGTGAAAAGGGCGAATATCTTCTCCCGGTATTCACTTTCAAGTCACGAGCCCCGGAAGACATGATAAAACTGGGGCTGGAGTTCTACAAATCGATCCGACCTGAGACCATTCGGTCCAAAGAATCGGATTATATTGAATCCGAAACTGCCAGCGAAGAAGTGCCGTTCTAGAGTCATGATTGGACGACCCAATGATATCCCTGCGGGAACACCAGAAAAAATTTCAGGATTTTTTCCGCGACAAGGAAGGTCGCGTGGCTTGGTTTGCCAAGCCGGGCGTCGGGAAGACGATCGGCGTTTTGGCGACCATATCAGAGCTGAAGCGGCAACACGGAAGTTGCCGCACTCTGATACTCGCTCCGAAGTCGGTGCTCCATAACGCTTGGTATCGGGATTCCGTCCATTTCGAAAACTTAAATTGTGTTGTTGTCAGCGGTCCGAGCGTCAAGCGGATGGAGCTGCTTGCCCGCTCGGACTGCGACATTTTTGTGATGGGGTATGAAACATTCCGGATTCACTACGACCAATTGTCGGAGATGGGGTTCGATCTTTTCGTGATAGACGAGTCGTCGAAAATTAAAAACCCTAAAAGCCTCATCACAAAAGCCTGCGTCGGTTTTTCGGACATTGTTCCTAGCATTATACTTTTGTCGGGTACGCCAGCCCCGAATTCGCCGATAGAGTACTGGCCCCAGATGCGTTGTATCTCTAAGTCTATTTTTGGGGACAACTTTTTTCGGTTTGCTTACAGTTATTTTGTCCCAAAGAAGAGGTACATCTCGAGAAGATGGGTTATCTCCGGATGGGATTTTAAAAAAGGCGCCCAGAGTGAGTTTTTTGCCCGACTCAATTCCCGGGCTTGGTTTCTTTCTAAAGAAGAGTGCCTAGATCTTCCAGAAGTCCAAGACATCACGATAGACGTAGAATTGAGTCCAGAAGAGATAGCCGGATACATGAAGCTGTTGGAAGAGGCAAGGCTGGAGGCATCATCGCCCGGCATGACGCCTCAAAAGTTCCTTACTTCTGCCATATTTTCGAAGCTTCGACAGTTTGTTGGTGGGTCTGTCATCACCGATAACGGCCCTGTAGTGGTGGGAGATTCGAAGATACGCGCTTTCCTAGACCTTATCGAATCTATTGGAGATGATCCGGTTGTCGTGTGGGCGGAATTCCGCCATGAGCTAGATCGAATCCAAAGAGAGCTCGAGTCAGTCGGTAAACGTGTAGGCCGCATAGACGGGAGCACCTCGCTGTCTGATCGCAATCGGTTTGTCCAAGAGTTTCAAGAAAACAAGCTCGACGCCATGGTATGCCATCCTGCCGCTGCGGGGCACGGGATAACGCTAACTGCGGCGGCATACGCGATCTACTACTCTCACGGGTATAGTCAGGAGCAATACGCCCAATCGAGAGACCGAATACATCGTTTGGGCCAGACGAAGCCTGTGGTATACTATCACCTGGTTTGTCGTGGAACGCCAGACGAGCACGCCATGGAGGTACTGGAAAAGAAGGCGGACCTAAGCGAGCTTGTTTTTAAACTTTTGGCTTGATTTGGTGGTCGCATGAATACAGTAGAGTTCATCAGATTTCTGTTCGACCGTGAAGATGTCATCGAGATACGCTGCTTTGCGTCCAAGGGTGGGCTCAATGTTGTTAAGCGGTTGTATTACACACGGGATTCGTTCCAGAGCTCGATACCGGAGATAGCCAAGCTCAATGAGACCTTGGACGTGTATTTCGGGGTCAATCCAAGGATCAAAGAGGGCGGTAAGTCGGACTGTGTTTCTCACGCCAACTGCCTTTGCCTTGACATTGACGATTTCGACGCGATGCAAACCGTTTCTTTCATCGAATCGACGTGCCCAGACATGCCACCGCCCTCTGTGGTGGTCAATAGTGGACACGGGGCGCACGCCTATTGGCGTTTGGCAGAGCCTATCAAGGTAGAGGATTGGTCTACTTACCAACAGAAGCTGGCAATCCTGCTCGGTGGCGACGAGAAGATCAAGGACGCCCCCAGGTTGATGCGGCTGCCGGGTTTTATTAATCACGGCAACGGTTCGGAGTCACCGACGAAATGTGAGGTTGTTGCGGAGTTTCAGACGGTTTTCGATTTCGAGTCGCTAGCCGATGTTCTGGATCAGAACGTTAAGGCCCCTAAAGTGCTACTACGGCCGACCGGGATAGCAAGACCGGGCGTCAAGCTGAAGAACAATTTGACTAGACAAACGCTAGATTTCATCGCTTTCGGATGCTCGGAAGGCGAGCGTAACATTCGCCTTTTCAAGGCGGCCTGCGACCTGCTAGGCAACGGGTATCCACCGGATGAGATTTTCGACATACTCACATCATCGGCAAGAAAATGCGGGCTCGATGACGCCGAGATTCGGGCGACAATAGAATCGGCACTGTCGAAGCCTAGGATACCATCCAAGCCACTGGACCGGATTGATGAGACCGTCTTTGTAGACCACAGCGAGGTTGCCGACTCAGAAGCAGTGTCTGGTGATGGCGATAGTTGCGAATCGGAGGAGGGCGATTCTGATTCCGGTTCTGAAACCGCGATGGATTATATTCAACCGGGGATTTCATTTCCTCCACAGGACAATTCGGGTATTGTCATTAGTAACGTGATGGACAAAACGGAGCAGACAGAGGACGGCAAAAGCCGACGGGTAAGTTACTACATTAACCCATTTGTTTTGTCAAAGGCGTTGTTTAAGGCGGCTAATGGGTGGCCAAGGATTGTCTCTGGAGTTCCGTTTGTTTGGAATCCTGAGAAACGAAAGCCGGGCGAACGACTGTCGAACGGGGAAGAGATTCAATACATCGATTCGGAGGCCGATTTCTTTGCATGGCTACACAGGAAGTTTCTGTTACGCTGGCATAATGGAACGGCGACACATCCTAGTAGCGGCGAACTGCTGAATGCCATTACCAAGTCGGAGTTTTTTTCGTTGTATTCCAGCTGTATGTCGATCAGGTATGAGACGGTCGAGATGCTGCCGACATACCCGGCACAACAGAACACGTTTTACCTTCCCTGCGATTTGCCAGAAGTCGATTTTACTAAAGAGGACACGCCGCTCAAGCAGCTTCTGTCCGGGTTCAATGTCGCAACAGACGTAGATCGTATTCTTTTACTTTCTGCATTAATGACGCCCGGCTGGGGTGGAGCATATGGGGCTAGACCAATGTTTGTTATTACTTCGGATTACGGGCGTGGGACAGGCAAAACGACCACGGCTGAGGTGATATCCGAGATCTGGGGCGGTGCTTTCTACATGTATCCCAGCGAATCGTGGGATCAGGCAAAGAAGCGCCTGATGTCCGACGAGGCAATGCGAAAAAGATGCGTCATTCTTGATAATGTTAGGGGCATTCTGCAGGGTACTGACATCGAATCGGCCATCACCGCGCAGTATATCGACGGATGGAGGCCTTATTTTGGGCATCTATCCCGTCCAAACAATCTGACATGGTTTGTCACTTTGAACGCTCCAAGCTTGAGCGAAGACGTGGCCGACAGGTCGATCATCATCAAGATGGGGGAACAGAAGTACGAGCATGACTTTCGCACCTGGGCTTTAGAACATATCAGGAAATACCGTCCAGAAATAATTTCGGAGATATTGTCTATTTTGAGAGATTGCGACGGCGGAGAGGCAAAGATCACATGTCGCTGGGTGTCTTGGCAGAAAGAGGTTTTGTCCAAGATTGAGGGATACGAAGAGGCGTTGGGCATCTTGGCCGAACGAAGGGTGGAAACTTCCACAGATCGCAATGATCTGGAAGAAATAATCCACCATTTGAAAGATGAGTTCACCCAACGTCTTGGCGAGACTCCGAAATGTCGGGTGTTTTTTAGTCGAAAGTTCTTGAAGTACGTATTAAATAAGTACGAGATAACGGACGATCATATGCCGATGCGGCGGGTTTGCTCTTATGTACGAACAATTATAACGGTCGACAAGAAGCACCGGTTGGCAGAATACAAATCTAATGGTATCCGAGGTTGGCTATACGACCCGAAAAGCGAGGTATCGCCGGAAGAATATACAGACAACATTGCTAGGGTTAACGACGATTTCTTAGAGTGAAAGGAGTTTTTATGCTAACACAAGAAGAGCTGGAAAGACGAATTAAGCCGTACAAGGTCACAATCGCCGAGATGAGGTCTTGGGGGATCGAAGAAGACGATGAGATATACTACGAAGATGATGAGCTCGACAATGATCAGCTCGAAAGCCTCAAAGAGATGAGGGAGCAGATCCAGAAAAAAGTGCTCGAGTCTGACCCATTCCACCCGTTCCGCATGATAACCAAGGTTGGTGAAGAGGAGAAAAGCGGTCGGATCACTTATGAGAATATGGCTAAGTTGATATATTACAGGGCGTTACACGACAAGGCCTTTGCCAAGATTATGTACGGAGATAGGAAGATCCGGCTGTGGTCAGGCGCATATGTCCAGTCGTTGTGTAACGAGGCGATGCGGAAATTGAAAGCGGAATATGGCGTCACGGAAGAAACTGAGCCGGATAATAGCTGGTAAGAGGGCGAAAAGAAGTGGCGAGGCCTGGGAACGAATGATCATCGAGTCTGCCGAAAGATGTTCTGTTGCCATAACGAAGATCCCGTCTGGGGCCCGGTGGGTTGGTTTGGGCCGGTTTGTCCCGGTTCGATCGCCTTTCGACTTTATTGCGACAATGCCTTGGGGGTCCACCATTTTGTTTGACGCAAAAAGGCTAGGCGCCTCTTCGGTGTCTTTTGACGCGACACAAGGCAAGTCGTCGAGCCACCAATTGGATACGATGAGTCAGCACGAACGTAATGGCGCGATTTGCGGGTTTTTGATCTTTTCGGAAAGATTTAACCGTGCCGTGTTCCTACGCGCGTCTGACGCTGTTTCTGGTAGGATCCGACTGGATGATAGCCGACTCTTGGATTTGGGCGAGCCCCGTAAAATGGATTGGCGTAGGTTTGGCGATGGCTGTATTGACGATAGCACAAATAATCAACACTAGCTCGGTCCCGGAAGATATGCGACGTTATGCGAAAGCGGTGCTGACTGCGAAGTATATCGAGGTGGCCAGTGGGTTTGAACGTGCCTTCGCCCAATCAGAACAAAAACGGCAGCTCAAGTCGCATCTGAAAAGGTATGCGAGATTCTGGAGTTCCTGGGGGCATCTTAATGATGATAAAATGCCCGCTTTGACCAAAAGACATAAGACAATCAAATCGGCGCTTGGCGACATGCGGTTATGGGAGATGACGGCATGCGGGTTTCCGAAAACAGAAAAGACGACAGCTTGGTTTTATTCGTTGGATCCAAGAGATAGAATTGAGCTGTGTGTTATAAGCAGAAATATCTATGCGCGAAAAAACTAAAACATCTCAAGAGGCCATGGCCGAACTGCGGTTCGACCTTTTGACGCGTCGAATAACCCCATCGGACGCGGCGTTGAGAACGAACCTGCACTTGACGACTATCTATCATCAGTGCGACAGGTTAAGTAATTCCTGTGGGTTTAAAATCCCCTGGCCATGGTATTTTCGGCGTCGTGGCGGATGTCGTAAATCGAACTTGAAAGAATATGAAAAGTCGGGCAGACAGTTGATTTCTGTCATTGAGACTTTGGGGTTGTCAACAAACGTTTCTGATATTGTGAAGGACACCGGGCTTGGCCGGCCGACCGTATGCAAAATCTTGTATTGTCTCCCGCTTTTTGGCATCAATACGACAATACGCAGGAGTGGCCGTGGAGTGCCACAAGAGGTCATTATTAAGCCGATAGACCTTGACAAGATTTACGTCATCCATCGTTCTTTGAAGGAGATACTATCATGAGATGGAAGCAGTTCCTACTGGAGGAGCGGACCATCTATGGCATCCTCTGGATCGTTTTGTTGTCAATTTTTGTTTTGTTTATTGGATATAAGCTGGACTATCTATGGCAAGTCAATTATATGTTCAGGGGCTAGAAGACGTTACCGGAAACCGGCGGGGGATCTTCTATCGGGCTGTGTTTTTCCCGTTCTTGGACATGCCAGAGACGATCCAAGATTTGAAATGCGAAGCGGAAAACCGCATAGAGCCGTTAGTCAAATCTTTGGATAAGCACCCAGCCCCAGACCTTGTTTCTTTGGCTATGTTCTCTCGCGTATACGGCCGGGCGCTGAAAGAGAAGCCCGAGTCTATGACAAACGCGATCGACGCTTACTTCGGCACCATCGAGTCTGACGAGACGATTAAACGGCTTGTTTTAGACAAGAGAGGGGCCGACTGGTTCAGGAAGCACCTTGAGTGCAACTTCTTTTTTGGGGGCAATTACGCCAAAAACACAATAAAATACCTGGAGTACGTGTCTAGTAAGCAGGGGCGCACTCTGTTCGCATATGAATACATGGAGAGCGACATAGGCTGGGACTACGAAACGGTGAGTCATACGATGGACGTCGAGTTCATCCGGTCGCTAAGGCCTATGGCCGTTCGGCAATGGATAATTGAGTAGTACCCGACATAGCAAACCGGGGTGGGGTGGTTATCATAACCCGCCGAGGGGGTTGATATTTTTTTAAAAAAACCCTTGACAGCCGGTTGGTGCCGTAGTTAATATGCCACTACCGGTTGGAATTGGCCACCGGATTTTTGAAAGGGACACTATGAAAATCGAAGAAATCAAAGCGATCCCGCCGGGACAACACGGCTGGAGGCAGATGCCGAATGGCAATCTTGTTATGGTTGGCGACAACGTGACCCTGGGCGAGGATGTCACATTGGGCCACTATGTTTCGATTTCTGATGGCGCCAGCATTGGCGACAAGGTGAACATCGGTTCGTTTTCCGAAATCGGGAAAGGCGTCACCGTTTGGTCCGCCTGCCACATCGGGAAAAATGTACAAATCGAAGAGGGTGTGGAGATTGGGGACGGAGCCCGCATTGGCGACGATGCCGAAATCTTGCGGGAAGCCTATATTGGCGATGGTGTTTTCATTGGCAAAGAAGCCAAAATAGGCCGATCTGTGGTTGTCAAAGGAAATACCTGTATCGGGAATGGATCTGAAATTGGCGGACATTCCCAAATTGGAGAAGAAGTCATTGTTGGCACCAAGGCGTACCTTGGTCGCAATGTGAAAATTGGCGACTATGTGATTTTAGACACCTTCACGTTCATTGGCGATGATGTTCTGGTTGGCGATGGCGTGACTATCGCCAGCATGGTGAAGATTCGCCAAGGCGTACGATTAAACAAAACCCCGCCTCAAATTATCGGCTCGGGCTTACCAATAGTCCTTTTACCGGGGCACCTTATCCAGATCCACGAGATCGTCGGAGATATCGACTGGTGGAAGAGAAACGCCCATACGCTTGTCGAGAAGTGCAACTATTCCGATAATCAAGTCAAAGAATACCAAGGCTATATCGAAGCCTTGGCAATAATCGACTCTGTTTTTAAATGGTCTGGTGATGACGTGCGATCTTAAAGAGGTTTAAGTTGTGGCGTATAGCTGTTCTAGCAGCTTACCGGATCCATCAACGTTAGACTGTCTTTGTAGCCTGTGCACGGTGATACTTGTGCCCCGTCACATTCCCAGAATGTAGCAGACTTCCAACTACAAGGCGCGTTGTGCGCCGTGTCTGCAATGGTACCGCTGGTGATTTCCCATTCGCAGGTGGTTAAGTTGAATTCGAGTATTGCGTTCACCTGACCTATCCCGGAGCAGGTATTTAAACTCATTTTGCTGTATTTCTGCGACGGGTTAGACGGGTTTATCGCATAGCCTGGCGGTGGAGTGAATTCCATATACAACCCATTATCGGAAAACGGCTCGTTGGCCCAAGCGCAGGGATCGCAAGAAATGTCGCACCAGTCCAAAATCTGGGCATTAGACGGATAGTCTGGCGATGCGTACGCTTCTGGAGTTCTCAGTAGCCCCGGTCCGGAATCCCCGCATTCGACGTAATCGGGGCAATAAGAGTTGTAAACGACCCACCTAGTCGCCTTGCTTGTTCCGCTGTTGAACTGCCAAGTTTGGTTAAAGGTTGATGCCTCGGCCGGAGTGACGCATTTAATGTCTATCCGCTGCATATTAGTGGCTTGCGCGGTAGTGCAGTTAATGTCCACCTGCCACATTATCGCAATCTTACACTGGTAGCAATGATTGCATGTTGCAAACCTGTTGCTGGAATTAGGAGTGAATATATTAGCAGGCGGTGGTTGTGTTGTGGTGTATGGATCGGCGGCACTCGCGGTATAGCATGTCGAGCCTAAATTGAAAACCCTGTAGCTAGTGTCGATCAGGACCTTACGGTTGATATAAAGGTTAGAAAGAATTTCAGTAAAGCACTCTTTCAAAGGTACCCACTGCTTGTCGGAGTTACACGATTCGCAGGAGTTAAAAATCTTGTCAGACGTAACTGTTGTACCTCCGGTGGTCTTAATCCTTGTAACATAGAAGCATCCACCGCCTACGTCTACAACCTTGTCTGCAACACCGGTTGGATTGGTCCTGTTAGGTCCAGAAAAGGCAAGCACAGCCCCGCTGATTTGTCCAGTTGCGCAGCTTTTAAGCTTATAGCTATCCCAGTTTGATGGCGTATCGTCTGGATCGCCGCCGCCGTCGCCCGGTGGTCTCCATGGAGGTAAAAAACCACCGCCGCCGCCGCCGCCGCCGCCACCGCCACCGCCACCGCCGCCGCCGACTCCGCCGTTCCCTCCGCTGCCTTCTCCGCCACTATTTTCTTCTTCCTGCGGTAGACTTTCTGGTGGAAGTGTTGGAGTGGGAGGGGGTTCTATTTCGTCGGTTATACCAAGGCATCCTTGAACCGGTGAGCAAACCCGCCCCGTGGCAACCAACCGTTTTGCTTTCCCGGGGGCGTAGACGGTCCAGTCCGTCTGTTGCGTCGTTTTCGGCAAACAGCTGGCGGTATTCACGCCTTTTACCGACCAAGAAGATGTCCCATAGTCGTATTCCGCAAGCCATTCGACGAAACATCTCGATTGGTCAGAACAGCAGTTTGACGCGTGTAGCACTGGATTAAAGGCGAGATAATTCACCATGTCAATGGTGTACCCATGAGAAAAACCACGATCGCCGCAAATTACTCCGGAAGGGCATTGAGACCAGGTTTGAAGCCATCGAACAATCTTCAGTTGTCCGCCGTTATTAGAACAATACCATTCCAACTCCTGTTTTGGCACTTCTTCATAATCAAAACAACCTGAATCTACTATTTGATAGTTCGAAACCTCTACAAAGCCGTTCGAGCTTGAGCAATTTACTAGAGCCTCTATCTTCAAATAAACAGCACAAGCGGAAGAGCAGCAGTTTGGGGTTGCCGAAAAGTAGTAACACAGCCTTCCGTCACCAAGAACCGTAGGAAATACTTCTACGATCGTGCCATCTTTCACTGGAGGTTCGTTCGGACCTGCTTGGGCAAGGTTATATACCGGCGATGTCGTGTCATTGCCAGTAAAGAAAAAAGTAGCCAAATGGATCTGTAAAATCTGTCTATCGGTTGAAACGCCGGTATTCACCTGCTCCAAGTTATATATATGAAATCCTTGGTTATCCGTTTCTCTGTAACTAATTCGCGCAAAAACTCTCGGCGTGTCTGATGTGGCAATGAAAACCTGATATACCTTTTCCACTCCAGACTCGGTTTTCGTGGCCTCGCCTATTTTTTTTCCGATTACATACTGACCGTAAAAATGTAGTGTGGTAGTGCCAATTATATAGACTATCGAATCAGGCACGTTTCCGAGCGTTTCTAGCGGGATGGTATTAGAAAAGGCGTTTTGAGTGTTGGCCCCTTGGGATTCTCTGGAAGAGCCGTAATACTTGCCGGGGATATTTTTGCCGGTTTCGTCTTTTGCCGGATTCAAAAGCTTGATAATTTTAAAGCCGCCTGCCGGCTTGGCCACAGAAGACAGTTCTATCGAATGGCCCATGGAACGCAAATATTCGACGATCTCGTTAGTAACGGTCGTCTTGGCGATTCCTGGCGATCTTTTTTGGGGCAGTTTAGGGTTGATCTTATTCGACATCAATCAAACTCCAAAATACGCAGCAAAATTAGTCGTAGCGTATGGACCGACAACGGTTATTCCATTGCCTTTATAGATTATTCCGTGTTTGTATGGAGTGGTCCTGGCCGTGTTCATTTCGCTGTCCGAAATCTGTAGGTATCTGCCTGTCGGAGGATAATACCCAATAACAAACTCCCGCCAGTCGGTATTAGACGAATCGTAGGTTAGCGGAGCCTGCGTAAATACTGCGGTGACCACATACTCTTGTGTAGTCGTTGTTCGGCCAGACAATTCTGTGATAAGCCAAGCGCCCTTGTCAGCCCCCAAAAAGTTCGAGTCGTTTACTTTACCAACGATGTCATAAGGAATGTTTGTAGGACGTTTCCGGGTATTCACAGTCAATCGGATTACCCGCGAAGGTCTAGAAACTCGGATTGTACCGACATCGTGTATTTCGGTTTTTTGTGTGCCGGCAGAAGACAGGCTGGGGTTATAATCCACCTTTATCAAAGTAGATGTCCCCGCCGAATTGCCAACAGTTATATTTTCTTCCCGGGTAACAAGGGTGGTGGAGTCTTCTATCATCCATGCTGACGGGATCAACGCTGTATTCAGCCTGGATTCGTATATGGCCCGAAAATTGACTACCTTGTTGCCTACAGGAACTATTTCGTACTTGACCAGCTCAAGGGTCAAGTCGCCGGGGTGCGGGTCCCCGTAGTCCTGCTGTGCGGTCAAAACGTTCAGAGCCTCTGTCAAAATGTCTTCATGATCCACCGAAACAAGGTCATACACTATACCGGGGCGGACAAGTCTGCGATTTGACCTGAAATTTTCCGGCTCAAGCGCCTCTAGCATCGCGTTTGGTAGTGTATCCCAAATGACTGTAGGCATATTCGTTTATCCCTTAATTATTTCAGATATCATACTGGAAAGTTGCGACTTAATCTCGTCCAGTTTGTTCACGATGTCTTGCGGTGACGCGTTTTTGCTGCTCGCGTAGGACATACCGAATCCCGACGCCTGCTGTGCGACGAAGCTCGACCCGACCCCCAATTTCATCATTTCGAGGTTTTGCAACGCCTGCTTCCCCTCAACCTTGGCCTGTTCTAAGAACCCTTCGCCGGCAAGTTCCTTGATTCGAGAGCGGGCGGAACCCAGTAACGAAAAAGCCGACATAACGGTCGGATCTGCTACGTTGCCCCTTTTCATCATCGACATCGAGTAGTCGATCATCTGTTGGTTTATCGCCTGATTAGCGGATATTTCTGAAGCCTTATACTTTCTCTGCGCCTCCATCACGCCCAGGTTTGTACGATATTTTTCTTCGACCAACCGCTTGTTATTCAAATAGTTCGGATCGGTCAAATCCAAGGTGCTGAGTTCCAGCTGCTTGGATATTTCCATTTCCATCTTCTGGGCTTCATAAAAGTTCCCCCTGGAAATACTTCCAAGGTACCCATCAGAAGCCATCGAACCGTAAGCACGCATTTGAGCTCTAAACGAACGGTTTGCCATGTAATCACGAAAGGCGATTTGTTCCTTCTTGGCCTCGTACTTCTTATTAAGCATTTCTATCTTCTCTTTACGGAAAGAGTCGGTATGCGAAATGCCGGCAAGCTCGGATTCATACTCCAGTCTCAATTGATTTTGTTCGGCTTCTTTGGCCCTGCCTTGCTTCAAAAGATCATAATAACCACCCTTGCCAATGAAGCTGGAAAGATAATCGGACTCTTTTTGCAGCCGATTCCTTTCAAACCGCTGCGTGTAATTAAACTGAGCCGTCTCGGCCTTCTGCCTTGCCAGCAGCGTCTTGTATTCCATCGACTTTTCGGGATCTTCACCGGATATTTCTAATGTTCTCCGGAGAATCTGGCTTTCCAGTTTTTGCTTCCTCTCTAAGGCCTTGGCCTCATAATTTTCCGAAAACTTTGGATTCGATTCTATATTGTCAAAAATGGCCGCTTCTTCTCTGCTGAATTCAATCTCTGAAAAGGCGCGACTCTCTGCAATGGCCTGTTTCCGTTCCAGCTCTTTACGAGCGGCTTCCATCCTTTCTTTTAACTCTTTTTCTTTTGACGATTTAAGAGACTCTGCAGTTGTCTTAATGTCCTTTGCGTTGTCAAGGTTACTGAAACCTCCAAAAAACCATGAAGCTGGAGCCAGGGACTTGCCCAACGCCCATTTAAAAAACCCATCCTTTTCCCGGTCTACAGATCTCGCAAAACCAGCAATACGTGAAATTGTCGTTTTTTCAAGTGACTGAGCGGCGCTAAGTTTAGAGCTGTATTCCGATTGGATGTCTTTTTGTTCGAATTGTTCTGTAAGTGAAAGATTTTTTCTTTCTTGCTCTATTTTTGCAATTTCAGAAACAGGAGTCATCTCCATACGAAGTTTAGATTGTTTCCTAGATAAGTCTCTTTGCCGAAACCCTTCGTTTTCTTTGTCAATTATAGAGCCTCTCTGTAATATAGAAATGTCGTTATGTGCTCCCGAAAGCAACCCACCAATAGATCCAAAGGGGCCAGCTGTTATGGCTTGCATCCTCTGAGACAGTACGTCGTAATAGTCTGAGCTAGTTTTTACTCCAGCCATCTGAGCTGAAGCCATCGAAGAACCAGCCACTGCAGTGGCAACTTCCCAGCCTCCGAAAAGAGAATTCATGAATATGCCCATTGGATTGGGCGGGCCAAAGAAATTAGCCCTAAACTCTCCCAGAGATTTTCTCCACGCGCCTTTTGCTGTGGTTTTTTGCAACCCCTTTTCCTTAGACATCGCCAATTGCATGGCGTTAGAAAAAGGTATGCCATATTGCCGATAAAGCGAAGCCGCCTCTCGTTCGATATATTGCTGCGACCGGCTGCCAAAACCAGCAAATCCGGATTCCATTTTAGCGTACATCATCCTCGAATCGATGCTGCCTCTTTCTGCAGCTTTTTTTCTGGAGAAGTCCTTTTCAAAATTACTAATAACCAGCGATTGAGCTTCTGATTCGGTCAGTTTTAATTTCTTCATCGTAGAGGAAACCTCAGAACCAAATCTAGCCTGGTAATCCTGAGGCAATGAAGACAATCTCTGGAATAGCTTTTCCGAGGTTATTGTAAACTTGCGGAAGTCCTTCATTGAAGCAGACAATTCGCGGATTGCCTGAGTCATGGCGTCGTTTTGTTTTAACCCGGATTCCTGCAAGGACCTTGCCCTATTAGTGATAGTGGCCCTTTCCTCCTCCGTATGTTGGCTTAACTTTCGTTTGATGTCGGCCGAGCGCCCCATGTCCGACAACTCATAGCGGTAGTTCCTTAGCGCGCTTGATATGGCGACGTCCGGCAATACTCCAGTCTTCTGTGCTATTGCTTCTGCCCTAGACCGAATCATGTTTTGGAAGCTTTCCGGGTATCCAGAAAGCCTGGCGCTGGACACTTTGCCTCGCTCCAAGAACCTCGCATGCTCCGTGTTGAACGAAGTCTGGAAAATGTCGCCTAAGGTTTTATATGTTTTTGATTCTCTTCGTTCCGATTCTTTGGGGCTGGTAGAAAGTGCTTCGGATAATTTATAATACGTACTTGCAACCTCTTGTAATGCAGCGTTTCGAGCAAGCGTTCCACCCCGAACAAAGTTTTCCGACGCATACAACCTACCGGGAATTGTATTTTTTGCAACCGAAGCGGCAGTAAAATAACCAGTGGCCCCAGTAAAAGAACTAGATACTGGTACATCGACTTTCGAATAATTCAAAGAATCGCGCGCATTCTGGCCGGAAAACGCCCCCTTTGGCGTTTGAGAAATAGGCTTCTGAGAACTGCTTACCACACGAGGCTGTGCCGCGGCAGGACCTATGGCAGGTTGACCAAAGGTGCCCCCTGGCGGTACCATGTAAGTGCCCTGCGGTATAGAAGAAGCCGAGATAGGGGTTGGTTTGACAGGCTGCCCGGGCGCAGGCTGTTGTGTTGAAGCATTGGATACTCCAGAACCCCCGGTCACGCCAACGCGAGTGGCTACCCCCTCTCGAATCATCTCCGCACCGCGGCTGATAGCCTGCTTCAATGACTCTAGATCTAGGGTGAACTCAACCGGTATTTTTATACCTTGAACAGGCATACGCAAACTCCAAAAATTAAAAGCCGAACCCGATTAAGGATTCGGCTTTGGTTGTGTTACAGTTGTCGGCGGGAATTCCAGACTTTTTATTCTTAGCAACGTATCCAGGAATTGGTATGGGGTCCATTCCAGTGGATTCTCGCCAGGAAAGAACAACCTGAGCCGAATCAAGTCGTAATGCCAATCCCGTCTTGTCTCGATTTTGACCCCAGGTTCGACTCCGGCAGATATTACATCGTCATCAGGAAGCTTTTTGCTCGGATTCTCCGACTCCGCCCTCGTCAGATTTAGCCATTTCTGCTTTTGCGGAAAAGGCCCGAAACATGGCCTCGAGCGTACTCACTTTCAAAGCCAACCTAATGGCCTCCCATACAGGGATACGCTCTACGATTTCTTCCGCTTCCTGTTCGCTCTTGCCGGCCTGCTTCAAGCTTAACCTTAGAACAGTGCCAGCACCAGAACTAGTCCGAATGAACGCGTCTACGTCTGCGAGAGAAACAAGCCGCTGAGCAACATCCAAGATATAACCAATCTGGCGGTCTTCTGGAATCTTCTCGGCAACCAACGCGGCCTTAGTTTTCTTGCGTATATGCTCCGAAACGGCCGACTCGAGCATGCCATACTGCCGCATCGTTAAAAGCGGAAACTCTATGTCATTCCACTTCTCGGGAGAAGCGAAAGCGTTTTGTGCAGTCATAGTTTAAATCTCCGATTTCTGTATTCTAGTACATAGAAATCGAAAGTTAAACTATTACGGCGTTTCGTCCCAAGTCTCGACAAACGGACCAGAAGTCATTCCGGTGAATGACAATCTGGAATCGGCGTTATGAGTGGCCCGCAAGGTCATATTCGAGATGACACAATTAACCTGAATCGTGCACCCGGGCGCAACCGTGAAAGTAACCGAACCCGGCTGATCCGTAATAGAATCAAAGCCCGGAGAAGTGTTTGCATCGTCATAGATAGGCTTGCCCTCTACAACGAAGCTTCCACCCTCCAAACCACCGACATATTCCTCATGGGTGCTACCAAAGCAGGTAGCGTCAATGAGCTGTTGCCGTTTGGTCAACTCAAACATGTCCGGACACAGATTATGCCCAGTCAAAAACGTGACATTAGCAGTAAGTCCTGTAGCTTTTTTAGCCATCAGATCTCCTCAATAAAAAACCTGTAAACAACTTTTCCTACATAAGTCGGCTTGTTGGTCTTTGGATCGACCCCGGCGCATTCTATGTTCTCTGACTTTTTCAAGACTCCCTGCACATTGAACGGAAGTGATATTGCATTTGTCGAAGACTCAACGGCCAGCATTAAATCGTCCAAAACACCATATAAAACCGTCGGGTTATCAGAAAAGACGTTCAGACACACGCTAGATTCGTACTCTCGTTTGTCATTAAAGTATGTTTTGATCTCCGTGTCCTCGGAATCCATTGTAATGTACGGGTATTCGGTGTTTTCTGGCGCTTTCCCGATCCAAGGACCGTTAACAAAACCCAGAGAAGCAGTCGAATCCTTCACTTCAACAATGTATTCAAACAGATCCGAGATCATATTGATTTAATTCGGTCCAACAATTCGCTAATCAACCGGTCTCGCGTCTTTTTCATCCGGCTTTGCCCGTTGACTTTAAAAAAGTACGGCCTCGGCAAAACTTTAACCCCCCAATTGCTCCGACTCATACCAAACTCTAAGCCGGCCGGGACATTGCTATCCAAAAAAGTATCCATTAAGCGAAAACTGTATAGCCCGCTTATCACTTTACTGTTGCCAGAAAGCCGGGGTCTTTCAAAGCCAACACCCTTATGTAATTTCCCGGTATCCTTCCGCGGAGGCTCTCCGGGCTGCGATCGGATTACATTGCCCCCAATTCTTACTACAGGCACCGATATGTCTTCTTTAATATCAGCAACTGTTTTATTAAGGACCTGGTTTAAAGACTGAATACAGGCCTTTTTGACTTCTCGAGACACTTCTTCGACAACTCGATTAACTTGAGACTCCAAGCCTTTCATACAACTTCCATGTCTCGGTTAATCTTGATCGTTTTAGAGGCATGGAATCTTGAAATTGCCTCTTTGACATATTCTGGAACCCTTTTTTCAACTTCAGCAGATTCCTTTTCGCTAAGCTCCCGCACCTCAAAATTGCCTTGCGGAAACCCTTCTATATTGGCCGATTGTGCGTCTTTAACAAACTTCTTAACGGCCTCAAGCGATACATTACCCCGGTATATCTTGCTTACAGGAAAACCGTCGTTTTCAAAAGTTACACGATATACCTTTTTGCCTTTTAGAGTTTTCATGGTCTTCTTTAAATGGATGATTTCAAGGTCCACTATAGCTGCTGTTCTAAGTAAATCGCGTAATACCTATTCCGACCGCCCATGTTCTCTATACCGTAAACCAGATAGCTTGTTCCGGCTTCGGTAATTACCTTGTCACCGGGCGAAAATTCAATCCATCGGTCGGTATAGAGAACATGGGTCAAAGCAACACCAAATCGACTAAACAAATCAGTACGCTTTTCTCGTATTGGCTGAAGGGTACCTTTCAATCCATTGTGAAGCAATGTTTCGGAAGAAACAATAGCTCCTGCAGAATCTCTAGTTCCAGTCAGCAATTTTTTGTAATAGTCGAATCCAATATTGCACAGATCGGAAAAGGACATATGTGTTATGACAATGAGACGTTCAACGCCGGAGCAGCCTTAGGCGTCAAGTCTACCACAACCGAATAAGTCGTGTTCGTTCCAGCCGCAGTAAACTTCACGCCAAGGTAACGGTCGCCGCCATTCGTGTTTAACAATGCAGGATCAAAGTCAAACACATAAGTTAAGGCCTTGTTAACACCGGCACTGGCAGCCACCGAAGAACCGGGGGTCAGCTCGGTAAAAACGTCGGAAGCCAAAGAGTCGGTATTTGCGATTCCAGACAAAAACGCGACCGGATGCTCATCACTGCCGGTTCCGTCCGAGCTAGCCACAAACTGCAAAGTGGGAGCGGTAACCGAAGCACCACCGTTTAAAGCGGTGACAATCACCCGCGCCCAGGTCGCGTTCGCTAAATTAACTCTCCGGCTTACCTCGTTCAGGGTTGGCGTTTTCGGCCCGTAAACATTAGTGGTTTTAGTATCGTAAACAGTAGACATGTTTTTAATTTCCTTTCAATTATCGAGTCTGCAAGGTGACGATCGAAGACCGGGTGACGTTGCCTTTATAGGGCTTAATCACTTGGTCATGATCTGGCTTGCCATCAATTTCAAAGATAAACCGGAACGCCGACTCGGCCACATCGAACTTAAAGTGAATAGACATCTCCGGACCCTGACCAGTCTTAGTGGCAACTAAGTAGTGCTGCGGATCCCACAAGATAATATCACCCTCGGTCCCCAGCGACTCCGCATACTCAACGAAGATCACAGGCCGACCAAAGATAGTGTTAGTCTCTGGATTGTACACCGGCGGTGTGTCCGCAGATTCCAAAGAGGTACCATCCAGCTTAATCACGTTACGTGACATGCGGTACAACGCCGATTCGATGTCTTGGTTGGCAAGCCAAACCGCAGTACCACGGAAAGCAGCCGGAATGCGAGCCCACATCTTTACCAGATTGGCTTCGTTGAGAGTACCTGCCGCTTGGCCGGTCTCTTTGTTGACGGTGATTTTTGCCGAATGGTTCTTGATGCCAATAGGCTTACCTACGCCGTCTCCATTCACGATCGCATCACCAATCGTGAAATTGACGGCCTGCTGTAACGATTGGGTCAAAAACGCACCCAAAGCGATCGGGGCATTTCGAAGTGACTTGTCAGTTGCGTAAGCCATCGAGTAAAGCTCGTTCGGTCGCAAAGTGATCTGACGAAGTTTAGGCCTCGTACCAACCATCTGCTCGGCTTCCGATTTCCAGTATGCCTTTACTCCGCCTCGAATAGCTCCAGTGCTCCGATCAAGATCGTCTACGTAATTCAACGTAATGCTTTCTTGCGACGGATCGATCGGAATCTGTCGGGTAAGACTAATCAGATTGTCTGGAGCGGGCTGCACTTCGCTAAGCCCTGGCGAAAATCCGGGCGGGAACAAGAACCCTACCGAAGGATCGTAACCCTGAGAAACACCGGTCGGAGTTCCGGGGCCTTTGGTCAAGATTTTCAGACGCTCATCCCAATTCTCAAAAGAGCAACTGGGGTCGCTAGCCTTCATGACGGCGATAGCGTATTCGCCAACAGACTTAAACCCAAATTTCGGGTCGTCTAATCGGTTGTCCTTGATCACCTGAATATCCGCCTTCAGCTCTTTTACCTTCCTAGACAGCTCGTCAACAGACGACTTGTCGGCAAACTTCTTATCCAGAGCCTCGATAGACTCTGCGATTTTAGTGACAGATTTTTCTAAATCTTCCATAAGTTTTATCCTTTTATCAACTTTTCCAAAGAAACAGACAGCTTTTGAAGCTCTTTCACGATTTCGTCCTTCTTGGCATTCTTGTCGGCTTCCGGCTTTTTTTGGCTGCGATGCACAACCGGATTCAACATCGCAACAATTGCCGCCTCGATGTCCTGAACAACGGAACCCGTAAAAGTCTTCACCATATCCGATAACTCGTCCACACTCTTTTGCAGCGAAGAAATCCGCTCTTCCAATAAAGCGATCTCGTCCACATCCCCCAATTCGTTTTTCAGGGTCTTAATATAAGTCGCATATTTGTTCGCAGGCATTGGGGCCGCCGATATCTCAAAAAGCCTGGACTTTAAAATGTCGTATCCCTTATTCCCACGCTTCTTGTAGTCGTCTACAACAATGCCAACACTGAAAGAGTCCAAAGTCCCGCTGCGGTATAGTCCACGCATCTTGCGGGCGTACGCCGTTATCCCCTCGTCGTCTTTCGCGTACTCAGCAACAAAGATTTTTGCGGGGTATGTTTTCCCCTCGATCTCTCGGGTTGCGTCAAACACATCAACCACGGTGCCCATAATCGCAGGCAATTGGTCCGGGGTCGTCATATTGTACTTGTGCGGAGTGCCGAAAACCTTAATTCGACCCCCGGCGGGCGGCTCTAACGACATACCGGCCACACGGATAATATCACCCTCGGAATCCTCGTGCTCGACCGTGGCATAACCTTTGAAAACGTCGTCACTTGACAATGATTGCCGTTCCACAGGTAATGTTTTAAGTGTTTTCAACAATTCCGTCATTTTTGATATCTACCCTTCGTAAATATGAAGATAATGATTGGACAAAATCTTCCTTGTTATTAGACTTCCGATATTCGTTTCGGATGTGTCTGGCAAGCACCCTACCGCCAACACTATCGCCCAAGATCTCGTTAACAAGCTTATCAGCTTTCTTCAGGTCCAGAGGATCACCGGTTTCGTGACACTTTTTCGCCAGTATCACTAAAGCCCTCTTCAGCCTTTTCTTCTTCCGATTAGACAAATCGGCTTCTGCAACGACCGACTTCGTTTTGTCCTCTGAATCAGATTCCTCGGTCTCTGACGCGGCCGATCCGTCCGGCTTTACGGAGTTGAGTTCTTGCTTGGCCTGCATTTCCGCAGAAAATAATTCCGCATTAAACTGCGGATTACTGATGCATATCTTGTTCCGATCGACCCAGATTTCGTCCCTCTCCTTGCGATACGGAAGCTCAATCCCGAAATAATTCAACGCCTCGTTGGCCGAAGCGTCTGCCGTTTCGCGGAATGCCTTGGCCGAAGCCAACATACCAGTCTTGATCTCGGCCATAATAGGCAAGGTATCGGTATCCAAGACGACAAAATAACGACTACCCTGACGCTCGTAAAAATACTGCTCCAGCTTGCTATCAATGTACTTCGTCTTTCCCGAATCATTCAAAACGATCTCATCATCCGAATAATCCGAAAAGTGGACATCGATCAACTGAGTCTGAATCATGTCACTTATCAAATCTGCGATCGGCTGGATTGTAGACTGCATGAACATCTTACGTTCTTCGGTCGCAGTGTCGAACCTCGTCTTACTAAGGAAGAAAGCCTCAATAGCCGGCACGCGATACAGCCTAGCAATCGCTTCGTCAGTCTTATCGAATAAGTCGACAAACCAACCAGTTTCATGATTAGATGATAGTTTTTCAATTGAGATCTCCTTTCCAGAGACGACCATTACTTTATGAGAATTACCAGACGCATTGCTGAACTCTGACTTGTATCTCGATTCGAACTCTTCGCGTTGTCGGCGAGACACCCCGGCACCAAGATTTACAATATGTGACGGTATGCCACCATTGGCAAAATGATCCTTATTGTATTTCCACGCCCCATGTCCAGTGTTCACCGCAGTAGAACCGGTTACAAGCGGAGAAAGACCCCTTACAGGGTCTATCGGATTCCACATTCTTTCAAACAATATCCAGTCGCGACGAATGTATTCCGTCTTGCCGTCATGCCACATGTACTGCCATTGAATCACGTCGTTTATGTTGTTGGGTATCGCTGGCCGATAAACAGAAAGCCTCGAAGGATCTAAATCAATCAATCGGTCTGGATAACCATCTTCTCCAACACCAACATAAACCGCCATCTCGCCCAAGACATTCCACCAAGTCACTAGCGAATTAAGCAGAGTCCGCATAGTCATCCGGGGCGAAGGGCGGCGCAAAAGATTGTAAAGACGGCCTCCAACAACTTCCATCCCGTCGGTGTTGTATATTCTTATTTTACATAGGCTTACGTTTCTTGCAATGGCATTGTTGCACGCGTTTACGCAAACAGATAACTCATACATCTGCTTGGGCGTCAAGTCCTTGAAAGTGTTCTGGAAAGCCCTAAAAGTCATTGGTGAAACAGGCTCGGATTCAGAAAACCCCGAGTCGCCCCACAAGCCGTCTGTGACAGACTTCTGTTTCACGCTTTTGCGGCTTCCAAAGATCGAATCAAAGAACTTTTTAATCATGGCTCAATCTCGAACAATTGCGACACCATCGACTTCTACGGAACCAGCGTAGTAATCCTCAAACTCCGACTCGGCAGCATACAGCGACAACCCGAGAGCCCAAAAGAAGTCACCGTGAGAATCTTTTGTTCGTCCGTCATAAGTCACTCTTTGAGACTTCGGGTTTACAGACCGCTTAACACAAGTGACATCCGCTTTTACGAATTGGTCAGGATGAAGGGAAACCCGCTTCTGATGCGTAAATAGCTTAACCAACTCGGCTATATGCTGCTTGTTCGTACTAGAAAAGGCCAAAGGTTCAACGATATCCCCCAACTCGTCTTGCAATGCGTCCGAAAGGCCACGGCCAATAGAGCCCATGTCTATTACCACTTTTGTTATCATCGGGTGCGTCAAATTGCGTCTAATCCGGTCAAACTGATCCGGTATGGACATGTTTGTCATCCAGTCAACACACACCGTCCTGTAAACCCTGGATTCAGAGTGTATGGCTGTTGGATCATAACCACGCTCGATAACCCAAACAACCGTGTAGTCTTTCACACGACCACAATCTATTCCAACAAACAATTCGCCGAGACGTGTATCGTCCGGTGGCATCACGTTAGGAATCTCAAGAGGCCGACCTTCGTATTTCAAGATGAGCTGATCGTAAAGGTCTGGATACACCACGGAAGCGCTCGATGCCGGAACGCACATGTATTCCTGCAAGAAATCAGCTTCGGATAAACAGGAATTTCGCACGAAATCGATAAAAGCTCTATTACAAGCCTCCAAGCCAGCTTCGGTCCCGTCCAGCAGCTCTTTGTGCTTGCCTTCTATTGTCAAAGCAAAACCGTCGCGACACGCATCTTCTATCGTGATCCTATGATGAGAATATTCGTTCTCTTTGGCTTCGGCCCCTCGACATAATCTGTAAAAGGTGGTCTCCATCCCATTATGCGACGAAACCAAAGTCATTTGCGTATCAGGATCACGAATAATCAGAGGCTGAGCCGCTTTTATCAATTCGTCAGGGTCGTCACTAAAAGCAATCTCATCGAGAAGAACTTCATGACGACGACCACGAAAAGATTTTGGGTCTGACGATATTGCGAAAATCCTCGACCCGTTTTTAAACCTGGCGGTGTCTAAAGTCCATTCCGAAACGGGGATGGCCTCATAACCACAAGCCTGATTGATCGCCTCGGAAAAATCACGACAATATTTAATAAACTCCAACCCCATCTTGTAGTCGGCCGAAGAGACGTTCAAGTCAAGCTCTCTGGAGCCTACACACCGCTTCAATACAGCCTCCAAAGCCAACGCCCAAGTTATTCCAACACGGCGGGATTTCTCGACTATCCTAAGCTTGCTCCGGTCCTGTATCAGCTTCACTTGATACGGGAGAAGGCAATTCTCGAACAGGCTCTGGCAAACTTCGTCGATCGCCTTTATCTTCTTGTTTTGGTGGTTCGACATCTCCAAGTTCTTTTTCTTTAATAACGTTTATCTGTATCGGCTTAATGCCCAAGCGAACCCTGGCATAATCAATTTCCCGCTGCTGCGATTCCAATACAAGCGTTATATTGTTCTCCGGCTTCTTTTTGTCCAAAATCCTATTGGGTGTGGCCATATTCATAAACCAAGACCAATATTTATGATGGTGGGGATGGTTCACCATCTCCGGATCGGACGCGATCGTAAAGCCAAGATCAACCATCTGCGCAAACCGCTCCGCCGATAGCTTGTTTGCGAAAAACCGGCCTAGCCATTTCTCGGCCCGTTTCTGGCATTTTCGATAATATTTCCAAGACTTCGGATTCATCACATGCGGAGTACGGCGTAATACCGCCGGCGAACGCTCAAACAAGGGCTCGCTTTTAACTTTCTTCAATAATTCATCAGTTTTTTCAAGGTTACCAGCCGACATTCAAATACGGTTTCAATAAAGTATAAACACCTTCAGGCAGGAACTCATCCCGGTCTCCCAAGTCGTGGAGTTTATAGCTGTAGTCGCCGATCTTCTCGCTCTCGAGAACGCCAGAGTGATCTTTTTTGTCCATCAAATATTTTACAAATAAAATGGTAGCAAGCTTCACATCGGCCGGCGGTTCGTCCTCGCCAGCAACATAAATCGCATGCAGACCACGACTAATGCGATCGGTCCAGTACCTGACTACGCCTTTCTCTGGGTTTTCTACAGCAGCCGGCAAAAACTTCACATAAGCAAAAATAGAAGAAACAACACCAAGCTGCGTAGGCAAAAACCCAGCCGGAAAATCACCATTCACCAACAGACTAGACCGGAAAGATCCTATGCCGTTAATCCAATTAGAGATGTCTAAAACCGTATTAAAGGCGGACAAAGGCGAAGAAACTTCTTGAACAACTCCATTGACATAAGATCGCAAGGTCAAAGACCCAGAACTTAAATTAACAACAACCGGCATTCCGGAATCGTGCTTTATCGAAACGACCGAACGCGGATCCGTAGCCATTCGGATAATCATCTGGACCGGCTTATTCCGTAACATGACCTGCTGATTGTCATACGACGCCCAGTTAAAATACTGCTCGTCATGAGTAGAAGACGAAAATCTGTAGTCCGTATAGTGATTGATCACTTCCGAAGCCGCAGATATGAGCAAACGAAGCATTTCGTCCTGCGAAGTGCCAGTTATTCCAAGCGATGACTTGACATCGTCCAAGCTAACCAAGTCAGAGGCCGACAAATAACGTTTTTCGGAAGAAGTCGAAATCTCACTGCCGCCAACCTGCAGCTTCCAAGTCGCCCGATAAGTGGCTCCGTGAGCGGTCGCAGAAAATACATAAGTGTAAACACCAACCGACGGATTATTAACCCCGGTAGAAGTCTCGGAAACAATTTCTACCTCGGTACCGTCAGAAAGCACACGGACGATCCTAATCGTCGGCGTCGTGTCGGCGTTTGTCAAAACGCCGTCAACCTTCAGTTCTCTTTCAAAAGTAATCATGTGTGGTCTTTTTCCGTTATCGTGATGTTTCTTATCGCATAGCTCGTCGGGGCTGCGTCAAGTTTATCGCGGATCGCCTCGTTCGAATCCGTTTGGTTGTCGTAAGAAGCGCCTCCGGCGGTCGCATTGATCTCGGCCTTTGTCGCCGGGTCTGCCGATTTGCCGGCAATGGCACCAAGCCAGCTGGCGAGCGAAGTAATACCTTGGAATAAAGACGAAGTGATACGCGAAAGAAGCGTCGTCACCTTAGAATCCACAGAAGAAACCAGTGACTGCGAAGCCGGGTCTGGCGGCAAGTTCGTTGTCTTTGACGAAATTGCCGCCAGTTGCGTGTCAAGGTTGGACGCGGAAAGACCAACAGCCGATCTTATTCCCGAAGGTGTTATCATGTCTGCATTGGCTGTGGTTGTGTCAACAAGTGTAACACGAGAGATATGACCACTAGAATTGATCTGCAAGGCACCAAAGTTTGACGGGAAAGATACCCCACTGATTCCACCAACATTGCCGGATACACTAGAGACTTGTATCAAACCATCCCCCAAGTTGAATCCAGCTCCGGGAGTACAAGCATCCTTCAGATTAGCCGCGGCATCATAAGAACCAGACAAATAAACCGTGTCAACCTCCAGTAGACTAGAAATAGGATTCACTGACACATAATTGCCATCAAAATACAAAGTATCAACCATCATATAGTCATACCAGGTCACCGTAAAAGAAACGTTCGTATCCGAAGGATTGGTGCTCTGCACCCAGATAGCGTAGGTTTTTCCACTCAAAGTGTAAAACGACGGCATAACAACAGCCATGGCCGTATCAGAAGATTGGTGTTTAGCCTCTGAAGTACGCCAGATAGTAAATCCGTCAGTCACATTACGGATGGCGACAGTCAAGGTTGCAGCAGACGGATTGAGGTTCGACAAGCGGATAGACGGCCTTAAAAGAAGGCGGCCTAGAGACGAGTATGCGCCAATCTGCGCGTTCGACACGATCGATAATCCGCTTCCACTAATTTGGTATAAATATGGGAAATTAGCAGCCATTCAACTGTCCCTCAAAATAATCCGATAAATTAGCTATTTCCATTATCACCGCCTGATGGCTGTGCGTCTCCTGGATCACTAGACTCTTCTTCCACAGGTTCGTCGTGGATTTCAGGAAAAGGATAAGGGGAACAATTCTCCCACAAAGTTTTAATGGCCAAAAGGCTGTCGTCGAACGCCTGACGAACTTCAGGCGAAAACGGAGAAAGCAAATTCTCCCTACCATGTTTTTTGCATAACGCGGAAACCAATTCCACATGATACGCAATCTGTCGGTACGTGTTAACGTATGCGGACAATAAAAGACGGCGATCCTGCTCCAACTTGTCCTGGGATTCTAGAATCGAATTCTGATAAAAAATAATTTCAACCGGCTTCACAACAAACCTCCAAGATCAAATAATTCCGTTAGGGATAGCAACACCATTCAACCCGGCAAGATATAAATGAAGCAACTCGCTTCCAGTCAGCGGCCTATTAAAAACCGCAAAATGTTGGACAAGCCCCTGATACCTTTCTGCGCCGCCAGTGGAACTTGCACCAACAACCCAACTTACAGAAACGTCCAAAGACATCATCCAGCTACCCACAGACTCCAAAACACCGTTGACATAAGTTCGTAGAGTCATTCCATCAAACGTAACCGCATACATTGCCCAAGAATTCGTAACAAAAGTTATTGGGATTGTCGTAGTAAGCAATCCATTAGTCGACCTAACAAAAAATTGACCCGGTACAACTCGAATAACTGTTCTCGCGGATCCAGAACCAGAAAAATCAATCACGTTTTTAGTACCGACTCCGCCAGGACCGGGATTAGACCAAAGTAAAATGGTCATTTGTCCAAGTGAAGACACGACAGGCAAGGAGGAAGCATATCCGGTCGCCCCGTCTAGATATAAAGCTCCACCAGGTTCCCTAGCAATCCCACCAGGCGAATTCAGCGTGTAAGATCCGGCGAGAGTGAAGTTGTTATTGCCAACCACCGGATACAGCACACTGCCATTGGTCTCACTAAAAGGCCAATAGGCTAATGGCCCGTATTCGAGTATCACGTTGCGATAACGCTTCATCTAAACTCACAATCCAAAAACTTACCCAAAGAACGATCAACCTTGCCAATAAAAACACAACTCTTTGCCACAAAATCGGTCTTCACATCAGGAACAACACCCTCAACCTTCTTCGACAAGGCCCAGCCTAGGCTGTTCTTCGTGGCGTCAAAAGTGCAGCCCTCGAAAAAAATGCCCAATATCCCAGGCGCAAGCCGAACCCCACCATCAAAAACACAATTCCGAAATACAGCCAACTTCAACCGCTCGTCAGGATTGTTCTTGCCGTCCGATGACGGGTGGATGCGAGTCCAATTCCCAAAATGACAACTATCAGCGATAACCGTTTCACAATGAAATCGAGCACCCGGCATCGATTTTGTTGTGTTCTTCGTACTAATCGCGGTCGTCTTGTACAAATCGACAGCGACACCGGGCATAAACCGAATCGGAGTCTCCCAAGTCGAAGAACCAAACGAACAATTCTTCAACACGACTTTACCCGATATGGAACCGAACATCTTGCGGCAACCGCAATAAACACCATACTTCTCAGTGTCCGAAACCGTCACACCGTCCAACTCGATCGAATAATTCATCGCGTCAGCGATAAGGAAGTTCTTGATCGAACCAGTAACAATAACGTCACGTAACACCAACCGGCCACCGTCCAACACACGTATCATCGGATCGGCACCGCCATAAACAAGCTCGACCCCAGAAATCTCACGATTCGAAGAAACCGTAATCGTCTTGTCCACAGTAAGCTTCTTCCGCTCTGGCGTAACCCCAGACATAGCAGTAATCAACGACTGCAACCTTGATATTTCCGACTCTAAAAAAGAAATACGCTGAACAAATTCCTCGCTATTCCGCACTAACTTCTCATAATCAGCATGCAGATTGTCATACAACGAAACCAGCTGATCAAGTTCTGACTTGATTTTGTCCACGCGTTCTTTCACGATTCACCTAAAATAACAAAAGAAGCCGCGTAACGGCTCAACTCCCTACCCGTCAAGTCGTACGCGATAATCCGAACAACATGCTTCTCCAATCCACGCAGAGAAACCCGAAAACAAAACGGCTTTCGCGACAAAGTAACCGATAAACCACCATCAAACAACACATTCAAATGACCAACCGAATCCGGGAAACCGTCAAACGACATTTGACATTCGGCGCAACTACAATCCCAAAACAACACAAACGGATGCGGCACACAGCCAGGTATATACGGCGCAACGGGAACGACCCTGACGTCCTCCGCTAGGTCGCAAAACAATTTCAAATACATTACAGCAGACCGGCCACACGACAATCAATCGTTCCGCTTACGCCACGCACGACGAACCGATATGATCAACGGTATCAGCGTGCAAATGGATGACAATAAAAAAACACACTTGGTCACAAAAACAACCAATGATTCCGCCTGATCTAACGACAAACCATAAGCCATAATCGATGAAAAAATGGAATTGGCAGCAAAAAAACTACGCCGCATATCCCAAAATGTGTGCAGGTCCGTAAAAACACTTTTGAAAAAGCTGGGTAAGTTCATATGAAAGTCAAAGATCAACGCCGAGAAAACAAAGAGTCTATCCACCGAATCCAATTGGCGAACGGCAAAAACCGCACAAAAAACTTAACCAACGGTGCTGACGGACTGACGAAAACACTCAACAAGATCGTCAAAACACTCAAACCGATATATATGCCTACGATCCAATACAACCACACCTTGACCCTCTGGCCAAAATAGTTCGTCCACCAGTCTGCTTTGAGATTCTCGTATGCGGTTTTCCACGACTCCGCGGAACGCCAACCCTCATCGCCCCACGCGGTCAAAGACTTGGCAGAACTCTTTATGGCCGTAGACTGCTCGACCACCAGCTCCTTGACGTGAGACTCCGCAGAAGACCGCGAAACGGAACTCTCGATCACCGAAACACGCGAAACAATGTCCCCAGAATCCGCCGATACGGAAACCGGAACAGAACGACAACCAACCGCCATCACAAAAACGGTCAGCAGAATGGCGATCATCAAAGAAAAAAACCAACGCTCACTCTGCATAACTAAATCTCCGGTAAATCTACGACTACTCTGCGATCGATCTGCGATCGATCTGCGATCGATCTGCGATCGACAGTTTGCCGAGCAGGACTCGAACCTGCAACAACCATTGAGCTATCGGCAAATTACCCCTCACCAATAATAAGATACAGATTGGACAATTAAAGACAAAGTTACTTCGCGTCCAATACCTCGCAAATAACGTCGTCCGCCGTCAGCTCAAACCGCAACCACTTCGCACCAATCGGCTTGGGACCTAACATCCGCTCGACCTCCCAACCAGACGTACCGTCCTTCCAAGCATCCTTGTACCCAGGAACACGTATGTGAATCTGCGGACGACATACGACACGACCACGACCCGTCACACGCTCCCGCTGTATCGGAACCACCCACTCGTCATGCGTGTGACCCGATAAAACAAAATCCGCATCAGGATAAATAACCGCCATCCGATTCGTCTGTATCACCCCACGCGTCACAGGACCGCCACCACCAGTCCCATGATACCTCTTCAATAACCGAGACATCCGATGGTTCTTCCTGCGAAAACTAAACCGTACGTAACCAGAATAACCACCACTCTGAATGTTCGACCCGTGACGCGAATTCAACAACTGCACCAAACGATCCGTCAAGTCCGTCTCGTGACGATCGCGAATCGACCGCTCGTGATTCCCCATAGAAATCACCGCGAAGTTCTTCGCGTACGGACCATAAAAATCCGCCGCAACCGTCACCAACCGGTCCAAATAATCGCCGTGCTTATACTCCTCCCGAATGCACGACTTGTCCGAACGACGGTCAAACTTACCCTGCATCGCACAAAATAAATCGCCGTTATCCACGATAACGGCGCCTCGCTCCTTCGCTTGATCCAAATGCTTCCTCTCTAACTCCTGGTCACAGTCCACGTGGTCGTGGTGCACGTCAGATCGCAACAAAGCCCAATAAACAGAACCAGAAGACCCCTCGACAAAATCCACCGAAACAAAAGACCTGTCAGAATGTCTTAATTCAAACATGTAAACCTTTCAGATCCCATTAGAAAAAACCGACGCAATTGAAATGATCGAGAAAGAGAAACAACAGAAACAAAAGAACCAACATCCACCAAACCACCAGCACGGCCAAACCACCAGCACGGCCAGCCGTCCACACAAACAATACGTCATGTAAACACCAATCCAACATTAAATTACCACAAGATATCTGTATTATACAACCAAATGTCTGATAAAATCGAAATAAAAACAGACAACCCAATCAAAGTTGCCGAGAAAATCACCGGCGACATCATCGACATCAAAACAATACACCTGCCAATCAACAGACGACGTACGGCAGTATGCCAATCCTGCCAACACTTCAAAGGACATAACGAAAACCAAACCATTGTCTCCTGCGAACTCTCGTTCCGCGAAAACAAAACCGTATTCACCAACGAAGGCAGCGGCGAATGCCCACTCAATAAATGGCGTTTGATAAAAGTCAAAAACGCACCACCACCAGAACAGTTGCCGGACAAAAAAAATATAGACAATAAAACCCCTGTCGAAAAACAAAACAACAAACCAACAAAAACCAAACTGCTAAAACAGCCCGGCGACATCCTACATTACATCTTCGGAATGCTCGGGTTCCAGCCAGAACAAGGCTGCTCGTGCAAATCCATGCAATCCCTAATGAACCAGTGGGGGTGGCGAGGATGTATCAAAAACATCCGAACCATCTTAAAACATGTCCAAAGGGAAGCTGCTAAACGCCAACAGTCGCCCAACCTCTCCAAAATCCAAAAAATCCTCATCAAAGCCCTCTTGTCCAAAAGGGTTTAATAAGAACGGCTGGCCAAGGGGGGAATGCGACGGGTGTAGTGGAAGCTATGTGCCGTTTTGCGAGGAATTAGAGGCCGCTAGAGCCATTTTCTACGCGAGGAAGGCCTGTAACCCTTTTTAAAGGGAAGCGAGCTCTAAAGGCGGCTAATGCGAAATGGCGATTGGCGGAGACCGGCCGATAATCCAGCAGGGGTTGCCTTAAATGAAAATCTGTGAAAATTAGTGAAAGTTGCATGGCAATTGCATTGAGTTTATGAAAATTAAACCACCGACACCACAACCAAGGCCAGCAATAGGCAAAAAAGCCGGTCGAAGCTGCAATCCGCGTCATATCCAAGCAGATGAATGCGTCATACCCTAAAAAATACCTAAAATAACCAGGTGGTGGAACTCCGGGATTTGTCGCATATGCGCACGCGACGTACGATTTTTTACATCAGCCCCCAAAAATGACGCCAAAACCCTGTCGGGAAAGTGCCCTAGGGCAGATCTTAGGGCATACAAAAAAACCTAAATCGGATAAAACAGTCCTTTTGTCACATTTTCGTAAGTCCAGTAAGCAGCTGTGGTTATGGCGAATTGAAAGGCGATTTAAAAGCTAAAAGGGCACTTTGGGGCACTTTGGGGCAGTTTTTTCCCTATATATAAGTAAACCCCCTCTTGACCATGTGTACAACCATGTATAGATTTGCGACATATGGCGTATGGCTATTGACTACCCCCTACCCCCTATATCCATCCTCTTATTTTCTATATTTTCTATATATACTAGTGCCCTAAATGCCCTAAATAAGAAAAAAGGAAGATAAGTACTGGATTTTGCTGGATTTAGGTCGGGGCACTTCATCCCTTTTTATATGCCCCTGGAAGTGCCCTAGATGCCCCAAAGTGCCCTTAACCAGTTCTCCCTCATACCCCTGGATTTTGGGGGGTTGGGGGCTACGCAGCTGTGAAAATTAATTCTGCCAGAAAGCGAGCCTTGAACTTGATGGAGAACACCTGGTGTCAGCTGGCAAAGTGCTCGTGCCAATTGTCGGAGTAGATCGCCCCCGCTGGTGGAGTGGTTCAAGTCTGTTGGCGGAAGAGCTTAAACCGGCGACGTAAAACTACAAAATTGGTTTTGAGTTTCGAAAAATTTTGTTCGTTAGATTTTAGGCTTATGAGGAGCGGCGGCTCGCGGCTCGCGTTAGGTCTTTGTTAGGGGGGGGGTTAGGTGAAAGTTAGGCAAACCGTTCCCTTCCGCTCGCTTGGGGACGGCCGGCCGAGCCGGCCGAGCC
>BPJO01000026.1 GCA_026004655.1 Phycisphaerae bacterium
ATCGGGATTTGCAGCTTTTAAATGAGTTACGCACGCAAAACTCATGTTGTCCACGGGAATGATATGAACAAATTAAAAGTCTTATTTCTTTGTACGGGTAACAGTTGTCGCAGTCAGATGGCCGAAGGTTGGGCAAGAGCACTCAAATCGGATCAGATCGAACCGTACAGTGCCGGGGTTGCGCCTCAAGGGATGAATCCGCGTGCGGTCCGCGCCATGTCCGAAGCAGGGGTTGATATTTCAAACCACACTTCCAAACACCTAGATACTCTTTCCGATATCGAGTTCGACTATGTGATCACCGTCTGTGGTCATGCCAACGAAACGTGCCCCCGGTTTCCCGGACGCACGCGTGTTGTTCATGTCGGATTCGAAGATCCCCCTAAACTGGCGCAAGACGCACGGGATGAAGAACAAGCCATGATCCCTTATCGACGGGTGCGCGATCAGATCCGGGACTGGGTACGAACTCTCCCGGAATCTCTCGAGAGGTCCTGAACCATCACGTTTTATAGGCAGAGGACGACTCTGATAATCGATCCGACGATGGGGTTATTCGGACGGCTGCCCGGGTGTTGAAGCGGGATTGTCTTTTGCTCGGCGGAATCTTTCGCCTCTCAAAGCCGGAGTGGCTTGCGGGTCCACGGTGTCCGGACCACGAAACGGGTTTTCACTCGTCAGAGTTTTCACACGTGATTCGACGATATCATCGATCCGTTGGCGATCCTCCTCGAGCTGCTTTTGTTCTCGTTCCAAAGCCTGTCGGATGTTGTTTAATCGGGTTTCCCGTTCCTTGAAGTTACGTTCAAGAAGTACACGGACTTCGGACCGTAATTTTTCTAGAACGGACGCTCGTTCCGAATCCGCATTTTTTTCGGACAATTCCCGCCAAGTGCGAACGGTTCCCCACACCCGATCCTCGGCCTTTGCCTGCTCAATCGTGACGTTATAAAGAGATTCATTATCGTTCCGGATACGTTCGAGTTGTCGGTAACGCCCTACGATCCGTCTTCGAAGCTCTCTGGCTAGCATTTCTCGACCCGGGGTCGAACTGACCTGCTGATAGACGGCCCAACGGTTGGGAAAGTTTTCCTGCATGAACTCGGAAATGACCTGCCATTCTTCTGGAGAAACATCTCCTCGACGAAATCCCCAAGGTCTTTCTCCGCCCCAGGGTCGATCCAACGGATTTATCATACGCTGGGGGTTCCCGGAATCTTGCGAACCGCTGACTTCCTCGGTGTATCCTATGGACACAACGGTCAAGCATGGAATCAGGAAAGAAGCAAAATAAAGATGAATACGTGATTGTGACATGAGCATGAGAACGTTCTTACCAGAAAGTGTCAGTGGTCCTGAGATACCGGACAGCCTCGATCTCCTCGTAAAGCCATTCGATATTCGTATCCGGAGCAGTTGTATCAAATACAGCGATCGTTTCCTGATCCTCGGCATCGGCTTGCCACCTCTCGTACCAAATCGGTAAGATGGTGATCGAATTATTCGGATTTTCGCTGGCATTTTTCCACCACAGAAACATTCCAAAAGCAAGAACTGCCGCTGCCGCAGTGGGATACCACCACAACGACCATCGACGTCGATATTCGATCTTTTCATCGACCGAAGCCGCTTCGGACGTCCGTCTCTGACGGACCAGATCCCCGAACGTTCGAGCAGCTGTAAACGCCTTAGGTGGGATGGCTGTCTTGTCCGCTTCATTCAAAAGCCGTTCAGACGTTTCATAAGCTGAAAGAATGGTCTGATATTGCGCCTTTAGCTGATCATCGGTTTTCAGAAGATGTTCGATCTCCTGACGATCCGCTGGGGGAAGCTCGTTTGCGATATACATCAGAAGAACGGCTTCATTGTTCTGGAGTTGGTTCAGCAGAGTAGACATAAAATCATTCGCCGATGGTGTTAGAAGGGTGTCAGGCCTTTTCCATCATTTCCTTTAATTTGATGATCGCTTTATGCATGCGTCCCAAAGCCGTGTTCAAGGGACAACCAAGCAGTTCGGCGATCTCGGTAAACTTTAATCCGCTGTAATACCGCAACAAAAGCACCTGTCGCTGGGCATCGGGCAGTCTGGCGATGGATTCCCGAAGCTTGCATTCCTGTTCAGAGGCTTCGAGCCTTGAGCCTGCTGACGGGGTATAGTCGTCCTGAGTCTGTTTAAACCCGTCCAGGGCATTTTTTTGCCGACTACGCGACCGCCACATGTCGTTGGCTTTATTCGTAGCGATTCGGAACAGCCAAGCTTTGAAACCTCCTGAAGAAGACGACGGATCAAACTTCTCTAGATGTTCAAGAATACTCAACCAGGTCTGCTGATGAAGCTCCTCGGCCAGCGCCCACTGACCACTGACGCGATACAGATATCTCATCAACGGTTCATGGTAGCGCAATACCAGTATTTCACCTGCCTTGGCGTCACCTTCTCGCAAACGACCGAGCAAAAACTCATCCGTCTCCGTGTGATCAGGCCCGACCGTCGCCGGGACCGGCGGTTTCAAGAAGCTCAGGGGCATATCGGTCGTCTGGCTCGTCATTATTCCAACGCAGATTCACAATAATTATTGTCTCACAAACAGTTTTATATAAGTCATTTTAATGCAAATAAATATGTTTTATTGATTTTACCCCTTCGGTCCGGCTTAAACGGACCCTTTTCGGTTGAGAATCGTGAGAATATTCTTACGATGCAGAAAATAGGTGTGAAGGGTAACCAGAATCCACTTTCGATCGACTCTATGAACACGTCTGAAGGCTCATCCATCCCCCCCGATTCTTCTTTGGGTAACCCCTTGCATCCTTCCCAATCCAAACGGGTTGTTCCGCCTAAACCGACGTGGGTCGATAAAGTCGAAGCATTTATCTCCCGGTTATCCACGCGGGATAATTTCTGGCACAGCATTTGCTCATTTATTTGGCTTCCGTTGGCTTTTTTCTCAGGCATTCGGACGCGCAAAATCGATACCGACACCTACGCAGCCTATCTTCCTTTTCGTCGGTTTAACCGTAACTGGTATCGCGCCATGGCGGGCGGAGCACTCCTGGGAAATGCCGAAATCGCGGGGGGAATGTACGTCTTTGGCATCTGCGGAAGTGACTATACGGTCGTCTGTAAAAACCTCAATTACACGTTCTTACGTCCTTGTCTGGGACCGGCGGTTTATCGAATGAAAGCCCGTGAAAATATTCGCGAACTTGCCCAATCGGGCAAAGAGTTCAACTGCGTGCTCGACATGGAAGTCATGCAACAACCCCTGAATACCAAAGACCGTGAACGTCGGGTCGGCAAGTGTGAAGTCACCTTTCATGTCACCCCCAAAGTCCACCACAAAATCAAAGCACTTCGTAAGAAGATGTAGTTCGGACTCCGGATCCGGGATTATCAACCCATGACAGCCTCTGAGTCTGGAAAGTCTCTTGAGAGTTCAAATCTCTGGAATGATCCATCGATCCTTCGATGGGCGATTTATCTTGGAATGAGCTGGACGTGGGTGATCGGGATGTATTTGCCCGTCTTACTGGTTCGAGATTATGGGTTCTGGGCGTGGGTGATTTTTGCGATTCCGAATTGTCTCGGAGCCGCAGCCATGGGATGGACGATTCGTTCTGCCCAGTCTAGTCGAGAATGGATTTGCCAGCATGCCGGGGCGATTCGCTTTTTTTCGTTTGTCACGATCTCGTTTCATCTGTTTGTGACGATGTGGTTATGCCCGAAGCTGGTAGGAAATGTCGGTTGGTTGGTTCCCGCCGCAATCGTCCAGCTCGCTTTTACACCTTGGATCCGAGGAAAGGCTCAATTAACCGCTTGTGCGGTCGTTTGGAGTATTTCGTTGGTCGTGAGTCTAGGATTGTTCGTAAACCAGGGCTTACGCGTCCCCCCGTTGAAAGGGCAGTTGGCGTTTGATTTACCCGAAGTGCTTGGTTTGTCGTTCGTTTGTCTGCTTGGATTTCTGATCTGCCCGTATTTTGATCTGACATTTCATACTGCCAGGCAAAAAACCACGGATTCGGGCGCAAAAGTGGCTTTCGGATTGGGGTTTTGTCTGTTTTTTGCGACCATGATCTTGTTGACGCTTTTTTATGCGTCTGAAATAGGGTCCGGGGAGCCGAGTAGGGTCGTTGCCGGTTTGTTGACGACACACCTAGCGGTGCAATCCGGGTTAACGGTCGCGTTACACGCTCGAGCGTTGAGAGATGTCGTACCCGATTCCCAGACGGATCGACCGGAGGTCTGGGCAGGAACGGGTTTGGCGTTGGGGGCAGGTTTTTTGGCAGCGATGTCCGGGATGCTGGCCGAGCAAACCGGTTTGCATTACTCAGGGCTTGATTTGGACGAGATTCTTTATCGAAGTTATCTGGTTTTTTACGGACTCGTGTTTCCGGCCTACGCGGTCGTCAGGTCGGAGAATCCGGTTCGTCGTTGGCAGGTTGTGGGGATATTGACACTGGTGGCTTTGCCGTTTTACGTACAGGCGTTTATTCACAGACAGATGGCTTGGGCAATCGTCGGGGTGTTGATCGTGGTGATCGGGGGCGTTTTGACGCAGGCGCTATCTGGAACCGCGCGAAATCAACAATCCTAAGCTAAAATAGGTAACGACCGGTCAAAGATACCGGAGATGCCGGACCCACGGTTTTCTATAAGGCACGACAAGATAATGATTTATGTACTGGATTGGGTACTGAAACACACTTTAAGAAGTGTGTGGTTCGGAATTATTCTTCTTGCCCTGATCGCGATTTATATCGGGATCGGTTCGGGTTTCCCGTCGGTGCGCGAATATTTTGAAAAAGATGAATTGGCCTTTTTCAATGCCAAACCGTTGGCGGTGTTGATGATTTTGATGGTGGCCACGCTGGTGACGGTCACGATCGAGCGTATTCCATTTACCCCAACGAGATGGGGGGCATGGATCATTCATTCGGGAATCGTGATTCTGGTGTTCGGGGCGTTTTGGCATTATTCGAATAAAGTTGAAGGATCGGTTCTGATTCCGGTCGGAGAAACCGCGACCACCTACTTTGATCGTTGGGAACGATCTCTATATATCCGTGTCGGAGGACAATGGGCCGATGTGGCGTTGCCTGGTCTTCCCCGGTTTCATGCGTATGACAAAACCTTGGGCAATCAGAAGTATTTGAAGAACAAGGGGTTAGAAGATTTGAATCCGATCATTCGGGGTCCGCAACCCATGTCGGCCGGGGACCTGTTGGGGGTCCCGGATTTAAGGTTGAGTGTAGTGGGGTATTGGCCTTATGCGGATATTCGAGAAAGGCTCGTGGATCAACCAGGATCCCAAGCGGTGGGTTTTCATACCCGGCTTCCGGACCCTGATTCCGGAGAGACGCAAGACATTTTATTGTTGGGTACTCAATTAAAGTACCAACGGGCGACTTGGGGTGTTGTCGATTTCGAGCACCGTCCAGTGGAATCTCTTGCAAAGCTCACCGAGATTTTGGAATCAGCCCTCCATTTACATCAGATTCGGGTGGAATTGCCCGGTTCGGAGGAGTCGTTTCATGTCAATGTGGGAGAAACACGAGCTCTGAAAGTACCGGGTTATACGATCAAAGTCGAAGCCTTTGATCCCCGATGGCAGACGATGGATCGTCAGGTTCGAGCGATGCTGACCCTGTTGGTGACGACACCCACTCAGACCTTTCGCAGACAGGTATTGGACGGTGTTGAAAAACCGACCGATTGGCTTTTGAACGTACCCGGAGCCGGTCCGCTGGGAAAACGTCAGGATAAACCGCTCGACGATCAGCTGAAAATCACTTATCACTTGAATGATCCGAATCAGTTATTGCCTTCCCGCGAATCTCAAGGGAACGTGAAGTATTTGTTTTTGACGACGCCTGATCTTCAGCGAACACCGGTCCTGTGCGTCCCGCTGAATGAAATGCCGACCGCCCAGGAGCTGAAATCGGGCAAGGATCATTTGATCCTGCGTCAAGCTCTGCCTGCAAGTACCGTCATGATGGCCGCTGCTACCGGAAAGCCTTTGCCACCCATGCAGGAAGTGGCCATCGAGGTCGAACGTCGTGACGGTGTGAGTATCGAGCAATACGTCGAAGAAGTTCCGCGCGAAAAGCGTGATAAAGATATCGGGGCTGCCGGGACTAAACAGGTCGTTCGTGTCTTAGCCAAGTCCGGGAATTGGTCTCAAGAGATTCTGGTTCCGTTTACGCCTCAACTGACGCGGTTTTCCTGGCGCGGGGGATTATTGGATGTTCCTGGCGCCAACATGCCCGCCCAGCTTCAGCTTTCCAACAGCATCCGACCGCTCCCGGCTGCGATCAAGCTCGACAAGTTTGAAGCCCAAGCATACGGCGGACTCGAAGCTCAGGCCTCAACCATGATCCGCAACTTTGAATCCTATATCACCATCACCGACCGAAACACCGGCCAACAGACAACGGGAGTCGTTTCCCTGAACGAACCGGTCTTCTATGACGGGAATTACTGGATCTTTTTCCAGTCTCAGTGGGACCCTGCCGGACAAAGATGGTCGGTCCTTGGTGTGGGAAATCGTCCCGGCGTCACCGCCATGGCGGTCGGGTGCGGATTGATCATATTCGGCATTTTTTATGCGTTCTACATTAAACCAATAATAATCAAAGTAATGAAACAACGTGCCATCAAACATGCGCAGAGCGAAAATCGACTTCCCAAAGACAGCCCGGTTCCTTCTGTGTAAGTAACGGATGACATAAGGTCTGACTATGAACATGATGAAAATCATTATCTGTATTGCTCTGGGATTATTCGCAGTGGGCAATGTTCGCGCCGAAACATTTTTGCATCAGCTGGACCTAATACCGATCCGCACCCTCAGCCTTCAGCACAATCAGACGGTCAAAACGTTTGATACCTACGCCCGGGACCTTTTACTGCACATCAATGCCAACAAAACCCGCTTCGATGCTCCCACGCCCGCTGCAGTGGTGTTGGATATGATTTTGAATCCGCAGAAGTACCTGGATCAGAACATCATCTACATCCGCAACAAACCGTTCCGAGAAGATTTTAAAACCCTTTCATTCATTGATCCGGCCGAACAGGAACGAATCCTCACCCAGGGAACCATTTCCCTCCGGTTTTGGATGTCTCCTCAGACCCAGGAAGCCATGAGCCGTTTGTTGGCGCGATCGACGATCAAAGCCAAGGCAATTAACGAAATTAACGGGCAGGCCTTCATGCTGGGACAACTGCTGGATTACCCGGATTTTCGTAGGTCATTCGTTCAGCAGGCCTTTATTCCCGCAGAAGAAGCCCGGTATCCTAATGAAAAGCCTTGGCTGTCCATCCCGGATGCAGTGCAACATCTGGTCGCACACCCACAAGGGCATTCGCAGCAGTACGTCAGTGGGGTGAATCAGATGTCGGATCTGGTCGCCCGTCTGCAGAAATCATGGGACATTCAGGATGTACCCGAAACCAACCGTGTCATCAAAGAACTGGTCCGGGTAGCCGAAGGATTAAATCCATCAGCTTATCCCTCGTCTACGAAACGAAGTTTTGAACTTCGATATAATTCGTTGGCTCGTTTCACTTGGCCTGGTGCAGCGATTTATTTCTCCTCCGCGGTATTCTTTCTGATTTACTTCAGGACCGAGCTTCGATGGACATACGTGGTCGGCTGGGTGCTTTCCGTCGTCGGATTGGCGGTCCATACCACGTCAATCGGAATTCGGTGGTGGCTGGTCGAGAAAAGCGTCGGTAACTGGTTTGAAGCAATCCCGATCAAGAATCAGTTTGAAAGTGTGATGTTTGCTGCCTGGTTCGGATCGGTGGTTGCGTTGGTACTAGAATCGGGGGTGATTAATTCACTAGTGAAGAGGCTGACCGGGTTTGAGTTCAAAAAACTGCACGGCATGGGTTTGTTCGGCTGTGCCGGGGCTGTTGTAGGGATGCTCGCGTTGATCGCTTTGTTTGTAACGCCTTACGTGACGGGGTCTGACATTATTGGGGGAAGTATTCGCCAGAACGCGGGCATTCTGATGACGTACTGGCTTTATATTCATGTCACGCTTGTGGTCGCCAGTTACGCCCTGATCGGAATGACCCTGGTCCTGGGCCTTTGGTATTTCATACAGTACCTGGTTAATCGGGATGCCAAGATCCTTCAGACCATTGATGCAGCGAATCTGACCATGCTACAACTGGCGTTCTGGATTCTCGGAATAGGTATCATCGCAGGCGCATTATGGGCCGATGTGAGCTGGGGCAGACCGTGGGGGTGGGACCCGAAAGAAACGTTTGCATTGATCACTTGGATTGTCTATCTGATCATCGTCCATGTTCGTTTCGTTACTTCGGGTGAGAAAAGAGCATTGGTCACCAGTATCTTAAGCGTGATCGGATTCGGTGTGATGATGTTCAACTGGATCGGTGTGAACTTTTTCCTAGTCGGTCTTCACAGCTACGCGTGAGAATGTCTATTCGCTGGTGGAAAGTTGTGCCCGTAGATCGATCAGCTCGCGTTCAAGATGTTTGCCTAGTCGAGGGTTGATCCGGATCTGGGTATCGGCTCGTTTAAGCTCACGGATCGCCTCACCGGTGTTGCCGATGGCTTTGAGCGTGCGGGCATACCCGACGCGGGCAGCAACCATATCCGGATCCAGCTTGAGAGCGGATTCAAAAGCAGACTTGGCGTCGGCTAGCTGCCCTCTCGCCAGAAGCACGCGCCCGAGCGTATCCTGAAATGCGGGATTGGACGGTTGTCGGTTTGCCGCCGTTTTGGCGAGTTTTTCGGCTTCGTCCAAAGACCTGTTTTGTGACAGGAGCAGGCAGGCCAAGTCGTTTGCCGCAGCAGGATGATCCGGCGCGTGTTGCAAAATGGCCCGGAAAGCGGATTCGGCCTGCTCTATCTGATTGAGCTGATAATATCCTCCACCGATCAACAACAAAGCTTCACCATCCTTCGGTCGTTTGTTGAGATAATCGGCTAGTCGATCGACGGCGCGTTGAAGGATCAAAGTATCGTCGTATTTTCTTGCCAGAATTAACCAGCACTTGGCTAGAGAATAATGTTCGTCCACGTTCTCAGCCGGGGTCGAAGATTCGATCATGTTCATCCAGACAACGGCTTCATCCAATGACGGGCAAGCATGGACTGATAGGAATTGCCACATTCGTCGACCGCTGACATCTTGGAGCAGGGGTTTAAGCAGGTTTCGCGCCTTTGGTCCCTCATTTTGTGCAAGAAGGGCGCGGGCCAACAAGGCAGCGGCGTTGGGTTGGGTTCGCACGTCGGCTTCGATTAATTCTCGATAGGGGGCCAACTGTTCCACAGCCGATTGGGTGGAACCGGTTTCGAGCAATGCTTCGGCGATGGCAATATCGGCTTCTAAAGTATTGCCGGTCAGACGTGATTTCCATTGTTCCGCAGCTAGTTTCATTTCGTCCCACAAACGAGCCGCCCGAAGAGTGCGAACTGCGATCCGGGCCGCTTCGGGGTTCGTGGGCAATGCGGTGATGGTCCGACGAGCCAACGCAACAGCATCATTGATCTTCTTGTTCTCAAGATAACTCTCAATGACCTGCGACTGGATCGGAAGAAACCGGGGAAAACGGTCTGCAGTAACCCGCAGCTGATTGATTGCCTCGGAAGTGGAAAGTTTTCCAGAATAAAAGTCCTGTAACACTTTCAAAGCCGCCACCTCGGCAGCACGAGACGGATCTCTTGACAAAGCCTCAATCAGGGGCTTGAGATTTTTGGGGTCGTTTTTCTGCTCGGCTAGTGCCTGCGCTTCTGCAAGCCGATTGGCGATCAGAGTGCTGTCCGGACGAGCCTGTTCTGCGGCACGCGCGACGGCGACGGCTTGGGCAAAGTCATGCTGACGAAGATGAAAATCAATCAATGCCACGATTCCCGCTTCGGTTCCTGTGTCACGCGCGCTGCGATATTGTTTCATCGCTTCTTGTAAGTTCCCAAACTGCTCTTCAAATCGGGCACGCACCAGCGCAATTTCCACCGGTTCTGCGGGCACTTGATCAAGACGCGATAGAATCTGTTGCGCACGGGACAGATCATCTCGGGATGCAAAAAACTCGGCCGCCGACGCGATGGCACTGATGGAAGGCGATTCGTCCGAAAGCAACGATTCATAAACTCGCTCCGCGCTGGAAACCTGACCGACTCGACGATAGAGCTCTGCCAGCAGCAGACGCCCGGGTGGTGGTAATTGTCCTGAAGATTCGTCCGTTTCCAGTAAATTGACCGCCCGGGAGACGTCTCCCGTGTCTGCAAACAGAGAAGCCAGTATGATCCGCTGACGCGTGTTCATTAAGGCGTTCGAAGACAACTGCTTTAACGCGTCCTTAATTTCCTCGGTTCGGCCCTGCTGTTGAAGCAGGCGAATAAGTTCGAGGGTGACGGTTGCGGACCTTGGATCAATCGATTGGGCGGTTCGGAGGTGATCGATCGCACCCGCGATATTTCCCTGAAGCTCCTGAGTTTTGGCCAGAAGAAGCCTGGGTTCGATCTGACGCGGTGCGTTGCTGATGACTTCACGCAACAATAAAGCAGCCTCAACCCCGTCCTTCATGATGTCCGGTCCTTCGATCAAAAATCGGGCTTTTTCCAATCGCCACCGCTGACCTTCGTTTCCGGTCAGGCTGCGTAATCTTTGAATGGTTTTTTCGACGAACGGACGATCCTTTCGGATACTTTTACCGTACGCAAGAATATCCCGTTGGACGTCCAGATCCTTTTCATGGTTGTCTCCGAGCTTTCGCCAAAGGTCTGGCGCCGACGGATCATCGATCATGTCGAGGAAACGCGCCATGACCAGCTGCCATCTGGGCTTGTTCTGTTGGCTTGAGTTTTCCGCCACCAGCTCTTTAAACCAATTCAACCCTTGCGATGATCGACCGGTTTCGGCCATCAGGCTGGCCCGGATCAATGCCAGTTGTGGAGTATAACTCTTTGTCGATAAAGCGTTTAAAATCGCTTGTTCTCTTCCTAAATCCTCGCTACGGCTCACCGACAACAACCGGAGCACAGTGTCTTGGTTGTACGAAGGAAGATCAGCAATCACCCGGTCTAGTACGCGTAAGGCATGTTCCTTATTTCCGGTCCGAGAAAGTAAGCAAATGTAGACGGGCAAGGTCTGGGCTTCGCCGGGAATTTTGTTCTGGATTTGGGTTACGAGATTCAACAATTCCTTGGCCGACGATAGATCACCGGTTTCTTCGGTGAGACGGAACCGGACAACCGCCAGGTTGATATATGAGGCGTCGTTGGGAACACGCTCGACAGCTGCTTTGGCTGCTTCGTAGGCGTCGACGGTTTGACCCAGGACTAAGAGTGCCTGCGACATTCCGATATATGGTTTGGACCAACCCGGAAGTGCCAGCGCTGCTGCCTGCCATTGTCGCAACGCCAAAGCGGCTTCGCCCAGGTTCCAGTAACAGTCCGCCAACCAGGTTCGAAAAATTCCGTTTTCGGGATCACGTGATAAGGCGTTTAACAGCTTTTCGGCAATCGCAGTAGGGGGTTGAGCGTAATCTTCAAATCGGGCTTCTAAGGCCGTTGCCCAAGCGGCGGATTTACGATCCTGACGTGAGGAAAGTACTTTCAGAAGTGTCCGCGCGGGGACAACTTGATCCAACTGGTACAACGCCATCGCACGCATCGCCAGGAGGTCGGTATCCGACCGAGGGTCATTGGGATCAAGTTGCTCAAGCCTGGTGACAATTTCCATATTACGCCCGTTCTGCCACAGACGGGCGATCAGGATTCGGAGGATCTCCGGGTTGCCGGTCCGTCGCGAAACGTCTTCAAGTAGGGTTTGTGACTCATGGTATTGCTTGAGTTGATCGAACAGACTGACCAGAAGTCGGACAAAATCAGAGTCGGTCAACGGTTGTCGGGCGGCCTGACGCAGGAACTCCAGGGCTTTGTCGTTATCGTTACGGTAATTACATGAAAATGCCTGAAGCAGTAAATGCCTCGGATCCATTTGATTCTCGGAAAACTGCTGGTCGGCAAACTCCTGAACCGTTTCAGGCGACTTTTTCATTGCCTTCATCAGCTCAATCGCCCGGATCCTTGATTTCAGATCTTCTGGTTTCAATGAGGCATACTTCAACGTGGCCGCTAGAGCCTCCTCCAGTCTGGATTGGCGTATGCGAACGATGATTCTTCCCATCAATGCCAGCGTGTCATCGGGATTCTTCTCCAGCCTGGTGTCCGAAAGTCGTTCCAAGGCGTCGGTATTGGCGGTCTGGGGATAAATCTCCAGAAGCAGGTGTATGGCTTGGAGGTTATCCGGATCACGTCTCAGGACCGACTCGATCGCTTCGATAGCCTGTTTGATGTGCAGGTTGGTATTGGTCTCGACATGGAACCGTGCTCGCGCATAGGCCAGAGCGATTTTTGTATCGTCGGGGTACTCTTTCAGATACCGCTCGAGGGGTTCAATCGCACGGGCATAATCTCCCGCGTGATAGGCGGCTAATCCGGTCTTCCGATCGTTGGCCAACCTTTGTTCGTTCGCACGATGGCTTCGATAAGCCAACAACGAACCGGTCGCAGCCAAAAGGACCAGTACGAGAAAAATCAGACTCAATCGATGGATTGTTTTCCGTCGAAACTTCATGAACGAGTTCCCTTGCGGATGACCTGCTCGACCGTTTTGTAAATGATCTTCAGGTCCAGTGACAAACTCATATTCTCGACGTATTCGAGATCGTATTTGATCCATTCCTGAAAATCCGCACCCTTATTGCGTGTTCGTCGGATCTGCCAAAGTCCGGTGATTCCGGGTCGGACACTCAGACGCGCTTCTCTCCAGGCGGGGCAATACTGATTTTCTTTTCGAGGGCTCGGACGGGGACCTACGATCGACATGTCACCTTTGATCACATTCCAGAACTGAGGAAACTCATCCAGATTATATTTGCGCAGAAACCGTCCTACCTTGGTGATCCGTGGATCATTTTCGATGTAGACCTGAGGTCCATCAACCTGATTCAGTTGGGCGATGATGTCGTTCATCTTTTCCGCCCCGTTTTTCATCGAACGGAACTTCCAGCAGCGGAACTCCCTTCCGCCCCGGGTTTCACGCAGATGACCGAAAAAGAAAGGCCTTCCGTCCTCGATCCAGATAGCCAGCATGATCACCGGGAAAAAAGGCAGCGTAACAATCAGCGCAAACGTGGAAAAAATGATGTCGATCATCCGTTTGGCGATCAGATAACGATTCGTGGCAGCAGGTTGAACATTGATATCCTGCGGCGGTTCGGTCGGTTCGATCGTCATCCAGTCGATCACCGGAGGGGCAGGACGACAGGAAGGATCATCCCACATCACCGTGGGGCCTACGATCACCTCGCCGGGGTTTATTTTCCGCCCGGCGCCGACCCAGACATTTCCCAGAAGACGCGCGCCATCGGCCACGTAAGAATCGGGGTCGATCCATACTCCGTTACCATCACGATTTTTGGCGCGACTGATGGTTGAGTCCGGACGCCGCCATTCACGGACCAGTTCGGACAAAAATGCGGCAATTTCCTCATCGCTTGAACGATCAAATGTTTTTCCGTTCAATCTCAGAACCATCCGGTCCTGTTGAGGGACAAAACGTTTGAGTCGTCGATAACCGGTGATAGGGTCCGGCGCTGCCATCCAAAGCTCGGCCAGCTCTTTTTCTGGAGTCAGCATGATTCTCGCTTGACGTCCGGAAGAGGCGTCGTAAAGCCTCTCGAACTTCAAAAATCGGTCTGATTCGCTGCTGATAACGCGTTCCTTATAAGGTTTTTCCCGTGTGTCGTGCAATCGGATAGTCAGTAAATGGGGTTCGACCCATTCGAGCGGGTTGATCACCGATTTGAGTTTGAACATCGGCAGGATGTTGGGCGCGGTTAAAAGATACAGCTCGGCGTGAGGAACGATCTGGGAAGGTTCGCCTTGCCTGACCACTTGAACCCCGAAACTGGCCCAGTAGTAAGAGTGCAACTGGATAGGGTCCAGACCCCATATGGTCTGCGTGCCGCTCGAGACTGGAGTGACTGTCGTTACCATCCCTGAGTAATTCCTTTAAATGCCGGACTGTATAAAAGAGATTTTATGTCGTCCGGGTGGAGAGTTACATCCATCAGTTTTCGTTACGAACACTTGTTGCAACGGCTTTAGCGACGGCCCCGATATCGCCCGGGTTGCGGGCGTTATGACCGGAACCGTTGACCGTCGAACGGGCTGCCGAGCGGATCGAAATTGCCCCGATCGACTGTTCAAAATCCTTGTGTTGGGCGCGGTTGAACACCACGCCGCAGATTCTGGCACCGATCGACTGCAGGTGACTGATGGCACGCTCGACCAGCGGACGGGACTGACCGCGAGCCACGGTCAGCACCACGCCGTCCACGCTGGCGCAGATCGGAGTAGCTTCGATCGAGCCCATGATCGGACCCGTATCGATAAGAATCACTTCGTATCGTTTTCGGACTTCGCCGAGAAGTTTTCGGACGGTCGGGGGGCTGAAACCACCCGCATGATGCGCCTGTGCTGAGCCGATCGGGAGAATCGACAGGTCGGCCACGTCTGTTGGTTGGATACAGTCGTCTAAGTTCACCCCTGCCAAAGCGTCAACGATTCCGAGAGGTGAGTTATTCCCCAAACGACTAGTCAAACCGCCTCCCACCAGGTCGGCATCGATCAGCAGGGTTCGAGATCCCGAAGCTGCAAACGACAACCCCAGTGCCAATGACAACGACGTTTTTCCGTCTCCTGAGCTGGCGGAGGTGATGGAAAAGACGGTTGCCCCCTCAGGACGCATCGCATTGAGTTGCAGCATCGTTCGGATCTGGTGCACGCAATGAGCAGCGATTGACGCCTGGGCGGGATCGCTTAACCGGTCGGGCAGGTTCGGAAGAATGCCCAGCAGTGGTATCCCGCTCATCGAACTACCAGCAGCATCGTCGGAGTACTTGAACCGGGTATCCATCAGTCCGAGCAACATCAAAAGACCGATCGGGATGGCACAACCCACGATTCCACCTAACAGTCCGAACATAACCCGCTTGTTCTGGATGGGGGCAGGATACCGACCATCGTTCATGACCGTCAGATCGCCCTGCGAAGCGGCCAGGAAGCGCAGTTCATTCAGTTGCTCGCGGACTTTGGTCAAATCATCGTTGGCATCCTTGATCACCAGTTTATAGCTGGCGACTTTTCCGGCATCGGCTGCCAGCGCGTCCCGACGTGCTTCATACTCTGCAAGATCGGCTTTTAATTGCACCACTCGTGCTTCCAGAACCCGAAGCTGACCGGGGGTAACTTTCATGTACCCGCCTTTGACGAAGTCCGGAATAATCGCCAGGATTTCCTTACGAAGCGTATCGGCGTACTGTTCGGCGGCTTGCGAGATCGCGTCGAGTTGAGCACGCAGGTCGCGGACGTTGGGGTGATTTTCCCCGAACTTGCTACGCATCATCTGAAGTTTAAGAGACATCGCTTTGATGTCTTGAAGCATTTGGGCCAGACCGGCATCAACCTGGGCCAATTCCTCGATCGGGGTTTTGACCTGACCGTTGCGCATGGCTTCGATGGCGCCGACGGCTGCTTTGAAGTTGTTTTCGTAACCTCTGAGCTCACGGGCGATATCTTCCACTTCTCGTTGCAGCGCACTGACACGGGGCGCGAGGTCGTCAGACCCATATTTCGACGTTAGATCGTTAATGAGTTTTTCTGCGCTGCGGGACTGGGATTCGAGTTCGCGAGCGCGGGCCTCGAACTCACGGATTTTGCGTTCTAGGCCTTCAATGGTGTTGCTTTTATATTGGGCCTGATAGGCGTTAATGACCGTCTGTACGCCGATGGCAGCCAAGTCCTTGTCCTCAGCGTCGATCTGAACATCGATGTTAAAGGTGTTCTTGAGGTACGTGGTTTTGAGTCCTGATCCGACAGCCGCCAAGGCCTGGGGGTCATTGGCGTATTTGGAGCTTTTCCATGGTTCGGTCTGCGGAATCATGTTGAGAATCCGCGGACTGGCGATGGTTTGGGCCTGAGAAGCCATGAACTGCTGATAAAAGCTGATGTTGCTGTCTTTGATGCCCAAACGCTCGATCGTGGGACGAATTTCGAGTTTGCCCAAGGCGCGGTATTCAGGAGATTGTGAAAAATATCCCGCAGCTGCGCCCAACACGGTTCCGATGAGTCCCAGAACAATCGCCCAAGCCACTTTACCTCTTAGAAGTCGTTGGACCTTCTGGACCGGCGAATTGCCCGAGACAGGGCCCTGATGAAAACCCAGTTGTGAACCGGACTGGCTTTGCGACCACACGTCAATAGCGCCGGGGGGAACGGAACGGTCTTGATGGGGGATGATCTGTGTATTCATGGTTGTATAACTCCCTCGGAGAGGGTTCGAATGACACCCAAACAAGGGGTGATCAGCTCAGTAAATATGTTATCTCGTTCGTCACGCGCCTTGGAATCGGCCAAAGCACCGGCAAAGACCACTTGGATCTGAGCGGCTCCGTAGTAACGTTGTTGATAATCTTCGGCTGATACGGAGATCGCCTTCATGTCGGGACAAATTCCTTTCTCGGGCAGGACCATAAAATTATAAACCGTTTGTCTGATAATCCGACCTCGATCTCGACGTTCGAACTGATATTCATACCCGTCGATGCGTGTTCCGGAAACATTCCACCGACGTTGTTTTTCCCCCACCAGCATGTAACCCATTGCAGGATAACACTTTGGAGGCCAGTGATTCTCCATGTAGCTGGCCCGTTTACACTGGGCAATTAATAGGTTGACGGTTCTGGACAGGTCTGTTAACACAGAGGCACGGGTATCCCAGTAAGTAATACAACGATAAGCATTGGGTTTGAGCAGATTCACTTCTTCCGGACGAAGACTTCCTTCCTTTCCCATCCAATGTCCGATGACCACCGGAATGCTGTTGATCGCAACCGCAGCCCGCGCGTGGAACGATTCGAAATCGTCCTCACTACGGTAATGTCGATTCTCAAACGACATCCCGACCAGCATGGCAGTAGCCAGGAACGGGCCTGTTAGGAGCATTCGTAGAGAAGATGATTTTTGAATGGACATATCCGAAACTTAACTGCTTTGAGACGCCAGAGGATACCGGTACACCGGAACCATTGCCCATTTGAGCAGACGAATGATTCCCAGCAAAACCAGAAATGCCAAGGGGAGCATGATCCACCCGCTTTGTTCATGAAGACGCTCTCCCCATGACCGGGCGAGTTCTCCCTGTCCTTGCAACCAGACCAACGGGACCACACGGATGATATTGCAAGCCAACGCCACCAAGGGACTGGCGAGAATGATCAATATCCGAACACTTGTACGCAGAGGTAAACCGAACGCAAACCCATATGCTATAAGGAGTAATGGAAGAACCATTCTCATCCCGTTGCAGGCTTCGGCGATCATGACCCGTTGTCCGTTGATCATCATCAAGGCACCGGCGACCTGGGTTTCCACGCCGAATAACGACAAAAACCAACTGGCAAAACGGGCGGTCCATTGTTGAAGGGGGTCGGCAATCGCCAATCGGACCGTTCCGGGCATCGGGACCATCATCAGCAAGACAAAAGCCACAGGAAGAAAACGGAACAACACTTGTTTTCCCAATACGCTAACCACACACCCGATTAGGACCAGAATGGCTCCGGTGTGGAACAGAATTTGCGTACGGTGATTAAATCCCCAGCTACCGATTAACCAGCCCATCCCCACCAGAATGGGTCCAAGGATTACGCCATTGACCTGAACGGATCTCAAACGCCCACGACGAACCCAAGCAAGAAAAACCGCAATCAGAGGTACAAGAAATACGTGCTGATATTCGGGATTATCCCAAGCAATTTCAAAGATGTTGTCCCACGCCCGATAAGTAACAGCAATCCCCAAAAGTCCTACACACCAAGCCAGAATCGCGTGATAGGCGGTCAACCGTTGGAACTTCAACCCGATCGTCATAAATCTTTGCCAATTAATCACTTAAAACCAAACGCGTCGGCCACTGATCGACAGACCGGCCGACACCTTAAATCACATTCATTGATCGACATTTTGACCGGTCAGGACAGCAATCTAAAACTTTATTCGTAGAATCCTGATATTGGGAGCGTCAGTTGGATGAACCTTTCACCAATTGATCGATTACCGTCCTATTCCGAGGCACGACCGCACCGGGGCAAACCAAAGACCTGACCACAGCTGCTCCGGGTTCGATGACCGCATCTTTCAAAACGACCGTATCATGCAGATAAGAATCCGCAGCGACGGTCGCGCCCTGTTCGACGATCACAAAGTGTCGGCTGTGATCCTCGGCAAGAATACTCATTCGGGCCCGTCGGCGTTCTCGACGACGGTAGTATTGTTGTAACGCAGTGATGTAATCGGAGAGTGTGAACAGAGGCAATCCGGTGGGTTGTCGACAGTGCACGACTCGAACGTCATGATGTTTAGCGATCTGTGGAAGGGCTTGTTCTTTTAGGTCGATGAACCCGACTTTGGAGATCTCACGGACGGTCCGACAAGAAAACAGCATCAAACCACTAGCCGTTCCATCCCGATGACTGATGAGGGTAAAATCGCCGGTTTTGTGATCTAATGCTGCGGCAATGGCCCATAAAGGATCAAGAAGCACCTGATGGGCACTTCCGACCAAAAGTAGGTCGTCATCGTCGTAGTCAGAAGCAATATCCGCCACCAACCCTCCGGTTCCGCGAAAACTGGCCCGGTCTCGTTCAATCTGAACCATGGAAGTAAATCTCGGATCAATGACCTTGGGTTCAATGGAGGTTTTGTCCACGGAAACGCGAACAGTCAGGCTTTCTAGCAAAGCCCGACCAGCCAGCTCATGACATTGATTCAACCAATGATTCAAGATCGTTGTATTTTCATCCAGAGGCAGATCAAGGCGCGAACGTCGGATGGCGACACTGAGCGGGGATTCTCGCATTTTGCCACCCAACAAAATGACCGCCTTTAACCGTTTCAGACCTCGACCCAGCAAAGTGGAATCACTTCGAGAAAAGACCAGTACGTTTCCGGACAAACGGTCTGAATCGGATGGCGGAACGGGCGAAATCTCTGATTCTGATAGGGAGGGGGTTTTTGATTCCTCGGGGCTGCCCGTGACCACCGATTGACCTGAAGGGGATGGGGTTGGACGCGCGGTCCATCGATTGCGATGTCGGTGACCTGCCATCGGAAGGGATTCTGAACCGAACTTTCGGTTTGTGACCGCTGAAATCATCAAACGGACAGCGAAAGGCAACCCATGAATGAAATACCGTTTGAATAATCGTTTGGGTTCCTGGATCACACGGTGAAACCATTCCAGACCCAGCTTTTGTACCCATTTGGGAGCTCGTTTGACGTCTCCGGTCAGAAAACTGAAGCTGATACCCACACCCAACCACCAGCTCGAGGGGAGCACCCCCCGAATCCGATGGATCAGCTGTTCCTGTTTGGGAGATCCCAGCGCGACCCAGACGATGTCTGGTTTGGATTTTGTCAGGGCATCAATCATCCGGCTCATTTCTTCGGATTTGTTTTCAAATCCGAACGGAGGTACATACGTTCCTGCGATTTTGAGAGTTGGATATTTTTGTTGAAGAATGCGTGCAGCACCGTCGGCAACACCCGGATCACCCCCGAGTAAAAAAATCGAACGTCCCCGGTGTGCTGCTGCTTCGGATAAAGAATAGATCAGGTCTGAGCCGGCAATCCTTCCCGGTAAGGGCGTGCCCTGAAGTCGAGAAGCCCATATTAGAGGCATCCCGTCGGCTACGACCAAATCCGATTCAGATACAAGAGTGGCAAACATCAGGTCCTTGGTACACCGTCTTAAGATATCTAGATTGGGTGTAACGACCGTTCCCCCGATTCCTTCATCCAGACGTTTCAGAATCAGATCGATGCACTTTTTCTCGGTGATTGCGTGGAGTTCAACCCCCATGAGACGAACGACGGGAATGTAAGTCATTTCGTCCAGATTAGCCGAATCGGATGACCGAGCATGCTCTGAATCGGGAGAGGATGAAACGACGGGACGTGAGTAAGCCGAAGTTTCTTCGACTTCTCGACCCGCTTCGGTCTCAAAGGATGCTTCCTGATAGCGCATCAACATAGCGCTCAACTTTCTCCTGACTCCTGATCGGCTAAACCTTATCGGATTAACCGGGTCATCCAAGATTGACACGACCGGTCAAGCTTCCACCTGTCCCGGCGGCTGTATCCGTACAACCTTTCAACTTATCATCTTATATGATGACGTATCCCATGCAGGGTTAGCAACCCCAAATGAGAATTTTGATAACTTCCACAAAATGACTAAACCTTGCGCTTTTTCGGGTATCGGTCGATGGAAGAGCCCACTTGGGCATCGATTAAAATTTAATATCGGTTGTACTGAAAAATATCGTTTTATGGGGTGCCCCAAAAGATATTCGAGGAGTCGTATTTACCCATCGAGAATGAGTCACTCGACCATTTGTTAGGATAATTTTCTTACTCTTTTGGAGTTATTGTGCTATATCGATCCACCTCGACCGATCATGAATCCTCAGCCCTGATCCGGGGTTTGCATGCAATTAATCGGATTTGGGTTCGCGGATATCATCGACTCGTCGTTTCGGGGGATGTTCGATTTCCTCGTCGAGGACCGGTCATCCTGATCTGCAATCATATTTCCAGCTTGGACCCGATCCTCATCCAGGCGGTTGTTCCTCGTCCGGTGGTCTGGATGGTAGCTCAGGAATATTACCATTTACCCTTTTTAAACCGACTGTTTCGAGTCATACGGGCTATTCCTGTTGCCCGAAACGGACGTGATACCACTGCCATGCGGTCCGCATTGCGCGTTTTACGCGAGGGACATGTTTTGGGCATTTTTCCTGAGGGACGTATTTCGACGAGTCCCGAAATGATCCGATTTCAAGAGGGTGTGGGCGTTCTTGCTCTCCGAAGCCAAGCCCCCGTCATTCCGATTTATCAGTCCGGTACATCATTTCGAAAATCGATGGTTCGAGCCATCTTCGAACCACAAGAAGTCTGTCAAACCTGGGGAAGTCCCATCCATGTTCAAGAAGTGTTAGAAGAAAGTTATAATTCGAGATCGGTCGTCTCTTTTTTTCAATCACAACTGAATAAACTGAAAAATCAATCATTTCAATCATAAGATGGTTAAAGGTGGAAATACGGGTTTTTCTAAAGTTCTTCAATTCAAAAGATCGATGAGATTAAAGCTGTTAAATATGTAACTTCAGATTGACTTTTTGGAGTGTATCGATACGATAAAATAGGTAATTTAGAAGCATAGCGCAGCGGCGCATTTTCTCCCCTCCGGAAGACACCGTGGGTAATTCCCGGTGTCTTCTTTACGTTATTCCCGTCTACCTGAACGAAACCCGAATCAACGAGGTTTATTCATATCATGCTCGGGTGTTGGAGTTTTATTGTTGATTGATACCCGTGCAGTTCATACCTTGAAGCAAATGAGTTCTGATCCCGTTGTTGCTCTGGATCTGCAGCATCTGATTCATCTGAGGCACCGATTGCATCAGATTCCGGAGATCGGGTACGAAGAGTTTAAGACGTCTGGCTTGATTCGAGAGGAATTAGCTCAAAAAAATATCGAGTTTATCGAGGGCTTAGCAGATTCTCCGACGGCGACCATCGCCTGGATCGGGGATTTACGCAAACCCTGTATCGCGCTCAGAGCCGATATCGATGCCTTGCCGATCCGTGAACAAACCGGGTTGCCTTACGCTTCGACTCATGACGGAATGATGCATGCCTGCGGACATGACGGTCATACCGCGATTCTCCTAGGTACAGCCGAGGTACTACGACATCAAGCAGACCGTCTGGACGTATGCGTCAAGCTGATTTTTCAACCGGCCGAGGAGGGAGGAGGCGGGGCAGGTCGTCTTGTCCGGGCGGGTGTGTTGGATGGTACCGTAGGTCCGAAAGTGCAGGCCATTTTTGGATTGCACGGCTGGCCGGGATTGAAAGTCGGATGGGTTTCATCCCGTCCGGGTCCGATTCTTGCTGCCACGGATCAGTTCGAAGTTACTTTTTCCGGTGTCGGATGCCATGGAGCGTTTCCCCATCTCGGGCGTGATCCGATTGTGGCTGCTTCCGAAGCAGTGATCAATCTGCAACACATCGTCAGTCGTGACATCGATCCGACCGAACCGGTGGTGGTGACTGTCGGTACATTTCATGCGGGGACTGCTACGAACATCATTCCGGACACCGCTAGGATCACTGGGACATCCCGAACGCTGACCCCGACGGCGCGCTCGCAGGTGCAGAACTTGGTTCAAAGACGTTGTCATGCGATCGCGTCGGCCCACGATTGTCGTGCCGATGTTTCATGGACCGAAGGTTATCCGCCTACCGTCAACGATTCTCGCATGACCGAATACGTTCGGAAGACGGCATTTTCGGTGGTGGGTCAGGACCGATACATTCAGGCCTCTCGTCCTTCAATGGGGGGCGAGGATTTTGCTTACTATCTTGAATCCGTTCCCGGGTGTTTTTTCATGATCGGGGTATGCCCGGAGGATCGCGAAGTCTATCCGTCTTTACACAGCGACCGGTTCGATTTCACCGACGCCGCTTTGAGCGTCGGGGTGAGAATGTTTGTCAATCTCGTTCGGCACTTTCAAACGGATTTCGCCTGTTGAGCGTGCCTCCGACGGTACTGACCCGGTGTCAAACCGATTTGAGACTTGAAAACCCGCGAAAAGTGATTCGGACATACAAAACCGCAGTGCGACGCAATTTGTTTTATACTCAGTGAAGTGAGCACCAACAGCTCTTCGGCACGCTGAATACGCAGGTTCCTTAAACGACTAGTCGGACTCTCGCCGACATGTGCTCGAAAGAGACGGTCCAGTTGTGACACAGACAATCTGCAGACCTCGGAAACCTTCCGAATGGAAATCGACCGATTCAAATTGGACAGCATGAACTGTTCCGCTGTGGTGATTCTTCGGTCGAGTGTGTCACTATTGGGTGGATTCATTCCCTTCACCAGCATTCCGAGCAACGACCAGATGATCCCAAGAACTGTCGCACGATGACCAGAGGTCTGTTGGGAGACTTCTTTAGCTAGCCTTTTGACAAGATATTCTTGTTCGCGGGAGTGGATATGAATAATCGGTTTCCAGACATGTGATGCGATGTAACGGCACAGATCGGAATGATGATGGGCGGAAATGCGCAGATCCAGCAATTCAACCTCCCGGTCATCAGTCGTCGAAGGCACTCGGTGCCGTGTGCCCTCCGGGATAATGGCAACATCTCCGATACCAAGACGTATCATGTCGGATCCCATTTGAAGGCTGACACAACCACTCAAAACCCATAAAAACTGAGTTTGTGGATGGGTGTGAAAGTTCCCCACGGCGTCGAATCGAAAATGAACCTGTGATAAAAACTCGATCCCGACCGAAGGATCACGATAAATGTATCGGTTCGTCATCATGATGTTGGTCGTTTGATTATGCGCAAAATAGATAGCTTTTGCGTAAAATATTCTCTATCCCCCGTCGAAAAAGACATTAACATATAGAGACCGAATTATGGCTGATTTCCCGATCATTGATATGGATATTCATCCGAGGGACTCGAACATTTGTCCGTTGGATCCTTACATACCCAAATACGCTCAAGAAGCCATTCGTCAGCATCTAGCCGGTCAGCCAACCACCGGTTATACGAATCCCTCAGGTTCGGCCGAGCGACGAGACGCAGTTTGTCTGGATCCGAAGCAGACCGTGATCGATCACCTCGACCCTCATCGGATTGCTTATGCGGTGATCCAACCTCCCGGAATGCGCGTCTCCCTGACAAATCAGATAGACGTCGGGAATGCACTGGCTATTGCCTGGAACGATTGGTTGATCGATAACTGGCTGTCAGCCGATGACCGATATCTTGGTTCGATCAGTGTGAATATGCGAGACCCCAAGGAAGCGGTCAAAGAGATCAGACGGTGCGCTTCTCACAAGCAGATGGTTCAATTATGTATTTGCGGCGAGAGTGACGATCTTTACGGTCACCGTCGTTACCATGCCATTTATGAAGCGGCTGCAGAGCACGGACTGGCGGTCACGATTCATCCCGGACACGAAGGCGCACTACGATCATGCACCCCAGTCGGACGACCTAGCAATTACTTCGAATGGCACACATTAATCCCTCTGACCTATCAGGCACATCTGGTGAACCTGATTACCGAAGGGGTTTTTGAAAAGTTCCCGACACTCAAGTTCATTCTCTGCGAAGGGGGGATCGCTTGGCTGTGTCATACCATGTGGCGAATGGAGAAAAACTTTAAAGGATTGCGTTTTACAGTGCCCTGGCTCAAGAAGCTGCCTAGCGAATACATCTTCGAAAATATTCGCGTCACAACCCAACCTTTAGAAGAACCCCACCGCCCGGAACACCTGTTGCAGATCTTCGAGATGATTCATGCCGAGAAGACGGTGTGTTTTGCCACAGATTTTCCTCATTGGGATTTTGACGACCCGGACCGGGTCTTTCCTCGAAACATCGATCCGAAACTGCTCCGACGGATTATGTATGACAATGCGGCAGAGACGTTTGGTTTACCTACTCTCGAGGAAACCCCCTGTAACGCACTAACCTCATGAGTGATAAAGCGTCACAAAAATCATTGTCGGAACTCATTCCTACCTCGTACGGCCAGGAAGATCTCACGATCTGCAAGGCATTCAAGTACGTCGAATCGGCTCAGCCTCCCAAGTCTCGGACAGGACAACGTCTTGTCGTTTGTCATCGCGATGAACTAAAACCGGGGGACCGACGGATCGTGGATGACGGAAAACAGGGTATAGGTGTGTTCAATATCGGGGGACAGTTCTACGCGATCAAAAACGTCTGCCCACATGAAGGCGCACAATTGTGTCGGGGCACAATCCATGCCACGCACGCTCCGAGTAATGTGACAGAGTTTATTCCCGCACTCCACGGTCGAGTGCTTCGATGTCCCTGGCACGGTTGGGAGTTCGATATTCCGTCCGGAAAAGGACTGTATGATCGTCACGGACGGGTGGCCGTCTACAAGGTTGAGATCGACGAATCCGGAAATGTCGTTATTGTCCTCTAGACGAACGATCAAGTAGTTATGTCGCTCAAACCGATACTGCGGGTTGTACTTCTACGCGAACACGAGTCACACGTTGAGGTTCGGCTTCGAGAATCACGAACAATGAACCATCGTATTCGAATTGGGTTCCTGCCTGGGGAATGCGTCCGAGGTGGGTGCTGATGAATCCCCCGAGCGTGTCATAACCCTGATTTTCTGGCAGACGGGTGCCCAGAAGACGGTTCAGTTCATCGATATGGATTCGGGCATCGACTTCCGCGGTCGAATCGTCGATGCGTTTGAAGACGGCCGGCTCGATGCCTTCGTGTTCGTCCGAGATATCACCGACCAGTTCTTCGAGGAGATCTTCGATGGTGACCAGACCGGCCGTTCCGCCGTATTCATCCAGTACGATCGCGATATGAACTTTCTGAAGACGAAAATCCTGAAGTAGATCCCGAACCAGCTTAGATTCGGGAACAAAAAACGCCTGACGAATGGCCGAGCGGATGTCGAACGCCTTGGGTTTTTCTCCGACGTAACGCAAAAGGTCACGGGCGTACAGAATCCCGATGACATGGTCGAGAGATCCTTCATAGACCGGGATCCGTGAGTGACCGGATTCTTCGATCACGGACCGGATTTTTTCCAGAGATGAATCGACCGGAAGGCCGACAATATCAGGTCTGGCGGTCATGACCTCCGCGACGGTCGTGTCGGAAAACTCGATCACCGACTGGATCATTTCACGTTCGGTTTCGTCCACGACACCGGTTTTTTCACCTTCTTCCACTACCGCGAGCAATTCCGACTGCAGTTCCTCCTCGGCCTGGTCCTTGGCTTCATCGGTATCCGGATGGGCGGTAGCTTTGGCGATCAGGCGCTCGGTGGCGTGCATCAGCCTCGCCAACGGACTGAAAACGATCCTCAAACCATGCAAAGGGCGTACCAGGAGGGCGATGATCGTTTCCCCGGCCTGGTTGGCTAGGGCGTGGGGCAATACCACGGACGAAAACAAGGTAATCAACGCAGCCGTACTCGCTCCGACCGTGTATTCCACCCACAAGGCCCATCCGTATGGACGCACACCGTCAAGCGCCAACAACAGAACCGCAAGATTCAGTAAAAGGCGAAGCGATGAGGTCAAAAAAGCCAACTCGCCGGCGTGTTCGACCGTCGGGTCCAACCACATGTTCTTGTTGCGTCTCGACAAAGCCGTTTCTAATCGAGCACGGGAAAAGTCACGCAGTGAATAGGTCAACACCGAGAAGACCAGCGACAAACTGGCACACAACGCGATCAGAATGAGTGTCAATGTGAGTGACATGGATAGTTTATTTTGTTCCCGATCGGGTGAAGACGGCACCGATTCCGATCGCGGTCAGGATCCGATCTTCTGTCCGGTGCATACGTCGGTACGATTGCCTGTTTCTATCGTCGTAACCGCACAAATGCAATATTCCATGCAGAGCATACAAGAGCAGTTCGTGCTCCAAGGCGTGACCGAGCCGCGAGGCTTGTCGTCGCGCTTCGGGTACACAGATAACGATTTCCCCACTGACGCATCGACCGGAAGAGGGATTGTGATCAAGCTCAAACGTCAGAACGTCAGTCGGTCCGGGAATATTCATGAAACGCAGGTGTAATTCACTCATGCGTGCGTCATTCACCAGCGCAATGGAGATATCCGATGGGGCATTTCGAATCAGTGGTATGGCTCTTTTGAGATACCTTCGTAGAAACGGGACGTATCGTTTACCCACCGTCCCGTTAAAGCTCAACGAAACCGTACGGGGCTGTTGAGAAGATCTCCTGGAATCAAAGGACGTGGATAACATGATCAGGCGGTTTTAGCAGCAGCAGGGATAGTGGTTGCAGTTGTGTTCGAGCCGGATGGTTTGTCGGATGGATACGCGATACGGTTATGATAAAGCCCCAGCAAGCTCTTGACGAGAGATTTTTCGATCAACTCCAGCTCACGGAAAGTCATATCGCATTCATCAAACTGTCCGTCTAACAGACGTTTCATAGCCATGTCGTGGACCAGTGCCTCGATTCGGCTGGCGTTGGGTTCTTCCATCGCCCGACAGGCCGACTCGCAGGAATCGGCCAGCATAAGGATAGCGATTTCGCGGGTTCGCGGTTTGGGACCGGGATAACGGTACTGATGTTCCTGGACTTCCTGTTCGAGCGGGTCGGGTTCCGAACCCTTGCTCATCCGTGCCCGGTGGTAGAAAAACTCCACCAGGGTGGTGCCGTGATGCTGTTGTATGAACGGTAACAGACTGGTCGGAAGACCGTATTCCTTGGCCAGTTCGATCCCGTCCTTGACGTGTCCGATGATAATCAGCAGGCTGACGTTTGGGGACAGATTCAGGTGACGATTTCCGTCGGGGTTGGACTGGTTCTCGACGAAGTACTCGGCCTTGTTGATTTTACCCACATCATGGTAATAGGCAGCGACGCGACACAGCAAAGAGTTGGCCCCGATGGCTTCGGCGGCTTCTTCGGCGAGTGTGGCAACTTGCAGGCTGTGGTTGTAGGTTCCGGGTGCTTCCAACGCCAGTCGGCGCAACAGCGGGTGCGAAGCATCGGCCAGCTCCAGAAGGGTCATGCTGGTGGTAATCCGGAAAAACCTCTCGATAAAAGGAAGGATTCCCAGTGCAATAAACCCGACGGCGAGTCCGGCGGCCCCGGAATAAATGGCGTTCTTGACCACGAACGCGATCGGGTCCATGGTCAACAGGTTGACCGCAAACGTGGCAGCCATCATGGCGGTGGCGGTAGCTCCGCCGACTTCGACCAGTTTGCTTCGGGTTCGCACATCTTCAAGCAAATAACAACAGGTCACGACACCGGTCAGGATGATCAGATAAAACTCCAGACCCTCTCCGACGGCAATGGTCGCCAGGATCCCGTGAACCGCGGCGATCCCCATCGCAAAACGCTGGTCATACGCGATAGCCAGGATCATTGCGACCATGATCGTGGGCGCGATCCCAAAAACGTAAGACGGCATGGTCCCAAGACCGGTCAGTTGAGGCAACAGAAGCATGGCAAGCAGAAGTGCTGCCAAACCCAACGCGCGAGCATGGTTGCGGACGATTCGGGTCTGATAACGCGCTATATAAACCGACATGACGGCTGTCAGCACAAGGACGGTCGCCGCCAGACCGATCCGTTGAATCCACACCCGAAAACCGAGCGATTGCAGGAAAGCTTCGTGCTCTGCCTGGAGTTTGATGAAATCTGCTGCCTTAATTTCGCCTTTATTGACGATGGTCATATTGGCACGGAGTTCGGATTCCCCGCGGGATTCGGGCACATTAGCTGCGGCACGGTTCTGGGCCTCAGCCGTCGCAAGCGGATCTAAAACATAGTTGGGTTGCAGTTTGGCTAGTGTGATTCCCACGATCCGGGGATAAAGAATTGTAGGAAAACTGGTATCGGCCGGTCGGGACAGTCGGGCCCGCAACTGCTCGGTCATGTCGGGGGAAAGTGTTTCCTCCACGTGGACCGCATCTTGCCCCTGAACACGGATAACCCGATTGCGCTCCTGCTGACGCTGTTCGGCAGGAATAATGATCAGTCGTTGAAGACGCAATTGTTCGATAAAGGCATCAACGGCGTTGTCCCACTGGTTTTTGTGGGATTCGTCGGAATATTTTTGAAGTTCGACGATGCTAGCAGCATCAAGAAAACTACGGTACGGCTCATCGAGTTGGTCGGGGTGCTTGTTTTTTACCCACTCGGGGAGTCGTTTGAGGTCTTCCTGAATCAGTTGAAGGGGGTCAGGAGAAACGGCTTTATAAATGCGGGGTTCAAGTTGGCGAGCTTCGATCCGGGCTTGATTCAAGGCGTCCGGATCAGACCACGAAAAATCGACCCGGGCAACAATATCATGAGGAACGTATTGACCGACCCTCCAAGGCATGACGTTCGGACGCCACATGAGGATGGCAATGGCGCAAACCGCAAAACCTAAAGCAATTAGAAGCGGATACTGGTTTTCGGTTCGTTGAAACCAATCCAACCACGTCTCTTCGCGATCGGGTCTGTTTTTTCGGATCTCAGCTCTTCGGAATCCGATTTGTCGAAACCATCCCATAACGTCAGGGGCCTTGTTAAACAGCTCGGCACAATTTCGGGTTCGAAAGGACCCGATTACTTGAACAATAGCTTGACCGATTTCCTGTACATTTCAAATTTTCGCCAAGTTATTGCCCCTGAAGGAACACGAATCGGACGAGGACAATCTTAGGCAATTTTACCCGATATGGAAACATAAGCTGTTACTTTGAAAAGGATTATGAAAAAAGGAAGAATTGTCGGGCAACCGCCGATCCGGCTAAGGCAATTTTCAAAAAAGACTGAAAAACCTCATTGACCCGGGTCAATTATGAATCGTGAGAAGGGGTATTTCAATCAGGGCACTTGGTTATGGTGTAGGGAGAAGGTTTGTTCAGTATCGATCTCGTCGTCCTCGGTCTTGGCCTCGGTCCCGTCCACCACCGTAACTCCCTCGTCTTTCTCCACTACCGCGGTTGCCGGGGGCAAAGTTTTCCTTCGGACGGGCTTCATTGACGGTCAAAGCTCTGCCTTCGAATTGTTGTCCGTTTAAAGCATTGATGGCGTTTCGGGCTTCTTCCTCGGTGCTCATTTCGACAAACCCAAAACCCTTGCTGCGTCCGGTTTCCCGGTCGCTGACCACCTGTGCACTGGCAACGGTTCCGTGTTGTTCGAACAACTGTTGTAACTGTGAGCTATCTACGCTGTAGGGCAGATTCCCGACATAAAGACGCTTACCCATCACGACACTTCCTCGATGTCGAACCAGGCCGATCCATTGATGCAGTTCTTTCGGGCCTGTTATGAAAGAGGTTCACAAAAACCGATCGGGGGAAAAACCAACCGGGGTGCAGTCCATGTCGATCTGTCCTTCGGACGACTAAACCCGCCGTCTGCATATTAATAATTTAATTTTGATCGATCGGATTAGGCAAGAAAAAAAACTGTCAGAGTCGACCCTGGGGGATTTATTCGGTCCTGGTTTCGAAGGCGGTTTCATTGTTTTTAAAGATTGTGCTCCGATTCACAGACTCGGACCTAGCGTAGGATTAATTGGAGGTTATACCATGATCAAGGTCAAACACCTGTTAGATCCGGTCGAACCCGATGACGGGCAACGCATCTGGATTGAATCACATGGATTGGCTCGAGATCTACGTGAATGGTGCAAGGTTGATCATGTGCTTTGTCATCTAGGGCCTTCCCGTCAGATTACTCGTTGGTTCAGAGAACACCCGGACGGGTACGAGCATTTTCGGGGACATTATCACACGGCTTTGACGCAAAGCAGGTATCTGCCTTTGTTAAAAGAAATTGCCTGCGCTGCCCAGCACCATCATTTTACGTTTTTACATGACGGAGATGATCCGGCTCACAATGCCGGGGTCGCGATGTACGAGTTCTTATCCGAATTACAAAGTTATTGTCAGCCCGACAATGATACGGATTTGATCTGATCGATCAGGATCGAAGAACGGATAAATAAAGATACATCAATTATTTGGCTTCTCCGGGCATTTTGTAAAGGTGTCCGTATTCGTTATACCAAGCGACAAATCGTCGCAAACCTTCGGGGAGGGAGATTTGGGGGGTATAGCCTAATTCATGGCTGCTGCGTGTCAGGTCAGCGTAGGTTCGTTCGACATCCCCCGGTTGGGCCGGTTTGCGGTCGAGAATGGCTTTTTTCCCGATCGCCCGTTCGAGTTCGGCAATAAGTTCATTAAGGCTGACAGGATGACTTCCCCCTAGATTGTAGATGCGGAAGCTTTGAACTTTTTCCAATGCTGCAATAATGCCGCAGACAGTGTCATCGACGTAGGTATAATCGCGAGAGGTGGTCCCGTCACCGAAAAATGGGACCGGTTTACCTGCGGAAATGAGTCGGGTGAACTTATGAATCGCTAGGTCCGGGCGTTGTCGTGGTCCGTAAACGGTGAAGAATCGCAGACTGGCAATCGGAAGCTTGTACAGATGCCAAAACGTATAGCAGACCAATTCGCCCGCGCGTTTGGTCGCTGCGTAGGGACTGATAGGCTCTTCGACCGGATCCTCTTCACTGAAGGGGACTTTCTTGGCATTTCCGTACACGCTGGAAGAGGAAGCAAAGGCGAACTTTTCGACCCCTGTCTTGACTGCCGCTTGGAGCAAGTGGGTGGTTCCTTCAACGTTCACCTTCGCATAGTAGGCGGGTTGCTCGATCGAAGGTCTCACCCCGGCCATGGCTGCAAGATGAAGGATGCCCCAAGGTCGAACGAGTCTCACCAGTTTGCTGATTTCATCCCCTGAAGTAATGTCGATTTCTTCCACGTCAAGTTTGTCGCCTTGAATGGACTTCAGGTTCATTTCCTTCCAGGAACGGTCGTAAAAGTCGGAAAAGTTATCCACGCCGACAACCCGATACCCGCGTTGGATCAGCGCCTGGGCTGCGTGCGACCCGATAAACCCGGCAGCACCCGTGACAAGAATCGTTTTATTCATACCTTTATGGTGACAATTCACCGGAAGGTTTCAAGAAGGCTCATGGAAATAACGGGGGAGCAACACCGGGAATCAGGTCTGGTAACGTGTGTATTTGTCGGCTTTCCCCACGTGCCTGTTCCACCGGATATTTGGCATGGTTTTTGCGGATCTTGTTTTCCATTGCCTTTGGGAGGTCGATTCCCTGATCGTGCGCGATCAATAACACCCATCCCAGCACGTCAGCCAGTTCGTCAGCCAACTGCTCTTTCGATTCGGAAAGGTGCCGCTGCAACTCAGAACCATTACGCCATTGGACCAGCTCGAGCACTTCCGAAGCTTCCAGACACAGAGACAGAATCTGATCCTTGGGATTGTGAAATTGTTCCCAATCCCGTTCTTTACGGAAGTCCAAAAGTTGCTGGGTCAATTCTTTGAGTTCTGACATTCGGGTTTATCCGGGTGAAAATCTGACCATAGGCTGCAAATGAGATTGATGTCGATCAGACGACTTGTTTCAGGGTCAAATCGTCGATGGTCCGGGGATCAAAATCGATCCGCTGCTCGAATGTTCCTGCCAAACCCGATCTAGACAAAGCAATAACCCAGCCTTCTTCGATAATCAGGTCGTCGATGACCCTACCGTCCGAAAGCACTGCCCTGCAGACTGCGGTATACTTACGTTTGGGACACCCTTGTTGGACCAAAAACTTACGCCAATGGTCGGGCAAAATCTTGGCCAGTCGGTTGCGCGGCGGGGTACGCGAATGCATGGGACCGGATCAGCTGTTTTTCGGTTCGTCAGAAGGTTTAGACTGTACCGGTTTGTTGATCTCAGCCTCGGCTTCGTTTAAAACCCTTTTTAAACTGAACGATGGTCTGACCGATACTGCGTCCGACGTCGGGAAGTCGTTTTCCAAAAAATAAAAGACCCAATCCTGTGAGAAGGATCAGCTCAAACGGACCGGGCATCGACAACGCAAGGGGCAGATGAAACATGGTGATACCTCTTTCGGTGAAACGAATCTAACGTTGGAATATTGTATCCGATTCCGATACGGATTGCTCACCAGATGCTTTTTTAATCAGAGACCAGAGTCGTTTCATATCCCCTGGCAAAGGGGCTGTGATGGTCATCGACTCAAGGGAAACGGGGTGAGTAAAAGTGATTTCGTAAGCATGAAGGGCTTGTCGGGCGAAAATAAAGGGTTCGGGGGCGTCGGGGGAGACATTCTCTGCGACAATTTGCCCACCATACATGGTGTCTCCGACGATCGGGTTCCCGATATACGACAAGTGTACACGTAACTGATGAGTTCGTCCGGTTTTAGGAGATAGTTTGATGAGCGTAAATGCTCCCCCGGGGGTTTTATAATGCTGATCATTGGCGAAGGTGCTTTTCTGGAACCGAAAAACCTCCTGTCCGGGTGGGGTGTGCAGGGTTTGGAGCACTTCATACAAAGTGACGGCTTCTCGACCCCCGTTTTCGATTTTCCGAACCGCCTGCTTTTCGCGGACGTATCGATCTTTACCGATCGGCATGTTGATTACGTCACTGCGCATGGGGGGTATGCCGTGGCAGATCGCCAGGTAGGTTTTCTGGATCGTTCGGTTCTCGAACTGTCTGGCCAGCCGCCAATGGGCCTCATCGGCTTTAGCGATAAGAATAACCCCGGTGGTGTTTCGGTCCAGGCGATGAAGAATCCCCGGCCGCCAGGTGCCATTAACCGTACTCCACTGACTACCATACCAGGCCAAACCATTGACGAGTGTTCCGGTCCATTGTCCCCGGGCAGGATGCACCACCAGGTTGGCCTGCTTGTTCAGGGCCATCATATACTCATCTTCGTAAAGCACTTCCAAGGGCATTGGTTCCGGGACCAGTTGCTCGATTTTCTGTGGAGGGGCCGAAACCTCAACAACATCCCCCTCACGAGGCCTGACGGATGACTTGGTCGTCCTGCCATTGAGTTTCACCAGTCCGTCTTCAATCAACCGTTGAACTTCGTTTCTCGACAAATACCCGATCCTGTCGACCAGATACTGATCAAGCCTTCGGGTCAGATTTTTTCCCAGTTTGAATCGAAACTCACGCAGTTCCCCTTCTTCGGATAATTCCGTGTCATCGGTGGTTTCGTTCGGAGATGGTTCGATCGGTTCAGACATTCGTAAATCCTACGTATTTTATCCGTATTGTAATCAGTGCAGGTACTCAAGTGCCTCGGGTTGATATGGACCGATTAAGGGAATGGGGGACGTCAGATCGAACCTGATCCAAGAGGTCTTCGATTTTGTCCAGTTTCGCACGGGAGGGGGCTTGACGATCCAGCCAATCGATCACTTGCTGGATTTGCTGGTGGATCAAAGCGGAGTAACGTCGTGTGATATGACGATTAGTTTGTCGGGTTCGGGATGCGACTTCGTCACTGAGCCGATGGAACAACGTGACGACACCGCTGTAACCCGCCAAAGCCAGCAGATCCAGGTGTCCGAAAATCGCGCCGGACATGGTTAAATATCCGGTCAGCAGGTAGGGAGCTGCCTCGGAGTATCGGGTTACTTTGTTGCCGCCTGGAATGATTTTGAGAATTTTGTTGAGCACAGCTGTATCCCGGGGAGTGGCGTTCCATTTGGTTTCAAGCCATTGCTGCAGGTCATTCAGTTCCTGTTCGACGATCCGTCCAGCCTGCTCGGGTGGGATTTTCCATTCCGGGGATTGCAAAAAAGTATACGAACGAAGCAGATCATCGATACGGCTCTGAAAGGCCTGGTACTGTTCAACAACAATTGCCCGAAAGTCGGGTAAAGAGTCCTGCGAAGAGTGCAAGACGACATCCGGGAGCTTGAGTTCACCGGTTTTAGTCCAGTTCCACATGGATTTGGGTAGTCGGACCAGAAGCGCAGGAACCGATCTAACCCGATCCAGCACTCGCTGGGGTCCCATGAGATAAAGAACGCTTTTTTCCCGCATCCGTCTCTGGAGTTGCCGGGTCACCGGATGCACGTCCACGTCAACCGTGGAATAACCCATCGAGCGGATGTTACGGATGACCTGGTCGATACGCTGTCGGCGGTCCGTCAGGGGGTTCAGGAACTGATCCTGAATACGTCCGAACATGTCAACAATACGGGTTTGATGGACTGAAACCGATGTCTGAATACGAAAGGACAGCAAACAGGCTATCGAAAAAGCCTGATCGGAAAGAGGCTGCCAGGTCGAATCATCTCGTGGCAAGGCAAAAACAGGAGCCTGGGAAATTCCTTCTCGTGAAAGCAACTGCCTGTAATCCTCGACGACGGACGGATTATCCGCTTTGTTCATGACAAACCATGTCCCCATCCCGTAGCGTGTTGCCAATCGGTAATAGGGTTGAAGTTCCGGCATCTGATATTTTTCCGGACTGACCAGAAAGATTACCCCATCAACCCATCTGAAAATTCGATCTGTGACGGCGTGATGCTCTGCCAGTTCTCCGTCAATATCGGGAGTGTCGATCAGGATCAGACGATGATGGAAAGACGGAGGGCGCGGGAATGAAAGTGATCCGATCCGGACGCCCTTGCGCGGGTGTTTCGGGGGCAGGAACATGGATCAATCCACCAAACTCAGAAGGAAGAGCGTCATGTCCGATGGCGATAGGTCCTGCGGTAAAGGTTCGGCGATAACTGGTTGCCGATACGTCGGTTCCGACCAAGCGGTTGACGAGCGTCGATTTGCCGGTGCCGGTTCCTCCCACGACGGCCATAACGGGGGGATCGGACGGGTTTCTGGACAAATGAAACAACACCGCCGACAAATCCTGACTGGTTTTGTCCGAAAAGGGGGTGTTCAGCTGCCGCACCGCATCTCGAAGTCTGGTCAGTTTTTCCTTCAACTGGTCTAAGCCGTCATTCACAGCCCTGATCCTACAGTATTGTGATGGGTATGTCAGCATGATAGGCTTGAGGTTCATGCGTTTTCCGAAGCTGATCTGGCTGATTCTGGTGGCGGGTCTGTTGGCACGTTTGGGTTGGGGTTTGTCACGTCCGACCGATGACGTTTCGCTGAAAAACCTTCCGGATCAGGTAGAATATCTGGAAATAGCCCGGAATATCTTAAGCGGTCAGGGGATGCGTTTTTATGATCCGGTCCTGGAGCAGGAAGTGTACGCGTACAGGATGCCCGGATATCCGGTGTTCATTGCTGCATGTGGGGCCAACGTACGGGTGGTCCGAGGGGTGCAAGCCGTCCTAGATACGACCCTGGTGTTGGGAGTACTTTTTTTACTGACCAAGTGTGCCGAATCCGTTTCGGGGAGTGTTCACCACCTTCTGGAAACCGGTTCTGGCAGCAGCGTTGGTGGCTTTGAACCCTTATCTCATTTTTTTCAGCTCAACGATTCTCAGCGAAACACTGTTCACCGTGCTTCTGGTATGGGGGATGGTTCTGATTTTGCAGAATCGGATCGGGCTTTACATGACAGGCGTGGTGTTGTTGATCGGGTCGGTTTATGTCCGTCCAAGTGCGATCGGTTTGCCGGTCCTTTTGGTGCTGGTTGCGGAATGTCTGCGCAACCCACTGGATCCGATGCCGTCAAGAAAGTTTTTGTCCGTTCTGGTGATCATCGGTTTGATGGTATTGAGTCTGTTTCCGTGGGGTTTGAGAAACCGTCTTCATCCGGGCGTGGGAGCATGGGTGTTCACGACCACGAATACGGGGATTACGCTTTATGACGGGCTGAATCCGATAGCCGACGGATCGAGTAACCAAATGGGCTTCCGCGATCGTCCGGAGCTGAAATCAATGACCGAGGTGCAACGGTCCGACTATTTTAGATCACGAGCGGTTGAATATGCCCAAGAAAACCCGGTTCGCGCCCTGAAATTGGCCTGTTGGAAGATCCTGCGAACCTGGTCCCCGGTCCCGCTGAGTGCCGATTTTGGGTCGAACCTTGCGTATGTGATGGTAGGAGGAGGGTTTACAATACCGTTATTCGTGTTGGCCGGGTTGGGACTTTTTAATCGAGGTGTTGGTCGTTCGGTGAAACTATTTTGCTGATACCAGCGGTATATTTTACCTTAATTCACGCGATGACGGTCGGGTCTTTACGATATCGTATACCAGCCGACGTTCCGATGTCGGTGTTAGCAGCCTGTGGGGCAGGCAAGTTGATGTTTAACCGGTTTCAACTGTCCCCCGTAGACCCTCAACGAGCATGAAGGAATACGCATCGATTTCCATTGATCAGTTATTTGAGCGGGCCCAACAACCGTTCTACAGCGCCCAACGTCGATCCCGGATGCGTACCCTAATCACGCTCGTTATACTGATTTTTTTGCTGACCCTGATTGGTGCCTATTGGTTTGTCACCGACCCTCAACGTGTCAGGCAAGTTTCCCAGTCTTACCTGTCGGATCTCATCGGCGGGCCGGTGACCATCCAACACGCTTCCTTGTCGATTTTTGAAGGCCTTCGTCTGGACGGAATCCGTATCCTTGTGGATTCTGAGGAAACCCCCGATTCGGTTCTGCTCGAAGCCAAAAGTCTACACGTCGGCTACAATCCGGCCGCTTTGTTGATCGGGCGAATCGAACCCACTCGCATCCTCGCCATAGAACCCCGAATACACTTGACGGAAGATGTTGATGCGGGGATGTGGAACTTTCAGAAGCTCAAAACGGCTGTCCCCCGTAGCACGTCTGGTGGTCAGAAAACTCTCACGATGCAACCGTTTCTGCCTGAGATTGTGCTCCGCAACGCGCGATTTGATTATGCCCAGATCATGCACGGACGAAGGTCCCAGGTAGGGAGTCTATCGATTGAGGGTCAACTGGTTCCGGACGTTTCGGAAGGAATCTATCGGTTCCGATTGCAGTCACGTGGTGGAACCAGTGGGGTTTTCCCGATTGCGGAAGGTTGGCTGGAACCTTCTGTCGGACAGCTGGGACTGGTTTTACGAGACGTGGAGTTTGTCGATGAGATCAAAACGATTCTTCCCGCGGTCGTACGACGGTTTTGGGAGCAGTATCATCTAGCCGGTCGGATCGGAGAGACTCGAGTCCGTTATTTTCGTCGTGATTCGGGTCGGGCCGGGTTCCGGGTGGAAACGGACTTGGACGGGGTAAGGTTGATTGTTCCCCCGGAACAGTGGATAGGGGGGAAGGAGCGGGCGAGAATCGATCGATGGGAAACAACCCTTTCCCGGCTTGCCTCAACTCCGTTGGGCGGGTCTTCAGTGGCGCGTCTGTTGATTCGCTCCATGCAGCCGACACCGCTTCAGCTCGACGAGGTGGACGGTACATTTGTTTTCACAGACGAATCCATTTCGATTTCCGGTCTGGTTGCAAGAATTGAAAACAACCGATTCTCGGTAGAAGGTCAGATCGCGGGTTATGAACCGACCTCGGCTTTTCGTCTGAAGGTTTCTTCATTGCGGACTGAGAATATTCGTATTCCCGAGGTTCCCCGTTATATCCGCGCGATGCCCTGGTCGGTACAGGAGATTTATTACCGATTCAGACCCGCGGGTGAAGCAAGCTTTTGGTTGGAAATTGCCCGTTCGGCATCACAAAAACCGTTGCTGCGGGGTCAGATTCAGGTCCATAACGCGACCTTTACCTTCGATCGATTTCCTTATCCGATCGATCGGGCTAGCGGGATCATGGAGATCGATCAGGATCCGGAAACCGGTCTGGACCGTCTGCGAATCGTGTCGATCAAAGGGTACGGTTATCAGGGAGGTGCTAATGAAAACGCAACAGTCGAAGTCAGCGGTACGGTTTCGCCACTGGACGACCATGCAGGGGCCGACATTCTGGTTCGGGGTGAAAATCTAGTCAGCGAACGACTTTTGATCGAGTCGATGCCCCCACAGACTCGTCAGACGGTTAAACGATTTGACGCGGATCAGACCGGTCAATTACCGACGTTCGAAGGGGCGTTTGAATGTCGAATCCGTTGTCCACAAGGACCAAGCCGTCATTGGGATATTGTCACGTTGTTGGATATCCGTAAAGCCACCGGAAAACTATCGGCATTTCCGTATCCGTTGGAAGACATGTC
>BPJO01000027.1 GCA_026004655.1 Phycisphaerae bacterium
CCAGAAAAGCGTCTGACCAATGAGGATCTTGCGCAGATGGTGGACACGAACGACGAATGGATCACCCAGCGGACCGGCATCAAGGAAAGGCGGATTGCCGCGGAGAATGAATCAACCGCCACTTTGGCCGTCCAGGCAGGACGACGGGCGATCGAGTCGGCCGGATTAAAACCCGATGACATTGATCTGGTCATCGTGGCTACCATTACGCCTGAAATGATGTTTCCATCGACGGCTTGCACGGTCGCCTATCAGCTCGGTTGTGTGGGTAAGGCGGCGTTCGATCTTTCGGCCGCCTGCACGGGATTTGTCTATGCGCTTCACACAGCGTCGGCGTTCGTCCGAAGTGGTCAATTCCAGAACGTTCTGATCATCGGAGCCGAAACGCTCAGTCGGGTGACCGATTACACGGACCGTGCCAGCTGCATCATTTTCGGGGACGGTGCCGGGGCCGTGGTCGTCAGTCGATCCAAGGAACCCAACACCGGCTTGCTCTACGGACAGATTCATTCCGACGGCGGTCCACTCTCCGAAGCCATGCTCCTCAAACCCGGAAGCCGACACCCCATCACCCAGGAGCTTCTTGCCTGTCGTGATCAATACATGAAAATTAAAGGCAGAGAAGTCTATAAGTTTGCTGTCAGCAAGTTCGAAGAACTCATACGGGACGCGATGACCGTCTGCGAATTAACCCCTCAGACCCTCAGCCTGATCATCCCTCATCAGGTCAACCAGCGGATCATCGACAGTGCAATGGAAAAACTGGCTTTGCCTTCAGAAAAAGCCTACGTCAATATTGATCGTTACGGTAACACCTCAGCAGCCTCGATTCCGATTGCCTTGGACGAAGCCTTCCGTGCCGGACGGATCCGCAAAGGCGATCATGTGATCTTTGTGGCTTTCGGAGGGGGGCTGACCTGGGGAAATGCGGTCGTTAGGATGTAACACCGTTCAAACGCCCCCGCCGAATACGAAGGTCGGTCGGTGATTGTCAGGATCATTCCATTTACAGGACCAGAACATGGCTACTTTTATTCTCTGCCCCGGTCAAGGCGCCCAACACGTGGGAATGGGAAAGGATTTTTTTGATACCTTCCCCGAATCCCGAGAGATTTTCTCCCGCGCCAATCAGGTGCTAGGTTTCGATCTGACCAGGATCTGTTTTGAAGGACCGGAAGAACGATTGACCCAGACGGATATTTCCCAACCGGCAATTTTCGTGACGAGCGTGGCCTGCTACGTCGCTGCCAAAGCCCGAAATAAATTGGGTGACGGTCCGTTCGAGTTCGCCGGGTTGTCACTGGGAGAATACACGGCGTTGCATTTAGCCGGGGTGATGAGTTTCGAAGACGGTCTGAAACTCGTCGCGGCGCGTGGTCGTTACATGCAGGAGGCCGCCTCGGCGGTCCCGAGCACGATGGTGGCAGTCATGGGAGCGGACGAATCTCAGGTGACTGCCCTTTGTGAACAACAGTCACAAGGAGAGGTGCTGGTTCCTGCCAACTTTAATGCCCCGGGTCAGATCGTGGTCAGCGGGAGCAAGTCGGCCTGCGCTCGTTTTGCCGAATCCGCTTCGGCCGCGGGTTTTCGCGCCGTTCCGTTGCAGGTAGCCGGGGCGTTTCATTCCCCGATCATGCAGCCTGGCGCCGATAAAATGGCCGAGGAACTCGAAAAGGTGAAACTCGTTCCACCAGTGTTTCCCGTCTATTCGAATGTGACAGCCCAAAGGCACACCACCGTCGACTCCATCCGCGAATTGCTCGTCCAGCAGATCATCAAACCCGTCCGATGGGAACAGACCATCGCCCAGGTTGCTCACACAGCCGATCACCGGTTTTTTGAACTGGCGCCAGGCAAAGTGCTCACCGGACTACTGAAAAAGCAAAACCGTCGGGCTGACGTGACGAATCTTTCGACCGTAGAAGCCCTTCAATAACTCCCGGATTTTCTATTCGAACCCAACAGGATTTATCTGCGAGGGATGACCGAAACAGGTGGATGCTTTATTTCCAGGCGGGATTTGCCAAAATGAATGAATCGAATCAAAAAGGACGGAAACAATGACAGATAAACGCGTCGCAATTGTTACAGGAGGTTCACGGGGGATTGGCGCAGCCATAGCCAGACATATTGCCCGTCAAGGGGTCCATGTGGTGGTCGCAGCAAGATCTCTGGACAAGCTCAATGCCGTCGTCGATCAGATCAAAAACGCGGGCGGAACCGCAGAAGCAGTGGTCATCGACTTAGCCGATCCTAAACAAACCGCCGAAACCATCGAAAAAGTGGCCGAGACGCACGGTCGGTTGGACATCCTGGTCAACAACGCAGGGATTACTAAAGACGGGTTGTTGTTGCGAATGGAAGATGCCGATTTTGATGAAGTGATCAACACCAATCTCAAAAGCGCTTTTGTCGCCACACGAACCGCTGCACGTTACCTGATGCGAAGTAAAAGTGGTGGTCGGATCATCAATATTTCGTCGGTAGCCGGTGTGGCAGGAAACGCCGGTCAAGCCAATTACGCCGCGAGTAAGGCCGGATTGATCGGTTTCAGCAAAACGGTCGCCAAAGAACTCGCCGGAAAAGGGGTCACCTGTAATGTTGTTGCCCCCGGTTTTATTGTGACAGACATGACCGATGTCCTCCCCGATACGATCAAAACCAGGGTCAAAGAGTTGATCCCACTTCGACGATTCGGAAATGCCGACGAGATCGCGTCGGTGGTAGCATTTTTGGCCTCCGAGTCGGCCAGCTATGTCACCGGACAGGTCATCTGTGTGGACGGCGGAATGGTGATGTAAATTATTATCAAATAAACACTTGAATCGAATAAGGCGAAAGGAAATTGTCATGGACCCTGTGAGGGTTGGTGTCATCGGGGCGGGAAAAATCAGTGACCAGTATCTGGGGATAGCCAAAAACTTCCCGATCATCCAGATAGTCGCCGTCGCTGACATCAACCCCCAAGTCGCCCGAACCAAGGCCGAGCAGTTTGGCATTCCCCGTGTTTGCAGCGTAGACGATATCTACCAGGACCCATCCATCGAGATCATCCTGAATCTGACGGTCCCCAAAGCCCACGTCCCCATCGGCCTGCGGGCCATCGAAGCCGGAAAACACACCTACGCCGAAAAACCCCTCGGAATCAACCGTGATGAAGGGTTTAAACTCATCGAAACCGCCAAAACCCGGAACCTGCGTACCGGTTGTGCACCGGACACCTTTTTGGGCGCCGGACTGCAAACCGCCCGAAAACTCATCGACGACGGTGCCATCGGCAAGCCCGTTGCCTTTACCGCTTTCATGATCTCGCGCGGCACGAACACTGGCATCCCAGCCCCGAATTCTACTACGAAGTCGGCGGCGGACCCATGTTCGATATGGGGCCTTATTACCTGACCGCGCTGCTCAACCTGCTCGGCCCTGTCAAACGTGTCATGGGAATGGCTTCGATCACCCGTGAACACCGCACCATCCTTTCCGAACCCAAAAAGGGAAAAACCATCCGGGTCGAAACCCCCGACCACGTTTTGGGCATGATGGAATTTGCCAACGGGTGTGTCGGTTCGATCATCCAGAGTTTTGCAATGCGTGCCGGGTCCGGCGCTGCCAGTCCCATTGTGATCTATGGCACGGACGGAACGCTACACGTGCCCGACCCCAACGCCTTTGACGGACCTGTCCGATTATGCCGGTTCGATGACAACAAAAAAGATGAGTTTGAAGAAATTCCGCACCAGTTCGTCAAGGGATATGGTCGAAGCGTCGGCCTGGCCGACCTGGCCTACGCGATCCGTTCCAATCGTCAGGAACGATGCAACGGTCAGCAGGCCTTGGCCGTCCTTGATCTGATGCAGGCATTCCTAGATTCTTCACGCACCGGCCAAGCCGTCACCCCTTCGGTAGAGTATCACCGCCCTCGTCCCATGCCAGCCGACCTGCCTTTCGGGGTGCTGGATGAATAAAAGTCAGAAGAGTACATTTTTTACAACGGTCCCCGATCCCGGAACAACTCAAAGTCGTGTTTGAATGACATTGAAACTGAAAATTGAACGGATTAATACGTCGGATCAAATCTGAACAACTTAACATTAATCTAAAGGGTAGCCGTCCCGGATCACCCCGTCCGCGGCTGAATATACCGTTGTGTTCCTGACAAATTGAATAACAAAGTCAATTTTTGGGTGACCTAGAGTTTGTTTTTTATCGAGAGACAAGCCTACAGTTACTTGATGCAAGATGCATGGACCGCATGCATGGTCTGTACTTTTCTGTCGCTTGTTTGCATTGCAGACCAAGCCAACGCTCAATCAACCCAGCCTGCAACAACTCCAAAAGTGACAGCAGATCTAATTCCCGATCGGAGTTCGATCGCGCCCGGATCGTCATTCGAGATGGCGATTCGGTTTCGGATCGAAAAGGGTTGGCACATGTATTGGTTGAATCCCGGGGATTCGGGTTTGGCTCCGACAGTGGAATGGGAATTGCCGCAGGGGGTTTGGTTAAGTACGGAACTTAAGTTCCCCCCACCTCACCGGATCCGAGCAGGGGAGGGTTTGGAAAGTTTCGGGTATGAGGATGAACTAGTCGTCTTTGCCGAAGGCCGGGTTGATGGTTCGGTTCAGGGATCTGTGGAAGTTTCTGCCCGGTTAAGCTGGTTGGTCTGTCAGGATGTCTGTTTGGCGGAGCAATCGACAGTTCGGGTGAGTCTTGAAGTCGGAAAATCCGGTTCAAAAGACCCCCGAGTGGATGGTTGGTTGCAGCAACTAGCTCGTCCTGGAGCGGGGGATCCGATCAAAGAATTCGGGGTTCGTCTCAACGAGGGTCAATCCAGCGGTGTAATCTATGCGTACATACCTGCGGGATGGCAAAAAGTGGATAGTGAATACGACTTTTTTCCACCCGCCATTGAGTTTGCCTCATTTGATAGACCGGAGGTTAAGACCGATTCACGAGGAAAGGTAGTAGAAGTTCCGTTTCGGATCCTACCCGGAATGACCGAGCCGATAACAGGACAAGCGATGTTGGTCCGAATCGAACTTGACGGTAAACGTTCGGGTTTTTTGCTCCCGTTGACTTTTGATTTTCGGTAATCGTAAGCGTTAAGCGTTCGTTATTCATCATTTTTTTGGAGGTTCGCATGAAAAGCGCTCTGGGTTTCTTGTTGGCAGCTTTCGGGCTGTTGGGTTTTGGGGCATTGCATTCATTTGCCGAGGAAGGACACAAACACAAACACGGTGATCACACCCACGACAAACTGAGTATCGGGGACAAAGCCCCCGGGTTTACACTGAAGGACCAGAACGGTAAGGATGTCAGCCTGTCCGATTATGCCGGGAAAATCGTGGTGCTGGAATGGTTTAATGAAAGCTGTCCGTTTGTTGTAAAGCACTATCGGGCAGGACACATGAACAACCTCGCTGCCAAATACGCGGAAAAAGGTGTCGTATGGTTGAGAATCAATTCAACACACAACGCCACTCCGGAATCTAATGCCAAGATCGCCAAAGAATGGAAGATCCAAGGTCCGATCCTTCAGGACTCCGACGGCGAAGTGGGTCATGATTACGGGGCAACCAATACACCGCATATGTTCATTATTGATCAGGAAGGCAAGCTCGTATACCGGGGCGCAATTGACAGCGATTCCTCGGCAGATACATCTAAGATTGACGGTGCTACGAATTATGTCGCTAAAGCGTTGGATGAACTGCTCGCGGGTAAACCGGTGAGTCAGCCTGAAACCAAGGCCTATGGCTGCACGATCAAATACGCCAAGAAATAACCCAATTCAGGTCCTGACATCCCATCAACCGGTAAAGACGCGATCCGATGAGGTCGCGTCTTTACTTTTGTCGACTCATGATAAGAAGCGCGATTGTGAAAGTTTGAAGAAAAATGCCTACCAGAATCCAACTGTGAAGCGTGTTGGCGTCGTTGCGATAAAGAAAGTAGGCCAGGAACAACGCTGCCAAAGCCAAGACCTGAATGATTCCTGCCAAGAGTTTGCTGACCGAAAAATCGTCGTGATGGGTTTCGTGAGATTTTTTAAGTTCGACCAAAATTTGCTGCATCAACCATTCGATTTTGGAAAGATCGATCGTCGTAGAACCGGGAGGGTTTTCACGTAAAGAGGAAGCCGGGTTGGGTTTGGGCGAAGAAGTTGTTGTTTGGGAAGTCGCCGGAAGATCCGCTGGAGGATGAGTCGTAGACGATTCGGAGGACGAGCTTGAACGAGAAGGGGATGGATTGGGTTGGGTTTTGAAGGTTTGGCCAGGTGGAGGAACGGTGTGGCCTGACTGGTGTGTTAATTTTGCAATTAACTCAACGGCTTCGATAAGAGTGGTGACGGTAAAATCAGGTTTGACGGAGCTGGTTTCAAGGGCGGCCGGGGAAGGTGCAAGGGTGGGGTCGATGATCAGGATCGTCCTGCAACCGGCGGCTTTCCCGGCGGCGACATCACGAGGGGCATCTCCGACTACCCAAGACCTTGCCAAATCCAGCGCCAACGCGTCCGCAGCTGCTAAGATCATACCTGGCTTGGGTTTACGTAAAAAACTGTCCTGTCGATAGGCTTCGACTTTGGCGTCGGGGTGAAACGGGCAATACTCGTGTCGATCGATCACAGCAGCCGGGTTTTGCTCCAACAAAAGTTGGTCCATCCGTGCGTTGCAAGCGCGAACATCATCTTCCGTAAAAAGCCCCCTGGCGACTCCGGATTGATTGCTGACCACCACGGTGGCGTATCCCAAGGCCCGACATTTGGCCACGGCAGCCGCAGCCCCGGCCACCAATTTGACCTCGTTCGGATTACCCAAGTAATCATTTCCGATGATGAGTGTATTGTCTCGATCAAAAAAGACGGCCGGGCGTCGCATGATGGTCAGTATATCATGGTCGCTTGGGGTGACCTAAACCCCCTGACCGATCGACTTTACCAATCGTCCGTACGAAACGGGAATACGGGTAAACCGTTTTCCGTACGAAGGTTATGTTCTGGGTTACCCTGCCAAGCGTATCGAACCGACACTGGTTTTTCGACCTTGTCGCTGGTGAGAACCACCCGATTCCCGATCAACCTGGCTTGGGCGGGGTGGAAAACCCGATCTTCACCGGCTAAGTAAAATCCGAGAACGGGTTCTGTCGAAATCAGTTTTACGTCTTCGGGGCTCAAGGTGACTTCGACGCGTCCATCAACCACCTGGTGGGATCGATAAAAAGGCGATTGCGGTACATTTTTTTGCTTGTAGGCGATCCGAAGCGCTTCGTACGCCAGACGAATCCCAACATCTCGTTTGTTGCGGGGATGGATATCGGTGGGGTGACCGACGTCCAAGGTACAGACGATTCCGCAGTTGGGTTCGGTACAGGCCACCCGGTGTTGAGCCTCACGGAGTTCTGCCCAACGACTCGATTCAATAGAATCAGGCTGACCGAAGTTCGCCAGCTGGACTACCAGAAACGGAAAATCTCCCTGATTCCACCGTTTCCGCCAAGACCGGATCAGTGTACCAAGCAGAAGGGGATACTCTCGAGGGTTGTCCGTATTGCTTTCGCCCTGGTACCAGATCACCCCGGCGATCGATAAACCGGTCAAGGGATGAATCATGCCATTATAAAGCGTCGTCGGCGTCACGGTCGGGGCGGCATTTTGCTGTGGAAGGGCGTGTTCAACCCGACAAAGCCATCTCCCCGCGAGAGAGATCTGTTCCGCGGGGTTGGCATCGCAGTTGAGCTGCATCACCGATGCAGGACCGGCAAATCCCCCCCTGTCCCCACTGGTCAAACACCCTGACTGCGATTACGTTATCATCCGGACGGACGAACCGAGCCGGGACGACATATTTCCGGGGAACTGACCAGAAGTTGGGCGTTTCGGCACCGGTACGTCCGATTTCGTGATTGTTAAAATAGACGACATCAAAGTCGTCGATCGGTCCCAGACAAAGAGTCAAGGGTTCGCCTACCCAGTCCGCAGCGGGTTGGACGTGCTTACGGAACCAGACCGCACCGTTGTGCAACATCCCCAAAGACTGCCACATGACAGGTAGATCGATCGGCTTCCAATCGGATTCGTCATGATCGCGTTTGGCCCATCCTTTGGCGTAGGCGTCATTTCCCGGGTCCTGATGAGGGACCGGAGCCGCGACGGGCGGGATCTGCGCGTGTCGGACCAATGCCGGCTCTTCCAGGAGGTCTTCACGTGGGATCCAAGCCTCTGCGCGTGTTCCGCCCCAGCTGGCACTGATCAGCCCGATCGGAACTTCAAGGTTTTTTTCAAGCTCCTTCCCGAAGTAAAACGCAACAGCGGAGAAAAGTTCGATGGTTTGTGGCGAGGCCACTTGCCAACGGCCTGATACTTCCTCGACGGGTTCGGACTGACTATTTCGGGCCACAGTGAAAAGTCTCAGAGTCGGAAAAGTTCGGTTCGGGACGGGTGCATGCTCCGGTCCACAGGCTTGAATGGTCCATTCCATATTGGACTGTCCGGAGCAAACCCAGACTTCTCCGATCAGGATGTTGGATAGACATTTTTGTTCCGTTCCACTTTGGACCTGCAGTTCGTAAGGCCCGCCCGCACGAACTTCGGGTAACTGCATTTGCCATTTTCCGTTCGAGTCAGCTACGCAACTACCGTGATGTCCTGCTAACCACGCCTCCACCTCTGCTCCCGGAGAGGCTTTTCCCCACAGACGCACCGGGCGACCCTGCTGGAGGACCATGTTGTTTCCAAAAATCGGGGCAAGTTTAAGCGTATCAGGCATGGCGGTTCTCCTGATACCATTTTATCCTCATCAGGTCCCGGAGTCGTGGACATTTTCGGAGGCTTTCCTCTTGGCAAAAAACTGCTTGGCTGGTCCGGGAAACAGGATCGATAACAGAACATCGCGGTGCGAACGAATATTGTGATCTGACGTGAGGATCTGATCGAGATCGACCTCATCCACATAGTCAGCAGGCCGACGGGTGCACAGCTTTTCACCGGTTTCCAGTACTTTTTGAAGCACATCAGGATCAGGTTCAGCCGGTAACCGTCCGTAACGTCCGGCAATCAGAGCCTTAAACTCACGCGTCATCATGGAATAGGGTATCCCGGTCATTACGTTGAATGCTGCCTGAGTTCCGATGATCTGACTGGTCGGTGTGACCAGTGGCACATACCCGGCGGCTTTGCGTACCCGAGATACTTCTTCAAGAATTTTCGGAAGTAGATCGAGTTTTCCCTGTTCCTTGAGTTGATGATGCAGATTACTGATCATTCCCCCGGGGACTTGTGCATCGAGTTGCCTGCGATCGACCGGCGGGTAGCCCATTTCTATCATAAGCTGATCTTCGATAAGACTAATGGCCTGCTCCAAAAGGTTTTTATCCCGTGAGGACTGGTACTCTCGAACTCGTTGGACTGCTTGACGAACCAGCGTTTTGATCTTCGGATCCGGCTCTACAGGCCAAGGACGGCCGATGTGCTGTGGATTGGTATCCACGCTCTGAAGCTCCTGACGAATACCACGCAATGCGGCATCAATTCGTGGGATCAATTTCAGATCAATTCCGAGGTCGATACCTAGCTCTCTTGCGAAATAGCTCATCAGTTCGACGGGCGGTTGGCTGGTACTGCCTGCCATCGGACCATACGCGGTATCGATGTAGTCCACACCCAACAACAACGCGACCACGTAACTCGTAATAGCTAACCCATTGGTGCAGTGACTGTGAAGGGTAATCGGAATACCCGGAAAATGAGTCTGTAGGGCCCGAATGAGGTCATAAGCGGTTTCCGGATGAAGCAGGCCGGCCATGTCTTTGATGGCCAGACTGTCAGCACCCAGGTCCAGGATCGAGCGGGCGAAATTGACAAAATGGTCAATATGATGCACCGGGCTAGTGGTATACGAGATTGCAGCCTCTGCGTGACCGTTGTAAGTTTTGACCGCCATGATCGGGACGGTGATGTTTCGCGGGTCATTCAGTGCATCGAAAATCCGTACACGTCTGTTCCCGCTGCGGACGGATTCCTTGAGAAATGCGACCACAACATTGTCGGCATAGGGGGAATAACCAAACAGATTCTGTCCTCGACACAGGGATCGGATCACGGGTCCGTTAGTACCCAGGCATTTTGCAAACCTGTCAAGTCTCTCGAACGGATCATCCCCGGTGAATCTTAACGCGCTGTCGAGCGTAGCGCCTCCCCACAACTCAAGAATGTCATACCCGCTGTCCCGCAGCATCGGTAGAACTCTCATACACTGTTCAGTGCTCATACGGGTGGCCAGCAGGGACTGGTGTCCGTCCCGAAGGGATGTGTCTACCAATCGAGTCATACTCATCCATTTTCCTACACTTTCGGTACGACCATTTCAATGTATCTTACACACAGTCGACGTGACCCTCTCGGTAACAGGTGAGGCATTGCGTCGCGGTCGATTGAACGGACAACGAATAGTGGTTGTGATGCATAGACGGTCATTTATTCAGGGATACGGTCTGATCGGGGCAAGAGGAAACTGCGCGGAAGACGTTTTTGAATCCATTGCCAGGGGAGAGGTTCTGCAAAATAACGAATGTTGTCCGCTACCTGCCGATAATGAGCCCCGGGTCGTACAGCTGGCGATGTCGGCGATCGAGCAAGCCGTTCAAAATGCGGGATGGGGGCAGGAAAGGGTGTCTGATCCTCGGACCGCTTTGGTGGTCGGGTCTAGTAAAGGTCCGGTTGACCAGTGGATTGCGGAAATCGAAGCAAAAGCACCTGTATCCGGATGGATCGGTTTGGCTGAACCAGCGGCACGGATCGGTCAGCGATTGAACATGTGCGGGCCCCGTTTGACCTATGCTGCAGCTTGTGCGTCGGGGTTGCACGCCTTGATTCAGGCGGACCATCTGATCCGCAGCGGACGGGTGGACCGGGCGATCGTGGTGGGGTGCGAATCGTCTGTTCATCCGATTTTCTCAGCCACCTTTCTTCGTATGGGGGCTTTGTCGCGACAAGGTGAATGTCTCCCGTTTGATCACGACCGGGATGGATTTCTGATTTCCGAAGCCGCAGCAGCCGTCTGTCTGGAAGTCAACAGCAAGCGTGGAATATGGATTGACGCAACAAACCTGTATGCCGACGCATACCATTTGACCTCTATTGATCCCCAAGCCGATACGCTGATGAGGATCTTATCCGGACTATGCCCCGAAAAAGGGGTTGACCTGGTTCATGCACACGGGACCGGTACCGAATTGAACGACCCGATCGAACTGTACGCCATCGAATCCTGTTTGCAGAAGGGGGATCGGCCTCACGTGTTTTCACACAAGGCATCGATGGGACATACCCAGGGGGCTGCGGGAATGATCGGTGTGGTGTTAAATGTGATGATGCACGAACGACACACGGTTTTACCGATTGCGAATCTGCGCAAGCCTCTTGCAACTCGTTCGATCATACTCTCGCGACAGCGTGAACGTCGGGATCTGCGTCGAAGCTGGGTGTTGGCTGCCGGTTTTGGGGGAGTCCTTGCCGGGGTGAGCTTACAAAATCATTACGAATTATAACCCGGTTTTCATCGACAGTTCATGATAGATATCGAATAATTCGGATATGAAAGCGATTCCAGCAGATTGGGTTAAAACGGTGACGATCCGTTCGGAAACGTCGAGACGGGACTGGCAGAAGGATCTGTATCGTGCCCAAAAACTAGCTCGTCTCATGGACGCGAGGTTTGGGATTGGTCGTTTACGTTTCGGTGCCGACTCGATCATCGGACTTGTCCCGGTGGCAGGCGACGTTATCGCATTCCTGATCGGTCTGTACCCTGTGTTGCTTGCATACAAGTATCAGCTGGGCGGTTGGATAATTGCCCGAATGATTCTGAATCTGGGATTGGATGTGATCTTGGGCGCGGTTCCGGTTGTCGGTGATTTTGCTGATGTTTTTTACAAAGCCAATCTGAAAAATCTGCGTCTACTGGAACGTGCTCGTATCGATCATCTGCGAATAAACTCACGGTAAGATTTGATCTTTACACGGATTCATGCAATCTTTCAGGAATGTTTTTGAATCATTCCATCGGACAGTGGATCGAATTACGCAAACCGGCCTGTGAGACCCCGCTTTGGCGTTACGTTTATGGTGGAAAACCCAAACCGTTTTTTCACCCGTTGGCTACGCCCTCGGGGCATGTTCTGAGCCTTTACGAACCATCAGACCATGTCTGGCATCGTGGGTTGTGGTACGCGATCAAGTTCATCAACGGCGACAACTTCTGGGAAGAAAAGACAGATAACCCCTGGGGAACCCAGCAGACACCCGTTCCGCCTGACGTGTCCTGTCAACCGGGGGACCGAATCCGCGTCGATTCTCGGATCCGATGGGTCACGCCGCAGGGCAAAACACTGGTCCATGAGAAACGGACTTTCGTCCACGTGCCCCTGGATCCAAACATGTATGCACTGGATTTTACGTTCGCACTGACTTTCACCGAAGACGTGACCTTGGACCGTACCCCTTTTACCACATGGGGGGGCTACGGCGGACTTTGTCTGCGAGGAAATCGAAATTGGCTGAAAACCAAACTATTGTTTGACGACAATACCACCAGTGATCGCCCAACCCCAAAAACAAGCAAATGGTGTGATCTGACGGGTCTGATCGACGGTGCGCGGGATATGCAGGTGGGGGTAGCAACATTTGATCATCCCTCCAACCCACGCCACCCGACACCCTGGTACGGGTCAACCGGACCAGGTCATTACTACAACGCGGCCTTTTTGTTCAACGAACCAATGAAATTGTTGACCGGTCAATCCCTTGTACAAAAGTATCGCGTGCTAGTTCATGATCATGCATTGTCATGCGATCGATTGAACGATCTTTACTCAGATTACGTGAACCGTGAACAGTCGTAAAGATCCGTGACGGCCTATGATTTCAAACGGAGAAGACGCCTATGCGCATCGGAATACCGAAAGAGATCAAATCGGACGAATATCGGGTTGCAATCATGCCGGTAGGCGTAGATACGCTGGTTTCTGCGGGACATGAGGTGGTTATCCAAACTCAAGCCGGTGTGGGAAGCGGTTTTTCGGACGAAGATTACGTGTCTGCCGGTGCAAGGATTGCGTCTTCAGCCGAAGAAGTGTTCGGGTTTGCGGACATGGTGATGAAGGTGAAAGAGCCCCAGCCGTCCGAAATGTCATTGTTTCGTCCCGGTCAGATCGTATTTACCTATTTTCACTTTGCTGCCGACCTACTTCTAACGCGGTCTTGTCTCGACGCAGGGATTATAGCGATCGCGTATGAAACGATCCGGGATCGCAAGGGGACTTTGCCGTTATTAACCCCGATGAGTGAAGTGGCCGGGAAGATGAGCATCCAGGAAGGAGCTAAGTATCTGGAAAAACCGATGAGCGGTCGGGGAATTTTGCTTGGGGGTGTTCCTGGGGTTCCTCCTGCGCATGTGGTGGTGCTGGGAGGGGGAGTGGTCGGGACCAACGCCGCCAAAGTGGCTGCGGGTTTGGGAGCAAACGTCGTCCTGATGGATGTGAGTGTGGACCGATTGCGCTATCTGGATGATGTGATGCCTGCTAACGTCACCACGCTTTACTCGGATCGTTACAACATTCAAGAGAATTTGAAATTGGCCGATCTGGTAATCGGTGCGGTTCTGATTCCCGGTGCCAAGGCTCCGCGGTTGGTGACACGAGATCATCTGAAAATGATGAAAAACGGATCGGTGATTGTGGATGTCGCGATCGATCAGGGCGGGTGCGTCGAGACCAGTCGTCCGACGACGCACCGGGAACCGACTTATATTGTCGAGGGTGTAGTGCATTATTGTGTGACGAACATGCCCGGTGCGGTCGGAAGAACCAGCACGATCGCGCTGTGCAACGCGACGTTGCCTTATGCGCTTCGGATCGCCAACGAAGGATATGAGTCTGCTGCTGCAAATGATCCTGGGTTTGCAGAGGGGATCAACATGGTTCAGGGTCGAGTGACCAACGCCGCGGTTGCGGAGGCCTTCGGGCTACGGTGTGAGCCGGTTCAATAAAAGGAGTTGTCACATGTCACGACTGGAACAATTGCATCGGTTGTTGGAAAAATCGCCCGAAGATCCGTTTCTGACATATGGCATTGCACTGGAGCATAAAAAACAGGGTGAGTTTGACCAAGCCGTGGAGTGGTTGGACCGGACAATCCGAGCGGATGCGAACTATTGTTACGCGTATTACCAGAAGGGACAGGTTTTAGAACAACTAGGGCGGATCGAGGACGCCCGAAAGGCTTATCGAGCCGGAATCGAAGCAGCCCGACGGGTGGGAGACGCTCACGCCGAAGGAGAAATTGCCGGGGCGGAGGAGATGCTGGGATGAAACAAATGCCTCGGTTTGTCACAGGCTTGTGAGCACGGATTCAAATCATGGTTCGGTCTTTGTTGCATTTTTTCAACACGCCTAACTGGGACCGTCAGCACCGTTGGCGAACCCTGGTCTGGAACGGAATGGCTGGTCTAGGATTGACCGGGGTTCATGCCTTGCCCGTTAGTCGGCACTGGGTGGAAGTGCACCGACGAAATATTTCCATGCCCCATCTTGATCCGGCGTTTCAGGGTTTTCGCATCGTTCAGATATCGGATTTGCATTACAGCCCGATGGTCTGGTCGCAGTACCTGAGGCAGTTTGTCGCATGGGTGAACGAACTTCAGCCGGACTTGGTGGTGGTAACCGGTGACCTGGTAACAGGGGGATATCGGTGGTCGCGTAAAATAGCGAGAATTCTCGAGAAATTCCGGTCTACCCACGGAACGATCTGTACATTCGGAAACCACGATTACTCGCTATACGGCAAACGTCGTGTGATCGAAGGGTTGCGCCGCGCTGATTTTCTGGAAAAATGCCTGGAATCGCGTGGTTTGATCGTTCTGAGGAATGAGGTTCTGCGAATCTACCACAAAGGATCTAGGTTACCGTTGACAATCGTGGGACTCGATGACGAATGGTCCGGAAATATTGATCCCGGAAAAGCATGGAAAGACGTCTTACCGAATGAATCGATCGTGTGCCTGAATCACAACCCGGCTAATGCCGACGACTTGCTGGAATATCCCTGGCATCTGATGCTCAGCGGACACACCCACGGCAGACAACTGGGAACCAGTCGTATGGGTAAACGTCTCTACGGACACCTGACACGACGTTATACCCATGGATATTACTCCGTGGGTGGGCGGCACTTATATGTCAATAGGGGGTTGAGCTATGGTCAGCGAATCAAACGGTGGTGCCGTCCTGAAATCAGTGTTTTCCGGTTAATACCTGAGAGTTGAAACCGTTCAGGGGACGGTCTAGCATTTTCGGTATGAAAATCGATCTTCCCGCGAGTGTCGGGCGGCTTTTGGCTGCGCCCGACTTTCTCAAACTTGCGCAGAGGTTGGAAGAACACCGTATTACAGCGGCTTATGGGTTGCATGGTTCGTCATCCCGTGCTGTCGTCGCATCGGTGTGGATGAACCTGAAAAGACCCATCGTCTTTATTTGTGGACACCTCGACGAAGCCGATGATATTGCCGACGACCTCGAACTGTTTACAGGCATACGCCCGAAAGTCTTCCCAAGTCTGGAAATTGTGGGCAATCTTGGACGTGTGAGTGAGGAACAAGCCGCAAATCGAATGCGTATGGTCGTTCAACTCTGGTCAGGCCAACAACCCCCGATGATCGTGACTCCCGTTCAGTCGCTGATGCAACCGGTCCCAGCTAGAGACGACATCAAGCATTTGATCCGTCAATTGTCTCCGGGAACACAAATCGAGCCGGAAAAACTGATCTCGTGGTTGTCGGATCACGGGTATAACCGCGTCGAACAGTGTGAGATCCCCGGTGATTTTGCCGTCCGGGGAGGAATTATCGACCTGTATCTTCCCGGGGAATGGGATGAACAATCTGACCTGGTAGGACTTCCGGTCCGAATCGATTTTTTCGGAGATCAGATCGAATCACTGAAACGTTTTGAACTCGAAACACTAGGCTCCGGCGAACCGCTGGATAGCGTATCGGTCGTGGACATTCGTGGACAAATCTCAGGGACGACCGCACAGACACACTTTTTTTCTTATCTGAAGGAAGATTCGATCGTTGTATTGCACCAGCCTCTTGAGATTCAGGAACAGGCCCGGAGCTATCTGGATCGGGTCCCGGACATCCGCGGGATCTACCCGTTGAGTGCGGTTCTCCGTCATGCAGGCGAGTTTAAGGTGCTTGAAATGAGTGAGTTTGATCAGGGGCTGACCAGCATTCCCACCCTGATCGGTGATCAAGAGCCGGTCCGTCAGGCATTGCCGATCCGTTCGGTGCAAAAGTTCGAAACGGTCCCCGCCAAGGCGATTCATGAACTGGCGGAGCTTGCTCGCGAATACGATGTGGTCGTTTTCTGTGAAAATGAAGGTGAACAGAAACGATTCCGGGAAATGCTCGATACCGAAGAGCCTGGGTTGTCGGATCGTATCGACCTGTCGATCGGTTATCTGCATCGGGGTTTTGTGTACGAACCGGTCGCGGGTTTTTCGGGAGATGTATCAAGTGCGTCTCCTGAGTCAATCATTTTTCCACGTCCGTTGGCTTTGGTGGGGCATCACGAACTGTTTCATCGGTTTGAGATCCGACGACGCACAAAACGAGTCATCAACGCCAGACCTGTGGATTCGTTTCTGGATCTGCAGGTCGGCGATTATGTCGTGCATGTGGCCCACGGGATTGCGAAGTTCATGGGGCTTAGGACCATGGAAAAAGACGGGCAAACCGAGGAATATCTAACTCTTCGATTTGCCGATAATGCCACACTGCACGTCCCCGCGGCACGGATCAATCTGATCCAGAAATACGTCGGTGGATTCAGCGGTGCTCCTCGACTCTCACGGTTGGGTTCGGGGGTATGGGATAAGCAAAAAGAAAAGGTTGCGGATGCGGTCATGGACATGGCTGCGGAGCTGATCGAAGTTCAGGCCGCTCGGTCTGCCGAAATCGGGACCGCGTTCCCACCTGATAGTGAATGGCAGAAAGAGTTCGAAGCCGAGTTTCCCTACACACCTACACCGGACCAGCTTACCAGCGCAGAAGAAATCAAACAGGATATGATGAAACCCCGTCCGATGGATCGTCTGTTGTGCGGGGATGTCGGATACGGCAAAACCGAACTGGCCATGCGGGCGGCTTTCAAAGCCTGCGAAATCGGAAAACAGGTCGCCGTTTTGGTTCCCACGACCGTCCTGGCCGAGCAACATTATCGATCATTCCGAGAACGCATGGCCAGCTATCCGTTCGTGATCGAGTCGATTTCACGTCTTAAAACCAGGCGAGAATCCAGTATGATTCTGAACGATCTGGCTGCGGGACGCGTGGATATCATTATTGGGACACATCGTCTTTTGAGTACGGACGTTAAGTTTCACGACCTGGGACTGGTGATCATCGACGAGGAACAACGCTTCGGGGTCACCCACAAGGAACGCCTGAAAAAGCTACGTATTCACGTAGACGTACTGACCATGACGGCAACTCCCATCCCGCGGACACTTCACATGTCGATGCTGGGGCTGAGGGACATTTCATCATTATCCACCGCACCCCAAGATAGACGAGCAGTGGTCACCGAGGTGATGGCTTATGACAAACAGCGGATCAGACTCGCCATTCTTCGTGAATTGCAGAGGGAAGGGCAGGTGTATTACCTTCACAACCGTGTTCAGAGCATCTTGAACGCCGCTGAGGAAATTCAACAGTTGGTTCCCGAAGCTCGAATCCTCATCGCTCACGGACAAATGCCCGAAGATGAAATGGAAGAGGCGATGCTCAAGTTCGTCCGTCACGAGGCAGACATTCTGGTCTGCACGACGATCATCCAATCCGGACTGGATATCCCCAACGCCAATACGATCATTATTGATGAGGCTGAGAATTTGGGTCTTTCCGAATTGCACCAGCTCCGGGGCAGAGTCGGCCGATGGAAACATCGCGCCTATTGTTATCTGCTCATTCCCGGGGATCGTCCTCTAACGGAAAGGGCCCTTCAACGTCTTCAAGCGATTGAGAAATATTCGCATCTGGGTGCAGGATTCAAGATCGCGATGCGTGATCTGGAAATCCGGGGTGCCGGTAATGTGCTGGGACCGGAGCAAAGCGGGTATATCGCCACCGTCGGGTACGAGCTGTATTGTCAGCTTCTTGAAGAAGCCGTGCATCAGCTCAAGCACCAGAAGAAAATCACACGTCCAGAAGCCCATGTCGAAATAGGTGTTACCGGGATCATTCCCAAACAGTACATTCCCAACGATCGTCAAAGGATCGATGTTTATCGCCGGATAACACGGTGCAGCAGCGTGGAAAACGTGTCCGAACTGCTCAAAGACATTACCGACGCGTTCGGCGATCCGCCCCGACAGGTGATCCTTCTGTTTGCGCTGACGGAGTTGCGACTCCTGTCGGGACATTTTGGAATCGACAAGATCATCCGGAAGGACCCTGATGTTATTTTTCACGTGCAAAATGCCCAGCGGGCTTCGTTCGCATTGACGGGTGCACCCGGACGACTGACCGTGGTGGACGAGCGAACGATCTACCTGCGCATGCCACCTACGTTCATGGAGGCAGACACCTTATTGCTGGCATTGTGCAATCTCATGCGCAACGCTCGAAAAATGGAAGAGCAAACCGAGTTGACTTCATCGACCAAAGCCTGATCCGGGCGGGTTTATCGAAAAATCGATTCGGTTTTGTTTCAAATGTGCAGCACCTAAAACCGATGGAAATTTTTCCCCCGCTTTTTTGGCCGGAAAAGGCCGGTTTCAGAGATTTCCCGATGATAAATGCGCACCTCTGGGGTAAAAGATGGATGTTCGCTATGACAAAGATTGACCCCGTGAAGCGGTCTGGGAAAGCTGAGTCAGCATCGATTGAACTTTATGGACCATCTTAGGTCGATTAAGTCGCTGGTAGATACTCAATGCCTGAAGAAGCATTTGGCGTGCTTTTTTGAAATCGTGGGCTTTGGCTTTGACGAGTCCTAGATTTCCGTAAGCTGCTGCCACCGCGCCGAATCGTCCGATCTGGTCATTGAGTCGAATCGCCTTTCGAAGTAGTCGCTCGGCTTCCGAGAGCTTTCCGTCCTCGTTGTTATAAACCAACAGTCCGAGCACACCGTAATCCAAAGCCATCCCTTCGATACGATTGAGCTTGGTGTTGATTTCCAAAGCTTTGCGGAACACGGTTTCGGCTTCGCGACGTTCGCCACGTCGGAAGTGGATAAAACCGATGTTTCCGTAGCAGTCGGCTTCCCGGTCTTCGTGTCCGGGTAGCTTTTTGTACATGAAAAGGGCTTTGTTGTGATATTTCTGTGCGTCGTCGATCTCATCCAGAAGCTGATGAACGAGTCCGAGGTTGGCGTATCCGTCGGCTTCGGCCAGAAGGTCGCCTTTTCGTTCAGCGAGGTTGATGATCCGAGTGAACGCTTTCTTGGCTTCATCAAAACGACCCCAGGCGCACAAAATCATGGCGCGGCGAGTCAATGCTTCGAGTTCGCTTGGGATTCGAAGCAAGACTGCTTCGATCGCAGACAGAGCGGTCGGATAGTCATTTCCGAGATAAGCAAGCGTCTCGATCTCGCGATTTCGTGCAACCAAATCGTGAGTTCCGGGCCTTCGGTGAAACAGAAAACTGACAAGAGGGTGTGTATCGTGTCTACGATCGAACAATTCGATGAGCTTGTCGGCTTCGGTGTCTCCCTGAGTATAGGCTGCTTCGATTCGACGGATGGCACGTTTGACCTGGGCTCGCATGGCTTCGGTTCGTTCGACGATGCTTTGAGACTGATTGTGTTTTTCGCCTAGTGCAATAATGGTATTTTCCACCCGTTGGATCAATTCATCATAGTTCCTCAATCGTTTACGGTATCGCAGGAACATCATGACACGACAAACAATGATTCCTAAGACAGCCGCAACGATCGCCAGGATGTTTAACCAGTCATCAATGTGCCCTTGTGGGTTTAACGGAAGAACCGTGTATCGAATTATGGTCATTGCTGAAAACAGAATCGTCGCAGCGACAAACAAACGGATTTTCCGACGTAATACAGTTTCAGTATCGGTGGCTTTGGATTTTCTACGGATCTCAAAATCAATCTGCTCTTTTTCCCTGATCGAAGCGCAGGTCGGGCAGACGTAGACTCCGTCCCGATCAATCATTTTCTGCCCGGTCACGCCACAATCCGGACAGACCACGACCCCCGGTGGATGGCGTTCTTTGACCTCAAGTTGAATACAGGACTCACACCAGTAACGTCCTGAAGAATCCTTGATGCGTTTGGAATCGGATACATCCAACCCACACATGCAGCATGCCCGTTTCGCAGAACCGTCGACTGGATCGCCTGTAGAATCGTTCAACTGAAAGGTTGATGTCATGCATCGTATCTCCTGGCCGACATCCCCTCCATTCCATCCGCAGCAGGTTACGGGCCCGCATCCCGTCGAAATGATGGTCAATTATTTCTCAGAAAATCAAGACCTGTCAATTCCCTTCATCCGGGATGCATGATTAGAGGAATCATACCCCGAAAACGTATTCTTTCGCATTCCGGATGAGGTCTGGAATCAGTTGCTGCGTATGTATCCGCGGGTTCGGAAATAGTCGATGGCTTCGGAGACCGAACGGAATACGCGTGTAGCCGTTTCCGTGATGAACGGACTGGGTGTTCCGCGGCAAGCCCAGACGACGTAAACTTCTTTTCCGCCTTCCCAGGCGTGATGAAGTTCACGCTCAACCCCGGAAGACAAACCCGGCTTGCCGTTCGGCAGCTCAGGAACAAGACTTACGATCATATCGGACTGATCCACCATCTTGAAATCGCGGGCGTAAATCTGTCCCATGATGTCCCCGGAAATCTGGAGCACTTCATCGGTTTTAAACGTCGTTTTCCCCTCAGCGGCATCAACCTCGATGGTGTCTCGTCCTTCGTCCTTGGCTTTGGTTGCGAGCATATGAAGAACGAACTCGTCAACGTCTCCTGGGTCAAAAGCAATGAAATGCTCAGCCAACACCGATCGAAATGCGTTGATTTCCGACAGTGTGTCAGGCAGATCCATCACATGGCTCATTGGAAAGCTCGGATAAACCTTTCTCGTCCCGGGTTCAAACATCATTCGGTAAAGCGTTTTGGTGGTCGGAACAGTACGTCCACGAGAGAGCACAAAAGAATGTCCGTGACCTTTGAGGATATTCGCGATGATCTCGGTCGCGAGATTTTCTTCCTCACGCCAGACCATAATGTCCTTGAGGGTGTGATCAATATCATGATCCTTGTTCAATCGTTGGTGAACACTTTCCGCGTTGTCCAGAAGCGTCACATACAAGTCAGCGTCGAACTGTTTGATCTGGTCATAGTCAAAAGCAGCAAAAAGACCGTGTCTCCATCGGAAGGTGGCATGGGTGTTCACAATCACGTGTTCGTATTTTTCGCTCAGACGCAGGATTTCCTTAAAAACGGCCCGTCGGAGCGTGTTCAGTCTCGCGATCGGCAGATTGAGGATCCGACCCGGGGGCACGTCCGGGGCTTCTTCGTACATCATTTTTCCGACATGAAACACTTCCAGATCATGACCTGCCTCATGCGCGATTTTTTTGACGGCTTCGAGATAGGGTCCTTTATCCACACCGACTTGACCTGTAACGATTGCTCTCATATCAGCAGTTTATCCAATCCGTCTACAATGCCAATTTCGATTCACGGGTCTAACACGATCCAAATACGGCGACCCGACGAAGGATTTTTAACCGACTTTTTTGAGAAATTGATCGATCAATCGGTTGACCAGGGCGCTTTGCTCCTGGTGAGGGAAGGATTTAGCTCCGTCGATCAGTTCCAGATACTTTTCCTTCGACCATTGTGCACGTCGAAACCAGCTTTCGGGCGGAACGGGCATCAGATCCACCCCCATCAGGATCAAGACCGGAGAACGGACATAAGGAAGCCAGTTGGACAGATCGGTATCAAAATATCCGCACAACAGGGAGATGTGAGCCATCATCTTGTTGGGTTCGTTGGCTTCGATGAGGAGCTGTTTCAACTTCTCCTTCGCGGCTCGTCTTGGTTCGTGGTAGTTTTCCTTGATCCAGTTCCACAGGCCTTCATCGCTGGAATCGACTTCATAAATACTGTAACCTGCTGCAAGCTTTCCCAGAAAGAAATTCGCCAAGCGGTCAGCCAGTCCGGGAATTTCCTTGTAAGTCGTTTTGATCGTCGGAGAGAGCAGGATAAGAGAACGAACCAGCGGATCATCATAAACCCCCAGCCGGGCGGCTATGCCACAGCTTACACCACTGGCTATCACGTGTGCAGGTGATCCGATCACGTCCGTGATAAAATCGCGAACCAAATGCTGGTGCATCTGAGCGGTATGAGAAATTCGCGGAACATCGGACTGACCAAAACCGATCAGGTTCAGCGCATACACCGTAAACGACTGCTGAAGCGCCGAAATATTGGACTCATATTCCAGATGAGATGCACCGGGGTATATCCCATGGATGCAGAGCACCGGATCACCCAACCCTCTTTTCTCATACACCATCACCCCTTGTGTCGATGGATATTCCTTCAGAGACATGGGAAAAACCTCGATTCAATTCCGGCGGTTGGGTCAGGGCACTTGCAGTGTTAAGTGTTGGTTCAGCCGCTGCACTTGGATTGTACCCGGTTCGGCAGGAAGGGTGAAACGATGTCCCTCGATTTTGGCACGCCAACGTTGGGTGGACGTCTGAAGAAAAATCTCACTGTCCGGAATAATTTCTCCCGTCCATCGGTCAGTGATGGATCGATCCATCCAGAGATATGGTGTTTTGTCCAGAATCGAGAGGTGCAGTTCGTATTGTTGTTGAAGGATGATTTCATCCGAAGCAGATCGAGCAACATTCTCCATCATCTGGCGAATGGCGGATCGTAAAGCTTCGCCTCGTTTCGGGACTTTGAACTCGGTATACGCTTCTTCCGGAGAACGGTGACACCGGGCACAATGATTCATGTAATACGTTACCGGTCCCTGAGTTTCTGTAATGACCCAGTCTTCCGTCGTGGAAACCGAAAAATGTGAAATCAAAACCGCGCCGAGTGTCACAAGACACAATACGATCCCGGCCAGTTCTCCGAAACGATTGATCATGCAGGGACACTATTCCAGACAATTCGCACTCGAGCAAGCCGACTGGTTTGATAATTTTGCGGCAAACGGATCAGGCTGCTCGTGAAAGTTGATTGCGGAGCAAAAGATCTGAAATCCCTCTTTGGCGCATTAGTTCCAAGATTTGATCTTCGGGTGCGGGTTTGGAGAAGAGATATCCCTGCATGGCTTCGTAGCCAATCCGTTTCAGGAAGTTCATCTGGTCTTCACATTCCACACCCTCTGCAACGAGTCGAAGTCCCAGACTATTAGCTAGCGTTGCCATGGCGCGAAGGACTGCGGTTCGATGATGAAGCGGTGTGGGCATCTGCCTGCAGGTAATCTGGCGGACAAACGCCCGATCGATTTTCAACGTATCAATCGGCAGATTGTGCAATCGTGACAGATTGGAGTAACCTGCGCCAAAATCATCGATGGCAATTCTGACGCCCAGTTGACGAAGAGAATTGAGTTTGCACGCTAATTCCGGTTCGTTCATTATGAACACGCTTTCGGTTAGTTCCAATTCTAACAGATGGGGTTCGAGTCCGGACCGATCCAGGGCATCGACCACTTGCTCCACGAAGTCATTTTTCTGAAACTGCAACATCGACACGTTAACGTTCATCCGAACCGGGAATCCCTCAATAGCCCATTGACGTGCCTGATGGGTTGCCTGATGCAAGACCCAGGAGCCGATCGGGACGATCAATCCGGTTTGTTCAGCAATCGGGATGAATGCCGCAGGGGGAATCATTCCTTGTGTAGGATGGTTCCATCGGAGCAGTGCTTCAACGCCACAGACCTTTCCGTCCCGACCGATGATGGGCTGGTAGTTTAACATGAACTGTTGTTTTTTGACCGCCAGTCGAAGTCGAGACTCTAACTCGAGTCGTTCCATGGCCTGTGCGTTCATTTGCGGGGTGTAATACTCGAACTGGTTTCGTCCGCGAATTTTAGCCCGGTGCATGGCGTTGTACGAATTGCTAATCAGGGTATCCGCATCGAGACCGTCGGTGGGATATACCGACATGCCGATCGATGCGGAGAGTTCGACCGTAATCCCATTTATTTCCATGGGTTGACGGATAATATTGATCATCCTGGTCGCCAGATAAGCCACTTCATGGTAATCCGATTTTTGCGAAGCGACGATGGCAAACTCGTCTTCCCCTAGTCTGGCGATGAGGTCGGATCGACGTAACCCGTGGTGCAGTCGTGCCGCCAGACGTTGAAGCACCAGATCCCCAAAGGTCGTTCCGTGATTTTGATTGATTTCATTGAAGCCATCGAGGTCAATGGTGATGACGCTTACTCGGGAATGGGTACGCTGTGCGGCTGAGATATCATCCTCAAGTCGCTCGATCAACATGGCCTGATTGGGAAGATGAGTCAGAGGATCGTGGAGATTGCGTGTGGCACGGTAACAAATCGAATCCAAAGTGTTCAACAGTAATCCCAACGTTTGACCTACGGAATCGATCAAGGACAAAGTGTGCTGGGGTATTTGGTCCGTTTCTAAAAAAATGGCTGCACACGTCTGCTCGGTCGGGGTTCGAACCGGAATCAGGTAGACAGGCCGATCGGTGAAAATTGCATGGCGAGAAAGCGCTTGCGGTATTGAAGTCGAGTTGATCGGACGAGTCAGATGATCAAGCGCACTTGATGGTAAGCAGCGAGCAAAGGTTTGCTCCAGCTTGATCAACGAGGCAAATCGTCCTTCACGAAGAAGAATCCCGGCGTGTACTCCCGCTAGATGCTCGATCGATCGAATCAGACGATAAAGTGTATCTTGTAGTGCTTGTTGCATCGGACATGCTTCCACCATGCTTCTCGACCACAAAAGAAGCACACCCATTACATCGGGCGAATCTGATATCTCCATGACATTCGTGAACTAATCATTCTTTTGGGGTGGCGTAATTTCTTTCAGATAAGTGAACGAATAAATCCCGGAACCGTGATTATCGGACCAGTCGATGCGGATGGCATAATTGCCGACTTTTTCCGCGTGCTTGACCGTGACAGGTCCGGAGGCAAATGACGACGGCAGCACGGTCAGACGTGATTTTGCCTGGGATTCGCGCAGCTGCTTGCAAGAGGCACAAGGACACTTTGCACGTAGATAATTCAACGGAAACACACTAACTTGCCCATGACCCCAATCAATGGTCAACGAAGAGTCCCTTTTCAAAGTGATTGAAACCGGAATTGGCCGATCGGACATACTTCCAAGACTAGCGATCAAATGGGAAAGTTGCACGTGGACCGCCGTTGAAAATGCTAACATTAAATATGGTTTATGTTAAGTCTGCGCTAGCATCTTGATTCTATTTCTGAATGGATTGGGATATCTTGAGACGGAGGCCGCATGACCAAGACTGCCGATGTCCGAACGGGCAATATGACAAAGATGAAGAAGAAAGTTCTCGTCGTGGACGATGAGAAAGACATCGTCGAGATGATCGCTTTTAATCTGCAGAGAAATGGGTATGAAGTGATTACCGCTCACAACGGGAATGATGGATTGGATCTGGCCGAGAAACATGTCCCTGATTTGATCATTCTGGATTTGATGATGCCCGGTCTGGACGGGACGGATGTAACACGAAGACTCAAAGCAGATCCGCGGACCAAAAATATCCCTTTGATCATGTTGACTGCTAAAAGCGAAGAGACGGATGTGGTCGTGGGACTGACGCTCGGGGCAGATGACTATATAACCAAACCTTTCAGTATGAAAATTCTTTTGGCCCGACTGGGTACGGTTTTGCGGCGTGCCGAATCTACCAACGGAGGGACTTCAGAAGAATCCGGCAATATTCTTCGCGCAGGACCGCTGACGATCGACGCATCTAAGCACGAAGCGTCCATCAACGGCGAATCGATCCGTCTGACCCTGACCGAGTTCAAACTCCTGACCGCATTGGTCATGGCCAGAGGGAGAGTGCTTTCCCGAGATCAACTGATGGACAAAGCCATGGGTACGGACGTTTTTGTGACCGACCGGGCGATTGATGTTCACATCACCGCGATTCGTAAAAAACTCGGAGAAGCCAACTGGTTGATTCACACCGTCCGGGGAGTCGGTTACCGTCTTCAGGAGAATAACGAATCTGCCGAATGATCATCGCGAGCGAGTCGACGTCTTTCCGTCAAAAACATCGACCGTGATTGAGGCGTCGTTCCGTTCACACTTTGCCTGCCTATAATGCCACAACGAGCGCCAACGGGGTGCTCAATCCTTTTGACATAGGACTGCGACTTTTATGGCTCAAGCGATTGTGATCGGGGCAGGTTTCGGGGGAATGGCTGCGGCGCTAAGACTTCGGGCCCGCGGATACGACGTGACACTGATCGATAAACAGGACAAACTGGGGGGCAGGGCATATCAGTATAATCGCAACGGTTTTATCCATGACGCCGGTCCTACCGTAATCACCGCCCAATTTCTGTTCGACGAATTGTTCGAACTTTTTGGCAAAAAACGTCAGGACTACGTCGAGTTTCGTGACCTGTATCCCTGGTATCGGATCCAGTTCGCGGATCAATCAACGTTTGATTACGGGGGGACTCTCGAGCAAACCCTGTTGGAGATCCAAAAAATCGAGCCGGATGACATGCAGGGGTATCTCGATCTTCTCGAACACACACGCAGAATCTTTGACATCGGTTTCGTCCAGCTCGGTGACAAGCCGTTCCATACGCTGGGGTCCATGCTCAGGTGCACACCCGACTTGATCCGTCTCGAAAATTATAAAACTGTCGCGCAAATGACCCATCAATACATCCGGAATGAAAAACTTCGCAGGGTATTTTCGTTCCAGCCACTTCTGGTCGGTGGCAATCCATTCAACACCACCAGCATTTATTCGCTGATAGCCTATCTTGAAAGACAGTGGGGTGTGCAATTTGCGATGGGGGGGACGGGGGCTTTGGTCCGGGCTCTGGGCAGACTCATGCAGGAACAGGGAATCGATGTCCGACTCAACACCGAAGCCCAACACATTCAAATCCGACAGGGAGTCGTCAGGGGGGTTCGGACAGAATCCGCGGATTTATCAGCCGATGTCGTCGTCTGCAATGCCGATGCTCCTGAAGCCTATCTCAGCTTGATCGCTCCGGAATATCGACGCGGAATCGCCCCCCGGCGGATCCACTCGATGAAGTACAGCATGGGGCTGTTCGTCCTGTATTTCGGGACCCGACGTCTGTATCCCCAGATCGCTCACCACACGATCATTCTCGGTGAGTCCTACCAGGAACTGATCGAACGGATTTTTGATCGTTTTGAACTCGAAACGAGTGATCTATCCGTTTATCTGCATCGTCCGACCTGTACGGATCCGTCAATGGCTCCTTCAGGGTGCGAAAGTTTTTACTGTCTCGTTCCCGTCCCTAATCTGCAGAGCAATATCAATTACGACCGGATCGGTCCTTTCCTGCGAGACGCAACCGTGCGGTATCTTGAAAAAACCTGTTTGCCCGGTCTGTCGGAGTGTATCTGTGAGGATTTTTACGTGACCCCCCCGGCATTTTCAGAAAAATTTAAACACCCTGCACGGTTCTGGTTTTAGTATTCAACCCATTTTTTCTCAGTCGGCCTATTTTCGGTTTCACAATAAGGCTCCGGGCGTTGAAGGACTTTATTTTGTCGGGGCGGCAACGCATCCTGGGGCCGGAATGCCCGGAGTACTGTGTTCTGCCCGGGTCCTGGAATACCTGTTACCCGGTTCCCCAACGATCAAACCCCTAGCCTCGGTCTAAAGGTCCATTCAAGCGGTCCGACTCAGCATTTCGATGGCAGGGGTTTTCTCGACGAACAACTGCAAATGCGGATAGGGTATCTCGATCCCTGCTTTGTCAAGGGCTTCTTTGCACCGCTCCATGTATTCGTATTGCATCGCGTCTTCGTAGCGTTCCTCCCGGATCCAAAAATGTAGCATCAAGTCTACGCTGGACGCGTTGAGTGCATGGACGACTACCTCCGGCTCGGGATATTTCTCGATCCTGTGATCGGACCGTACCAATCCCAGTAACACCTCACGAGCACGATCAATTGATTCTTTGTAGGCGATTCCTATCGGTACGTTGCATCGGGTGACCGGATTCGTCGTCTTGTTGATCAGTTTTTCACTCAGCATCTTGGTGTTCGGATAAACGACCACGTCCCCGTCCAGATCCTGTAATCGGGTGGAACGAAACGTGACCCGTTTGACCTGTCCTAGATGACCTTCGATCTCGATCCAATCCCCTACCTTGAAGGGTTTGTCCCAGAAGATCATGATCCCGGCGATGAAATTGCTCAGTGTTTCCTGACTGGCAAAACCGATCGCCAATCCGATGATCGAGACTCCCGTCAACAGTGCTGCAATCTGGATCCCGATCTGGTTTCCCGCAATGATCAGTCCGAACCCTAAAATGCCCCATTTAAGCAGCATGCCGAGCATATCCCGGATCGATTCATCCACCCCGGCTGCCTTCATCCCGCCGATAATCACCTTTCGGACCGTTCGATAAATCATCCAGAAGATGACCAGAAGCAAAATCGCCGAAATCAACCGCGGGATGAATCCGAGTGTCCAGGCAATCGCGTCCTGAACAAACTGAACCCAGTACTCGGGTTTCATAGCGTGTTGCAGCGAAAACTCACCTTCGCCTGACGTGATAAGTTGCCAGAACCCGGGTTGGGTAGTGGGTGGGGGGGATTGCCCCGAGGGCTCAACACCCGTGGGAGACGAATCCACCGCCTGCTCGAGCGCTTCCACTCCCGAAACCTGGGCCCAAACCGGGTTACCGAAAATGACCAGAACCAATATTAAAAACCACCAACGACGGTTCATGTTTAGGTTATCGGATCATTCATGTCATAAATATGAATCCCGTCGGTGCGGAGAGGGTTGAGTTTTCAGCACAAAACAGCAGGGAAAAGGCTCAAACGTGGTGCATGGATCACGCGGTTGCATTTCGGGGATTGGTCCGCGGCACGTCCACTGAAGGATTCGTGGTCGAACATGCTGTTGTACTACGTATGTGAGAACGTATCGGTCAGACCTTTAGTTGTTCATGTCTTGAAGTATTGAACACAAGATGACAAATCGATCATAAGAAGGATACCGCCCGAAGGGAAAGTCGGGGCTTTGCGGTTTAAGGTCTCGACTCCGAACTGAAATACGCCTGTCACTATCGGGCCCCGTCGGGATTGGCAGGGTCGCGTGGTCCTCCGACGTGACCGATTCAGTTGCGCGTTCGAACGCCTTCATCGGAGTTCGAGTCGAACGCCCGACTTCATCCGGCGATCTTCCATATGTCAACGACCTCGTGAGAGAGCTTCAAAGTACACCAGCCGAAGCGGATCGTCATCACCTAAACAAATTCTATGACACTCGGTGTTGATCAGAATTGTGTCAGAGTGATCCTCCGGTGCCAGCGGAAAGGCCGTACAACAGACGATTTACAGGCAGCTTTCGCTTGTCAAAATCGTCAATGCGTAGCTCCTGTCAGAATCTGATTGGACGTCTTCGTCGCAACCCCAGTGCTGCCAAGCCCAGCAGCATAATCGAGGTTGGTTCGGGGATGACAGTGATGTGAGCGGTTCCCGTCGTTGTGTCACGCCCGTCAGAGAGCAGATATTGAAATTGGTCAACGCCGGCAGTCGCTCCAGAAAATGGGGTGTAAGTGAATGTACCGTCCCGAGCCAGCGAGAGTATCCCCTTGGTTGGATTGGTCAGTAGGGTCACAAATAGCCCATCTTCATTCTCGTCGTAATCGTTGCCAAGTAGTCCTAGGCTTGAACGGGTGATCGAAAGCGTCGAACCGATTTCCACGGAGAATGTATCGTCGACTGCCGTCGGAACGGTATTGGGCGGGTTGTAGATTCCAAAGACCGAGGTCGGTATTTTGTAAAGGTTAAGACGGGTCGCCAGGTACAAGTTACCGTTATCATCGATTTCAATTTCGACCGACGAAAGTGTTCCGCCGAGGGCAGAAGCATTGACAGTACCGAGTTCTACCCAGGTCTGCCCGTCATCACCGCTACGACGCAGAAGGACACCAGCCCCGTTGTTGATAACGATCGCCTGATAAGCGTAGCCATGCCGGGCAGCAATCGCATTGCCCTTAATCGTTCCGTAACTGGTACCGTCCGGAATACCGACGTTCTGACTATATCCAGGACGTATGACGGTCTGACCTGAAGCCCCCGTAAAGGTCTGCGGTTTCAGCAAGTAGACATACCCTCTGACATGACCTTCGAAGAGGATGTTATTTCGGATGACCCGGGACCGTCCGATAGTATAGTTCCCTGCGGGATCGAAGTCAGATCCAAACATGTCGCGATAGGTAGCGTAAACCCGTTCGAGGCTTGGTGAGCTCGAGGACGGATTAACCACACGCATCAAAATACGCTCGGGATTACCTCCTGAGGCATCATAGTCGTGTCCGCGAACGAACAGGCTTCCCTTATAGGTGAAAAAATGGAATCCAAAATAATTGTCACCTACATCGTAAGTCGATCCGAGATAAGTCGTTCCAATACTATTCCAGGAGGTGGCGTTGTCACTGTAAACCATGGCCGGTCCGTCAGCCATACCGGGGGTACGTGATCCTCGCCAGGCCGCTCCTGCGAACCAGCGTCCGTTGTAGATAACTTGTCCTTGTTGGTGCGCATTAGAGTTGGGCACGTTTGCGCGAATCCATCCGGTGGTGGTTCGCAGATAGCCGCTCGAACTGTTATTATCAGCAGCCTCATCCTCCGATGAAACAAGCAGGTTTCCCTGAATCACCCGAGAATCACGGACATACTCCGCATCAAGATCGATGGACTCCGACTGAAACATGTTAGATGACAGATTGTAGAAGGCTGCTCGGGTTTTTTGAGTAGAGTCATTACTCGTGAAGTAATGAAGTCTGCCATCAAAGGCGGTCAATGACGTAATGACGTGAGTTCCGCTGTGATACGGACTTGCGCCAAGGGAAACCACGTTTGGGGTTAAGTCGATTGCAATCGACGATGAACAAACTGTGCACACTGCTGCCGTGGCATAAAAGACGCAACTCCTGGAAAATGATACCTTTATCATGATGATCCTCCGCTACTTAACGATAAATCGTTATATATATTTTCTGCGTTCGTGCAATTCAAGCATTATTTGCGTTATCGGGCCGACCTCAGATCAACATGGACCTTCCGACTGCCCCCGAATCCGGAAAGTTTCTGTGGGGTGATTGTCAGCAGGATACGTCGTCCCGGAATACAAAAATGACCGATATAAGCCGAAAATCGGTCGGTTTTCGAACGCTTGGTGTAATCGAAAGACTGGGACTGAGTACCTGATCTGCACCTGGCTGCGACAAACCTCTCTCGCGCGTAACAGCAAGTTTACGGGATGTGACAGCGACGGGGTCTTAACAATAGGATCAAACCTTTTCGTTAAGTTATCCGGATCATCACTGCACCTAGGAAACATAACCAGGTGGTTTAAAAAAGTGGGTTTCCACAGACGAATCCAGCAGGGGGATCAGGCTTTGATATATCACCGAACGATAAACTACCGGAGGCATCCACGGTGAACTCGAGAAGATCAAAACATGACGAGCCAGACCGTCAAGTCGGTCTCGAAACCAACGCCTTGTGTCGCGATGGTAACAGTCTTTTGACTTTGTGATGCGCATTTAACTTTCACAAAGCCGGCGTAGAAGTAAGTCACAACTAACTACAACGAAGACCGCAAGGTTCCGAGCATGAGAGCTGAAACTGCGTATGTGAAATCGGGCATCCCGAATTTAAGCTAGAAAAACACGAATCCCAAGAGACAAAAATCTCGTCCTGCTAGTGGAGCGACGGGGAATCGAACCCCGATTTGCTGAATGCGATTCAGCCGTCATCCCGTTAGACCATCGCCCCGAGAAGACCGTGATGACTACTTGACGAATAATCAGACCTTGGCAACTTCGACGAACTCCGAGACGCTGTGCAGATCACGAGCATGTTGGGAAGTGGCTTTGATCGTCGCTGAGGCACCGGTCGGAAGTTGGACATGCACCTTATTAGGGCGTTTGGTCCAGATCCGTCCCCCTCGTCGTTTGGGTTTATCCTGATGGTTTGCAGCCCTTTTTTCGATCGGTCTTCGAATGGCCGGGTCGCTGTTGAACAGCCGGGCCAGTGTTTTGTAAGCCGATTCGCGTGTGATGGTTCTCTTAATGGTCACCCGGAACTTTCCGCCCGGAATTGCTGACAAGCCCATAATCAACTCCCAAAATATCAAGCCAACACCTTAGCGTAGAATCCTTATGAACGCAAGAGAACCATCATAAGGACAGAATCAATAGGTCGATTTTAGAACGATTTCAGGGAGAGGGTTTCGACGAAAAAAAAGATTCCACTCGAGCTTTATTTATTATTGTATTTGCAAGTGGCTGCATCGGTTATTTTGCATGACTCCGATTCATCCCTTTTTTAACCTTTTTTAAGGTCTGAACTTGATAGACTTGGCATGGAAATACGCAGTATCGATCCGGTCTGGCCCAAAAACGGGGCGGAGCACTTTTCCAGAACCAAGGTTTTGGATACAGACCGTGAGGTGGAAGTTGCTGTGGTCGGGGCGGGGATAAGTGGCGCTTTGATTGCATACGAGTTGGTGAAACGGGGTGTCGAAGTGGCAATTCTGGATCGTGCCCAGCCCGGAGCAGGAAGTACGGCTGCGTGCACGGCACTGATCCAGTACGAACTGGATGAACCGCTCATTTCTTTAAGTCGGATTCGTTCACCGGAAGAGGCCCAAAAAGCCTACAAAATCAGTTATGAAGCCCTGGGATGGTTGGAATCACACGTAGGTTCATTGGACCAGGATTGTCAGTTCAAAAAGAGAAAAACACTTCTTCTATCGACCCGGCGACGCGATCTGGGTCCGATGAAAGAAGAATTACAAGCCCGCCAAGATCTCGGGATTCCTGCAGAATGGGTTGATTCAGTAGAATTAAGATCCCGGTACGGGATAAGTCGTCTGGGTGCGATCCGATCCGACTTTTCAATCGAATTGGATCCGTATCGACTGGTCGTAGCAACTCTGAATCGGGTGACGGATCTGGGTGCATCGGTTTATTCCCCAACGGAGGTGGGGGATTACGTTTTTGAGGATACAACGGTGTCGCTGAGGTCAACCCACGGTCCGCAAATCCGGGCAAAAAAAGTTGTCGTAGCCAACGGGTATCAGACCCCCTCTTTTTTACGCAAAGGATATGGGAAATTACTCAGTACCTGGGCAGTCGCGACCCGTCCGATGGATTTGGATAAGGTTTGGTCCGACCGTCAGATGATCTGGGAATGGGGAAAACCGTATCTATATGCACGCACCACACTGGACGGACGAGTCATATTCGGTGGAGCTGACGAACCTTTCACCGACCCACGAGCACGCGATGCGCTGATACAGTCCAAAACCCGAAGGTTGCTCAAAATGATGCATAAGTTGATGCCTGAACTGGAGTTAGAGCCCGAATATGAGTGGTCTGGGACATTCGCCGAGACCGAAGATGCGATGCCTTACATAGGTTCGCATCCGGATTATCCAAACACATGGATGGCGTTGGGATATGGGGGAAACGGGGTAACTTTCAGCATGATTGCTGCGCGGATTATCACGGGGATGATCTGCGATGATCCATTGTTTTGCTCGTCATCCGAACTATTTCGATTCCAGAGATAGAGTGAGATGAATTGGAACATCGGTCAGACCTTGATTACCCTTGCAGACTGATCGAAGCTTCCATACGAGCGTCCGGAGCAGGCATGTCGATTTTGCTCGCAACCACCGCAGCCTTGGATTGGGCTAACTGTTGTAACAGAAGGGCCCAGGTCTCTCGTTGATATTGAAGGATTTGCAGGGCTTCGTTGAGTGCGGAAATATCGTGTTGGGTGTTGGCTTGGACCAGCTTTCGGAAGACAAAGTTGTACAACGCCGAGAGTTTCGAACACAAGTCCGGGGCTAATTCATGTTTCAACCCGCATTGGAGCTCGAGGATGATCTTCTGGGATTTACAAAGTAGGGCATAACTTTGGTCATAACTCTTTTGCTGCAAAGCATTTCTGGCTTGTTCTGCGAAACGGATAGCCCCATCATAGAGCATCAGCTGAAGTTGCTCAGGGGTTGCAGTAAGCACTTTGGTTCGCAGATAGTTTTGGGC
>BPJO01000028.1 GCA_026004655.1 Phycisphaerae bacterium
TGACCAGAAATCCCCCCACCAAAAGCAAAAACAACACCGTCCGTCCGGTCTCAGATAACTTATCTTTCAACTGTTCGGGCAGCGCGATCAGGTCGAAACTGCCCGTGGAAAGATAAATCACGATCAATCCCAATAGAATCGCGATTGAACCGAAAAACGTATAAATGAAAAACTTGATCGCTGCGTATTCGCGTCTAGCCCCTCCCCAGATCCCGATCAGAAAATACATCGGAAGAAGTGAAACCTCGAAAAAACACGAAAAACAGAAGAAAATCCAGCGCCAGGAACGACCCCATGACGCCGCACTCCAGAAGCAGGATCAACGAAAAAAAATCCCCGAGGCAACTTTTCCGTTTTCCACCCGGCCAGAACGGACAGAACAAATACCAGTGCCGACAGAACCACCAAAGGCATCGACAACCCGTCGACTCCCACCAGGTATTCAGCCCGTATCGCCGGGATCCATGTCAACCGCTGGACCAGTTGCACCACCCCACCCTGATCCTCATACGCATAGATCCCACTCCCGGTCCGGTCGAAAATAGACGGAATTAACAACATCAAACACAATCCCAAAACACCCAGGCTTACCCCCAGTGTGATCCCCCGAATCACCCGGATGTCCCGTACCAACAGTACCGAACACAGACCCCTAAAAGCGGTTAAAAAAATGATGGTTGTAAGAAGATTTTGTCGAATCAGTTCCATGTCCTACCCTGACAGATCATTGGCTTAGTTCCAGGATCAGGATGCACACCATTACCAGCATCGCAATCCCCACTGCGGACGCGACATACACCCCTGACCCGTCCGGACTGTGTCAGCCGCATCGCGCCCCCTCCCGACCAGAAGATCTGACCAATGCCCCGGACAACCCCCGTCCACCGCCAAATCGTCTGCCCAAGCCGACACTCTTGCGGTCCACCGGATCAGGCCTGCCCAGGCGTCGATTACAGGGGTCAATCACATACCGATCCAGTCCGTCGGCCAGCCCGCTTAGCAAATGAACCGTACCGACAAACACCATGTCGTACAAATCATCGAAATACATCCGATGAACCAGACAATGTCGGACCAGACCGATGGGACCAAACCGCGCCATCCGGTCCGTGATCGAAACCCCCCGGGACCACACCAAAATTCCCCCGACGATCCCGATCCACCAAGCCCATCCGACCGTTTTATGCACTCGCTCATACCCCTGTTGCACGCGTTGTTCGGTGGGAGTGCGATGCTGTTCTCGTCCTTCGGTCCCTTCGTCAGTCAAGCCCGTTTCCTGCTCGGTATCGGGAAGGACCGGCCAAATAGAATCCAGGGGAGCTTGCTTGATAGGTTCAAGGACCGCGACGTTCTGAAAGTATCCATTTTGTCTCGCGGATCGTACCTTCGACCAACGATCGAACCGGAAACCATGAATACCCTGCGACTACGGACAAACCCGCCAACACCACCAGTGGGAAAGACATCACCCCGTTTTCCTGCGCGTGTCGATACCATTGTCGTTTCCGTGTCCGTCCGGCAAAGATCAGCATCCACAACCGGGCAAGATACAACGGGGTCAGATAGGCCCCGAGCACCGGCATCCAGAACACCAGCTCCCACCAAATCGAACGATGCTGTTCCGACGCCAGTCCAACGTAGGCCGCGGTATGGGCCAGGATCATGTCCTTGGAGTAAAACCCCGACAAAAAAGGGCGTTCCGCTCATCGCCAGGATTCCGATAGCGAAGGTGACTGCGGTCACCGGCATTCTCCGCCAAAGACCACCGAAGTGCTCCAGGCGTCCGTCATGGTGCATGGCATGAATCACACTACCCGCACCTAGAAATAAAAGTGCCTTGAAAAAGGCGTGGGTCAGAAGATGAAACATCGCCCCCGTCCAGCTGCCTACCCCGATCGCCAACACCATATATCCGAGTTGTGCACTGGTTTGAAAAGGCCAATGCCTTTTTCAAGTCCCGCTGGGCCAAGGCGCACAACGAACCGATCAGTATCGTGACGCCCCCGATGATGAGAATGAAGAGTCGCGCGTCAGGAGTCAGAATCGGATACAACCTTGCCAGAAGGAAGACTCCCGCAGCCACCATCGTAGCTGCATGGATCAACGCTGAGACCGGTGTCGGACCGACCATCGCGTCGGCCAACCAGGTATGCAACGGGAATTGTGCACTTTTCCCGAACGCTCCAAACGCCAGCAACACCCCCACCACTGTCAGTACCCCGTACGACATGATTACCGAACCAGAGGTTCCGCTTAGAATCAACCACAAATCCGGTAAGGTGGTAGTTCCGAAATAAGCCACAAGAAGAGCAATCCCGATGATGAATTCCGACGTCACCCACCCGGTTGGTCACGAACGCCTTTAGCGCCGCCATGGAGGCGGTTGTGTTGGTGTCTCCAGAAACCGATCAGCAAATACGAGCAAAGCCCCACCAGCCTCAAAAAAGATCAGTTGCTGCAACAAAGAACCGCTGACCAGCAAGCCCGTCATGCAAAAAACCGAACAACGATAGGTAGCAAAAAAAACTGCGGATAACGCGGGTCATGTCGCATGTATCCCAACGAAAACAGGTGCACCACCGCGGTTACCAGCGCTACCATGGTGATCATCGCGACCGATAACGAATCAACATATACGCTTAGTTCCAAAAAACCGGGATACCGTTGTCCCTGGTACACCCCGACCGGCAACCAAGGAATAAAATCCAAGTAAGGTCCCTTTTCGAATCCCCAGTTCGCACCCTGATAAATCCATGTCACTAAAAGGGTTACAGCCAATCCGAAGACGAGCATCGCTGTGCCGGTCCCTAGATACCCGGACAACGGTTCCCCGAACCGACGTCCCCCAGACCAACAACAATAGGCTTGTCCCAAGCGGGATCAGCAGAAGCAGGAAGATCAGGACGGGTATCGTGAACATGCGGACTTATCCTTTCAGTTCCGTCGCCCGGTCCACGTCCACCGAACCGTAGTTGTTGTAGAAGTTCAGAAAAAATCGCCAGTGCCGTCGCGGCCTCGGCTGCGGCGATCACAATCACAAAAAGGGCAAATACCTGTCCGTCCAGACGACCTGGTTCAGAATAGTGATTGAAAGCAACCAGATTCAGATTGGCTGCGTTCAGCATCAGCTCAACGCCCATCAGGATTCCGATCGCGTGACGACGTGTTAGGACCGTCAACAACCCACACGCGAACAGAACCCCTCCCAGAATCAGAAAATGGGTCAGCCCGATCATGTCCCCCCCTTATTCTGCTGACGACGTTTGGCCAGGTAGGCAGCACCAATCATCACCCCTAGAAGCAGCAAGCTCGCCAGCTCAAACGCCAACAGGTAATCCCCCAGAAAGGCTTCGCCGAGACGACGCACCGGATAGACTTCGACCGATGACGATACGTCGGACCGCCACCGGGTGGTGTGAGAAACATAAGAATCAACGCCCCCGATAACAGTATTGTAGTACTGATCGCGAAAAGACGTTCCAACGGTTTAGGTTTGCAGCGTACGCACACCACTTCGTGAGGTCAGCATGACCCCGAAAATGATCAAAAACCAGTGTTTCCACCGACATAAATGACCAGTTTGCACTGCCGCCAGAAACTCGGCATATAACAGAAAATACAACCCTGCCACCCCCAACAATGCTAGCAGCAACTGCACCGCTGCCCGAATAATGTTTCGGGCTTAGCACCACACCCAACGCTCCGAACAGCGCCAGACCCCCGAACATATAAAATAGAACCACTTGCATCACGCGCCCAACCTCTGTTTGTGAACGACGTCCCCTGTACAAACGCCTGAATCAGTATCAACCCCATCCAACCCACCAGTCCCCGTCCCGAGGATAAACAACACACCCCTTGTTACCTGATCCATCCACGATCCGGATTGAATGAACAACTTCCAGAAGGACGAACCTATCAGCAAGGACTAGAGACAAAGGCAACAGGACTTTCAAACACGCATGCAACACCTGATCGATCCGCGGACGAGGAAGGGTCCATCGAAACCCACATCTGAACAAACATTAACAGGCCAGCCTTGAACACAAATACCGCCAGGGCCGTCATATTCATCGCTACCAATTCCCAGGAAAACGTCTGTCGGGAAATCGATCGGTTCCAGGTCGAAATCAACCCCAGCGGGTCGTCCCACCCGCCTAAGAACAAAACTGTCATGACCCCCGACATTACGAACATGGCGTTATACTCGGCCAGATAAAATAGGCTGAAGCGTAGACCCGAATACTCCGTGTGATAACCCGCGACCAGTTCCGATTCCGACTCCGGCAGGTCAAAAGGGGCACGTTTGTTCGACGCCAGTGAAGCAACAAAAAAGACGACAAACGCAAGAGTGATAAAGGGTTGGTGAAAAATCAACCACTGCCAGGCCCCCCCTTGCTGGAGTCGGGATAATTCCAGAAGGTCACAGGGTTCCGACACTGACAATCACGACCAGAATGGACAATCCGAGTGGAATTTCGTAGCTGATCAGCTGACAGGCTTCACGCATCGCACCATAGGTAGACCATTTGTTGTTGCTCGACCATCCGGCCAGGATCACACCGATGACTTCCGATCGACAGGATCGAGATGACCCAGAAAACCCCAGCCGATAACGACGGTTTCGAACACCAGTTCCGGTCCGAAAGTGTAACGCGCAAAATGCTGCAAACACCGGTTGCGAACGCCAGATACGGCGCCCGAGTCGGAATAACCACGGGTCTGCCCCACGGGGAAGAAGGTCCTCTTTGCCCAAAAAGCTTGATCCCGTCGGCCAGAGGACTGCAGAATTCCGAAGGGTCCGACTCGGTTAGGCCCGTGACGATGTTGAATCCGACCGGCCACCTTGCGCTCTGCCCAGATGCCCAGGAAAACCAATGACCGACACGAATCCCAGGAACCCCACGACCACAATCCCGATCGACCAAATCAACTCTACCCACCATCCCGGTTCATCTCCCCACCAGAGACGAAACAGGTTAGTCAACAGCAAAAAGTGCGTAATTGGCAATATATCAAGCACTTAAGATTACCTACAAAACCTATCGGAAATTAGGATAATTGATTCAACCCTGCTATTGGTAGTGGAAACCGGATCAACCTGTCAAGTCAATCCCTGATCAGAGGTGAATTTCGATCGGTCACGGATGGGTCGGTTGAAGGGGTTCTGATTATCGTCTGGAGGCTATTCCGTACTTAACCGGGCCGTTGCCCCACCGTCTACAACCAGAGACTGTCCGGTCATAAAACTGGACCGATCGTTGTCGGCTAAGAAAAGGATGGTCTGACCGATTTCCTGGGGTTTGCCCACCCGTCCGAGAACATGTTTCTTCCCTAACCCGCGTAGCTTTTTCTGAATATCGTTCCCGTTCACGTGTCCACGTGAAAGACCGGCATGGAGCATCGGGGTATCCACCGCCCCGGGTAAGACTGCGTTGACCCGAATCCCCATTTCTCCCAATTCCAGCGCCATTGCACGGGTTAACGCCAACAACGCACCCTTGGATGCGGCATAGACGGAAATGTCACAACTCGTCGCAATCGCGTGAACCGACGAAATGTTTACGACCGAACCACTCGTTTCTTTCAACAAAGGCAGTGCCTTCTGCACCGACAGGAAGATCGACCGGACATTGCACGACATAATCGTATCAAACTCTTCTGCGGTCGTTTCTTCAATCGGTTTGCAGATCTGACAGGCTGCGTTGTTGACTAGCGCATCGAGACGACCCTGTTTGGCTGAGACGTATTCAAAGATCATGTGCGGCGCGTCCACCTTCGACACATCGGCCCGGATGAATTGGTGCACGTCTTCCGGAACGTTTTCCTCCCGACGGTCGATTCCGACGACCACCCAACCGGCTTCATAAAAAACCCGCGCGGTAGCTCGTCCGATCCCCCCACAAACCCCGGTAATGGCAACTACCCGTTTCATAAACCACCTCGATGTCCTGTGGTTGCAATCATGCTGCCTGACGGTCCCGACGACCTTCTCTTAAACCCATCAACAGGTTTCGGATGGAGTTTTGATGAACCCTTTCCCACGCGGCCGGGGAACTGTTGCTGTTGTGAGGCGCCAAAAGCACGTTGGGCATCGCTCTCAAGGGCGAGTCTGCGGGCAATGGTTCGACCTCGAAGACGTCCATCGCTGCCCCGGCGATTTTGCCCTCTTGCAAAGCCCGGATCAGGGCCTTTTCGTCCACCACCGGACCCCGGGATGTGTTAATCAACACGGCGGATGGTTTCATGCATGCTAGCCGTTGGGCATTGATCAAGTGATGACTGCTCGGGTTTAAATCGGTATGCAAGGTGACAAAATCACTCCGTTTGAGCAGCTCCTCCAATGAAACGACCTGCATAGTCGTAGCCGAGAGGAAGTGTTTATCGATCGGTTGAATGTCCGTGCCCAGCACCGTCATTCCGAACGCGACGGCGCGTCGGGCCACTTCCTTACCGATATTTCCTACTCCCACAATCCCGACCACACACTCGCTGAGGGTTTTCCCGGGAATTTTCTCCCAACGACCGGATTTCATCTGCTGATCCATCCAAGGTGTTTGCCTGGCGAAACAAAGCATATACGCAAATACGCTGTCGGCGACCGGAATCGTAAACGCGTTGGGAGTGTTGCAAACGCGTATTCCTAGTTCTTCACAAACCCGACGGTCGATCGAGTCAATACCCGTTCCCCACTTGCTGATCACTTTCAGACGCGGGGCCTGTTCCAGTACGCGACGGGTGTAACGGTCGTCCCCGCAGATCGTCCCGTCGATGTCACGGACCAGCTCCAGCAACTGATCTTCTTCCAGTCGTTCATGCACGGTGGGAATAATGACCCGACACCCTGCGTCCTGAAGCAGAGGAATAAACCGATCCGCAAACGGGATCATGTAAGGGGCGGATAAAAGGACATTCCAACGAGCAGATTTCATGCAGCGGACCTCTGTGTGGACTGCAAACGAGCGTGAATCAGTTCCGCCAGGGCAAAATCGGTTTCGTCGTCGATATCCCAGGCTTCCATACGGTCGATTTCAAACATGATGGGATTGGCCCCGACTCGACTTTCATAAGTCGTCAGGGTTTTTCGGGTAAAAAGGTACAGACACGAGTTTTCGACATACACCGGCTGCAAATCCTGCGTTCGCAACAGCACGGCCGGGTCATGATTGATCGGCCGAGTCAGATGATCCCACAACCGTTGTTGCAGACGGGTTACCCCAAAAAGCGAATCATATAGATCCGAAGCCTGAATGAATCGTCCTATGGCTTGACGGATGGTCTGAGGTTTCAGAAACGGGTTGGTGCTATGGGTCTGCAGATAGCAATCCGCCTTGACTTCGGTAGTGGTATGTAGCAGGACTTCGTTCATGGGTGTCCGGTCGTCGCGGAGGTGTTCCGGACGGTCCAGAAGCAGGACCCGGGGAAACTCTCGTCTAGCGATCGAACGGATCGTGTCCGAATCCGTGTCAATAACGATCTGACTGATCAGGTCACACTGTTCCAAGGTCGCCAGAATGTGACAAAACAGGGGTTTGCCCCCCAAAGGTCTCCAATTCTTTCCGGGTACCCTCTTGGAATCATGACGCATCGGTACGATAGCCGCGATCCGGGGAAAACTCATGCTGCCTCTTGTCTTAAATTATTTAAAAATAAAGAGTTATAATCAACCTTGGGGAACACCTGGAGTTTCCCACCGACGGTCGCATCGATGATCCGCCGGCCGGACGTTTCGAACACGTGTTTGGCCACACGGTAACTCAGTTCACTTCCTTCAAGGTCAGGCAAATGCCACCGAAAACCCTTCCCAAAATAGTTCGGATCAAAATGATTAGGGTCGTCCCCCTGACTGACCACCGCGGCATGAGGATTGCCTTCAAATCGGTAGCTATGGTCCACGCCAATCAGGATGACCTCCGAAAAGCCCATGTAATAGGCTAACTGGATCGCCACCATCGTCACGGTCGATCCTTCCCAGCAGCCTTCGGTCAGGTCGGTAAAAAACCACGACCGCAATCCCGAACGAGTCCACAAAAACTGCATGTCGTCAGTAAACCGGATTAGGTTCCTGCAATGCCATCCCACGAACTTCGGCATTCTCAAACGAGCAATTTCATCCGCACACTGCTCGACCACCAGTTCATTGACCACCACGTGATAGGTCGTCTCAAACCCCATCCGTTCAAAGTTCATGTAGATCCGGTTCAGCCCGAAGGTGTATTCTTTTTTGAGCAAGGACAGATTGGTTTGTTTCAGGCTAGGTCCGTTACCGATGATAAAACACCGCTGGCCCTTGTGTCGGTCTCGATAACGTTGCAGACGCCTCATGGACGTACGATATCGCGGGTCCTGATGTTCGATCCACCGATACAACGCCCTCTGTCGGCGGACCCCGATGACCTGTGACAGACAATTGGCCAGAAAACTCATATCTATGGTTATCGGTCAAAGAACCGAACCAACATGAGTTATCGGGCGTCATACGAACAAAACCCCCGCCAGGGTCAATCACCCGAGCGGGGGAAGAGGGTTTTTAGACCAACGACCTGACCAAGGATCAACGAGAGGATTGACGGATCGTGACCATCTTTTCCCCTTCACGGTTTACCAGATCGATCCGAACGCCTTTGGACAAATCGATTTGCCTTAACGCTTCTTTGGCATCCTCTGCGGAACGGATCTCTTTTTCTCCGATCCGAGTAATCAGGTCTCCCGGACGGATCCCGGCCCGAGCAGCCAAGCTCATCGGTTGCACACTTCGGACCAATGCACCCTTTGCATCGGTCGGAAGGCCCGCAGCCTCCAGCTCGCTCTCGGTCGGTGTGGTAATACCCACCCCGATCTGCTGATTTCTCTGAAGTTCACCCCTCGTCGAAGCCAAGACCGACTGATCGTCGGGCTGCTCTGCCAGCTTCACGGTAATTTCCTGGGTCTTTTTATCGCGCCAGACGGTAAGCTTAACTTCCTGTCCCGGGGGTGTCATGGCGATACGATTACGCAAGTCGGTCATTGAATTGACCGGTTTTCCGTTCAATTCGACGATCACATCTCCCGGTTGCAGTTGTCTGTAAGCCGGGCTGTCACGCATCACCTGTCGGACCAGGACCCCGTTTTCACCGTCATACCCGATCGAAGCCAGATTGTCGCGAATTTCGGGAGATGCTGCTTTGACATCGGCGATCTGCACACCGAGGTACCCCCGGACGACTTTTCCGCTCGACTTCAATGATTCGTAGACCAACTTGACCTGATTCGAGGGAATTGCAAATCCCACTCCGCTGAAACTCCCGGACCGTGTCGCGATTGCCGTATTGATCCCGACCACTTCTCCTTTCAGATTGACCAGCGGTCCGCCCGAGTTACCCGGATTGATCGGGGCATCGACCTGGATGAAGTTTTCATAGGCAAAACTCGAGCTGATCACCCCGGCTTGACGGTTCAACGCTGAGACGATTCCATGGCTCATGGACCCGACGTACCCGAAGGGAGATCCGAACGCGACAATAATGTCGCCTTTCTCAAGGGTGTCGCTGTCGCCCCAGGTGGCTGGAATCAGACGGTCGGCTTTGATTTTAAGAACAGCCACGTCGGTCTTGGGATCGGTCCCAACCACTTCGACGTCGTTGATTTCGCGTCCGTCTTCCAGGACGACCGTCAGTTTGGTCTGACCGTCGATAACGTGATTGTTGGTCACGACATACCCATACCCGTCTGCAACTTCCATGATCACGCCCGATCCACTGGCGATCTGGCTGAAATCTCGCTGGGGGAAATCCGGTTCCCCGTCCCCGTCTCGATCAAAGAAACGTCGAAACAGCTCATCTTCCAGATCAGGCATTCCCGGTCCGATCGCGGGGGGTGCGTTTTTCAACCCTGACATGTACGACCGACTTTTCGAGGGCTTTGTTAATTTTCTTGAAAATACCCGACAGGTCTTGAATCGTAGATAGTTCCGCACGGGTGGCTTCGACTCGCTCTTCTGCCAGCGCAAACTGCACATCCTTGATCAGAGATGAACCTGTCGAATAAACAAAAACGCTTCCGGCGCCCAGCACGGCAAGGGTCAACAAGTGTTTCATCGGATTCATAAAGATCCTCCAAACTGATTAAATTGTTTGAACATTCCTCTTAAACTTGTCTTGTTCTTCGGGCGGCATTTCGTACGTTTGGGACGAATCGGGATAAGCGCCGGATTCCACCAGATCGACAAATCGTCGGACCATGTCCTGTAAAGAACCTTTCTCCAGGACGGGTACGAACCGGGGAGGATGAGGAGTAAGTCCCAACAGGTCCTGAAGTACCACAACATGGGCATGACAGGCAGGACCTGCACCGCACCCGATCACCGGAACATCCGTCACTTGCACCACCTTTTGGCTGACGGGGGGTGGGACAGCCTCTAAGAGCAACGCCGACGCACCCGCCCGGACCATCGTCTGACTGAGTCGCACGATCTGATCGGCTTGCTTGGCCGTGCGACCTTGATACTTATATCCACCCATTAATCCGACGGTCTGGGGTCGAAGACCCAAGTGGGCGACCACAGCCACCCCGGCGTCGGATAACCGTTCGATTAATGATACGCTGAAAACCCCCGCCTCGATTTTCACACAATCACAATTCGTTTCTTTGACCATCCGAAGCACATTCCGAATCCCCTGCTGGTCACTTTCCTGATATGACCCGAAAGGCATGTCGGCCATGACCAGCGACCGTTTGGCACCCCGTCGGACTGCGGACGTGAGTTCGATCATGAAATCGAGAGAAACGGGTAACGTTGACGGATGACCCAGAATTACACTCGATGCCGAATCCCCCACCAAAAGCATCGGCACCCCGGTTTCGTCCAGATGACGGGCGGTGGTGTAGTCATAACAGGTCAACATCGCCAGAGGTTTTCCGTGAATCCGGGCCTCGCGAAGATCATTCAACGTAAAGGGACGGTTGTGCGACATACACCGATTGTACGCCATATTTACCAATGGTGTGACGGACACCCATCATTCTGGAATTAACCCATTTGTTAGCATAAAGTTAGAATTATCGCCCGGAGACGGACTTGATCCGAATGATGATTTTGGTATGTTATCTAGTTCCCCGTAAAGGTGCCGTTTGTGCTTCGTTGCAGGGGTTCGTGTCAGAGTTAAATCCGAGACTGATTTTTTTGGGAACGTGTGCTGCATGATTAAGGTCAAATTGCGTGGAAACGAAACAGCCGAGCAGATGCTCAAACGCTTCAAGAAAGCCTGCGAAAAAGAAGGGCTAACCAAAGACATGAAACGTGTCGCCTATTACGAAAAACCGAGCGAAAAACGTCGTCGTAGGATTCGCAAAGGTCCTGCGATTCTGTCCGGTGGGATTCGCTCACCTCGATAAGTGTTTTTCAATGGCTCGGTAACGGACAATCCGTTTCTAACGATCCATTTCATCCGAAAACCACGTCATTTCGTATAATCGGCACCGAAGATTGACCTGTTCTGAACAAGAGGTAATCGTGACCGCTGCGACCGAATTGAACCCCGGCGTATCCGATTCGATCAATCCCACCGACGCGGCTGTTTATACCCGACAACTGACCAAGATTTATTCCGACTTCTGGGGACGTCCGAAGGTCCGGGCGCTGGATTCGCTGGATCTGACGATTCAACGGGGTGAAGTTTTCGGACTTTTGGGACCCAACGGGTCAGGCAAATCCACAACGATCAAACTCCTTCTGGGGCTAATCTTTCCTACCTCCGGAGAAGCCTATATTCTCGGCAAGAAATGTGGGGCAACCGACATCAATTCTCGAATCGGTTTTCTCCCCGAAGAATCTTATCTATATCGGTTTCTCAACGGGGAAGAGACCCTTTATTTTTATGGCAGGTTGTTCAAAATCCCCCATCGGGATCTCAAAAAACGCGTTCCCCTGCTCCTGGATACCGTCGGTCTTGATGCCAAAGCCCGAAAACGCAAGCTTCGAGAATATTCCAAGGGTATGGCCCGTCGTATCGGACTGGCACAGGCCCTGATTAATGACCCGGAACTGATCCTCCTGGACGAACCGACCACCGGACTCGATCCGATCGGAACCCGGGAAATGAAGGACCTGATCCTGTCTCTCAAGCAACAGGGAAAAACCGTCATTCTTTGTTCGCACCTCTTGGCCGATGTGCAGGACGTCTGCGACCGGATCACCATCCTGTTCCGGGGCAAACGACAAACGCTTGGACATGTCAAGGACCTGCTTCAGGTCAAAGATATCACCCAGATCGAAGCCCAGGGACTGACCCCGGTTCAGATCCAGGAACTCAGAGACTACATCAGACGAATGGGTGCGCAGGTGCAAATCACTCATCCGACCACTACGCTGGAAGATCTTTTCATCAAGATCGTTCGTGACCAGACGGGTGGGGTTGGGTCCTATACCAGCAGTGACGCGTAACGGTAGCCGTTGGCAGGTACGGTCGTCGTTCCGTGTTCAAAAGGGATAAGAGCCGAGAATGCCTGAGTTTATAGCAGCCAATTTCGCGTGGTTTCTAGCCAGTCTGATCATATTGGTCGGCGTATTCCTGTACGGATTTGCGGATATCACACGGTTGTCCGTGGGGCGAGTCTGGGCGATCGGGGGTGTCTGCTTTCGTGACGCCATTCGACGCAAGGTGCTTTGGGTGACGCCTCTGGCCATGCTGGGGGTGGTGGTGGTTTCGATGCTTCAGCACCCCGTTGACCAACCGGACGCCATTCGTCAGACGATCAAGTTTTGTTTTTTTGCAAGCGGACTGGTGGTGACGATCATCGCGCTGATCGTCGCTGCGACGAATCTTCCTCGGGATATCGAGTCTCGTGTGGTATTCACGATCGTTACCAAACCGGTTACCCGGTTGGAAATTGTTTTGGGCAAAATTGTCGGTTTTGCGCGGGTGTCGGCTGCGATGCTCTTGATCATGGGGCTTTTCACCTGGGGATATTTGCACCTTCGGGCATGGTATCTCGGGAAACAGATCAGCTGGACGTTGGCTTCACCGCAACTCGATCCTGCCCAACGCGAATGGTTACAGCATTTTGAGGATGAGGGGTTGCTGTTTTCACAGACGATCTACACCCCTGTACGTTTGGCCCAGTACTCGGACATCCAGAACTCATCGATATCAAAACTGTTCATTCTCGGTGGTGCACAGGACGCCATTGCCACGTTTGTGATCGATCGGAGCATCATAGACGACCCGAGCCTGGCGGGTTCGACGTATCGACTGGTTTATCGTATTCCATATCAGTCGGCGCCGAAGCTTTCTCCCTTGCCCGCTGGGGTTCCTGAACCTCATCCGAGCATTACCACCGTCATACTTAACGGACAAGCCGATCAGACCCTGGTCTCTCCGCAGCAACTTACCCGTGCGGTTGCGGGTACGTCTGATCCCTCAGCCGGGATCGCTCGACTCGATTTGCCTAATCCCGGAGTCGATATCCCAACCGGGATCATGTCTCAGTTGGCCAACATCGGCACGTTTACCGTGCAGATGATCCCGTCCAGCGAACGATATTTATACGAAATCACATCAGATCCGGTCGCGCTTCAGGTCATCACCCCCGGTCCCGACGGGCAACCGGTCGTTCGAGAATTGCTCCCCAAGGCGCCTCCCCTGACCCGTGGGAGCGTCGGAAGATCCGGCCAACAGCTTCGCAGCGCCGAGAATGGTGTCGAACCCTTGGCTATTTTCCGGTTCCTCGATGTGCAAAAACCCCGAACCATCAACGGTAAAGTCCCGTTCGAACTCAAAGTCGGTGTCGATCGTTCCGCAGCCGATACCGATACCGGGGACAAAACCACTCTCGAAATTACCGTCGCGGATCGCGTCAAAGGTAAACATTTTTCCGAGCAACCGGTTCTGGTGAATGTCGAAAATCGTCGAACGGCGTTTTTTACCGTTCCCGCGGAATGGATCGAAAACGACGATTTTGATGTCGTGATCAAAAACCGATCCCCAAACAGCACCGTCGGACTTATTCCGTCTTCGGTCCTGCTGGTGGCCGACCGCGAACCGTTTGTCATCAACCTCCTGAAAGGTTTGGGAGTGCTTTGGTTGTTTTCGCTCCTGGTGGCGATCATCGCGTTTTTCTGCAGCACATTCCTGAGCTGGCCGATCGCTGTGGTGTTGTCTTTGCTGATCCTGCTGGGACGATGGACCTGGATGCAGCTGGATACCGGTTCGGGATTCGGCGCACAGGTGGCGAACGAGTTTGCCGGGAACAACCCCGGACTTGCCCGGGTCGTCAGCGGATCCGTCGATGCCCTGACGTCGGGGTTTAACCTAATCACTTCGGTCCTTCCGGACATCTCTCCGTTCGGGATTGTCGAACAGATCGAACGAGGATCGACGATCGCCTGGTCACAATTCTTGCCCCCCTTGACCGTTTTAGGTCTTTTCGGACTGCCTTTGATCGCCTTGGCGTATGTTATCCTGCGAAATAAGGAGGTCGCACCGTGAACCGCGCTACGCAATTGCCGATCATTGGTGTGTTGATCCTGGCCCTTCTCGGGTCGTCAGGGGCACGAATGCTATGTCTGGATCAACGTCGCAACCTTGACCGGGCAAGGAATCAGGTCGTTTCTTCAAGCGGCGACATCAGCCGACTCAATAGTTTTGCACTTGGACTGCTCCTGGGGGGATTGCGGGGACCGATGCTCATGGTCCTTTGGACCAGTTCCGAAAACCAGAAAACGGACCGCGAGCTAGAAGATTTCGACACCAAGGTCGAGCTGATCCGGCTTTTGCAAGCCGAGTTTGACGGTGTACACCTTTTTCAGATCTGGAATAAGGCTTACAACATTTCGGTCCAGATGGCGAACCTGCCGACCAAATATACGACCATTCTGGACGCGATGGATTATGCGTTTAGCGTCGACCGTGAACGTCCGGACAATGTCAGCATTTTGGCTTCGATCGCCGGGCTTTATTTTGACAAGTTCGGAAACTCTGCCGAGAAAGGGTACTTTTCACCACGATTGATGGATGAAACGCTCCCGGTCCAGGACCGAGTTCGAGTAATCTTTCCCGCGGAAAAACGGGATCTGGTTCTTCGTCAGGCGAGGCTCGCCGGGGCCCCGGTTTATGTCCTGTCTCCGCGAGAGGTGCGTGAAGATATTTCGAAACGATACATCCAGGTCCGCAAACCGATTGCCGACAACCTGCAAGCAAGACTCAAAGACCCCGACATTACCTATGAACTCCGGGAAGTCCGGACGACCGTCAATCCACAGTCGACTCTGCGTCGGACCGAGCACGATTCGATTCTGGATTCGGAATACCGGATTCTTCCGAAGTATCTTGAACCACGGGAAGGACTCAAACCCACCGGCGACGCTGGCGACGGCAGTCAGTTGCCCTACCTGCCCCGGTTTCAACCTTATCCGTATGGGGTTTCGCCGTTCGCACTGGCGTACAACTATTACAAACGGTGTCAGTTCCTCCAGTATCAGAGAGGCGCGCGTCATGCCCAGTTGTCCGAACGTGTGATTTCTTCACGCGCAGCACTATCCCTCAAAAAATGGAGCGAAGAGGACTGGCACATGGCCAGACGAGCGGAAATCGAGTTGTTCGGTAAACCCGTTCCGACCGAGGATGCCGAACTCGAACAACCCACACAGTCGGTCTCGTTACAATACAAACTGGCCCCCAATCCCCTTCTGAACGAGATCATCTGGCGGTATGAAAACTCCGCCCGGATCTCCCAAGCCGCCGTTGAGGAGTATCAGCTCCATCTGAAACATTATCCGGATGACATCTTTGTTTACGCGTCCCACTCCGAAAGCTCTGTAGCCCAGACCCACCTGATGAAAGCCGACGCACTGTATCTTCGTGCGATGCTGGCGGAAGGAGAAGAAAAAATCGCTTTGGTTCGTCAGGCCGAAACCGAATATCTGTCCGCGGCCAACGAATATTCCCGTCACATCCTGCGATATTATCTTGCCGACGAAGATGCTGCCGGGGTCCTGCCACCTCGAGTGAATCGGGCCGACGTGCTCGATTCCCAAAAACTCCCCGACGCTTTGATTCCTTTATCCATGGCCAAACTTCGTGCCAAACATGCTGCCAGTGGTTACCAACTGAGCAACAGCGAAGATTTCAAAGAACTGGATGCTTACGTTCAACGGGCTAATGCCCGATTAGCGATCCTGGCCCAATATCGTTAGTTGGCAAACCTTTATCATCTTCATTTACCGGATCATGCTGACTCTTCGTTTAGCCACCTCGTCCGATCAAGACGCGATCTGGGACATATTTCGGAGCGTTATTGCCTCGGGAGATACGTACGTCTTTGATCCTCAGATGCCACGAGAGCAGGCCATGGCGTACTGGTTTCAACCCGGTGCACGGGTGTATGTCGCGGAAATCGGCTCAAGGATCGTCGGGACCTATTTGCTGAAACCCAATCAACCGGGGCTCGGAAATCACGTTGCCAATGCGGCTTTTATGGTTTGTCCCAAGACACGGGGACAGGGGGTCGGTCGAATGATGGGTGAGCATTGTCTGACCGAAGCCCGTCGGCTCGGATATCGGGCGATGCAATTCAACTTTGTTGTTTCGACCAACGCGCCAGCCATTGGTTTGTGGCAAAAGCTCGGTTTTGAGATTGTCGGTCGATTACCTGGTGCGTTTCGTCATCCACAAAAGGGATATATGGATGCGTTGGTCATGTATCGTCTGTTAACCGACTCGTCCTGCTGAAATTGAGCGGTTTTACATCCGGGCAAAGTTTTTAAGCATCATTAACCCGACAGATTGGCTTTTTTCCGGATGAAACTGGGTGGCTATGACATTGTCCCGCCAGATGCTACTGACAAACGCCCCACCGTAATCGGTTGTGGTGGCTACGACCGATTCGTCTTCAGGAACGACATGATAACTATGGACAAAATAGACACTTGCGCCTTCAGGAATGTCCTGCATTAGTGGCGAAAGGCGTACCACGTTCAGTTGGTTCCATCCCATATGAGGCACCTTCAGACCGTGAGTTTGATCCACCTCGAACCGGACACATTTGCCTGCAAACACGCCCAAAGCGCGATGTTCTCCGTCTTCGTACCCGACCTCAAACAGCATCTGAAGCCCTAGACAGATCCCCAAAAAGGGTTTCCCTGATCGGATATGTTCCAGGATGGGCTGATCCAGACCCCGATTACGGATCGTCGTCACCGCATCGGCTAGCGCGCCCACCCCCGGAAGAACCAGATGATCACAACTACGAATGTCCTCCGGGGTCTTTAGTATCTGAGCATCGGAGCCGACCTGCACAAAGGCTTTCTGAACCGAACGAAGATTCGCCATACCATAGTCGAGAATTCCGATCACGCGTTACTCCTTGGGGGAGTTTGAAGATACCGTATCGGTTGAGAAAGAAAACCCCTGGCTTAGCAGGCCGGGGGAGTCGGGAATCTTCCGTCGAGGAGGTTGTCCCTCCATATTTCCTAGCGGGAAATGGGGAATCTATTTGACGACGACGATTTCGACACGTCGGCTTTTATCTTTCGTGGCTTTTGGCGAGGTATCCGACATGGCCCGCATGCCGACCTGGGATTTTTTCAATCCTCCTTCGGTGGTCAGATACTCCGCGACCGCGCGAGCACGTGCGGCAGAAAGATCCAAGTTATCTTTCCATTTGTCCTTGGTTTTGCTGATCGGGTCACTGTCGGTATGACCATCGACCAAAACCTTGTTGTTGGGAAAATCGCGTTTGATGATCGACGCAATCCGATTGAGGGTTTGTTTGGCTCCGGATTTGACTGTCGCATCCCCGCTGGCAAACAGAACGTCACCCGGGACTGCGACGGTGATGTTGCCTTTGTCGTCGCGGGTGACCGTGATATCCCCGAATCCGGTGGTTTCACGGGGTTCGGCGGTTTTGGCATTGAGCTGGGCTTGCAATTCGGCGATTTGTTGATCCCGCTGGGCCAGTTGTCCTTGTAACGCCGTCACATGACCGGTCAGATCCGGACGCGCAGCCAGCTCACTTTCCCTCTGACGTAACGCTTCCTGAAGCTCGATATTCTGTTTTCGAAGATCACGATTCTCATCCGCCAGCTTGTTCTGACAACCAACGGCCCCTACCAGCAAGATCCCTACCGTACACATCCTTGTGATATCCATCTATCGACTCCTTCGATAATGCGATCTTATCCTACTACCATCGCTTGAGCATTGCCAGTGAAATTATACCAGCCATAGTCGATCGCGACCCAGATACTCTGCAGGTTACAGCTCCCGCAGATGGTAGCTTTTGATCATCGTCTGCTGGAAATCCGGGTAGGCGTTGACATCCAATTCAAACAGGTCGATCCCGTCAAACTCTGCAGACTCACTTAATCGCAATCCATTCATACGCTTGAATGCGTAAAACACTCCGCCTGACACCAATGCTCCTACCAAGACGCCAATCACCGGTAGCACCAAAGCCTCGATCCCTCGACCTAAACTCCACTCCGACTGTACCCAATCAACAACACCACCGACCCAAAGTCCCACCGCCCCCCCGACGAGGTGTGTAGGAATCGCACCGATCGGATCATCCAACCGGAACCGAACTTCAAGCAACATCACCAACCAAGGAACCAGCACCCCGATCCCGATTCCCACCAAAAATGCCAACCAATCCGGTCCTGACCCACTCGACCCGGCGCACATTCCTCCCAACGTCCCAGCTACTAGAAGACCCGGATCAATTTTACCGAACTTTACCTTTCCAAAGGCCCCTGCGGTCAGTATCGCGCAACACGTGCAAATCAGTACCCCTGTGGGTCTGTGAGAGATCCCTGAAAAAGCGCCCATCAGCACCATAATCCCGAGCAGTTGAAACACCAGATGGTGTCCCGGAACAAAGTTGGCTGACAAGTCGCGATTAAACTTACCTCTCCTTGCACCGACCATCATCGTCCCCACCAAGGCTGAGGTCCCACCGATAGTCAAAACCAATCCCGTCTCGTTGACATCCCCCCCCCACGAAAGGAATCTCAGCATCATCGGAATAACCGCTGCCAACAACCCTGAAGTCACCAGGACAGGCAATGTTCGGACCCGCTCGACCGTTGACCCGTGGATCGCGGCTGTGGCCAGCAGGATCAACGGCAATTGAAACCATGCCAAGGTCGACGTATCACCCATCCCCAACCAATTGGACCAGACAATCACATCACCGGAGGATCCGCCGACAAAAAGCCCTCCGACCCCCCACAGCACCAGACCAACCACGGCTACGTCCAACAACAATCGTACACAAACCCCGGCAGCATTCTTGCTTCGGACCGATCCGGCGATCAACAACATCTGACCAACCCGAACAATCAAAAACAACCCAATCAAACCCATCCATTCTGAAAACATGAATAGCTGTTGTATCGCCCCTTTTGCCGAAATGCCAGAACCTACCTCTTTGCTAAACGCGATCACCATCGAGCCGTCGATACCGTCACCACCAGAAAAAGCACACAGGTCAGAACCAGCAGGACTCCTTCTAATCTCCCAAGACGAAACCGACCCAACCCCACAGGCAGGAGGATGACCGAAAGAACCGTCAAAAGCACCGTGTCTATCCGCCAGGCCTGTAGAGGCATCACCACCGGTGGGGTGACCAGGGGTTGGGTCGTACTCGATACAGCTTCACCGGTCCAGTGTCCCAATAGAATGACACAAGGCAATCCTATCCCCAATAACGCCACCGCCCCACCACAGATCGTCTGTACCGCGTCGGCTTCACCCGATGATGAACCTCTCTGAAGATCCGTCACCAGAAGCCCGATCGACCCCAGAACCGTCAAGGGCACTACCACCGGACCCAACAGGGGCAATACCGGTAATTCCACAATCCGGCTGACCGCTATCGACATCACCACCACCCCCACCACGTACAGCAAGGCAGTGTACACCCAGCCCCGTATCCCCGTTTTTACCGGGGATCCGGAAGAGGTCCTCGGAAAAGCCCACACCAGAAGAACCATCATCCCCAAGAGGCTCCAGGCATGGATCGGGCGCAGTTCTCCTGACAATCCGATAATGAACGTCCCTACTGCAAGCGGCGCGAGCATCTTCAAGCCCAATGAACCGATCCCCCCCGAAGGACCACTCATCGCTACGACCCCGAGCAACAACGTGACGAAAATCACCGCCCCACTGGTCAAAAGTGCAATCGCCTTGCCTGATTCACCAATCCAACAAGCCCAACTCGCAATCAAAATTGAAGGTAATGCCAGCAAAAAACCTCGGACAAATGGATGTCTGGTCTGATGACCGCCCATCTGAAACCACAATAAATGCGTCGCCCCATAAAACAGAATGGCGGCTATACCCAAAAGTGAGACAGGCAAGGACACCGGTTCGGTCATTCCACTGCCACCGGCAAAACCGAACGAAGCTTCTCGATCACCCCCGGCAAGACCTGCAAACAATGATCAATGTCCTGATCTGTCGTGTATCGGCTTAATGAAAAACGGATCGCCCCGTGCGCGATCGTATCCGGCACCTTCATGGCCCGCATGACGTGAGACGGTTCCAATGATCCGCTTGAACAGGCGGCACCGGCACTCGCACAAATGCCCTGTTCACTCAGTAATAGCAGGATGGCTTCGCTTTGCAGACGTTCAAAACCGATATTGGACGTGTTAGGCGTCCGGTGTAACCGATGCCCGTTGACAAACGTCCGAGGGATTGTGTTCAGAATCGTATTCTCAAGCCGGTCTCTCATTTGCTTAACCCGTTGCATTTCTCCCAGATGCGTCCGGGCCAGCTCGGCTGCTTTTCCGGCCCCGACGATCCCGGGGACGTTTTCTGTGCCACCCCGACGGTTCCGTTCCTGCGGACCACCGAGCACCAGGGGTTTAATCCGAAGCCCTTTGCGAATGTATCCCACCCCCGATCCCCTTGGGACCATGAAACTTGTGGGGGGCAAAGGTCGCACAATCTACTCCTACCGACGCGAAATCCACATCGATCTTCCCCACAGCCTGTGTAGCATCGGTATGAAACGGGACTCCACTCCCGTGACAGATAGCAACGATCTGATCGATCGGGAAGATCACACCCGTTTCGTTATTGGCCCACATCATCGACACCAACGCGGTCTGATCGTCTACGTGATTTATCAACTGAACGATATCCAGCTCGCCCTGACGGTCCACTTCGATACGAACGACCTCATACCCTTCCTTTTCCAGTTGCATCGTCAATTCCCGGGTCGCCGAATGCTCGACCGTACTGGTGATGATTTTCCGACGCGGGGCACGCCAGGACAAAAGTGTGCGAATATGCGTATTGACAACTTCGGTCCCCCCGCCGGCAAACCAGATGTCATTCGGATCAACGTGGACCAGCTCGGCCAACTGTTGACGGGCAATATCCACCCCACGACGGGCCATCTGTCCGAAACGATGGGCCGACGACGGGTTGGACCAGTATTCCGTGAGGTATTGGTTCATCACCTCCACCACTTCGGGTGCGGGCTGGGTGGTGGCGTTGTTATCTAGATAAGTCACACGCATAAGTCATGGCAGTATATCCAAAATCCTTGACCGGTGTTATCCCTTCAAAACCGCTGAATCCGGGGGGGCGGAGTTGTCAGATCGCGGATTCAGGATATTGTCAGGAACTATGTCCAGACAAACCATCCAGCTTGGTCATTCTCCAGACCCCGACGATGCGTTCATGTTTTATGCAATGGCCCAGAAACCGCCCCTGATCGATTGCGGCAACTTTGAGTTTTATCACATCCTTCAGGACATCCAGACCCTCAACCAACGGGCACGTCAAGGCGAGCTCGAAGTGTCTGCTATTTCCATTCATGCTTTTCCGTATGTTGCAGACCGGTACGCGCTGATGAGCTGTGGTAGCAGTATGGGGGATGGTTATGGTCCCATGATCGTAGCCCGTGAACCGATGAGGCTTCAGGATCTTCGCGGGAAAAGAATCGCGATCCCCGGCACACTCACGACCGCTTTTTTGACGCTGCAACTGTGTCTGGGCAAGGCCTCAGACGCGTTTGATGCAGAGGTGGTCATGTTTGATCATATCCCCGATGCGGTACGGGATGGACGTTTTGACGCAGGGCTTTTGATCCACGAAGGACAACTGACTTACAAAGACCTGGGGCTGCACCTGGTGGTGGATCTGGGCATCTGGTGGCAGGAATCGACCGGGTTGCCTTTACCACTGGGTGGGAATGTGGTGCGAAAAGATCTGGGTCCGGATGCCTGCCAGGAAATCACGGACATCATTCGGGCATCGATCCAGTATTCGCTGGACCATCGTCCGCAAGCCGTGCGATACGCACTTAAGTTCGGGCGTGATCTCAACGAAGCGATGGCGGACCGGTTTGTGGGGATGTACGTGAATCACTGGACGTTAGATTATGGCCCGCGGGGTCGGGAAGCGATCACCCGACTTTTAACCGAAGGGGCCCGCAAGGGTATCGTCCCCGGTGTCGATAAAATTGAGTTTATCGAAGCCCGTCCGCGATAATCCGAGTTGAAGTCCCTCCCAAAGAAGGGGTTTATGATGTTAGCAGCATGGTATTCGATCGACTGGTATTCCGGTCTGGAGTGGGTGTACTACCTGCTCTTGGGAGTGGTGCTGGGGTTGGGTTGGGCGTTGAACATTCTGGGGCTTCCGGGGTTGTGGCTGATGTTATTGGGGCACATCGGTTACGGGTTGTTGACGGGATGGGGCTACTATATCGGATGGGAAAGCGTCATTGCGTTGTTTGTGCTGTGCGTGTTGGCAGAGGGTGTAGAGTTTTTGGCAGGCGCTGCAGGCAGTGCGCAGGCGGGGGGAAGCAAACGGGGCATGCTCGGTGCGATCGGAGGTGGCTTGGTAGGAGGCATCGTCGGATCGGTATTGATTCCGGTTCCGATTCTGGGAACGATTATTGGCGCGGTCGGGGGAAGTTTTGCTGGATCGGCTTTGGTCGAGCGGATGATCCACCCTGACAATCAACGGGCGATCCGGATCGGGATCGGGGCTGCCAAAGGACGGTTCTGGGGAATCATCATCAAATCAGGGTTTGGGATCGTGATCGGTGTCATTTCTCTGATCACAGCCATTCCATTGTGGGACGGATATGATCCCGAAACGGGTTCATCATCCCCGACTATTGATCCGACCCCTACCACAATCCCGAATCAGGCACAATCCCCCGTTTTCCGGCAGAGAATGCGGGATTTATTCGAGAGTGTTCATGTCCATTCCTGAAAGAACCACCGCCGCTTTCTGCGGGATCGTCGCTTATCTGGGGTGGGGATTTGTAGCACTTTACTTTGGCATTCTGGACGATCGTGGGGTGGAACCGCTTGCGTTGCTTGCGCATCGGATCGTTTGGTCGGCTGCGTTCTGTGTTCTTCTCCTGGGTTTGATGGGACGAGCCCGAGAAATCGCTTGTATTTTTTGTGATCCTGCTCGATGGATACCTTTGGGACTGTCTTCCATCCTGATCGCGGTCAACTGGATCGCGTTCGTTTATGCGGTGGATCAAAAACGTCTGACCGAAGCATCGTTGGGGTATTACCTGCTGCCTTTGGTATCGGTTCTTCTGGGTTGGTTGGTCTTGAGAGAAAGACTCAGCCGGGTTCAATCGTTTTGCCTGTTGCTGGCCTCGACCGGAGTGGGGATTCTGATCTGGGAGGAAGGACAGATCCCATGGATCGGGGTGACGGTCGCGCTGTCGTTCGGGTTTTATGGACTGGTTCGCAAGCTCACACCGGTCGGACCGATCGCGGGACTGGCGGTAGAAACGATTTTCCTAGTTCCTCTAGCCGGACTGTATCTGGGATCGGGAATAACACCAAAAAAATATGATATCCTGACGTATGTTCTGCTCGTGCTGGCCGGGGCGATCACAGCCTCGTTACTGATGTTGTATGCCAAAGCCGCACAGGGGTTGAAACTGAGCACGTTGGGGTTTATGCAATATATTGCCCCGACCTGTCAGTTGTTGGTGGCCATGTATCTGAGACCTGAACAACCAGAATGGATGGGGTTTATCCCGATCTGGGTTGCTTTGGTTATTTTTTCGGTTCATGTCGCCGTTCGTTCGCGGAGCAGTGTCCGACCGGTTAAAATACATGATCGACCCGCCGATAGCTCAACGGTCAGAGCAGGCGACTCATAATCGCTTGGTTGCAGGTTCGAATCCTGCTCGGCGGATTGGGAGAATCGAACCCGATTCCCCCGATTCACAATTCGTAGAGACCAACCTGTTCGAACGGGCAATCAGACGGGTTGGTCAGGTTCGGGTTAGACGATTGCGGCGGTTGACTTGGCCGGAGACCGACAGGAGATCATCATTCATGAGTGGGGTTTCATCCTTACCGTACCTAATAACGGATTTTGAGGGGGTCGGGGGAAAGATCAAACAACGACCGGAAGATTTTGTCGTTGAGGAAATTCCCCTTTATGAACCGACCGGGGACGGGGAACACGTCATGGCTCTGATTCAGAAGACGGGTTTGAGCACGCTCGATGCCTGCGCTGAACTAGCCCGTCAATTACGCATCGACCGTCGGGATATCGGGTATGCGGGAATGAAAGACTCCCAGGCAGTGACCCAGCAGATCGTGACCCTTCCGATGGTCAAAGTCCAGGACGTTCGGAACATCCAGACCGATCGCATCAAAGTCCTTTGGGCGGAAAAACACCGTAGCAAAATCCGGATGGGACACCTGTCGGGCAATCGATTTGTGATCAAAATCCGGGACGTGGACCCGATGAAGGTCGTCAGACTCAAACCGGTCATGGAAACCCTTCATCGACGAGGCGTTCCGAATTATTTCGGTGAACAACGGTTCGGACGCAGGGGGAACAACGACTTACTCGGAGCCGCTTTCGTTCGGGGGGACGATAAAGAGGTTTTGCGACTGCTCTTAGGTGACCCCAGACCCGGAGAAGATCCACCGGACGTGTTCGAAGCCCGGACGTATTACCAGGCCGGTGACTATGAAAAAGCCATCCAATCCTGGCCCCGATGGGCGCATACCGAACGTCGCGTCCTTGCTCGTCTAGCAAGGTCGGATGATCCTTACCAGGCCGTCATGGCCATCGACATGCCGATCCGTCGACTTTGGGTAACGGCGTTACAGTCCCGGATTTTCAACCAAATCCTAACCCAGCGTATCAACACGATCGATCGATTAATGACCGGGGATTTGGCCTACAAGCATGAGAACGGCGCCTGTTTTTGCGTCGAAAATCCCGAATCCGAACAACCCCGGGCCGACGCATTTGAAATCTCTCCGACCGGACCGATGATCGGACGCAGACTTTCCATGCCACGTCACAAAGTCCGAGACCTGGAGTTGACGCTGTTTAAACGTTATAACATTAGTCCCGACGATTTTCGTTCTAATACCCGGGACCGATCCCACGGCGACCGAAGACCTCTGCGGGTGCAACCCACCGACACACGACTCGAATCGGGCGTGGATGAGCACGGAGGATTCATCAAGGTCGCGTTTACACTCCCCCCCGGCGCCTACGCGACAATTCTATTGCGCGAACTGATGAAAAATGATTCTCCCCTGGTTCCGACAAACGACCCTGAACCGTCTTACCCGAACGAACCGGCTATCGAAACCTTCTGACCGGACCCAACCCCGGCTAGTTCTTCAAGACCGTCGGCGGCTGTCACCGCCCCGCGGTCAGACCGGGCCCAACCCGATACACGCCCACAGGATCTCATAACTTCATGAGAATCAAGCAGTTGTGAAAGTTTTTGGGCCACCCGACGAGGGGTCAATCCTTTGACACCGATCCGATCGCCCACGCCCAATCGACAACAGATCGCTGCGTTATCGAACTGGTCATGGCTCATGGGCATGATCAGAAGGGGAAGACCGGCTTTGAGACCTTGTGCTGTAGTCCCGATCCCTCCGTGATAGACCAACGCGGCACAATGAGGCAGTAGTTGACTGAAAGGAGCAAAACGGACATGACGGACCGTCCGCGGGAGATCCCGAGGAATCTGATGGTCTTGGCGTGTGAGCAGAACTCCCCGTCGTCCCAACCGGACACACGCCTGTACCGCCGTTCGAAAAAAATGTTCTCCAAACGCCATCGCACTTCCCGGGGTAAAGGCGATCGGTTTATCGGCCTCGTTCAACCATTCCTCCAACGAAGGATCCAAGGATTGTTGATCACTTTCGTCGTAATGAACAAATCCTGTCAGTCTCACCTGGTCCGGATAATCTGACGGACGCGGGAAAAACCATTCCGACCACAACCCCAGCGTCATTCCCGGACCGTGCCACCAACCGTTCTGGATCCGCCGGACTTCCGGCAGTCCCAGTTCCCGACGAAAGGTGTTTAATGTCGGGCAAATCATCGGATCAATAAACCACCGGTCGGCCCCTTCCCAAAACTTGTCACGCATGAATCGTGGAAGCCAGTTAGCATTAACCCCCCCGGGCAATACGGGCATTATTTCCCGGGACCGAATACAGATCGGAGACAAGTGTAAGGTAGCCATCGGAAAACCGTGTTTTTCCGAAGCGCAGATCGCGCCCAACGCCAGGCTCGATGCTGCCAGGCACGTCTTTTTATCTGCATGGTCGATCACCCCTTCGTAGACCTGTTTTAGGGATCGACCGACCATTTCCATGATCGTTTGAGGCCCTCTCATCCGGTGCCACACGTCCGGATTATTCATTACCTGCAGGTAATCCTCTCGTGTCCCTAGCTTCACAAACCCCAAACCGGCCTTCAAGATCAGTTCCTCAAACCACGGACTAGCCATCACGCGAACACGATGTCCTCGAGAAGCCAGCTCGCGTCCGATCCCGACCACAGGATGAACGTCTCCGTGTGAACCGATCGCGATCAGTAAAAAATCCGTAACGTCTTTCGCAATCCCCGCCATATTTATTCCGAGTACGTCGCCCACGTCTTTGGGGTCTCCCAAACGGTCACACGGTCGAGCCTGCAATTCGGTTGTTTCAACGGTGATTGCAACCAGCCAAAAATCACCCGAGCGATATTCTCCACACTCGGGTTGCAGGTTTTAAAAGCTTCGACTTCGAGATTCAAAAACTTGTGATCCAGAGGGTCGATTACCTGCTGATGGACGATCTTTTCCAGAATCGAAAGGGGCATCAACACGCCGGTGGTGTCCGGATCGCCCGCCAAGGTTACCTCCAATTCATAATTGTGTCCGTGCCCGTACGGGTTGTTGCATTTGCCGAATAATCGGCGGTTTTCCTCATCGGATAAACTCGGATTATGAAGCCGATGGGCTGCCGAAAACTCAAACTTCTGGGATACACGTATCATTTGTGGCTCCGAAGAAATCCACTCGACCGAATGATAAGGGGTTAAAATCCATTCGATCTTCTCCAACGAACTGCCCCGCCAACTTTCTGACAACCGATCCTTCAATCCTTTCAGAACTGTTGCAGGATCGCATCGACCTTCAAACCAAAGGTTTTGAAGAAACGGGATCGCCTTGTCACGAACTTCTCGATCGATGTCGGTAATACTGCGAAGATAACTACTCACGGGATCGACTGAACCCGCGAGTGTGATCCTGAGGACAAAAAAGCATCCCCCCGGGTCATAAGCCGGAATACCCCCGTGTCCGTTATGACCGGTTACCGGAACTTCAAGCTCCCCGGACATCCGATCGGCTTTTAACGTAAAACGTACTTCTCGAGTCAGGAGCATCATGTTCGTACCCTATCTCATAACTATAGTCTCTGACACGTCGTTGAAAATTTGTTTGCATTTTGTTCGTACACCCCTTGACAAATTTGTCTTGAGTGTTATATTTAAGGGTCTATCGCCTTTTAGGCAGTTCGGGTCGCCGTCAGGTGATCGATAGTTTCGGAAGGTCAGGAGGGGCCGACGCGGCAGCAGAAAGGTTTGGTCGCATCCGTGGCGAAGAAATCGGTCAAGAAATCGGGGACAAACAAGTCCAAAGCATCACCCAAAACATCCTCTGGAGCTAAATCCGTCCCTACCAAGTCATCCAAAACCGTTCCTGTCGTCAAATCTCGAACTCCCAAAACCGTCAAATCGTCGATCGCCAAGGCTTCGGCCAAATTAATGGCCAAGTTCGATGACCCGTCGGTCGTCTTAAAAGCAGCTAAAATCCTGAAACGCAAAAAACTTAAAAGTAAAAGCATCGCCCGTCCGCCGGTCGAGGACCTACCCCCCGTCCGAATCCCTCCCAAGCCCGTGACCAGCGATTCCAAGATGCAAAAAAACCGGGCAGGACTTTCACCCAAGGAACTGGAACATTTCCGCTCGCTTTTACTCGAAAAACGACGAGAAATCCTCGGAGATGTCACCAGCATGGAACGCGAAGCCCTTCGTAGCGCCAATACCAATCTGTCCACCCTACCCCTGCACATGGCTGACACAGGCACGGACGCCTACGAACAGGAGTTCACCCTCGGTCTGGTCGAAAAAGATCGACAGCTTCTTCGCGAAATCCAGATCGCGCTGGCCAAAATCCAGGACGGTAGCTACGGCTTGTGCGAAGGCACCGGGAAACCTATCTCCAAGGCCCGTCTCGAAGCCCAACCTTGGGCCCGTTATTCCATCGAACACGCCCGTGAACTCGAAAAACGTCGCTTCCGAAGACCTTTTTAAATCCATTTTTTAAATCACTGACTCCGGGTTGAGCCTGATTTACTCTGGATTTTCCTTGATGAGAGTTTACCTCAACGGTTTGAGAACCAACCCCGTTGTTCGATATAGTCTACGCCATGGATGGTTATTCTCACTACCGAGCGTTTTACTCCCCGGCAGCCTGGCTTTGCCTGCTCCTGCCCTTTTTTGTCGGAGTAACGCTGGATTTGTACACCAAATACATGACCGAGGAACGACTGCTGGTCAATCGGGTGGTGGATGACGACGGAACCGTCTATCTGGATACTCGAGTCTATCAGGTGATCCCCGATTATCTGCATCTGACTTACCACGAAAATCGTGGAGCGGTTTTTGGTATCGGACAAGGAGCACGAACACTGTTCCTCCTGGTGTCCGTCATGGCCGTTGTGCTTCTGGGCTATTTATTTATTCAATCCTGTCAACAAAGGCTGTACCAGTTCCTACTTGGTATGTTGTTAGCAGGGGTTGTGGGAAATATGTATGACCGTGCGATGTATGGGTATGTCCGGGATATGATTTATATTTTCCCCAAAGCCGGTATTTTTCCTTGGATTTTCAATATCGCTGATAGTTTATTATGTACTGGTGTGGCAGGGATGTTCATTTTGTCGGCGTTTCGTCGTACACCCTTGACCAACCCATCTTCCGTCGATTCACACGTTTCGGAATCTTCCCGGTCTGATTCTTCTTTTCACTGAGACAGTATGTGGGCTGAGTCAGATGTTCAGTTTCTGGATCGCGCATCCCGACTGGCGATGAATGGTAGGGGTTGGGTCGAGCCCAATCCGATGGTCGGATGCGTCATTGTCAAAAATGACCGAATCATCGGCGAAGGGTTTCACTCTCGATTCGGATCACCCCATGCCGAACCGACGGCGTTATCCGGTTGTACCGAATCTCCGAATGGCGCAACAGCCTATGTCACGCTCGAACCGTGTTGTCATACCCATAAGAAAACCCCCCCTTGCGTACCCCTGTTGATCGAGCACCGGATCGCCCGTGTGGTCATCGGATGCGTCGATCCGAATCCTCAAGTTAATGGAAATGGGATTCGTCAACTGAAACAAGCGGGAATCGAAGTCGATCTTGCCCCGACGTTGGTCGAAGCACGTTTTAAACAGTTGATCAGTCCGTTTATTCTTCGCACGCTGTATGATCGTCCGTATGTGACCATGAAATGGGCGCAAACCTCTGACGGAAAAGTGGCGGGTCACGAAGGAATGCGCCTGAAAATCACGGACGAACCTGCCAATCGCTTGGTTCATTGGCTTCGGACAAGAAGCGATGCGATTGTGGTGGGTATCAACACCGTGCTCAACGACGATCCGTCCTTGACCGTGCGGGGCGTAGACGTGATTCGTCACCCGGAACGGATTATCCTGGACCGCAAATTGCGTACACCTACAACCTCTCAACTCGTCCGTACGGCTTTGCTGACACCCACCGTTGTGGTTACCAGTCTGACTGCTCCGAGTGCCCACTTCGAACCTCTGGTTGAAAAAGGAGTGAGAGTGGTCTGGCCCCCGGCTGAACGTGAAGACCTCCTCCAAGCGGCCCTCCGGGCCGGTGAATACGTCAAAAAAAACTATACCCATGTTCTGATCGAACCCGGACCAACCCTCGCGAGCGCGGTCTTTCGGGCAGGGATCTGTGACCGTTTGTGGGTCTTTGAATCCCCACAGACCCTCGACGACCCTTCTGCTCCTCGTGCATCGACCATTCCCCCCTGGTTTGAACTCAGCGGACAACTCCGTATCGGACAGGATCTGCTTTACGAGTATCTCAACACGCAAAGTCCTGCTTACTTTACCCATTACCCCAGCGTCGATTTTCTCCTCACGTCCGAAAACCACTCATCGGGAGTCGATTTTTCTGATTCGCGACCGAAGACCGACGACTGATCAGACGAGTCGGACCGGAACGCCCCGCTGGTGAAGGTACTGTTTCACGGAACCGACCGTGTATTCATTGAAATGAAAGATGCTGGCAGCCAGAGCAGCATCCGCGTGCCCGCGGGTCAGTACCAGGAACATATCCTCAGGAGAACCGGCTCCCCCCGAAGCCACTACGGGTATTTTAACCGCATCGCTGACTGCCCGAGTCATTTCGAGGTCATAACCGGATTTGGTCCCGTCGGTATTCATGACGTTCAACACGATTTCGCCGGCGCCCAACTGCTCGGCCTGTTTGACCCAATCCATCACCCGAATTCCGGTGGCGGTTCGACCCCCGTTAATGAAGACTTCCCAGACCTCGACCCCGTCCTTGAATACCCGATTGGCGTCCAGACCCAGTACCGTGGCGCAACGACCGAATTTGCGTGCAATGTCGGCTAGCAATTGCGGATGCTTGACCGCGGCAGAGTTGACCGATACTTTCTCTGCCCCGGCTTGGATCAGTCGCGTAGCGTCTTCGAGTGTGCGAATCCCCCCCCCGACGGTCAATGGCATGAAACACTCTTCAACCACCCGCTGGACTACGTCGGCCATGATCCCACGACCTTCATGGCTAGCAGTGATATCGTAAAAGACCAGTTCGTCTGCCCCTTGCGTCTGATACCGCTTGGCCTGTTCGATCGGATCGCCGGCATCCACGTGATCAAAAAACTTTACACCTTTGACCACGCGTCCTCGGTCTACATCCAAGCAGGGAATGATACGTTTGGTTAACACCGAAGGGTAAGTTGATCGAACTTGGGACCGGTCACTTCAATGATTACGGGTTTGAACAGGGTAACCGACGGGACTCGAACCCGCGACGTCCAGGACCACAACCTGGCGCTCTACCAACTGAGCTACGGTCACCGTTAGATCGAGTATTCTGCAAAAAGCAGGCTTTTATGTCAACGCCGGCAAGATCCGGAGAACAAGGATATGACGAACTTTTGACCGATTCGCAGACTCATTCGATCGATACCGGTTTGAATGCCCAAACCGATGGTCGGGCTTGCAACTTGACCGATTCTCCCGGGTCTTATCGTTCTGAAGTGTCGATCACAATCACAGCATGGGTGGTCGGCGGGAGTTTCAGTCGTAGTTTCCGATCATCGATGTTCGCCCGGGCCAATGTCGGAACGACGGCATCAGGTCGATCGAACGAGTTGGTCTGCTTGAGGTCGGTTCCCCCGATCTGCTGGGAAAAAAGTACCTGTTGCAATTTTCGGTCCAAGATTTCGAACTCCACCACCTGTTCTGATTCGATGGATCGATTGACCGTACTCAGCATCAATCGGCCGGTCGAGGGATCTAAGGTACAAGCAGCATCGAGCACAGGCACTTGTCCGTGCTTTCCTGCCGAATATGTAGGAGATTGAATCGAAAGACTAAGGCTTTGTCCTCGTGCGTGGGTCGAAAGCATCTCGAAAGGATAAAAAATCGTTTGAAGGAACAACCCATCTTGTCGGGTCATGATCGGTGCTATCACATTAACCACTTGTGCGATGCAGGCGATTTTGACGATATCCGCTCGACGTATAAAGGCGTTCAGATACTGTGCAGCGATCAGAGCATCTTCGACATTGTAGATGTCTTCAAGCAAGTGAGGAGCCTTCGTCCACAATTGCTTGGGCTCTCGTTGACCATGAGAGTGATACCACACGTTCCATTCATCAAAAGACAGATAGACACGTTTGTGGCTCTTTTTCACCCCACGAACATAGTCCAGAAGCCCTGCGTAATCTGTCAAAATACGGTCGATTTCAACACCTTCGGCCAGGTACTCGGCTGAGTGATTAGCCGAGTTGTTGCTGTAACGATGGGCCGAAAGATAGTCCACCGTATCCCAGCAATGTTCGAGCACCTGACGGTCCCATTCGAGATAAGTTTTCATCCCCCGAGCGGAGGACCCGACCGCGATCGTTTGAATGGAGGGATCCAAACCCTTCATCATCCGGGAAGCCGCATCGGCACGGAGCGCGTATTCGTGCGCGGGCACATGACCAGCCTGCCAGGGTCCGTCCATCTCGTTCCCCAGACACCACAACTTGATTCCGTACCCCTTTTCGTGTCCGGTATTGGCCCGTCGACGTCTGACCCACTCGGATTCGGTCTCCAGGTTGCAATACTCCAGCAAGTGTGCGGCTTCGAGGGTCCCCAGGGTTCCCAGATTCACGGCCAACATTGGTTCGGTACCAACTTTTCTGCACCACGGAATAAACTCGTCCACCCCGAACTCATTAGTTTCTAATGATTGCCACGCATAATCAACCCGAGCAGGACGTTTCTCCCGGGGTCCGATCCCGTCTCGCCAGTCATAACAACTGACAAAATTTCCCCCCGGATATCTCATCACCGGCATGCGCAGACGACGAACCGCCTCGATCACATCCTGGCGATACCCCTGTTCATCCGACAGCGCAGAACCCGGTTCATAGATCCCTTCATAAATGCACCTTCCGAGATGTTCGGCGAATCCTCCAAAGATCTTGGGATCCACTTGTCCGATCGAAAGTACCGAAACCGCAGTGATAGTTGATTTCATTCAAGAATTGTGCGCAAACTGAAGCCATA
>BPJO01000029.1 GCA_026004655.1 Phycisphaerae bacterium
ATTCGATCGGATCCTCTACTTTATTCATCCGTGTATCCCTCAATCATCCGACATGTGCTTAATGTTACCTTGTCGGAGAATGTGGATGTTGACGAGGAAGAGGATCGTTGGCCGGTGTTGTGGCTTCGGTTCGGAATGCAACTTCATCCGGATCAAGCCGAGCCTCCTCAACCCGATGCGCCTTCACAAGATCGGGAAGATTGGATCGAGCAAATCGTAGAAGCGTTTTGCGAAAATCATAAATTGATGGATAAATACCGTGCGGCCCTAACCGAATCATGAGACTTGAACATGATCGTCCGACAATTTAACACTAAAGGGATCGAAGCTTTTCGGGCATTTCTCGCCGAAGCGAGGAATAATCCCTCTTTATCTCCTCCCACCCAACTGTTGAACGATCCAACACTTACCGAACCCGTATCTCCTACAATTCGCGTCGAATCTAGGAAGTTTACGCTAAGGCGCGACGCCGCTGATTATTTCATAGAACTTCTCGAACCGCTTCCTCCGAATATGGTCCAGCGGAATAGTGGGCTTTGGACCTGGCTGACTCTCTTTTTCTTCGATGAGGTCTGCCCCCCGATCGACGGAAACCGAACCGTTCGAAACGATTACAGGTACATCTTCTTTGCCAATAGTTCTCAAGCGTTTTTATCGACATTTACTGTTCATCAGTTGGTACGCAGCTCGGTTGGCTAGACCGCATGACCGACTCTACATGGAGGCTCCTGTCTCACAACTCGATCGGTTCACTGAGGTAGTCATGCAACGTCTGTATTTGACCCGAATCCCGTGTGTTTTTGAGGTGCTGGATCGGTTGTACTGCGATCCGGAGCGTAACAAACCTCGTTCCGGAATGGTCGACCGCGAACAGTAGTCAAGCCCGGAGATCTTAAAAATCGGTTCCCTGTTCGAATTCAGCAACTGGAGAAGACCTATGATTTGGTGAGTCTGACAGCCGATCAGCTCATCGAGTTGCTCGGGAAAGAATTTCAGTTTAACGATTAGAGAATCCCTTGTACCCCCTGTGTTATACGAAACCGTTTGGAATCCGAGGAACACTACCAGACACAACTCGGCAACTAGGACGGTTGAAGGTATCGGTCCAGGGACCGAAATGTCGTCGAACGCCGACGTCCAACGCGGCGTGTGATCGTTGAAAGTCGATTGGAATCACGTTCCACAGAAGCGACATTCAACGATCACAGCACAGATCCCGCAGGACGTTTAGTCCGGTGTCACACGGCTGAGTTAATGGCCGTGAATGGGTTCACCGAGAATACTTTTGAGTTCAGACAGCTTCTCTTCGAGTTGCGCCTGGGATGATGCTTCCAGGTTCAGCCTCAGCAATGGTTCGGTATTGCTTTTACGGACGTTGAACCACCAGTCTCCAAAGTCGATGGTAATTCCGTCGAGGTAGTCGATTTCGGCTTTTTTGTACGTATCTGCCAGTTCTCGGATCTTGGCGTCTTTGTCTTCAACCTGAAAGTTGAGTTCTCCGGACTGATAGTACTTTTTGAACGGAGCGATCAGTTCGCTAAGGGTTCCACGGGTTTGAGAAAGAATCGACAAGACCCGTGCAAAAGCGATCGCACCGGAATCAGCATTGAAATTGTCTCGGAAATAGAAATGACCCGATAGTTCGCCACCGAAGACGGCATTCGACTCTGCCAGGGTCTTTTTCATAAACGAATGCCCCACACGCTCGCGTTTTGGTACGCCCCCGTTGGCTTTGATCTCTTCGACCACCACTTTGCTGGACCTCAGGTCATAGACGATCGCAGAGCCTTTGTTCTGGGGCATCCGGAGAAAATCTCTCGCCATCAACGCGGTGAGCAGATCACATCCGATGGTATTGAGTTTTTCATCGACAAACATACAACGATCCGCATCTCCGTCGAAACAGGCTCCTAAATCGACCTGGGTAATTTTCATGCGCTCTTTGAGTTGAGAAAGATTGGCTTCGACGAGCGGATTGGGTTCATGAACGAAAGAACCAGTAATTTCAAAATTGAGGGGGACGATCTGCAGGTCCCGTACACCATCAAAGACCGTAGGAACCATTTTCCCTGCCATTCCGTTGGATGCATCGACAAGGACCTTGATCGGTCTGCGAAGGTTGAGGAACTGCAGCACGTGCTTTCGATACTGAGGCCAGATATCCACCTCTTCCAATTTGCCCATAACACCCGTACTCCCGGCCGTACGCAGGGTCATGGCAATACGTTTGATTTCTTCCAGACCCGTTGCAGAACCAATCGGCTTGGCTTTGGGACCGGAAATCTTGAACCCGTTATATTGGATCGGATTATGCGACGCTGTGGTCTGAATGCCCCCGACCGCATCGAAATGATTGACCGCAAAGTATATGAACGAAGTATCGATCATCCCTACATCGATCACATCAAATCCCACCGAACGCACCCCATCGGCCAGTGCTTTGGCCAAAACCGGTGAATGAGGACGCATATCGCGGCCGATGACAATCGTATTCTCGTTCTTGACCTTGATCCCCCCGAAATGAGTTTCCCTGCCTCGTTTAAGGAATTGAGCGGTAGCGTGTCCAACTTTCCAGGCAGCTTCTTCATTCAGGGGGTTCGGATAGGTGCTCCGCACGTCATAGGCTTTGAAGATTTTTTCGATCATGATCCATCCTTATCAGAGATTGTCCTGTGAAGAAGTTTACGTCTCCCACCCATCAATTCCAGTCATCCCTGATTGAAAAGCCGTGACAAAAAGGACCAGCTTTTTCGAGCTGCGGAATGGGGGTCTTGTGTCATCGTATAGAGTTCGACCGTTATTCCACGCTGATAACCGATTCGCCCCAGTGCGTTTTTAAGCTGCTGCCAGTCAAAATTGCCCTCTCCCGGAATCATGTGATAGTGCTTTCGTCCGGGCAGGTCTTCAACGTGAAGGTTCCAAATCCTTCCCGCTAGCGTCCATATGGATTCATCAACTCGTTCTCCGTTGACCACGGCATGACCGATATCCAAATTGGCACCCAATCGTGGATGATTGATCCTTCCAATCCAATCTCTCAATTCATGGACAAACTCCAGATAGAGTCCTGGTTCTAGCTCGATTCCGATATCCACCTTCTGTCGATCGGCTTCTTCGAGAATCAGGCCAAGCGATTCTGTCAATCGGTCCGCTGCTTGACGGGGACTGATCGACTCAAGACAACGCCCGGAAGTAATCGATATGTTGGGCGCTCCAATTTCGTGCGCGAGACGGAGCGTCCGGCGGATCAGTTCGATCCGGTCTTGACGCATTTTTTCGTTCGGACTGATGAGACTGGGTTCAAAATAAGGCTCAGGCGGTGCATCTTTCCAGTATCCAAACATGCAGTTGGCGTTGAGGTTTGAAACACGAAGCCCCCGCGATTGAAGGACCTGACGCAAACTGACCACATCCGTACCTGAAAAACGATGTGGATCAGCATGAGGATGGTCTACTAATATCTCAACCCCTCTGAATCCTGCATCCGCAATGGCGTGTAACGCGGAGTTTAAATCAAAACGAGTAAATGCGTTGGTGGAAAATGCCAGAAACATTTTGGTTTCAGACTTTCAGCGACTGAAACGCTATTCGATACTGATCGATCATGGATGTCAAACGGTTTTGGGATTGCAGGCCGTAGAAAAGCTCTCGATCGAAAATAACTTCTTCCTGCTCACGACTTACGAGTGCCTTCTGAAAACGGGATTTCCATTCTTCCAAGGCGACAAACGTCTGGTTAGACGATTCGATGGCACGATGCATAGCCAGGTACTTCTTTTTACGTTCAAGGCTTTTCCGCGGGGCAGATTCAATCGCTTGAAGGTAGGTCTGTTTGTCAGGAACCAGCTGGTGTCGAAGTCGGTGTCCCTCCATTTTAAGACATGGAAGGCAGACTCGAGACATGTCTTGGGCGGTTGGAAAGTACAAGGTAGCCGTCGTAACCGAAAAATCCGGAGGACGAATACCGAAGTAACCCGAAATAATCCGGTCGGTTACCTGATCGTATCGTGCCCCCCCGATGCCGTGCACGAACTGATCAACGACCATCAGTCTCAAAAACATCGTCAGGGTCAAGGCGCGGGGCGATAACCGTAATTCTTTTTCCTGAAGGAACTTCCGCAAATGGTCAGGTTCATCACTGTCCATCCCCGGGGAGGATTTGAAAACAAACTTGTCTCCGTCGGGGCTCACGAGAATACTTCCTGCGGGTGAAACAGTGACCCTGGCGCGGGAGCGTTGCCCGGTGTTGAGTTCGTCCAACCAGAAAGGCAATTCGATTTCGTCCGCGGCGATACTTAAATCGGGCATCGGCCGGGTCGAGGAACGGATGCCTGCCTGGGTCCGATATTCTTCCAGGGATCGGTTATACTGCGTCGCAAACGCCCGGATGTCCGAAACGATCTGATACACCAAGGCCAGGTAAGCATCCGTGTACAGTAGTTCTGACAGGATATGAAATCGATAATTGAGTCCTAACGATTGATCCGTTTCGAGGGTTGATCGGGTCAAACATTCTGTAAGCATCGTACCGGGGATGCTGCACGATCGGATCAAATGGTCCAGAAACCGATACGCGACCGGCTGAAAAGACCAGTTCGCTGCGGCGGTTTCCAGATCCTGCTTAAGCCGAGCGGCGTATTCCGGAGTTGGCCCGCGGACCCGTCCAAGCCACTGTGTGTCCGTAAGTTCTGGATCATCGGTAATCGATCGAGATACACCAGGCCATTTCAGGATCAGATGTTTAGGCGTGTCGGTATCCACCGCGAAATGAACCGCTATTCCGCCGGTCTTTTTCTCCAGTAAGTCGATTAGAACGTTTTTAACCCAGACCCCGGGATGATAAATCTCGATTTGATGTCCTGTCGTGACCAACGGTATATCGGATGATACGCCCAGAAATGAGCGCATGGATGCTCGCCAACGGTTCAACGGAACCCCACAAATTCGTGTCCTATGGTCATTGGACAGCTGTTCGTAATTGGTATGGGTTTGTTGAACAATCGCCCGGGGTTCAGGCCAGATCAGATGAGTTCGATCCTGTTTGGGGGCTTTCCAGTCGACGTAATTCTTCATGGACATCCACAACAGCAGGCATGGGGATTTTGAATCGATACATCATCCACATCCTCGGCACGCGGATGATGGATACGAATCAACTCGCGTTTCAGAACATTCAGATAATATCTCAATCGTCGATCCGCATCATCGAGGTTTCCACCGAAACTGCGATTGGGATCATTGTAAATCCGACGGACAGGAATTTCCTTAATCCTTAGCCCTGCATGATAAGCCTTTGGCCACAGTTGAAGCGGAAACGCATAACCCGATTCATCGAGATTCAGCTTTTGCATGGCTGAGACACGATGGGCTTTGAACCCACAGAAAGTATCCGTGAGGTGCCAGCCAAATAAATCATTGATGAGAGCCGTGATCGTATGATTGATTAGTCTACGGTCGTTAGGGGCAAGATCATCGAGCTGATTCTGATCGGTATACCTTGATCCGCTGATGATGTCCCATTGGTCCGCCTCTATTTCCGTGAAGAACCTCGGCAGCGTTTCAGGCTCATGCTGCTCGTCACAGTCCATAGTGATTACCCAGTCGTACCGATGAGTGTGAGCAAATTGGAACGCGTCTATGATGGATTTTCCGTAACCCATGTTCCGATGATGTCGGATCAGGTGTATTCCCGACTGGTTTAGTAGGAAATCCGTGGTTCCGTCCGTGCTGTAATCGTCAATGAACAGGATTTGGTCATGAAAACTCCGGACTTTCTGCAGAACTCGAGAGATATACTTGATCTCGTTATAAACGGGAATCGCAATGAGAACTGACAAGATCGTCTCCAGAATAAAGGATATATGCTTGCCCGCTTCATCGCAGCAGGTGCGTAGAATGTTAGGACCACTTAAACGAAGGGTCAATATTACTTTTAAATTGTTTGGTTCGGGACGTTCAATCGACAAGCGTGCCATCAAAGACGGAACCGGTCTCGTGACACATCCTATGAAACAGACGCAAGTAAAGTTTCGCTGATACCGAAGAAATGAAAAATACCGAAACTCAATCCTTCAATTTTTGGTTTTTGATCGAGTCGAGTTCCCCTCTATCATGGCAAAGGCCAATGTCAGCATGGCAGCGACAAACAAAACCACTGCAATGATCAGGACGCCTTGTCCCCGGTCGGGGCTGAGTTCTCCACGGGCGGTGCCCCCTACGATACAAGCAAGAATCAGCAATAAGACGCCTAGCCACCCTTTTGGACCGCGACTCCCTCTTCGTCCCGACAACGTCTCTTCCCCTTTGCCGACATTACGTCTAACGGTGTCCTGATCGGTTGCCCGGGGGTTGCCTGAATAAGTCGAAGTTTTACGATCCATTCGATCCAACACGGACTCCATCAACTCAATTCTTATGAACCTCACCTGTTTTAATTAATCGTCTTCTTCACCGAATGAAATACGGGAAAAACCAAAATTAAGCTTTTTTCATGTTAGAAGACTCTACTTCTATTTGCTTGACCGATCTGTGGTCTTGATAACTGGAGGAGTGAAAGACCGGAATCGAGACGCTGAACTGAGCCCCCCCTTGCTCGCGATTGGCTGCGTGAATGGTTCCCCCGTGCAAGAGAACCACGGTTCTGGCAATTGCCAGTCCCAGCCCCCCACCCCGTCGAATCCGCTGAGAACTCGATGCCGAGAATCGTTCAAGAATCCGCGGCAGAACATCGACCGGGATGCCTGGTCCGTCGTCATCCACAATGATCGAAACCATACGATCGGAAACACAGTTTTTAATAGTAACACGGACCTCTCCTCCTCGGGGAGAGAAACGGATCGCGTTTCGAATCAGATTCGAAATCATGGCTTCAACCAGTTCGGGATCGCCGTTGATCATGGGCGTGTCATCCAAACCGTCCGGATAATGCACCGATACACGAACCTGATAGTCGCAGGCCATGCTGGAAAGATGCTGAATAGCTTCGGTGACCATTTCCGGAATATCCACCGGCCGAAACTTACTCAGAATCAGTTTTTCATCGTTTCGGGTCAAAAGCAAAAGAGCTCCGGTCAACCGACCCAAACGACGCATTTCGTCGTTCACGTTTGAAGTAAAATCGAGTAGTTCCTCTCGTGTCGGTTGGCTTAACAGCAGTGCCTGGGCTTCGGCCTGCACAGAAGCAATCGGTGTGCGCAGTTCGTGGGAAGCATCATGAATAAATCGTTCCTGCGTATCGAAACCGGTTTTGAGTCGGTCCAAAGCGGCATTAATATGAGCGGCAATCTCGGAAATCTCGTCTTGATCGGGAAGATAAATTCTCTGGTCCAATTTATCCGGTCCGACTTGTTTAATTTGTTCAACCAGTGCCTCGATACGTTTGGACATGACCCTGGTAACAAACCAAGCAGCGGCCCCTGCGGCAACGATCCCGCCTAGATTCCCCGCAACGAAAAGCCACCTCATTTCCTTCAACTGGTCATACATTAGCCTCGGATCGGCTGCCACAATCGCGATGTACTGTTTTCCGTCAGAACCATTGAAACGGACTCTCAAACCCCTCAATTTTCCAGGTCCTTGGGGCAAAGGATAAATGGCGGTACTTTCAATAACCCTGCCGTCCATCGACGTATCCTCGAACGGACGACGAAGTTTGATAACTACATCCCCTAGATTCGCACTTTTGGCTACCGGTTCTGATTGATCGTTATAGACCTGAACGTAAGTATCCCGAAAATATATTGTTTCGGATAATTGCCTTAACGCCTGTGTCACTGTCTGACTGTCAATTCGCCCTTCTTTTTGAACCGTATCCAGGACCAGCTCAGCCCGAAGGAGCAGGTCATGGTCAAACATCGTACTGATCTGTTGCTCACGGAGCATCAATCCTGCAAAGCTGACTGCAACACTAACCGCAGCAAACAATGCGACAAACGCGATGATTAAACGAAGTTTAAATGAACCTAATAATTGCATTGATCTGGTTTTAGTCATCCTCGCTTACCTGGTCATCGGTCGTTGATCCGTTGGGGGGGGTACTGCTGAACATGTATCCAACGCCCATGACCGTATGAATCAGTGGTTGATCGAAAGGTCGATCGATCTTTTTCCTCAGTGCTGCGATATGTACATCGATGACATTGCTGAACGGATCAAAGTTCATATCCCACACATTTTGCCCAAGAACCGCCCGGCTCAAGACGCGATCGGCGTTACGTACAAGGTACTCCAGAAGGATGAACTGCTTGTTGGTCAACTCGATGAACTTTCCCGCTCGCACAACACGACGCCGGGGGAGGTCAATTTCTAGATCGGCATAGCGTAATAATGCCGAATCAAGGTCGGTCACTCGACGAGTTAAGGCCCGCAACCGAGCCAAAAGCTCCTCAAAATCAAAAGGTTTGGTGAGATAATCATCCGCTCCGGCATCAAGCCCGGCAATTTTGTCCTTGGTCCCCGACAACGCAGTCAGCATCAAAACAGGGGTTCGTACATCACGTCGTCGGAGATTGCGACACAAATCCATCCCGTCATGATCCTGAAGCATCACGTCTAGAATAATGACATCGTATTCTCCTGTGGCAGCCTGTTCTTCCCCTTCGCGACCGCTTACACAGACGTCACATACGTGCCCGGCAGCATTTAAACCTTTGCTGATGGCGTTGGCCATTCTGGGGTTATCTTCGATCACTAATACCTTCATAAGAGATTCCTTTGGCCGGTATCTTGATGCAACACGAAAAAAGCTTCCACTGTTTTCGAAGGATGAAATCTTTTTTACCACTTTCTCACGTTCTTGATCCGTTGCTGCTGGGTATTGCTTGATCACTTTCTTGGTTTGTCTGTCGGAATAAACACATATTCAGACAAATTTTAGGGGTTATAGGGGAATCACACCCGAGAATACCTCATCAAGTAAGTCGGATACGGGCAACACGTGTTGTCTGCAATAGATAGGTAGGTTTTGGGCTTTTTAAAAAGGAGTAAAGCCATGAAACGCAAAGTGTTCAATTTTGCCGCAATCGCCGCGATGTCGGCCATGCCGGTTGTCTTGAATGCAGAGGAAACGATTGGAGAGAAAGTAGGACAGGCAGTAGACAACGTCGCTGATGCTGTCACTCCCGATCGTAAACACAATGACGTCAGTCAAGCCCCGCGTCTTCCGCAGGGGATTATTGCCAAGGAAAACGACGATGTTCAGGACGTGCGCGAATCTTTGATCACCATCGTCAACCGCACGCTGACCCAAGGACGTCTAGACGGAGCAATTTCCTACTTAGCCAATCAGGATCGGGATCGTGTAAAAGAACAGCTTGAAAAAACCGATCCGGACTATGAAAACGCGTTGGATCAACAGATCACGACTTTTAGAGCTATTTTCAAGGAAAAATATGGCGAGGATTTCGAACTGAAATCCGGAATGCTAAATGATGTCACTTTCGTCCAGCAAGGAGAAGTCAGTGATGCTGTGGCGGCCAAAATGCATTGGCCCCTTCCGCTGAGGGGCGAGGAGAAAGAAACGCGTCCTGCCTCTGATCGTCCGATGAATGATGATCCGAAACTCGAAAACGGACGCGATGTCGCTGTGGTCAAAATGTCAGATCTTCAGCAAGGCAATATCACGCTCAGTTTACAGTATGAACTGCCCAACTACTGGGTTCTGGATGTGCCCAATTCGATCAATGGCCAAGCCATCGTGTCCTATCAGCAAAAAGTGCTTCAGAAGCTGATCGACAATAAGGATAATTGGCCTCGCACTAAAGAAGAAGCCTATCGCCAGATCGCCGCTTCGATTATTAAAGCCTATTACCCCGGGTTAGATGACGGGAAAATGGCAGATAGTCCAGGCGAATAAAGCTTCCCATCCTCCTGTTTATCCCCGACCCCGGAGAGTTTTTGTCCTCCCCTCTCCGGGGTTTTCTTTCATTCATTTTGAAATATGTTAGTAATTTGTTTGGTATAATGAAAGGATGCCGAGTGTCCTTTATAAGCTTCAGATTCTTGCCGACGCTGCCAAGTATGATGCGTCGTGTGCGTCTTCCGGCGCCAAACGTTCCGGGAATTGTAAAGGAGTCGGGCACACCACGGGTACCGGGATTTGCCACAGCTATACTCCCGACGGACGGTGCATATCACTTTTGAAAATTCTTTTAACTAACTTTTGCATTTACGATTGTCAGTACTGCGTGAACCGCATTTCATCCGGAACCCCGAGGGCACGATTTTCGATTCAAGAAGTCGTTGATTTGACGCTTGCGTTTTACAAGAGAAATTACATCGAAGGGTTATTTCTGTCGTCGGGAATTATCCGTTCTCCGGATTATACGATGGAGCAACTCATCGGTGTTGCACGCGTGCTTCGTGAGGAGCATTTTTTCGGGGGGTACATTCACCTGAAATGTGTTCCCGGTGCCAGTCCGGAACTACAAATCCGAGCCGGGCGTTATGCCGACCGGGTCAGCACCAATATCGAGTTGCCCACCGAAACTGACCTGAAAAGGCTTGCTCCCCAGAAAAGTATTCAAGACATTCATTCTGCGATGAGCGTGATCCGGCAAGGCATTGATGTTTCGCAGGATCGATCTTATTCCGGAAAAAGTCCACCGCGATTCGCTCCCGGTGGTCAAAGCACCCAAATGATCGTCGGCGCGACGCCCAACAGTGATGCAGAAGTCCTTCAAACGGCCGACCGTCTTTACAAAACGTATCGGCTCAAGCGGGTTTATTATTCGGCGTTCTCGCCTATCCCGCACGGCGATGCTCGTCTACCCTTATCCGAACCGCCTCTACTTCGAGAGCACCGTTTATATCAGGCCGATTGGCTGATCCGATTGTACGGATTCGACGTATCTGAATTGGTAAACGCTTCGTTTCCGGATCTGGATCTTCGAATCGATCCCAAGCTGGCTTGGGCGTTACGACATCGAGACCAATTTCCGATCGATCTGAATCGTGCTCCACGAGAACTGCTGCTTCGTGTTCCCGGGTTGGGGATTCGTAACGTCGATCGTCTTATTCAAATCCGTCGATGGAAAAAAATTCGACTCGAGGACTTATCCCGTCTTCGTTGTCCGCTGCGAAAAGTGCGTCCATGGGTTGTTACCGCGGACTACAATTCTGAAGTATTTCGACTGGATAGAAGTGATCTGATCCGCCGTATCGTCTGCCCGCAGCAGCAATTGGAGCTGTTCGACACCGGTTCTTGCGGGTCCGGGTCGCCGTTGACAAGGAGTTGATGTGTTTTCGCTTCGTATGCCTTTGTCATTTGATTCCTGGCGAGAATCCGCCAGGGTACTTCTGGCTCGGGGAGTTCCTCCGGAACAAATCGTCTGGATCGATTCAAATCAAGACGCTTTGTTTGAGGATTTGAGCGATTTTCCCGGGCAAACCCGGTTTGGATTGAGGATTTCCCGATTTTTTATCCAAAGAGCCCGTCTCGTGGCCTGTCACCGATCTGACGACCGATGGGCGCTGCTGTATCGGTTGGCTTTTCGCTTGACTCATGACGATCCGCATCTGATGCAGCTCAGGACCGATCCGGACGTGCGACGGTTTGAATTGATGGGAGCAAGCGTATCCCGTGATCGTCATAAGATGACGGCTTTTGTTCGTTTTCGCCGATCCTCAATAGACGGAGTGGACTGGTACGTCGCGTGGTATCGCCCGGATCATTTTGTTGTAAGACTGGCTGCCGATCATTTTCGTGACCGTTATTCCATCATGAACTGGTCTATTCTGACCCCCGACGAGTCGGTTCACTGGGACGGACAACAACTTCGATTCACCGAGGGAATTCCGACACCCCTTAAAACGGAAAAAGATGAAGTCGAATCATTATGGCGGACCTATTATCGATCCATCTTCAATCCGGCTCGAATCAAAACTTCTGCTATGAGACGGGAAATGCCCGTGCGATTCTGGGATCACCTTCCGGAAGCCGATTTGATCCACGGATTATTGAAGGAAGCTCCTTCCCGGACCCGGCAAATGATAAGACACTCCGAAAGAACAGACCTTTGACCCTCGGCTGAGAGAAAAGGATTTATTCAAAAGCTCCAACGGTTGATGCATTTGGTTTTCCGACGTCTACAATGAATAAGTCATGAAAGGAAACAAAACCATGTGTGGATTCGGGAATGATGATTGTGACGAGTCCGAAGAAGTCATTTCTTCTAATCTTTCACCGGCTCGTGTGGATATTCCGAGGATTGAGCGGGCTGTTCGTGAAATTCTCCTGGCGGTGGGAGAAGACCCTGACCGTGAAGGATTGATCAAAACCCCGAACCGAGTCGCCCGCGCTTATGGCGAACTGATGGCCGGTCTTCAGGACGACCCCAAACGTCATCTCAAAACGGTTTTCACCGAAGAATATGATGAAGTTGTTTTGCTAAGAGATATCGAGTTTCACAGTTTGTGTGAGCACCATCTGCTGCCTTTTACGGGACGTGCACATGTGGCGTATCTTCCGGACGGGAAAGTGGTCGGATTATCCAAGTTGGCCCGACTGGTGGAAGGCTTCGCCCGTCGCCCGCAAGTGCAAGAGCGTCTGACAACTCAGATCGCTGATGCGTTAATGGAAGAACTGTCGCCGATCGGGGCTGCCTGCGTTATTGAAGCCACTCACACCTGTATGACAATTCGAGGTGCCAAAAAGCACGGTAGTACCATGGTGACTAGCGCGCTGCGCGGGATTTTCAAGGAAAATCCCTCCTCCCGTTCCGAAATTCTCACGTTGATGTATTCCGATTGTTCGGTTCGGAGATGACCACTGTCACCTTGATTGATTGTGGTTACAATCCCATCGATGAACTCGCATCGTCCTAACGATCTTTTTCCCAGCATGTCTGGAAAGATCCTTGTTTTCATCGTGTCGTATGAAGCCCAACGACACATCGCCGGAGTACTGGAAAGGATACCCAACAATTACTGGAACAACCCAGTCCTTCATTTTTTGGTCATCGATGATGCCAGCACCGACCAAAGCGTGAATGTCGCAGCCAACTGGGCAAAAGAACATTCGGTCAAAAATCTCACGGTCCTTCGGAATCCGGTCAATCAGGGGTACGGCGGAAACCAAAAGCTCGGGTATCGCATCGCCATCGAAACTGGTTTTGAGTTCGTTATTCTTCTGCACGGCGACGGACAATATGCCCCGGAAATGCTTCCACAGTTTATCGAGATCTGGCAACAACAACAGGCCGATGTGATTCTGGGTTCACGAATGCAAAGTATACAAAGCGCTCGTAGAGGAAATATGCCTTGGTATAAGGTACTTGGGAATCGCGCTTTAACTATTCTTCAGAATAAACTAACTGGCCAGAACCTCAGCGAATATCATACAGGGTATCGTGGATATTCAACCCGATTTCTTCGCTCAGTCCCGTTTGAAGTCAACACCAACGACTTTCATTTCGATACCCAGATTCTCCTACAGGCCTTTCATGTGGATGCCCGGGTGGTTGAGTTTCCGATCCCCACTCACTACGGAGATGAAGTCTGCCGCGTGCCGGGATTTCGATACGCCCGTGATGTGATTTTATCCACCGTCGGGTACAGGCTGCACCGGATGGGGATGATGTGTTCGTTGAAATATCGAAACCTTCAACCGACTCGATACCGCGACAAGACACAGGCTCTTTATACTTCACATCGACTGGCTTTGAACGAGCTGGAAAGACTCAAACCGAATACGGTGTTGGATTTAGGGTGTGGACCGGGGTATGTCGCGGAGGAATGTCGGAAACTCGGAGCAACCGTCACGGGAATCGACGCGTATGAGCCCCTTCCTGGAAAGATGGATCAGTTCATCCGGGTCGATCTCGAACGTGAAAAGATCCCTGTGGATCTGTTCGACTATGACGTGGTTCTTTTACTGGATGTGATAGAGCATCTCGCGGACCCTGAACGGTTTTTACTGGATTTGCGCAACCACAGCCAAACAACGGATCAGGTTCGTCGAACTCCACACTTAATTCTTTCGACACCCAACATCGCTTTTGTGGGAATCCGTCTTAACCTGCTGTTGGGTCGGTTCAGTTATGCTGAGCGGGGCATCCTAGACATTACACATAAGCGCCTGTTTACCAAACGTTCGCTTCTGAGGATGCTGCGCGACTGCGGCTATCGTGTTGAAAAGTTCATACCCGTACCCGTACCGTTTGAGATTGTCATTCCGACTACGACGGGAAGATTGCTCGGAAAAGTCAGCAATTTCCTGGCCCGATCCTGGCCTGCGATGTTTGCCTTTCAAAGTATGGTCGTCTGTCGGCCTTTGCCGGGTGTCCATCAGTTACTGAGTCAGACCGAACGTCATTTAACCTCTGAAGCAGCCGCCTGATCGGATCGACTGTCATTTGCCTGCATTACCTGAGCTTCAAAAGCAGCAACATACAACAACAGACACCCGGCCGCGAACGAATGATAGTTCAGAAAAGCCTGTCGGTTAAAGAAAAGAAAAACAATTGAAGTCAGACCCACCCCCAGCACAAAACCCGCAAGAGTCCGGGGCAGCCTCCATAACAACACAGCCCACGTCGGAAGCAAAAGAACAAATGGTATCCATGACCACCAATCAGGGGGCTGAAACTCACGTATGGTTCCATCGGGCAGAATCGTTGCGGGCATCGCGTTGGCGATCATAGCCAGAAAACTGGTCGCATCGAATCTGAAAGGCTGCATCATCTGTATGGTGATCGTGCTGTGCCAGAATGCCTTCCAGTCCCACAACGCCAGTGGCAAAGATACGACCGCGCCACTTAATCCCATCAGACCGAGAAAAACCAAAGATGTTCGCCATGACAAGGGTCTGGGAAGCAGCAACCATACCAGTGGAACGAAGATAATGGTGTATTGTTTCATGACAAAGAACAGTCCCAGGATCAGAGGAAAAACCTTCGGCCACTTTAAAGCTGTCATCACACTTAGCACCAAGGCCAAAAAGAGAAATGGTTCTGTCCAGGCACTATGAATGATCTGCCACGTTGCAGGCGCCGTTAAGAGCAGGATCCCCGCACACATCGCTAATTTTCCCCCGCTTAGTCTTGCCATCAGTACCCCGCCAAGTGTAAATGCCAAGGCATGGGCGTAGCGCGATTCGTCGGTCAGGATATAACTGGGTAAATAAACCAGAAAGCTCAAAGGCGGGTAAGGAAAACCAAACATCACCCGGTTCCCCTGTTGAACTTCGGCGGAATAAAACCGACTCAGCTGGCCAGGCGGTTCGAGATTCAAATACATGTTGCGAAATGTGATCGAATAAGGATTGATCCCATGCAGAAAGGCTGCTGCCGAATCCTGATGAAAAAGCCAAACATCAATATACGGCTTAGGAGCCAGCCAAACCGTCCAGCAACCCATGAAAAAGTGCAAAAATCCCAACAGCCAGATCCCTCTTTTTCCTACCCAAGGGTCTCGGCACAACAAACTTGAAGCGACCATCAACATGGCTGCCAAAGCCATCAGCACTACTCTCGAATCCCAACTGTTTCGCGGAACGTAGTAGGAGGAAACGCCGTAAATCACCAGAAAACATCCCTGCAACATCAATCCCGCGCCCGCAATTTCGACCGCTGTCCGGATCGAACGTTCGGGGCGTTCACGGTCAGGAAGCAATACGATCGCCCATGAGATTACGATGACCGAGATCAGGATCATCAGCGGGTAGAACGAATACAAGCCCGTCGTGTAAGCCAGTATTACCTGATAAATCACTGCTGCGATGAAAAGAAGACGGGCTTGAAAGACAAGACTCCCGTCGGTTCGAGGTTCGATAAGTGCAGCATCCTGTGTCATGGAGCAGAATCATCCAGAAAGGCCGCATCCGTGTCCAGATTGACCTTTCTCTCAGGTGAGGCGATAACCATGACGTATGTCCCTCATTTCGTGTGATCTCCCAGCCAGTATTGATCTTTTTGGCTTTGCTTGCGGGAATCATTTTTGTTTATTCAGTTCAATTCAAAAGTCTGACGAGCCCTGTTGGAATGTTGGTAGGCGGGTTGATCGCATTCGGGGTCTATCAGATTTCTGTTGTTCGTCGACCCCTGATGTATCTTTTCCGAAAAACGCAGGCGATCAAGCAGAAAACGCTTAACCGAATGACCTGGGGGCTCATTCCGGTCGGATGCGTGATCCTGTATCTGACACATGTCATCTCTGGTCGACCATTCGAAATGATGTGGCATGATGAGTTTCAGTTTCATCTGCAAAGTCAATTAGTAGCCCGGGGGCGACTTTGGATGCCGCCTCATCCATTGGGGGCGTTTTTTGATACATTTTATGTATTGATGCAACCGGTATACGCACCACAGTCCTTTCCCGGGGCTGCGATGATGTATGTCCCGACCGTCTGGTTGAATTTACCGACATGGTTGATGCCACTGGTGGTTGCTGCAATCGGTGCAGCGCTGGTGTGGCGGTTGCTCTGCCAACTCGTCGGCCCTTCATCCGCGTTGGTCGGTTGGGTAGTACTACTTTCCTTACCGGGATACCAACGACTGTCCACGATGTATTTGGCCCAGATTCCGGTCATGGTCCTGTGCCTCGGTGCGATACTTACAGCACTCCGATATCAGAAAACCCGAGGATGGGGGGTGGCTGGGGTCATCGGGATTTGCATGGGTTGGGCAGCCATTACCCGACCTTTGGATGCTGTCTGCTGGGGAATCATCCTTCTTGGCTTTGTTGTACCTGTCATACGTACAACACGGTGGATACGGTTGTGGCCAGGCGCACTGGCAGCCGTTGTGGGTGCCAGTCCGTTTCTGGGTATCCAACTGGTTTTCAATCAGGCCGTCACAGGGTCCGTCCTACATACGCCATTTGACTACTATAACCGTCGAGATCAACCAGCGTTGGCATTTGGTTCAGACCTGAAAGATATCACCCGAGCCCCAATCAGCGACATCCCGCAGAAACAGATGTTCTATCAGGAGTTTTCTCTTCGATGGATCAAACTTCAGCAACACCCTTCGATGACCTGGTGGATGCAGTGGAAAAATCGATTGAATATCCTCCAGCCAGCACTCGGTGGATCTGTATGGTTAATTCCGTTAGCGTTCATTGGGCTATTAGGTGTTCAAAGCATGATACGATTCTGGGTGGCATTGATCCTGGCACTTTTTGTGATCGGTTATTCTTTCTACCCTATTTTTCTGCCCCATTATATGACCTTTGCTTTGCCGGGCTGGGTCCTCCTGTTTGCGTTGATTCCCGAAAAAATCTCCGGAATATTCAAGTTCCTAAAGCGAGACATGATGACATGTGGGGTCGGTTTGATGCTGATGGGAGCCTGTGTGGGTGCATCTACGGAGTTTATACGAAGAGAATCTCCGGACTACGTTCTGGAGTTATTACGAGATATGCGGACCAAACTAGCTCAGGTTCATCCTCCTGCGATCGTGTTATTTACTCCCCCCGCCGGGCGGTAAGGCACTGCACCTGGAATTGGTTTACAACGATGATGTCGCATGGCCTGACGACGCGCCGGTGATCCGGGCCCATGATCGAGGTCCTGACAATCGGATCCTTTATGAATATTATGCCCAACATCAACCGGACCGATGGGTGTGGCGATTCGATCGACAAACGGGACAATTAGTAAAACTGGGAAGGGTACGGGAACTAGCATCCTCAGCCTCACTACCCTAAAGTCTATAAGAGTCGTGACAAAGGAGTGAACTCAACGTGGTCGATCTCAAAGCACGTATTGAACAGTTTCGGGTGATGGCAGAAGCCAACCCCAATGATGAATTGGCTTTTTTCTCTCTCGGACGGGCACTTTCCGAGTACGGCGATCTCCCCGGCGCAATTGCAGCCTTTTCAAGGGTGATCGAAATCAATCCCAAAATGAGCAAGGCTTATCAACTTCTTGCCCAAGCCCAAATCGAGCACGGCGATAAAGAAGCTGCCATCGAAACCCTCAAAAAAGGGGCAACTATTGCCCATCAACGTGGCGATTTCATGCCCAAAAATGAAATGCTCAAACGTTTGAAGGAGTTTGGGATCGAAATGCCCGAATTAACCACCTCCCCCAAGGATGTTCAGGTCGGAGAAGGACAAGTTTTTGATATGCGGACCGGAACCGTCGGCCCGAAAATGCCTAAACCTCCATTTAATAACAAGATGGGGCATTTCATTTGGGAGCACACCTCCGCAACTAGTTGGAAAGAGTGGATCGGCATGGGAACAAAGGTCATCAACGAGCTTCGACTTCCCTTATCCGATCCGTCTGCTCAGAAAATCTTTGATCAACACATGCTTGAGTTCCTCAATCTGACCGAACTCTGGGAACAGGAAAAGAATAAGTCTTGAATAAGCAAAGACTTAAGATCTTTGGTCGGCAGATAACCGGTTTCCGGATCTGGTGTGACAAAAATTATCCTTGACCTCATTGGTTGTTTTATCAAACAATGTCGTCATGAAACAGCATTACCACACCATCATCAAGCCAATGCAGGACGGATGGTTTGTGGGATGGGTTGAAGAGGTTCCGGGAACGATCACCTATGGTCGGACCCTTGACGAATGCCGTCAGAACCTGCGAAACGCACTGTCAATCATGCTCGAGTCAATCCGCTCCGAAGCACGCATTGGACTGGATGACCGTTGTCTCCAGGAAATGCTGGAAATCGAAGTGGGAAGACCGCGAAATGGCCAGCGTTTAAGGATCCATCCGCCACGCATCTCTAGGCCGTTGAACCGCTTGGTTTCTTTACACCGTGATTCTCCGCGCACGTCATGGGGGTGGAAGATTGAAGACAGTTATTCTCGCCAGTGAGAGTTACTACCAACTCTCAGAGAGCTGATGTCTGATTCAACAATATTTTTAGAAATGCCGTCGTTGTAGGTTACACACACGATACGTACTTAAGACCGACAGATGATTCGTTGTCATAACCACCGCAGATTCGCCTCGGACCGGGATCAATATCCGTCGGATTCGGTGTCGTCCGATTGGTAATCGTCCTCAGGCACTTCGTCTAGCAATCGTTCAATGACCTTATCCGAATTAATACCTTCGGCATCGGCATTAAAATTGGTAAAAAGCCGGTGTCTTAAAACGGGTTTAGCGACCTGGCGAATGTCGTCACAACTGACATTGACCCTACCATTGAGTATGGCATAGGCCTTGGCACCCAGCACGAGATACTGTGCCGCACGCGGACCGGCCCCCCAACTTAGCAAGTCGTTGATGAAGTCCAAGCTGTACGGTTCCTTGGGGCGTGTAAAACGGACCAGAGAAACCGCGTAGTTCACCACATGATCACTGACCGGAAGGTTACGCAAACTCTTTTGTATCTCGAGAACTTCGCTAGCACTTAGCACAGGGGACCGGTTCGGTGATCAGATCCATCGTGGTCCTGCGGACAATTTTCATGCTCGCTCGCTTTTTGGACGGATACCCTATATTGACCATAAACATGAACCGATCCAGTTGAGCTTCCGGTAGCGGATAAGTTCCCTCCTGTTCCACCGGATTTTGAGTTGCCAAGACAAAAAACGGAGGATCCAGAGGATAGGTTCTTCCTCCGGCTGTGACTTGAGATTCCTGCATCGCCTGTAGCAAGGCGGATTGAGTTTTCGGGGGTGTACGATTGATTTCATCAGCCAGAACGATATTCGCAAAAATCGGTCCATGAACGAATCTGAATATCCTATCGCCGTCTTCGGATTCTTGAAGGATGTCCGTCCCGGTAATGTCGGCAGGCATCAAATCGGGCGTGAATTGGATACGACTGAACTTCAACTTCAGCACCTTTGCCAACGTGCTGATGAGTAATGTTTTGGCTAATCCAGGCACACCTACTAACAGGCAATGCCCCCGGGCCAGAAGTGCACACAACAAAAGCTCAATGACCTCATCTTGTCCGATGATGACCTTGTGAATTTCTCCCAACAGTCGTTGTCGGATCTGACCGATCTGACGAAGAAAAGAATCTTGAGAAAGATTGCTCATGCTAATTGTTTTTTTGGCGAATAAGAGTTTGCCGTGTTCTACTTCTTTTTCGAAGACGTCAGCGGACGGGTCCTGCTCCCAGATCCCGTGATGACGGGCAATCACTTCGTAAATGTCGTCCATGTTCTTGGGAGAATAAATAAACGCGTCAAGACGAATCCGACCGGAGCGACCTTGAATGTTTTCGTAATAAACAAAGGCGATTCCCTTTTTCCGCCATAGTTTGCCGTCGATACTTTTGATGGCTGAGATCGGAACCGGAGGGTGGTCCGGAGCAAACAGCGTGTCGTCTTTCAATACGTACTGTCCGCGAGAGCGACGGAGAAAGAAAATCAGATAACCGATCGCGACCAGCGGCAATCCAACGGCCAGCAGCTTTTGCAGGAGAATTGCCAAATCGGTATGCGGTGCACCCAGCTCCTTTTGACGTTCGGAAAGCTGCTTGATTCGGACAGGATCCGGTTGTGGTTGGGATTGCTCATTTTTCAGAGCTTCTTCCACTTTTTGGATTTCGAGATTGTCAGCAGGCCATTTGACCCAACCGTCGTAGGCAAACCACGCCGCCATCGCAAACAAGGCAAGGACCATGATATAGCGAGCATTTCTGTAATACCGACCATACGTCGCAGTAATTGGCTGAGCCGGGATTGGCCTATCGTCCGTTACGGTTGTCGTATTATCATCGAGAGGGTGAGCGGGCTGGGTCATATTGATTGGTCCTTCCAAGGCAAGTCAGAACTCTGATTGAGTTGATCGGCAATCCTTTCTAGGGTCGTACAGCAGTCTGACGCTGATCGGATCACTGATTCATACTTTGCCACATCCGATCTTTGAGTCAATTCTGCAATTCCGTCACGCAGCTTTTGTTGCTGCTGACGGATATTTTTCAGAACAAGATGGATAATTTGTTCGGAGTTCACCCAAAAAATCTGCTCAAAGCCTCGGACACATTCATCCGTTCATGACGACCCAATTCAACTGCGGCTTCCGATCGCGGAGCGCAGGGGTTGAATGATCCTGGGCAACACATACTGTTTCGCGAGATGCTCGGATTTTTCTGCAAGCTGTCGGAGCAGTTCTTCATAAGATTCCCTAACACCATCACCCCAGAACCTCCGGACGATCAGATATACGCTGATCATGTCGCCGGTATAGTCCCCGGTACGTATCTGGTAACTGTTGGTTCTCGTAACGACATCGATTCTGGCCTGAAGACGAAAATCATCGGTTAGCGCAACGGTTACGGTAGGTTTGAAAATCTGTTGCACGAGTGCCCGGCTCTTCCAACAGGCATGACAAAGGAGATTCGACAAACAAGCTTTCTGCCACGATCTCGTCGTGATTCCCGGAAAACTCGAAGTCAAATCCCAGCAGCAGATCCATGTAATCAATCTCAACTCGACTCAAACCCAAAGCGTATGGGGCATGATCCAGAATTGCCGTCGGAAGTCGCAAAGCCTCTTGCATGGACGGGGGATTCACGTGCCCACAAGTCAATCGCTGGGATTCAATACCGAGCCAACGATAACTGTCCTTTTCCCGATCTTCTTCCAGCATGTACTCGTTCTGATCCGTTCTCCGAAAACGACTCATGTCCGGGAAGATCTTTTGAATCTGTTCGAAGAAATGCAGCAATGTCTCCCGCTGATGCGGAAGCGTCATCTGCGTCCCCACTCGAAGGTTCACATAAAAGTCGTCACAAACAGTGTTGTAGATGTTGGTCATCCTGACTTAATCATATTCTGTTCAAGACCCGTTGGGAAACGATATTTACCTCTGAACCGTATCAAAATGACGAATGATTCCCTTTTTTCCATCAGCCCGTGGTTTAAAATAAAGATATGTCCAGATACCTGTATGCCCTGGTCGGAGAAGACTCGTTTCTGCAGATCGAAGCCTTGCAGCAGATTGTTCGATCACTGGGTAACGTGCAGCGGACCGATTTTGACGGTGAAGAACAACCGGTCTGGCGGAAGTCATGGATGAGCTCCGCAGTTTTTCAATGTTTGCCAAAACTCGACTGGTAGTAATTCGCTCGGCAGACGAGTTTATTTCCCGATATCGTTCGGAAATGGAAGAGTATGTCCAATCGCCGTCAGATTCGGCAACGCTCGTTTTGAGGTGCAGGTCGCTTCCGGGAAACCAGAAGATCAGTAAGTTAATCGCCAAACACGGCACGATCGCAAAGTGCGACCCTCCGAGCGAAAAAGACCTCCCAGACTGGATTGTACGACGAGCCAAAAACGAACATCGACTTCAGATCGAGCCCCCCGCCGCAAGACTGTTGGCCGATCTGATTGGTACTGACCTCGGACGTTTGGACAACGAATTGGCAAAGCTTGCGCTTTGCGTTGATGGAAAGATCGGTTTGGAAGAGATCAACAGGTCGGTTGTTTTCCAGCGTGAGCAGGAAATGTGGCACATGACCGACGAACTCACCTCCGGACGAACTGACAAGGCTTTGGAACGATGGCGACACCTTTTGCAATCAGACCCTTCGAGTGAGTTCAGGGCTGTGACCTGGTTAGGATTGTGGCTGGAAAAGGCGATCAAGGCGCTTCAGTTGAGACAACAGAAAGTCAGCCCCCCCGCCATTGCCAAACAGCTTCGGATCTGGCCGATGAGCCATGTTGATTCCCTGCTCAGAACCGTTGACCGGCTTGGCCCGCAAAGACTTTATCGTTCACTGAATCTTCTGACCGAACTGGATCACCGCAGCAAATCGGGTCTGGGAGAAGCTGCAGATAATGTCGAACGGTTTATTCTTTCGATCGCCAAATCCTGATCTTTGATTTGTTTTTCCAATTTACCCTGATTTTATTTCAGCAACTTCATATACTGTGGCGACTTTGTAAATCATGACCATGGCAAAAAAGAAACCAGTTTCGGACCGAATCGTGCCTGTAGGGATCACGCAGATGGCTTGCGTTGAGGATCCCGTTGTGAATCGGCGCAAACAGGCTGAATTACTCGAGCAAGCTGCACGACAGGGAGCCAAAATTCTCTGCACCCAGGAAATGTTTGCCAGTCTCTATTTCTGTCAATGTGAAGACCATCGTTTTTTCAAGCTCGCGGAAACGATCCCCGGACCAAGCACCGATTTGTTCGGAAAAATTGCCAGAAAATACAAAGCGACGATCGTGGCGAGCCTGTTTGAAAAACGTGCAAGCGGGCTTTACCACAACACGGCTGCTGTTATCGCACCCGATGGAGAAGTTCAAGGCATTTACCGGAAAATGCATATCCCGGATGACCCGCTTTATTACGAAAAGTTTTACTTTACACCGGGGGGATACGGGTTTTCGGGCGTGGGATACACCTTACGGCAAGATCGGGGTTTTGGTCTGCTGGGATCAATGGTATCCCGAAGGGGCGCGTCTAACTGCCCTTCAAGGAGCAGAGATCCTGTTCTATCCCACTGCGATCGGTTGGCATCCTGCTGAGAAGGACGAATATGGCGTTGCACAGCATGAAAGCTGGGAACTGATCCAACGTTCGCACGCCGTGGCCAACGGGTGCTATGTCTGCTCGCCCAACAGAATCGGTCATGAGTTTGTCACCGACGCTCGGGGAAAAAAAGGTCAGTCCTGATGGAATCCTTTTCTGGGGACAATCGTTCATCGCTCAACCGAACGGTCAGATTCTTTATCGGGCCAGTCCAGACACGGAAGAAGTCATTGTTCGTAACCTTGATCTGGAAAAAGTCGAGTTTGCGCGAACCCATTGGCCTTTTCTCCGTGACCGACGAATTGACGCCTATGCGGATATCAGCAAACGGTATATAGGTCCATAATCCGATGATCCTTGTCTGGATCTACCGGTCACGGTTATGACGACTTTTCCTGCCGGGATTGTGGGGAATTTTTGTCGCGATTCGGGTCTGTTATGGTCAGGACATAGATGGGCATCCAGATCAGACAACGAATGCCGACGGTCAGAATCGTCGCATAGATCACCGAACGGATACCCCAGGATGTCGTGTGTAGAAAAGTCACTGCAAGGATAAAATTGGATACTCCCCCCGACCAAGGCCGAGATGGCGTAAGCTTTGAAGTGGCCCATGCCCAACATCACTGCTCGAGCAGGCAGCGCACTGGCGCCAATGATCGTATGGATCAGAATCCATGGAAGAATTTCCCGCGTCATCGGCAAAGAATCTCCAAACCATCGGGTGAACAACCACTCTGCTTGCCACACAATGACCCCAGCTGCAGCGGACAAGACGCATAATGCGAACATCGTTCCACTGATGTAAATCTTCCGCAAACGGGGGATAGTCATGTTCCCTCGTCGCCTGAGCTGCGTAAGGGAGTATGACCACCGATACCCCAGAAACTAGCAGCAAAAGTGCTGAATCGACCTGTAACGCCGGTACATACACCGCCAGCGTTTCAACGGACAAATATCGTTCGATCAGGATCTGATTGACCGGTGCATAGAACCAGTCCGCCAACTGAGCAACTAATACAAATGTGCCGCTGGTAAGCAGCATCTTGGCGATTGTCGGATCAAATCCGCTCCATTTTTCCTTTAGTACGTTTCGGGTAAAGTAGGAATCGTCCACATAGCAGTACGCTGTTGGCCATGAAAAAAGCGCCCGCAGCAGCGATCACTGGTGCATAAGTAATCCAGACCACACCGAGTACGAAAATCCCTTCTGTGATGATCTGGAAAATGGAATCTCTTCCGATCCGATGATCGGCTTGAAGCGCGGCTCCAAAGACATCGCTCACCAGCCGTAGGACCATCCCCGCACCCATCAAAATTACGACCGGAAATGTCAACCCCTGCCATGACGGATGGTTTTCATGAATCGTGGAAAAACAGACTCCGTATACCACCACCATCCCTACGCCTAAAACGCCGGCGATGACGGTGAGTATTAGCGCATGAAGAAAAATGCTTTGTGCTTTTCTCGAATGATCCGGTCCGGACGAAACAGGATCCTCAAGATCTCCGGACATCACAAAAGGAAATTCTGATCCTGTAGCCCCCCTTGGACAGATGGTGAATCAATGCCGGACCCAACCCCAATGAAACATAACTCAACAGACCTATCGTTCCTCGGACCAGCATCAATAATGCCAGTTGTTCTGCTCCTCCTCTACGAAAAACGATCGCAGATACAATCAACCAGCTGACGACCCGTGCCACCGCAGCTGTGTAGCTGGTTCCCACATGAAATAGGACCTGGCTGAGCGAATTTCGATGGCCCGATCGGATCTGCATCTGATGAATGATCCTGACTGTTCGACCGTCATCTCGACGTCTTGAGTCAAGGTTTCTCACATACTATTCAGAGGGTACGGTTGCCGGGGGTTGGGTCACCGAAACATCCGGTTGTGTGGGGTGAACGAGGTTCGCCAGATTCTTTGTTTTTGCCGACGACCCCGCTGAACCACAAGATCAAATAAACCACAATCAGAATGATACCGAGAACTTGCCAGAAGTTTAATTTCATCGATTACTCCGTCGCCGGACTCAAGCCGCCTGTGGTTGAATTGTAACGTCTTCCATTCCCGGATGACTACTGAGTCGTCTAGATTGAGCCTGGCGTGTTGCCCGAAGGATCATCATAACCGAGATCATAGTTAGCAATATCACAGAAACATTGATATGGGTGGTTCGGGCAATTCCGGGATTGAT
>BPJO01000030.1 GCA_026004655.1 Phycisphaerae bacterium
AATACGCCTCGGCCTATTACGGTCCGTTCCGGGATGCTGCCGATTCGGCTCCGACCCACGGAGACCGACGGTCTTATCAGATGGATTATACCCGTGGAGTTGAAGAGGCTTTGCTGGAAGTCGATCTGGACATTCAGCAGGGAGCAGACATGGTCATGGTTAAACCGGCGGGGGTTTATCTGGATATCCTCGCGGCCGTTCGTCAGCGTGTGCACGTACCGGTGGTGGCTTACCAGGTGAGTGGCGAATATGCCCAAATTAAAGCGGCTTCAGAGAGAGGGTGGTTGAATGAATCGGCTATGATCCTTGAGTCATTAACCGCCATCAAACGGGCAGGGGCGGATCTGATCATCAGTTATTTTGCCCCTCAATTGGTCGATCTTCTGGACTGACCCACGTTTCACACCTAAAACGCGTAACTGCATTCATAGGAATGACTTACAAGGGCGAGGCCGATGTTCGGAGGTTTTCCAAAAGGCCTTTCACGGTCATCTGTAGGGTTGGGTGCACGACATCGGGCGCGATCATCGACAACGGTTCAAGCACGAACAATCGCTGGTGCATCATGGGATGGGGGATCATCAGCTCATCGGAAGAAATGATCCGATCACCGTAAAAAATCAGATCCAAGTCAATTACCCGGGGTTCCCAACGTTCCTTTCGGACACGTCCGATGGCATTTTCGATGATTTGAAGTTCATGGAACAACGCGTGAGAACCGAGAGTTGTTTGCACTTCGATCGCGCCGTTCAGGAAAGGCGGGGCATCCACCGGTCCTCCTACCGGTGCGGTCTCGATCAGGGGAGAGAGTCGACTGACCGAAATCTGATCATGTTCACATAGTCGAGAAATGGCTGAATAACAATATCTGGCGCGATCTCCCAGATTGGAACCAATCGCGATATACGCCGTCGTTTGTGATCCACCGTTTCTCATGGATCGCATTTTAATCCTTTTACAAAGGACTCGGCGAGAAAAATGATTGAACCCGACAAAAAAGATCGATTATCGACGCCCGAACCGTTTACGAAACTCTTCGAGTGATTCCACACCCTCAGGCAGCTGGGCTTCTTCAGGGAGCATGACCGGAATACCGTTTCGGATGGGATATTTCATTCCTCCCACCTCCGCGACCAAAAAATCTCCGTCTTTTTTCAGTCTGCTCAGCGTGATCGGGCAACGAAGATTGTCTATCAAAAAATCGTCGATCGGTCGTTCGGACATGTTCTTATCCTACCCGTTGGATTGAGATTGATCCAGATCACGTCCTTAATGCCCGTAAGGCGTCTCGGACCACGGATCGCGCGACCGGTGTTAAATGACCCGACCCCTGGACCATGGCTGCGTGGAGCAGGGTTTCGGCAGTCAGATTTCCTTCCGGGTGAAGGATAAAAGCATGAATGGGCCCAGGGTTCGTTGGTTGCATGGTCGGGTTGAATCTCCTTCAGGTGAAACTCGACACATCTCATTAAAGGATCCATCAGCGACTCATCATGAGTCATTCTTGCAAAAGAACAAAAAGCGTGGAGGATCAACAGTTCGTTGGCCCACCAAGGTTCGGGATTATCATCCACGCCTGCGATTAATGCCGTGGGGGCAAGTCGATGGATGCATGTTCGCAACCATTCGGTTGACTGACGACATCCCATCGTGGACTTCAGATATGATTCCCATACCCACTGTGCTGCCCTAGCCCCTTCACAAGCCGGTAGTGGAAGAAACTGGTCAGGAACAGGTTTCTTCAGAAGGATCGAAACGCCTGCCTGATAAGCTTCAACTGCTTGCAGGCAAGCAACGATCCGCTGCCGATGCTGGTTCCCTGAACGGTCCAGACGAACCTGAGCTTCCGCATGATCCACTTCGGAGCCTTGTTCGGCCTGTTCGAGCAGTTGAACCCATCGGGACAAATAATTTTCGGGTAAACAGAACATATTCAATTCAATAGTTTGGGCACTGATTTTTACTAGTTTCTCGTTATTTCAAAGTGCTATCGGGACTTTCTGAAAGATGGAAAAGTTCAGATTTTTCCCATGAACTTAGCATGCTGGGCTTTTCTTTCGTCTTCGGAGAGACGGATTTTTTCGAGCTGCTGTGGAGTAGGTCGATGCTGGCGAACTCGCCGATGCCCGTTTCGGTGCATTTCTTCCAACCGGGCAAGGACATCGGTGCGGTTCTGGTGTTCGTGCTTTTGATAGACCCAATTGAAGCTTGGGTAGTGGTGTCGGTACATCAATCCTAACCAGACTGCTGCCAGGTGCATGAAATAGATGCCGACCAGCAGGAAAGTGTACGTCCAACTCAATTCGGTCAGAAGATTTCTCCAGATGGATAGGGGGCTACTTTGTGTAAAAAAGTTGATCGAAGCCCAGTCCATGGCCCGGACGGCCAATCCGTATCCCCCCAGACCGATCAGGAATGCGCCACACACCATCGCATAACGCGTGGGTGCTGCACGGATCACCGACATCACGTGTTTGGGCAGCATATTCTGCAAAGCGCCGCTGGTGACACTCGTCAAAGCCGCTGCGGGGAAAACAAGACATCCCAGAATGATGATCCCAACAATGATCCTGGAATATTCGTTGGTCCGGTCGGTGTGATCCAGGAAGGCTTGGAGAACTATCGCAGGCCAAAAACTGAACAGACCAGCAACGATCAACCCGTACAAGGGATATAAAATATCCTGTGAGAAAGAAACCTCTCGCAGTAGAACGGGAACTTCGTCCTGATCCTGCGGACCGATTTCTTCGATGGTGTTGGCATAATGAGCCACAATCGCCAGGACGACCGCCAGAATGAGGGGTAGAAGCAGTAAATTAGCAGCGGGTAACGACAGGAACAAATCGACCAAGACGTGGGCCAAAAAAACGAAAACCACTGCCATCAGACTTCTACCGGAAATCACTCTGCCGGGTGCGGTCCACCAGGTCAACTTATTCTGGTTTAATTCGATCAGAACTTTTGGGTTAGTCGCGGTGGAGGAAAGGGTTTCCGGTTGAGGTATTGCTGTCGGAGGTATCTGATCTGGCACCAGCTCAATTTCTTGAATCCGTTGGCCGGTGATCGGGTCATATCGGGGTGCTCTTCGGGGCAAGGGTGCATCGGCTGAAGGGACCTGGTCTAACTGGAAAAATTCATCAATACTCTGTCGTAGATCATCCCGATGGGAATGGGTGCGGATTTTGGCCGCCAGATCATCAGGGTTGATTGGTGGCTCCTGCAGTTTAATCGTCCCGTCTTCTTCCAGTGACGATAGATCCCCTAAACTCGGGACATCCACCAGCCGAAGACATTGTGGACATTGAAAAGCCTCACCGGCCCGGAAATCGTCCGTTTCATAAGGTTGACCGCAACTGCACTTGAACCTGATCATGAAAAGCCTTCAGAATCATCCTACCCATTATATCTCAGGATTTGATATTTCAGTTCGGGATATTTCAGCGTTATACTTCGACCAGAAAGGATACGAGATATGGTTCGGGTCGGTTCACTGCTGATGATCTGTGCGTCGGTGGCTGTTGCACAGAATCAGCCCACCCTTGAGCAACTCCAAAAGTCATATGAAGAGTCCCTGGTACAGCTCAAAGCGGCTCAGGACCGTAAAAACGAACTGGCCATGGAGAATCAAAAACTTCAGAAACGGATTCAGGAGCTGGAGTCCGAAAGACAGCATCTCCAGGAACAAATCCAAACATTGGAGAATCGAAGTTACTTCTTACGGGAACATTACGCCTCTTGGCAGGCGTTTCTCGATATACACCCATCCGTCCAGGCGATGTGGTCGGTTTATTTCAAGGGGACTTCCGCAAACTTTGGTCTGACAGAGATTCTGGGAGACGGACAATGGCCTTTCAGCTATGAGGGATGAACGGTCGGAGTCCGCACGCTTGGCTGATCCGACGACGGTACCTAGCCACCATTGTATAAAGTTCGACCATCAGGCAGCGGAAAAAGGTTTCTTTCATGAGCAAATGAAACGGAAAAGCCCACCAGACGAATCGGGACACGTACGCCAGTGCTTCAACGCCTTCGAGGATTTGTCCTTTAATGGTCATTAGTTTCATCTGTTCGGGAAGTTCACCAGGTGAAAGATTTAAAAGCTGCTTGGCTTGGGAGGATTGAAGCCGAATCAGCTCAAAACCTGCCCGGGTGAGGGTTTTTTCCCATCGTCGGACACTTTCCGAGCAGATCCCGCAGGCTGCGTCAAAAAAAATCCATCCACGCAGGGGCATGGATGGATTATAGGTGAAATAGGATTGAGACAAACCGGATCACACGGTGTTACTAGTGGGGAGCGGTCGGCTCCTGATGAAGGTTTCCGCAGGGTCCTCCGTCCTGATTATGACGGATATGGGATAGAAGACGTCCGTTAAAATCATAGACTTGGTAATGATGACTTAATTCGGTGGTACTTTGGGGTACATAATGACAGATAAATGATCGTCGAAAACGGGTTTTGCTCCGGTTGGGGCCGCTACCGTGGATTGTCGAACCGTTGAAAAACAGCACGTCTCCGGGTTCGAGAATGGGTAAAACGGCGGTTTTGCCTTCGGGAATGGGAACGTGTTCGGTCGTGAAATAGAGCTTGGGGTCTGATTTTTCGGGGCACTGTATTTCATAGTCAGCCGTTTCGGGGACACACATCATACCTCCATTTTCTTCATCGCAGTGGTCTAGTGCAGTCCAGGCGGCCATGCATGTCCCGGGTTTTACCCGTAAGTAATAGTTGTCCTGATGAAAATCCTGTCCTCTCGATCCGGGGGGTTTAAAATAGAACATGCTTTGAGCGGCATAGGGTTCTTCTCCCATGAGTTTAGTCAGGATCTGTCTGATTCGGGAGTCGAGCATATACCGCATGGCCAACGGGCCTACCGGTTTATCCGGATGATTATGAGGGTGCATCATCCGGGGATAGAATGACAAAGGGTCGGACGGATCATAGGCGTTCACTTCACCTTCGACATTCTTTCGTTTGATCTCAGAAAGTCCGGGAACTGGACCGTTTTTATTCATGTCCATGAAGGTGTCCCGGATGAGCTGAACTTCGTCGGGACTGAATAATCCGCGAACAACCACGAATCCGTCGCGTTTGAACTCTTCCAATTGGCGGTCCGTCAGATATCCACTTGTTGTTGCTAAGGTTGTGACCATAGGTGCCTTTTTCAAAAACCGTGGAGTATTGTCGTTGCGCTTCGGAAGGAAAAAAATGCAATTTTTTGTCTATAGCATATAATATCTTGCTGAATGATCACAAAGGTCGTAACGCCTCATCAACCCGTTTTGGCTCTGGTTACTGGGCATTTTCAGTCTGGTTCGGGATATTATGCTTATCGACCGCAAGGGACGGATGATTATTTGATGATATATACTTTGGCTGGACTAGGTCGATTCTGCATGCCGGACCAGAGACAGTATCTTTGTCGCCCTCATGAAATTATCCTTTGTGCTCCCGGAACCTATCAGGACTACGGGGTCGAGGAATCGTTGTCATATTGGGATCTTTTATGGACCCATTTTCGTCCTCGAACCGACTGGTTGGACTTGTTGGGGTGGCCCGTTCTTGAATCGGGTTTAATGAAACTCGCGGTTCCGGAGGGTCCATCCCGTCATCAAATCGTACAGCAGTTTTATCGAGTCCATGAGTTGGCGCTGTCGATAGGGGATTTGCGTGATCGACTCGCGATGAATGCACTCGAAGGGTTATTGCTGATGTGTGAACAGATCAATCCGGATCATGCAAACCATCGGTTGGATCATCGCATTCGACAGGTGATGGACGAAATAACACGACGTCTTTCTCAGCGAATCACGCTGGAATTATTGGCAGACCTAGCTGGATTGAGTCCGTCACGATTCGGGCACCTGTTCCAGGAGATCGTCGGTATTTCACCCATGGATTTTGTGGAACGGCAACGAATCGAAAGATCCAAGCAACTGTTGGCTGTGACCTCATTGAGTATTAAAGAAATCAGCCGTCATGTGGGGTATGACAACCCGTTTTACTTTTCGTTGCGGTTTAAGAAACGGGTGGGGGTAAGTCCCAAGACATACCGTGATTCTCTCATTTAATACTTGACGCACAACCGTTCGAAAAGGGACGCACGAACGGGGTCTACACGTCCATGATCTCGTGACGTTTCTTTTCCAGAAGCTCATCGACCTTGGTTTCGTAGGATTTGGTCAGCTCCTGGATGTCTTCTTTGAGCTTGTCGGCTTCGTCTTCGGTCAGAATTCCGCCTTTTTGCTCTGAATCGACGATTTTGTTGGCGTCTCGACGGGCGTTGCGAATCGCGACTTTGGCATGTTCACCCATTCCCCTTGTCGAGGCAACCATTTGCAGACGACGTTCCTGGCTCATGGGGGGAAGGTTCAGACGGATTGCTTTTCCGTCGCTGCTGGTTGGGAGATTCAGTTTGCTTTCGCTGAGGGCTTTTTCGATCGCTTTAAGGTCCGCAGGGTTGAAGGGTTTAATCAGCAGTTGAGTGGCTTCGGGGACTTGAATGACCGCAATCGATCGAAGAGGCGTTGGAGCTCCGTAATAATCCACCTGGACATTTTCAACCAAAGCCGGTGAAGCCCGACCCGTTCGAACCCCGCTGAGCTCGTGTTTCAGATGATCGATGGCTTTTTCCATGTGTTCTTCACAATCCAGCAAAATATCGTCTGCAGGCATGGGTGCTCCAAATAAAAGCAAATATTACAGGTTCATAAGAATATGAAAATAGTCATTCGAATCCCCGGTCAGGGATGACAGCGTCGTGTCAGGGGTTGATTTTCGTTCCCACTTTTTCTCCCCGCAATACCCGTACAATATTGCCCGGGGTTTTCAGGTTGAAGACCACCAACGGAATTTCTCGTTCTTTACAAAGAACAAAAGCGGCTTGATCCATCACCTTCAATTCATCCCGAATGACCTGATCGAAGCTAACTTCATGGTAAAGTTTGGCGTCGGGGTTTTTCTTGGGGTCTTTGTCGTAAATTCCGTCTACTTTGGTGGCTTTGAGGAGAACATCTGCGCGGATTTCAGACGCCCGAAGTGCTGCGCAGGTGTCGGTGGTGAAAAACGGATTACCGGTCCCTGCTGCCAGTATGATGACCCGTTTTTGTTCCAGGTGGTGGACCGCACGACGACGGATGAACGGTTCGCAAACGCTGTGGACTGTTATCGCGCTCATCACGCGCGTTGGTTGACCGAACTTTTCCATGGTTTCCTGTAACGCCAGCGCGTTGAGCACGGTGGCCAACATACCCATGTAATCGGCTGTTGCGCGGGGAATATGACCGTCCTCAGCAAAAGTCTTGCCCCGAATGAAGTTCCCACCCCCGACGACGATTGCCAGTTCTACACCCATGGCGGCGACTTCGATACATTCCCTGGCGATGGTTTCCAAGTAGTCGGCTTCGATGCCGAATCCACCCTCATGACAGAATCCTTCACCCGAAATCTTGAGCAGAACCCGTTTGTAAACCAGAGGCTGATGATCCATGGTCAAAGAGTATATCGAACAAAAAGCGGTTGAACATCTGCAATGATTCACAACAGGAAGATACGACCGGTTGCTTGCAGAAATCGACGGAATTATCTAGCGTGTTCGAAGAAAGGAAGCTTTTTCAGATCATGGCATCCCAGATAGCACTTCAACTGTACACGTTGCGGGACTTTACAAAGACTCCCACGGACATTGCCAAAACCCTCGCTCGGGTCAAAAAAATCGGTTATGACGCGGTGCAATCCTCGGCGTTGGGTCCGATCGATCCCGGAGAATTGGCTAAAATTTTTAAAAACGAAGGATTGACTTGTTGTGCCACCCACATCGGATTGGACAAAATGCGCGATCACCCGACGCAGGTCATCGAGAATCATAAACTCTGGGGTTGTCAATACACCGCTATTGGAGGTTTTTTCCCGAAAGAGAATCTTGGACCGGATCTGTGGGCGAACTTTGCTTCGGAGTATTCCAAAATTGCCTCTGCGTTTAACGGTTCTGGAATAAAAATCGGGTATCACAACCACAGCCACGAACTGGTTCGGTACGGGAAGAAAACCGCGCTGGACATCCTGATCGAAAAATGCAGCCCGGACATCTGGTTCGAGATCGATACCTACTGGATCACGCATGGCGGGGGAGACCCCGTGTCTTGGATCGAAAAAGTCGCCGGCCGAATCCCCTGTGTACACCTGAAAGACATGGGGATCAGCGAAGATCGTCAACAACAGATGCGCGAGGTCGGAGAGGGAAACTTGAACTTCCCACGAATTATTGACGCTTGTCGTCGGGCAGGGACCCAATGGTTCATCATCGAACAGGACAACTGCAACGGCCAAAATCCGTTCGAATGCGCTGAGCGTTCTTTGAAAAATCTGAAAGAACTTGGGGTCGATTAATCCCAGTTTTCTGATAGGAAATGTAGAAAATAAGAAAGATCCGGACTCACCGGACCCACGGATCAGCACCTTGGGTGTCCAAAAAAGCGACACATTCGAGGGATCTGTTGTTTTTCTGCGTTTTTGATAAGTTTATAGAGCAAAACTCGAAACCGAAATCGCACGAATGAATAAAAAGACCCGTTTGGTTGAACCCGAAACCGTGTTGGAAGCACTCGAGCCGACACAGAATATCAACGTCGTTGAGACCCGTACGATCATTACGCCTCGCCAACTCGATGCGGAGCTACCTAAACGTCCGGAGATGACGCGGACGGTCATTCAAGGACGAAAAACGATTCGACAGATCCTTCGGGGAGAGGATCCTCGTCTTCTGGTGGTCGTGGGTCCGTGTTCGGTGCACGATCCGGAATCGGCGTTAGAGTACGCACACCGTCTCGTGAAGCTTCGCGAGCATGTGTCGGATCAGCTATTTGTGGTCATGCGGGTTTATTTTGAAAAACCTCGTACGACCGTGGGGTGGAAAGGGTTGATTAATGATCCGCATTTGGATGGGTCGTTTGACATGAATACGGGTTTGAGATTGGCCAGGAAATTGCTTCTTGAGATTAATGCACTCGGGCTTGCCTGCGCGACAGAACTTTTGGACCCGATCGTTCCACAATACATTGATGATCTGATCTCCTGGGCAGCGATCGGAGCCAGGACGACCGAATCCCAGACCCACCGTCAGATGGCCAGTGGTCTGTCCATGCCCGTAGGATTTAAAAACTCCACGGACGGAAGCGTGCAAATCGCGATCGACGCCATGAAAGCAGCCCAAAGTGGTCATCATTTTCTAGGCATCGATGAAAACGGGGTGACCTGTATCGTCCAGACCCGCGGAAACCCGGACGGGCACATCATTCTCCGTGGAGGATCCGGTCGACCGAACTATGACCCGGATAATGTCACATCCGCAGCACAAATGCTTGTAAATTCAGGGCTCGCGCCAAAACTGATGGTCGATTGTTCCCACGCCAACAGTAACAAAAAGCATGAGAATCAGTCCGTTGTCTGGGAAAGCGTAATTTCTCAGCGATGTCAAGGTGGGGTGGGGTGTCCGATTGTCGGGGTGATGCTCGAAAGCCACCTCCACCCCGGCCGACAGGATGTCTCGCCTGATCGGTCAAAACTGTTGTACGGCGTATCCATTACCGATGCCTGTATCGGCTGGGAAGAAACCGAACGATTGCTTATCGAAGGTGCCACCGCGTTACGTCGGTAGCACCGACATGTAACGCATTCGATTTTAAGCCCTCGTTTCGCTATTGTTCCTTCATATGTTCGGGTTTGGGAAAAAGATATCTGATCAGGCACCCGAAACCGGGCCCCAGGTCTCTACCAAACTCTGCACGGACAAGTTTAACGGCAAATATCCTCACGTCGGTCTGTACGACTGTGCATCACGCAAGGTCTGGGTCGCCAAACCTTTAAACGGTCAAGCCATTCGAACCAGTCACGCCCGGCTTATCACCGGGGCGGATAACGCAACAAGCACCGTCTGGAAAGACCGGTTTCTCTGCTTCTGGTTTTACACGCCCAATACCGGTCAGGGATACATTCTGGGTTATCCGATCGACTGGAGTGAAGCCCACCTTCTGGTTAGGATCGATCCTCATTGGGATTATGACCGTCAGCGACTGATACCGGCCGAATTGACGGATCAGGTCGATGAAAATATCGAACGACAAATCAAACACGGGCTGCGAATCTTCGATTTTTTCGTCAACTGCAAGCTTTCTTACCCCTTTTCCATCCACCTCGTCGGCCAGCGTGCCAGTGAATCCCAGTTTTATCTCAAACGTATGGAAGCTTATCGAAAATAACGACATCGACGTCGATTCCTGTGCACGAATCGATTCCGACCGGTGATCCGAAGATCAATATCCGTCGAGGTGGGGCGGGGCATGGTTTTACCAATCAGACGAGGGTGTTAAAATACAGTAAAGTGCAGACGTTTTCGGTTTCTATTCTCGGTTGTCGGGTCAATCACTATGAGGCCGAGCAGATCGCGCAGGTCCTTCGGTCCTGGGGATTGCAGCAGGTTGAGCAAGGTGGAGACATTCGAGTCGTTCATACCTGTTCGGTAACCTCTCAGGCAGCCAAAGGTTCGAGGCAGCAGATCCGCCGGGCCACCCGTCTGAACGTACTGCAACCGATTCAAGTCTCTGGTAGTTCATTAGAAGATCATTTGGATGGTCGCGCCAAAGTCATCGTAACAGGATGCTGGGCGACGTCAGACCGATCGACCGCTGAGCAAATACCGGGCGTCGATGCGGTCATTACCCACCATGAGGATGTTCACCAGAGACTTTGCGAGTTGTTAGAACGCTGGTCAGGAAAGAATCCGGTCCGTCGTGCGTCGAATCGGGTCGGAACAACTTCACTTCCACTGTTACATGACCCACAATCGGCCCACCAGAGGGCGTTTATCAAGGTACAGGACGGGTGTGACGCGCACTGCACCTATTGCATCATTCCCCGGTTGCGCCCGCGGTTGTGGAGTAAAAACATTGAAGATACCGTCCATGAAGCACAAGCTCTTGTCAATTCAGGACATAAAGAGATCGTACTGACGGGTATTTTTTTAGGCGCCTACGGTCAACCGACGGCATTACGCCGTCGTCAACCCGAATCAACCAGCAAACCCCTATCCCGACTGATCGAAACCTTATGCACCCGTGTGAACGGTCTGGAACGACTTCGTTTGTCGTCGATGGAACCGGGCGATTTGGACAAACATCTGATCAACGTGATCAAACGTTATCCTCAGGTGGTGCCTCATTTCCATCTGCCCCTTCAAGCCGGGTCGGACCGAGTTCTGAGAAAAATGAACAGGCAATACACCCAATCGGATTTTCTGGACATGATCTCGATGGTCAAAGAATCGTTTGATCGTCCGGCTTTGACCACCGACATCATCTGCGGGTTTCCGGGAGAAACCGAGACAGATTTTGAGCAGACCTTGCACGTGGTGGACCAAACCGGTTTCATTCATATCCATGCCTTTCCATATTCTCCCCGACCCCAGACGGCTGCTGCTCGTTGGCAACGGGAGTTTGTTACGCCTGATGTTGTCAACCAACGAATCCGAATCCTTCAGGATCGTGCCCAGGCTTATAGTCTGGAGTTCCGCAAGTCCTTTCTGGACCAAATCGTCACCGTGCTGGTTGAACGCGACCAGAATCGATCGGACTTTCGACCGGGTTTTCGACACGGTAGGACCGAACGTTACTTTGAAGTCCATTTTGAAACATCTCGACCGGTTCAAACCGGCGCACTGGTCCCGATTCGGGTCGAATCGATAACGCCCGGCCGGACCTACGGAAGGGTTTTGGAATGATTGCGGTGGTTCAACGGGTACGCTCGGCATCTGTGACAATTCAGAATCAATTAACCTCCCGCATCGGAAGGGGGTTATGCGCGCTGGTTTCGATCGTGAAAGAGGACACGGATGATGATCTGAAATGGATGGCTGAAAAACTAGTCAGTTTGAGAGTCTTTCCGAACGGTGAAAAAGAGTTTGACCAGGACGTGCGCCAGATCGGGGGAGAAGTGCTTCTGGTGAGCAATTTCACGGTCTCAGCCGCCACCCGTCGGGGAAGACGCCCGAGCTTTGAACCGGCGATGAGCCCTGCCATGGCGTCGGTGATGTTTCATCAATTTGTCAGGCGCGTGCGTGAAACCAGCGTACGTACCGAAACCGGTCGATTCGGTTCCGACATGCTCATTGATCTTCAGAATGACGGTCCGGTCACCTTAATTATCAACAGCCGATCCGAAACCTAACGAAAAGACGCGATACCAGTGTAGATCGAGTAAACCATTATATTTTAATCACTTAACTCATCCGTCTGGGACTTGAAAGGGGGATGAGATATTTTTAATGAATCGTAAAAAAATTTTTCTTGGTATGACGTTCTCAACAGGTTATAAACCGGTTATGTTCCAGACTGCCACTGAATGTTGTCGTCGTCACTGTTTTTTCTGCGGTCGGGTTCAAGGTGTCGGTTTCAGATACACCACACGCAACATTGCCATCAATTTTGATGTGACAGGATTTGTGAGGAATCTGGCGGACGGGCGCGTTGAACTGGTCGTTGAAGGTCCGTCCAAGGAAGTTGAAAGTTTTATTGAGTCCGTTTGTGAACGAATGAAGGGGTATATCACCCGAATCGAAGAAAAGGAAGAACCTGTATCAGGTGAGTTTGCTCAATTTGTCATTGCAAGGTAATCCGGGTCTGCTTGGCAACAAACTCGTTAGCTGATTCCATCCCTCCTTAAGTCTTTGGTAACCGGCCCCGGATTGAACTTATTGAAACCCAAAACAAACGAATCGCAACCCCTAACCGGACACAGAAACCTCTTTTGTAGACTTTTGCAGCTCTACAGATTTCCCCGTTGATTTAATAGAAGATACCCCACCACCGCCACAGCAACTAATGCGGAAATCGACAGGAAAATGGCGATCGACAACATCACGGTAAATCTGGCCGACTGTTTGACCAGAAGTTGCTGTAACTGATTGTCGCGACTGGAGATATTGTCACGCAAGTGTTCCAGAATCTGAGCGCCCGTCGATGTACTACGATTTAATTCGGTCATCGTATGACCTACATTCATCAGGTTGCTGGCAATTTGCTCGTCGGTCTGTCGCATCCGTTCGACTCGTTCCTGAAGCTCTTCGAGTACATCCCGTTGCTGGACTGACGATTTACTGACGTGATCGAGTATTTCGGTCAATCGACGGTGTTGTTCGTGTTGACCAGCCAATTCTTGATGAAGGGCTTTAAGCGTCTCGGCCTGTGTTCGAGAAGATTCGGGCAACTGTTCCAACAGCGCCGGCAGACGCGACAGATGTTCTAGGAGTTCATCCTGACGTTTCCCCTGCGCTTCCAAGTTTTCTCGGATCCCAACCATCAAATCCGTCAACGTAACAAACCCGGCCTGGAGGGATTGGATAGCCGCATCCCGACGAGCAAAAGGTCGGAACAGCGATGGTCGGGTTTCGGCTTCAGGTTGCAGGTCCGATGGAAAGCCACTAAGCGTTGGTTGATCGTTATTTCTCTTCCCCCAACCACCCCCACACCCTGGACATCAATGTCTGCTCGGCCATGAGAAATCCCTTTCTGGGCAATCTTTTGCGCGGATCTTTGACGATGTTCCACAAGCACTTTAGCATCCCAAACCGATGGGTCAACGCAATTTTGTCTTTCTTATTCTGTTGCTGATCACAACGATCGGCTGCGACAATAACGAAGTTCACAAACCTCAATCCCGTCCGGACGGGATCGTTTCTCTATCCCCGGCTGCAACCGACCTGCTGGTGCATCTGGGTTTGTACGACCGTATCGTCGGAGTCAGTTCCTATGAAGCCAACGCTTCACTGAAATCCCGACTACCCGTGGTAGGGGATTACCAGCGGATCGACTGGGAAACCCTTGTCGTGATCCGACCACGCTACCTGATCGTGCAAGGAAGGTCAGACCGAATGCCCCCGGGTTTGTCCGAACGATGTCAGTCTTTGGGGATCCAGTTGATTGATATTCAGATCGACCGACTGGATGACATCCTGATGATGCTGGTCAGGCTGGCACAAGCGCTAGGTGTTGAACAGACCGGTCTGAACGCCGCTAGAAAGGTGCAAATACAGATGGATACGGTAATTCCGTCTGGAAAAATCCCTGCATTGATCCTGTTAAACGAAAGCGGCAAGTTCTCAGCAGGGAAACAGACCTTTCTAGATGATCTGCTGACCCGGGCCGGGGGAGAGAATGTAATTACGACATCAGGATACCCGACCTTGGATCGAGAGTTTTTGGCTACGCTGGCGCCACAGATCGTGTTCGTGTTGCTGCCCGGTGCCGATGACAAAACTGTTGATCAAGCCCGGCAGATGGTAGACCAGATCCGGTTTTCGGGTCAGAGTAAAAAGACCCGGATCCGGGTGATCCGTCGTCCGGACGTGTTGTTACCTAGTTGCACCAACGCGATACAACTGTTCAGGGAAATGTCGGATGAAATCCGGGAAAAGGGTTTGCAGAAGTGAGACGATTTGATCTGCCATCCATGTTCGTTTTGTTGCTGATCAGTTCGGGGGTATGGTCACTGGTGGCAATAGCATGTCTGATGGTCGGATCCAGATCAGTCGGTTGGCCGGAGTATGAGATACTGAGCTTGCGGTTGTACAATCATGTTCTTCCTGCTTCGCTGATCGGGTCGGCTTTGGCCTGTGCAGGTGTCACTTATCAAGCCATTTTGCGCAACCCTCTGGCCGATCCGTATCTTCTCGGAACCAGTTCCGGAGCGATGCTGGCCGCTTACATCTATCGTTTGCCGGTGTTTGCAACGGTCGGGTGGATTAGCGCACTAACCCCGCACACGTTTGCGTTGTTAGGGGCCCTGGGTATCACGACACTGGTGCTGATCCTGTGTGGGTCGCGGGGCGTGATTCATCCGGTCACGGTGATTCTGGTCGGGGCTATCATCAATTCGATATGCGGAGCCGTCTTTTTGCTGCTCAACAGCATTTTTTGGGATCTTCAAGGGACTGGTGGAATACTGACATTCATGGTTGGAGACATTCAGACAACCGCTTCCTGGCAACAGATTTATTTATCAGCCTTGGGGATCGGGATCGGATGGGTGTTGCTCGTGGTGTTATCTCCGTTTCTGAACGTGATTCGTCTCGGCGAGGATGAGGCCTCTTCGTTGGGCGTGAAGATCCAGCGGATTCGGGGACTCGGATTGATTATAGCTTCGGGTGTCACAGCTGCTGCGGTAGCGATCAGTGGCCCGATCGGGTTTATTGGTTTGATCTGTCCCCATATTGCCCGATGGTTTTGTGGAAACGACAACCGTCGACTGATGATTGTCGCCACGGCGTTGGGTGCATCTGTCCTGACAATGGCTGATGCGTTGTCGCGGTATCTGCTGTCGGTACAGTTCATTCATACGATCCTTCCGATAGGCGTGATTACAGCCATTCTGGGCGGTCCGTTTTTTCTGATTCTTCTTCTTCGCCATCGACGGGAATAACTTATGTCATCTGACTTTTCTCCGGGATCGATTCAGAAAGTGCTTCAAGCGGATCACTTGACAGTACGTCTGGGACAGCACGTTGTCCTGAACAACCTCAACTTTGAACTCGGTACGGGTCAGATCATGGCATTAATCGGAGCCAATGGGTCAGGTAAAACCACGTTGCTTCGGACTCTGATCGGACGTGTCGGTTTCGAGGGACAAATCCTGTGGATGGGCAAATCGATCAGAGACTGGTCTCTGCGAAATCTGGCGAAACAGGTGGCCTACATGCCCCAATCCCCCTCGAGCGATCCAGGTGATCGTGTGATCGAGGTTCTGCGGATTGGTCGTTTTCCTCATCGGGGATGGATGAGTCTGGATCATGATGAAGATGAACACCTGATCCGGGAAGTCGCGCAAGAACTAGGTCTGATCGATCTGCTGGATCGTGCGATTGAAACATTGTCCGGTGGTCAGCGTCAGCGGGTTTTTCTAGGACGCTGTCTTGTTCAGTCCCCGAGGGTCATTCTTCTGGACGAACCGACCACTTTCCTGGATCTGAAACATCAGACCGACTTTTATCGTCTGATACGAAAACTGGCTGAGAAACGAGGGATCTGCATTCTGATGGCTTGCCATGATCTGAATCTAGCAACCGCTCACGCGGACAAGGTCATGGTATTGAAGTCAGGCCGACTCCTCGCATGCGGGAATATCCGGCAAGTCATGAACGAGAAGATTGTTTCAGAAGCATTTGATATGCCTATGAAACGGATCGAATTGAATCAGAGTTTTCATTTTGTTCCGTTGGAATAACGGTTTATATCGCAGGACCGTGGGTGTGGCTGGAGTCACCCGTATCTAAGTGATGTGTGGGGAGACGGACGGTAAAGGTCGTCCCTTCCCCGGGGCCGCTTTCGGCGGAAATGGTTCCTTCGTGCTCTTGGACGATCTTCCGGGCAACGGCCAGTCCGAGTCCGGTCCCACGGTTGCCTTTGGTGGAATGAAAAATTTCAAACAGGTGAGGCATCATGGACTTAGCAATTCCCGGTCCATTATCAATCACATCAATGATGGTCACCCGTTGCTGGAGATCATAACGACAATTTACACGCACCAGACCGGTCTGAGGTTCGACGGCTTCAAGGGCGTTGGTCAACAGGTTCATCAGAACTTGATGAAGCCCGTCAGGGTCCACTGGAATGGCAGGCTGGTCTCGTTCCACGTCTGCCACCGCCATCACCCCCTTTTCGTTGGCCATCGGGGCAATAAGTTCAAGACACTCATCGATGATCTTTTTGGGGTGAACCAGTTCTAGTTTGGGTGTTCTCGGACGGGAATAGGCCAGAAGGTTCATCGTCAGGTTATAGATTTTTTCCAGATTCCGGTCGACTACTCTCCAACCCTTGGTGAGCTGGTTCATGTCGTTTCGACGGATTCCCATTTCGACGACATCGGCCCCACCCCGAAGTGCCTGGAGAATATTTTTGATCGAATGCGACAAGGCAGCGGTCGTTTCTCCGATAGCAGCCATCCGTTCGGCTTGGAGTCCGGTCTGATAAAGTTTGGCATTCTGGATCGCCAGACCGGCCTGTAATCCGATCGCTGTCAGGAGTCTGAGTTGGTCTGTCGAATACGTATAATTTCGAACGCTACTGTCGATATAGATCACACCTATCACCAAGTCCGCACCGGTGGGGTCGTCAACTCTTGAGTCGATCTTTCTCGCTTTTATCGGAACACATAGTGCCGAGCGAATTCCAAGGTTATGGACGCTTTTACCTTTGCTGAATCGGGGATCGACCATCGCGTTGCTTGAAAGCACTCCGGAACCTGATTCGATCACGTAATTGATGATGGTCCGACTGGCATGGATTTTTACCGGTTCCGTCCCCGAAACCGCCACAGGGCGGTTGACAGACTGCGTCTCATCCCGAACCCGAACGACCTTGGGAATCGGATTCTGATCTCGGTCCAGAAGAAGCAGGATACCTCGATCGGCTTTGACGTGTTCAAAAACCAGGTCCATAACGACTTCGAGAACCTGGTCGATATCAAAACTGGATCCCAACGCAGCCGACAACCGGTACAGGATCTTCAGGTTGGACATGGCCGCGGCTGCCGGTTCAGGTACGGCAAGGACCATCGAATCCTCATTGCTCGCAAGCGTGTTGATGATCGAACTGTCCATCCCCGATTCTGCCCCCATCAGCGAAACGTTGTTGCTGTTACTTCGACTGACTCCGGGTTGGATCCCCACGACCAACAATGACCGACCTACCCGGATCTGATCCCCGATCTTCAATACGTGAGGTCGATCGATCCGTATCCCGTTGACCCATGTTCCGTTGGACGATCCTAGATCCCTTAGGATCCATTCACCGTCTTCATTCGGACGTAGTTCGGCATGACGACGTGACGTCGTCTGATCGGTCAACGGTAATGCGCGTGATTCCCGACCGATCAATGTCGGTTGATCCGGTAATTCAAAACGCCGGCCTTTATCCGGTCCCTGCAACACCAGAAGCGTGATCACACAACTTATTCTAACCGATAAACACCCTAGTAGCGTAAATGACGATCGATCTATTCCCTCCTTCGACAGGATACCCGCCTGACAGGATATGATCCGAGGTTCGCATCCATATATAACTGTAGCGGTGCGCGTTTGTTGTTAAAAAGCGCATCGCGGGTCTTCTATCTTCGCGAGTTCAGGAATTTTTTTGATTTTTTTCCTGGTTTATGTGTTGCGCGCCTCAAAATCCGGTTCCCCCTCATATTCATCATATTCGATGAATCCGGACCCTTGTCACTTGTTTAGGTTGAAAAGCGATCTGCCCAATTTTTGTTCGACCGATTTGACTTTTGCCTCGATGCGTCCGCGGGCATCTCGACGCCAGTCCATCTTGATCGTGCAACTGATCCGATCGCAGTCCTTGGCCAGAGCTTCGTGACATTTCTCGATCACAGACATGACTTCAGACCATTCACCTTCGATGCACGTTCCAAGCGGACCTAGTTTGTAAGGCAACCCTGATCGGTCCACGATATCCACTGCTCGAGCGACATATTCCGAAACCGATACACCCTTATCCATTGGCCAAATACTGAACTCAGCAAGAAGCATCGGGATTCCTTTCAAGAACAACGATATAATACCCATGGAGGTTCGAAAATGAGCTTATATATTCGCGGTTTTGTAACGGGTTTGTTTGTGGTATCCGTCATAACCACTGCCGGGGCAGTGGCGCCAAGCTCGTCGAAACCCCGACAGCTTGCCCCGGCGGATCGTCCGGATCCTTTATACGTGGGAAGCATCATTGACCAGACCCGACCGGCCTATGTTCCGTCTTTTGCCAAACCTCAACCGGTAGTTGCGTTACAGAAAGAAAAGGACCGTGCCATCCGTCTTGAGCCTCGCCCGGGTTTGATACTTCCTTGGGGGTACGTGGAATCGTTCTATATCCCGTGGTATCCCGGCTGTCCGTGAATCAGAAAAGAGGGGCGTACGGGCTTGGTCAGAGTGCATGATCTGCTATTGGACGGCTTGCTGGTAACGGGCGGCAAGTTCCTGTTGGTCGGTGATGAGTTCCGTGCTGAATCGTTCGATCATTTTTCCGTCCTTAATGACGACCACGTCGCTGGCATAAGCTGCGACCGAAGCTTCATGGGTGACCAGGACGATTGTTTTGCCGTGCATGAAGCAAAGATCCCGTAACAGCTCGCAGACGCTTCGTGAGTTGACCGAATCGAGATTCCCGGTCGGTTCGTCGGCTAGGAGAACAGCAGGATCGTTTATTAGGGCGCGTCCGATAGCGACACGCTGTTGCTCGCCACCCGACAAGGCATCGGGGGAATGGTCTCGTCGGTGCTGGAGTCCGAGCGTTTGTATGATCTGATCAACTCGTTCTCGGTCGGCGTGAGTGATACGACGCGCAAGTCGCAGGGGCAAAAGAATGTTTTCTTCTGCAGTCAGTGTCGGAATGAGGTTGAAGGATTGAAAAACCAATCCGATCTTGTCCCGTCGAAATCGCGTCAAATCCGATTCGGAAAGTCTGGCCAGGTCTTGACCATTCACTCGTACTTGTCCCGAGGTCGGCCGGGTCAGACCTGCCATCAGGTGCAACAGAGTGCTTTTGCCCGACCCCGACGCCCCCATGACCGCGACAAACTGTCCACGAGTGATCTCAAGGCTCACTCCGTCCAGCGCACGAACGGATCGGCTTCCCTGAGGATAGTCTTTGACAACGTTCTGAAGAATCAGTGGAGACATCATTTTCTCTGAACGCTGAACTATCCCTGACAATCGCCGAATTCGCAAATCAGTGTTCTAGAAAAGTAGAATGATCAAATCAGGGTCGCTCAAACGGTTTCGAGATTTCTGGGAGTAGCAGTGTAGATCGTGGTCTGGAGTTTGGGTTTTAGCAAACGTCGATCCACCGAGACACGGCTTCCACTGTTCGCAGCACTGGTATGGACAGCATGGACGACCGCCAGGTCGTTACGACCGTCCAAAACGGTGAATGTCGGTGGGGGTTTGATTTCGGATCGATTCGATAAAACAACGTTGACCATTACACGGGTTCGACGCGTCATCATAAGCCGGGGGTTTGTATTCAATGGTCAGGTCTTTTCGAGGGGTCGTGTAACGAATGATATCGCCTTCGAACGGGGTATCGAGGTTGATATCCAGCTTCTGGTCCCAGTTCGAGAGTACAAATCGTCCACGTGTCCCGTAAACTCCTCTCTCAACACCGTCCGAAGCGTATCCGCTGACAAACGTTCCGATCGTTCCTCGGGAAAATCGGGCGATACAGGCAGTCAGGTCGTCTCCCACCGATGTTGGGGCAAAGCCTATTCTGCATGACCGCCTGGACTTCAGTGATGTGGTCCCTGAATCCAGTATTGGATGAGGTTGATCGCATGGATGGATAGCTGAATAAAGGATCCACCCCCTGTTCGGTTTCGATCCGCACGCCAGGTACCCGGTTTTGCCAACAACCCGCCCCGATGAGCGTCACGTGCATGAACGGTATGAATGGTTCCAAGGTAACCTTCATCGATCAGGCGTTTGAGTTCCCAGATCAGAGGATTGTTGTAGCTGCTCATGAACATTCCCGCCAAACCGGGCGATTGCTCTGCAACGTCCACGATACGGTCGGCGTCAACGAGTTGATTGCTGATCGGTTTTTGGATAATCACGTGCTTACCAGACTGTAATGCCGCGATCGCTTGTTCGGCGTGAAGATGATTCGGGGTCGAAATATCGATCAGGTCGATGTCATCGGTCAGGGCATCTTCAAAATGTCGGCTGACTCGTTTCGCCCCCAATTCCAGACAGTGTTGCAATTGAAACTCATTCACATCGACGGCCAATGTCAGTTCCACGTCCGGCAGACGCGTGTAAACACGACGATACATCCAAGCCATCCCACCACACCCGATCAACGCAACTCGAATCATGTCGTAAATCCTTTTTTTAGATACGATTTTATACAGAATAACATCGATTCCTGTCATGAGTGAATGTTTTCAGATAAATTTTATCCATGGAACCACAAGCTACACCTTCTGGCCGGGGTACCGGCGTTATCTAAGACCCTCTATCACCGTCCTGAATTTACTTGCTTACGATCCGGCGGTCTGCATTGACCTGCTCGGTTCCCCTGCCAAGCGGATCGTCATTGTTCGTGATGTGGAATTATCCAATGCGAAAAAAAGCATCAAAAATGCTGAAATTTATGTCCCGGCCGATTTTGCTCCGACCGGTGGACTCAGCGGCGACCGGGAAATCGCCACCGCACAGTCAGCCGTCGAATGCCTCAGACGTCTGAACGTCTTTCATGTCCTGTCGGACCGATCGCTTCCATTTCTGTACGTCCATTTGGCCCAAATGGCCGGGATTACCATCCGGCTTGACCCGGAACTGGGAATCCGTGAGCGACGTCGCAAAAGCAAACAAGAAGTGTCGTATATTCGTACATGTCAACATGGAACCGAATCGGCAATCCGTTTAGCCTGTCAAACCATTTCCCGCGCGGTGGCGAATCGACAAGGCGTCTTGCAGCACGAGGGAGAGGATCTGACCGCCGAGGTCATCAAACGACTGATCAATCTCGAACTGATGAAACACGGGCTTATCGGACACGATTGTATCGTCGCTCCCGGACCGATCGGGGCAGACTGTCATCATCCCGGAAAAGGTCCGATTCGTACCGGTGAACCAGTGATCGTGGACGTTTTCCCGATCAGTCAAACGACGCTCTATCACGGGGACTGCACTCGAACGGTCGTTCATGGACAAATCCCTGAACCCGTCCGTCAGATGCACCAGATCGTCTGTCAAGCCAAACAATCGGCTGAACGCACCACCCGGTCGGGGGTTAGCGGACATGAGGTCCATCAGGCAACTGTCAGTGTCATGCAAACTCATCGTGTGCACATCGGATTTCCACCGCCGGACGCACCGGCGGATTTATGGTTCTTACCACACGGAACTGGTCATGGGATCGGTCTGGACCTCAAGGAACCGCCTTTGCTGGATTTCAACGGGGTGCCTTTGGTGACAGGTGATTGTGTGACCATCGAACCAGCTATCTATTGCCACACCATCGGGGGTGTGCGGATCGAGGACATGTACATCGTTCATGAAAACGGCGTTGAAAACCTTAACACACTTCACGACGGTCTCACCTGGTAAATCCGTTCATCCGGAAAAACGAACGGATGACACAAGTCAATCAAGATGCGTTAGTCTGTACGAGTCTAATGTCCGTAATTACGCGGGTTCATGAACAGGTTGTCGTGACCGGGGATGATAACGTCGGCAATTTCGTAGACTTCTTCAAGAGATTCTTTGGCTTGTTCGAGATTGAAACATCCGGGCAGGACCTGACCGGCCAAAAAGTGATCCTGAGACGCTACTGCGTCACTAGCGATCAGTATCGTATGAGTGGCTGCGGAGATTAGCAGTCCGCACGTCCCGGGGGTGAATCCAAAAAGCGGAAACAGGTCCACCTGAAGCGCGATTTTGTCCTCCGCCGGTCTGTAAGAAGTGAGTTGTTCGATTTCTCGTTCAAGAAATCGGGTCTGTTGCGCGTCATCGGTCTCGTCAAGGAGTCGTTCCAGATGGCGCAAGGATGCTTGTAACTCATTTTCGTGCATGAACTTAACGGCATTAACAAAAGCCTGATCTCCGCCCCGGTGTGCGGGTCTTGCGGTAGTGGCAAAGATGGTATCGATCTGTTGAGGTTTCAACCCGGTACGTTCAAATAATCGGGCAGCGATGATCTGTGGCGCAAGACCCGGATCAACCAGAATATTCCGGTCTCGGGTCCGAATCAGGGTACAGGTGGCGTGAGGCGTTCGAACGGGTTCGGTTTCTTTCCAGATCAAATTCCGCGATAAAGTACCAATGCTGATAACATCTACACGAACTTGCGACATATCCCAAGCGTATGGCCTGATAGTCGGATGTGCAATCCTTTGGGCGGGGGGATGTGCTTCGGATACGCAGTCCGGTGTTAAGTACGAACACCAGAACGGTTGGCAGTGGCAGGGGATTGTCGGACGCCAGTTGCACACGGAGCACTACTCTCTTCACACCACGCTTTCGGACCAGGGGGTTGTGGACCGATTGGCTCAGGTGATGGAAGCTGCCTACAGGCAATATGTTCGATTGGTTCCGGGCATCCATCGATCACCCCGAAAGCTACCGTTATTCGTATTTCAGACGTACGACCAATGGGTCGAATACACCCAAGCCACCACTGGAAAGGATTCTTCTGCTTACCTGTCGGTACTCAACGGCGGATATACCATCGGGGATCGATTCGTCTGCTGGGTCAGCAATGAACATGATGTCCGAACGACGGCTGCGCATGAGGGATGGCATCAATTCGTGTCAGTTCATTTCAAGATGAGATTGCCCCCGACGATCGAGGAGGGATTGGCATGCACGTTTGAGAACGTGTTGGTCCGTCCGGAAGGTGTGTTTTTTGAT
>BPJO01000031.1 GCA_026004655.1 Phycisphaerae bacterium
ACAATAAAACGGCCCCGAAAATGGCAAGCTCTGCAATGGATTGGCCTGAGGGGTGCGGTTGTCGTCTCGTCCGGCGCATGGTTGTGACCCTTCGATCGGTGAGTCCGTGATCTTTCCCATTCGTCGTATGCCGCGCCTTGTTGATCAAGTCCGCCTTACGGCATGGGCATCACCGTTTTCGAGCCGGTCGTGTTTTCGGTGGTGTTGGAAACATCCTGCCGCATGGTCCAAAAACCGCCTTCCGCATCTTCCGTCCAGACATCGGTGGTCATGGTTCCGGAAAGGGTGGTCGTTTTCGTGGCGTTGGTGAAGGCGGGATCATACTGCTCGCCGATGCCGTCCACGACATCGCGCCAGCGTCCTTGGATGCCGCGCTTGATATAAATCTGCATGGACAACAACGCCGCCAAAAACACGACCAGGACCACTGCATACTCGACGATGGACTGGCCCCGGCGGTCAGCACGAAAAATCCCGCCGGAAACGATCAAAAACATTTTGGAATTTTTTTGTTCATGGGCTCCTTCGCCTGCATGCGGCAGACGATCTCTTTTTCGAGCAAAATCGTATTTGTCAAGGAGGCGGCACAGCCCCGGCAAATCAGGCCGCTTGCGTGACCGCCTCACCGTTTCATCCGCAAACGTATCCGCCGGTGTGAGTCCGGCGTTGGTCAGCGTTTCGGTATAAATCGTCGATGTGTCTTTGTGGATATTATATAGGATGCGATCCGGTTTCACATCAGTCAAATATTCTTTTCAAAGGCGACGGTCGTATGCGTGTTGACCAAATGAGCGCCTGAAGAATCCTTGATCTGCTCAGCCTCGATTTGATTGCCCACCATATCGGCGCTGAACTTGACCATGGCCCTGCGTGGAACGTTTCAGAAAGGTGGACATCACCGTAAAAGCCGCCACCACCAGCCCGATCAACAGACTGTATTCCATGATGCTTTGCCCCCGCATGCACCGCCTTTGTCTCTCGAACACGGCCATGAGTTGCCCTTTGTTCAATCCGCCAGTCGTGGCGACGCGGTGTTGCTTAAAGAGTTCACCGACACCGCTTGTGTTTCGTTTTTGAGATATCCGCCCGAACCTTTCGGGACATGCTGTTCCTCGGCACTCGTTTGAACCGAACGCAAGGCCTCTGATTGCAAATAATACGGCTCATACTCCACCCGCACAGTAAAGGGCTTGTCACCGGCTTCCTGCCTCACCCATTCCACCATATGGATTTGGGCGTCATGAACACGACACTTTGAGCGCGCGCTGCACGAACACACTCATGGCTGAAACGGCGACGATCACCACCATGATGACGAGGCCGTATTGCATGATCATTTGCCCGTGCGCTCTCTCGTTGCGTCCGACGCCCCTCTGTTTCAACACATTCATTGCCATATCGTCTGTTCTCTATCGCTTGTGTTCACACCGTCCGATGTGATCGGTGCCATCAAGATTCAACAACGCCGCCGATCCATTCCTTAAGGCCCATCAAAAACAGACGGCTTGCCGGTGGCGATTCCCCCTCGCTTGCCGGCAAGCCGTCCGTTCATGTCGTCAACCCTTGTTTCTTCATGCGTTACGGCTCATTTTCACTCCTTTGCCGTCACACAATATTACTTAGTAACGTTAGCACCCCAGAACGTCTGCTGCGCATTGATCAAGGCCTCGTTGCTCTCCACATTAACCTGTTCGGCGCTAATTAAGTTTCGTGATTGGATGCCTTCCACAAACGTTTCTTGCGTCGTGGATTCGGTTACTGTTTTGATGTTGACCTCTGTATTTCCTGGGTCATATTGATCGCCGATGTCATCCGTGGCGCTGCGCAAGCGGCCTTGAATCCCTCGCTTGATATACATCTGAATGGAAATCAACGCGCCGATCACGATGACGATCAAAATCGCGTATTCCAAGGTGCTTTGTCCTGTTTTTCGTCTGATGAAACGGTTCATCGCATCCTCCTTTGAGATCAATAAATGACTCACAAAATCATCCCAGATTAAAGTTCATTACCCGAGAGATTTTTGTATTCCGTCCGCTCAGTGCCCGCTCGAGTGGTCCGTAGATTGGACTGATAATTGATCGCACCCAATGTGTTGCTGTGTTGTTCCAAGACCGTATCAGAACGGGTTCTTGTGTATTGCTGGTTGATGTAATACGGCTCATATTGAGCAGTTGTGCCGATGTCATTGGTGTTGTCCTTCAAATAAATGGACGCATCGCGGATCCGTCCCTGAAGCGCCCGCTGGGCATAGGTCTGCATCGCCACCACAGCCCCCACAACCAAGGCAATGAGCAAGGCATACTCAGCCGTTTGCTGGGCTTTTTTATTCTTTAGAATTCTATACCGTTATTCATCGTCGAATCCTCCACTTTTTTGATTCTTCTATACTTACATTCTTGGTTGGTTTGATTTGCGGCCACAACCCAATCTTAACCTGCTGGATGCGAAGCCTTGAGACGATCTGAAAGTGTATTCACCTCTGAGGCCGCATCATGAAAGGTCTTGTTAACGGTGTTATACAAAACCCCTTCTCCATTTGGCCGCAAGAACACGATGGCCACAGCGATCACCGCCGTCACCAAAAGAATATACTCCACCGTGCTTTGACCGCGTTCCTTTTTTCGTCTCAACAATGATGGTTTCATATGTTTCCCTCCTGATTGTCAATGTTTCTTGCCCTTGACGATGAGCCCCGGCTTTTGTCTTTTTGTCACAGCCGATGCTCAATTTCTCCCGAACTCTCTTTGAATCTTTTGAGTGGTCGCTTGAACCGCCCTGAACACATAGGTGCTCATGGCGATCAACGCCGAGATGACCACGGCAACCACGATGGCGTACTCAATCAAATTTTGTCCTCTGTGTGCTCGCTTCCGCCATCGCATCGCTCTCACCTCGGCCCACTCAAAGATCCGGCCCCCCCTCCGGGCCTTCACAACAGCCCATCTGAGAGGAGTTCGGCAGGGCCTTGTATCCCCGGTTGACTTCCTTCCGGAGCCCTCGCCGTTCTCGCGCTTGCCCAATGAAATATACAAGCGCGGCCGTGCGAAGGGATCATCCCCGTAACGGGGCATGACTGTCTCAAGAAAAAAACTTGGCTGATTATGACATGGAAAACAAATTGAATTGTCTCGCCCAAGGTCTTGGTTCGATGGTCTTGTGTCATGACACGAGCCTTTGGGTGGCGTGTTTTCGGTCACAACCGAATGTATGGACAATAAAAATATATCATATTAAGCATTAAAAAGTCAAATCATCTTAACTCGGCCCATCCCATATCCTTTGCAGTGGCGTTTTTAACAAAATCGGTTTGGTCTGTTCGACATTTTACGCAAAAGATGAGATTTAAGACAGGGAAAGGACAATGGTTCTGTTTTCGAAATCGCGGATGTCGTGGGCATGAATCCGCTCGATCAGACGCTTGACCTGATCCTTTGTCCATCCCGATGGAATCTCCGTCAAATCCACACGAACGGCCCGTTCAAATGTATGGACGACTCCCCTGCAGGCCGCGAGACTGTCCCATTGTGATAGCGGAGCCTGAGCAGGAAGGCCGTACCAGGCCGCGGCCATGCCCAACCATATTTGTTTCATTGCCTCAAAAATCCCATCAACCCCATCGGAACCGCTGCCCATGCCCAAGTCCGCTCTTTCGATTGGTTCGGCCCCTGGGGGCAACGCCCCACCATCCCCTTCTTGCAACCAAGGAAGCCAACCGATCAATGAGGGAAGGGATTTTTCCAGCAAGGTTGCAGCATTGATGCGCGGGTTGTTGCTGACCAACGCGGCGATGGGGAAGGTCCGTTTCATCGTCATGGATCAAGCAAACCGGATGCGGCCCGGCCAAATCGAACAATCCGGCGCTTTCTTGAATCCATTGCGCCTCCTGCCAGCGCCATTTCAGCCCAAAAGATTGATTTTCGACCAATGCGCCGACGGACGAAGTCCGCGCATCATCTCAGCCCACATGGATTGATGCCGCGGATGAACCAACGCCATCAAGGATCTCGCAAAACGGATCACACTCAAACGAACTCAAATCAGCCCCATCCAGCGCCTTCAGGCGGATCTTTCGAACGGACTGAACAGGATCCTGCGCCCGCCCCATCTTGAACAATCGGCTCACTTGACCCCACGCCTCCGGATGATTCGGATCAACCGTCACCCATGCCGGCCGGATGTTCTGAATCCACACATCGGCCACCCACCCCAAAACATGATTCAACACGCCCACACCTGTCTGTCCTGTTGATGAAACGACATGCAGGCTCGGATCCAACGAGATCCCGGGCTTCGTGCCGACCGTTCATGATCTCTATGCCTTGAACCCATTGCAAAAAGCTGAGGTAAGTCGATGTCCAGCCACAACCGCCATTCTTCAACCGATCGAACCCCCTGATACACGAAATCCAACGCCTCAGACGAAACGACCTGTTCAATGTGGTTGAGTTTGCAGGATGCCTTGAGGTTCTTTGGTGAGAATCTCATCAAACCGCTCTTTTCCAAACAGAGCACGTTCCATGACAAGACGGGCCGCGGTGCGGATGTCCACCAAATCCGCGGCCACGCACAGATCCCTCAAATAAGGCTCACAAACCGCCTCGTCCGACAACATCCATTCCAGGACCTTGAAGAAAACAACCCCTGCACCGACCGCGGGGACCCTGTTGCGCCTTTGTTTGGATGTCATAAACCGCAATCATGTGCGGCGGCAAAGACAACAACCGTTCCGTCCTGACCGACCCTTCTTTTTTGCTTTCCGCCGCTGAATCGAATGTCTCATCTGCGGTCGTGCGCGGCTCTTTAATCTTCTTATCCGATTCCTGCACAATCCGATCTTCCGTAAGCCCCGCGGACGGCTTGTGTTGATCGGCCTTGTCCGTATTCCATGTCTTCGGCAAGGCGGTGCGGATTTCTTTTTTCTTTTTCGGCGGAATGGTATAAGAGGGTTGTTTTTGGGTGGAACCCGACGCCTCCGTCAAACCCCGGCGCTTACGCCGACCCGGCGTGGACAGGCCGCTTTCTTGCAGAATCTTGTGGACGGATGATTTGGACACGCGCACATTGAAGGTTTTGAAAACAAGCTCGGCGATGTCACGACACGTCAGACGTGCATTGGTCTTTTTGGTCTCGACGATGAAGTCGGCGATGTTTTTCTTCAGGTTTGTAGACAACGCCCATGAGTCGGCCTTTTTCCAGTCTGGAAAAATTATATCAGAAATTTCCAATCTGAAAAATAAAGCATCTTATTCTCCAACAATCTCAACAAAGACAATTGTTCAAACCCCATAAAATATGATAATGTTTTAATATGATCGTCAAATGTCCTTATTGTCATGAACATTTGGATATCGTCGGCCGCCGATGCCCGCACTGCCGCAATTATTTTCTCGATCCGGTGTTGCGTTTGGATTATCCCACGGTGGAGCGCATCCCCTGTCTCTTTTGCGGCAAGCCGATCGCCAAGGAGGCCGTATTTTGCAAACATTGCCGCCGTTGGTTGGATGAGGTGGATCGCTTGCAGGACTCGGTGGATTTGGATGATTTGGTGTGATCGCAACCCCCGCACAACAAACCCGATCCCGACCGCCGCTTCTTTTTTACAGGGATCGCCAAATGAGGCGTTGTCCTGTTTTCAATTGAAACCGCTCGATGCTTCCCGCCGGCAATTCCAACACACCCCATGCCTTGAAAAAATACGGGCTCATACGAAAAGGCGGCATCTTCTCGCACAGACCGACGATGCATCCGTTTTTTGTCGAGAAACACCGCATCGATGGGAAACGCCATGAAAAAGGTGTGGATGCACCGGCACGCCGTGATCAACATTCCTTCTTCGGGTTGTAATCCACGGCGGCCCAACAGCCCCTTCAAGCGGCGCCAAGGGGTGTCGGCCAGCTCGATCCGATCACTCAAACGACAGGGTGGATTTTCCCGTTCAACACAAAGGCGCGGTCTTAACAAGGCGGTCACTTACCGAAGATATGTTTGTCGAGCTTGATGCCCATGGTGTCGAAGACTTCATAACACTGCGGGATGTACCCGGTGGGCTTGAATTCGCCGAGGACACGGCCGTCTTTATCCCGGCCGCGTTGCTGGAAGATGAAAACATCCTTCATCTTGAGTTGATAATCTTCTTCGAGGCCGAGCACCTCCGTAATACCGGTGATCTTGCGTGATCCGTCGGAAAACCGCGCCACATGCACGATGATGTCCCACGGCCGATGCGATCATCTCATTGATGGCACGAGGGGGCAGCTCCACCCCGGCCAAAAGAATCATGCTGCTCATGCGCACCAAGACATCACGGGTGGAGTTGGCGTGCAGGGTCGTCAACGATCCGTCGTGACCCGTGTTCATCGCCTGCAGCATGTCCAGCCACCTCAGCGCCCCGACATTCACCGACGATGATCCGATCAGGACGCATGCGCAACGAATTGATGAACAAATCACGAATCGTCACTTCCCCCTTGCCCTCGACATTGGGCGGTTCGGCTTTCCAGACGCAACCAAATGGCTTTTTTTCAATCGCAGCTCCGCCGCATCCTCGATCGTGATGATGCGCTCGTTGTCCGGAATGAATTGCGAAATCATGTTGAGCAGGGTGGTTTTCCCGGCTCCTGTGCCGCCCGATATCACGATGTTGCGTCGGCCGATGACACAGGCGTTCAAGAAATCCCGCATCGCCTCATCCAGGGTGTGATATTTGTTGAGCAACTCATCCAGACTCAACCGCTCCACGCCGAATTTGCGGATCGTCAAGGCCGGACCGTTGAGCGCCAGAGGCGGAATGATCGCGTTGAAACGCGAACCGTCGGGAAGACGGGCATCCACCATGGGGATGGACTCATCCACCCGACGCCCCAGAGGCGCAATGATCCGATCGATGATGGTGCGCATGTGTTGATCCGAAAGGAATTTTTTGTTGGTCAAGATGAGGCGCCCGTTCTTTTCAATATAAATTTCATCCCGGCGATTGACCATGATGTCGGTGATCTCGGGATCTTTCAACAGATCCTCCAGCGGACCCAAACCCAAGGCGTCGTCGATGATCTCGCGCACCAATCGGGCCCGCTCTTCATGGGACGCGATCATCGCACCTTTTTCTTCCAAAAGAAGGTTGCTGACGATTTTTTCGGCGGACCGGCGCAATTCCGCGGCCTTGGCCGGATCACCCAACACCTCAGCGGTGAGTTCCTCCACATGCAACCGCGCCACGAGTTTTTCGTGGATGCGTTTTTTCAGCGCCACCACTTCGTCTTCTTCCTTGACAGCCGCCACCGCCGCTCCTGAGGGAACGTCCGGCGCGACGCCGACTTTCGTCCAGTAGTCGTCCGTTCCGGGAAGGACTTCTCTGCGCTTGACCTCCAACACTTCGACGGCCGGTTGAACATAGATGTCCTGACGCTGCATGAGTTCCGCGGCCATCTTCACAAACGCCTCCGAGACCTTCGCCTTGGGGTTGTCGATGACGCACGGCACACCGCGGTTCAGTGCCATCCCAACGGTTTTCCCGTCCGATGGGATCAAGGCAAAGATTTCACAATTGAGTGCGGACCGAACCTCCTGCCAGGCCACACCGCCGCGCGATTCCGCCCGGTTCAAGATCACCTTGATCATCTTGAGCGGAAAATGAAGGCTCTGCAGCATCTCAAGCGTCCACTTCAATTGATACACGGCCAGGATGTCGGGCGTGGCCACCAGAAAGATCAAGTTGGAGTGATCGAACACGGAGACGATCGTTTCACTGAAGGCCTTGCCGCCGTCGATGATGATGAAATCATACGCCTGTGTGGCGCGTTTGAAAAACGGCTTGATCGTCTCGGATGTGATGTGGCCTGCTTGTTTGGCGTGCAAAATCGCCGGAATGAAATCCAGGCCGCATTGATGAGTGAGTGCGAATTTTTTGATCAAATAAGGGGAGGCGTCTTTTTCCAGCTCCGGCAGAATCTGAACAATGCAGTGACGCGGGGTGAGATTGAGCATGCGGGCCATGTCATGGACCGCCTGAAAATCCATGTCGACCAGCAACGTCTTTTTTCCGGCTTGGGCCAAGGCCGTGGCGAGATTCACGGCCACAAAGGTCTTGCCCACCCCGCCTTTGTTGCTGAAGATGCTGATCGTTCTGCCTATTGACGTTTGTGCCTCAGGGGTATTCAAGGGACGATTCTATTATCGATTTGTATAAATTTGATTGTTCACGAGTGATTTAAAGAACGATTCTCTGTGTTCATCGGTCCGGCAAATCGCTCATTACCATATCACAAGTCGTCCCAAACTGCAACTTCGCAGGAACGGTTTTTTTCTTCTGCAACACTGATTCAAACGACGGTGCTCGTTTTTTATGGGCCGCAACGAAAAACCCGGCCCCCATGACGGCAACGACGAACGGCCTATGGCTGGAGTTGAGCCCTACGGGTGTCTTTGGTGTAAACAATGGGGACGGTCAGTTCGATTTGGTCTGCCTCGACTTCCGCAGGGAATGCGGCAAAGGGGGAGACGATCAATGCCGTATTGAGCGCATCCTTGTCAAAAATCTCATGACCCGAACTCTGTTTGATATACACATCGTCCAAGCGGCCGTCGCTCAGGACTTTCATGGCCAAAACCACGGTCCCCTCCCACCCTTGCTCCTGGGCCTCAAGCGGATAGGTGGTGCTTGCGGCGATGTCCTCTTGAATGCGCCTTGCATAAGAGGCCAAGGCCTTGTGTGCGCGCTCTTTCAATCGTTGATCACCTTCGCTCAACACGAGTGTGTTCGCCGTTCCATCAGGAGTCTCTTTTTCTTTCGTCAGATCGACGGACACCGATGTTTGGGTTTGATCTTCGACTTGTTCGGCGCTGAGGTCTCGGTCTTTTTGCTGCAGGTCGTTTCTTTGTTCAGCGCTTTCTGTTGAGGTTTTGGCTTCCTCTGATGTCTCGATCAAAGCCGACACCTTTTCATCATCACTGCTTGATCCGTTCGATGTCGCATCCTGCGGTTCTTCCGTCTCACCCGCCTGTTGACCATCGTGAACATTGATCACCTTCGGCTTGCCGGAACCTGTTTCATCCGAGGTTGTTCCTTCCTCTTCTTTAGGGGCCATCAAATCCTTCGTCTTGGGTTGTCGCACGATCCGCGGCGTCAAGGCGATCACAACCTCTTGATCCTGATTGGCGGTCGGTGTTTTGACATTACGGAACAAGGCGCCCACGACCGGAATGGCGCTCAAAAACGGAACACGTGTGACGGTTTCGCTTTCCTGTTGCTTGATCAATCCGGCGATCACGATCGTCTGGCCGTTTTCCAACAGCAACCGCGTCTCGGCGCTGCGCACCGTAAACGCCACATCCTCACCGACGGCGTTGGCGTTGTCAATGTCCCGCACCGCCACAGAGAGCACCACATCGATTTTATCTCCCTTGATTTCCGGCGTGACCGTCAAGTCCACGCCGTATTCTTTGAACCGCACGTCTTCCTGAATGCTGGTTCCTCCGGTGCTTGTGATTGTGGTTCGGATGGGGATTTCTCCACCGACCAAGATCGAGGCCTCTTCTCCGTTGGCCACCAAAATCGACGGCTTGCTCAAGATCCGCGCCTTACCCTCTTCGATGAGCATATTGACCGTGGCAAGGATGGCGGTGGTGCGCTGGAAATCGCCGATTTTGAACAAATCCTTGAATTTCGTCATGGTCGGCACGGTTTCCTTATACTCCAACCCCAAAAAGTCATCCCGCGTTCCCAAACTGTTGGTGCCGACCTCCCAATCGATTCCTAATTCTTTGGAAAGAGTTGTGTTCAATTCCGTAACTTGGGCATCGATCTGAATGAGATCTCCATCGACCCGGACCAAATCCAACACCTTGTCCGGAAACCGATCCAGAATAAGATTATAGGCCGCCTCCTGATCGCGGATGATGGTTCCCGTGGCCACGAGCTTGCCTTCGTAATTGTTTTTTTCCACGGTCACCGTCGTGATCCCCGCCGCTTCCAGCAGTTTGCGCATCCGCACCGCCAACACATCCAAACTCTCACCGATCACGCGCGCGATGATCATGCGCTTGCCGTGCTGGTCCCAAATGAACACCGGCGTTTCTCCGGGAGTGCGCCCCACCAGCAAAAGTTCGTTGAGTTCCGCCGACGCCACATCCGCCACTTCCGGATCGGTGATGGCGACCCGGGTCAAACCATAGACCTTCAAGGACACCAGATCGCCTTGATACAGCTCGACCTCGTTTTGTTTGAGCGTATCGATTTGATCCTGGACGGGAATCGGCTCCGTCAAGGCCGCTACGGAAGACGACGGCCCAAACGCCAAAACTACGGCGGCCGCCAGGGCCATCCAGCGTTGACACAACAAATGGGATCGGTGATGCTTCATGGCTCGCTCCTGATTGATTCGTCCCGACGAGGACGGGGCGTGGCGGAACACCTATGCCACGGCCTCATTCAGACTGCTGTCCTCCTCGGAAAATCGGGATGAACGGTTCGATCTCCTCCGGTTCAACCGCTTCGAATTGCGAGCGGGATTTCGGGATGATGATCTCCGTCCCTTGTTTTTTATAGAGATAATCCGCCAAGGTCTCCCAATTGGCCACGGGAATGGATACGGTCTTGGTTTCCGACGGCGCGCGCAAGGCCAACTTCATTTGTCCGTTGCGTTCGATGAACGACAGCAGGGTGACCTCCTCCGGCGCCAACGCGACGGTCACATTCAACGCCCGGGCTTGGGCCTGCGCCCCACCCCGCGGCTGGGGCCCGGATGGGCCTTGGAGATTTTGATCCACCGCCAAAATTTGCACATTTTGAAACACCATCGTCGACAAGGTGGGTTCTTCGCCTGCATCCGTGCCCCGCCTTCCGGGCCGAGTCCCTCGGCTTTCGTTGTCTTCCGACGGCACCTCCAAATGAGCGATGATGTCCACGAAATCCCCCGGGTTGATCAAGCCGCCGACGGCCGACAACGAATCGATCAAAATCGTATACGCGCGCTTGCCCGGCGGTGTGCGAAACGCCAACGACGATTTGGGCGCGAGGGGTTGGCCCCCCGGCCCCACACCTCCCTGGGCGGCCATCTCCTGCATTTTGGCCTGCATGGAGGCCACTTTGTTGAGCTCGGATTGTAGTTTCTGAATTTCATCGATCAGGGGATTGATCTTGGCCTCTTGAAACTCCTTGGACAGCCGCTCCACTTCGGAAGCTATGCGCCGTTCGGTGTATTGCGCCACGAGATACGAGGCCACCAGCCCTAACGTGACGGCCAATAAAAGAACGGCGATCTGTTTCCGGTTTTCAACGGTCAGCATGGCCATTGTGTCATTCCTCCAAAAGTTGTTCGTTCACTGTCACGGGGATTTGTTGGCGCAATTGTTCAACGAACGCCATCACGGCTTCCTGCTGCTTGCCCAGCATAATTTGACTTTTGAGATAGTCTTTCACTTGATCGAAGGCGATCGGTTCCCCGCCTCTCTTGTCTTCCAATTTGACGATGTAATACCCCTGCGGGCCTTTGAACACCGGGCTGACGGCCCCTTTGTCCAAAACCTTGACAGCATCGGCCATCTTCTCAAACGGGAATTCGGACAAATAACCGAGATCCCCTCCCTGCCAAGCGGATTTGTCCTTGGAATACTGTCTCGCCTTGTCCGCAAAATCCGCGCCTTGATACAACTCGACCAAAATCTGTTTGGCCAACGCCTCGTCGTCCACAACGATCATGCGCACCTTGTATTCTTCCGGTGTCTTGAAGGCGTCTTTGTTTTGTTCGTAAAACTGTTGGACCTCTTCGTCCGTGACGGTGATGTCCTTGGTGAGATCTTCAATGAGCCGGCGCATGAGCAGGGTGTTGGCCATGTTTTCGATCGCCTTTTGCATTTGGGGATCTTTGTCATATCCCCGCCGCTTGGCCTCCTGAACCAACAATTGCTGACGCACCAATTCCTCGACAATGGCCTTCTTGGTTTCGACGTTCACCTTAAGATCCGGCAACGCCTCCTGCGCTTGTTTGAGATCCGCCTCAAACTCCTCTTTGGTCATGGTCCAATCCCCGACCTTAACCAAGACATTTCCCGAGGGGGCAGAGCTTTCGGTCGTGGTTTGTGGCGTTGATGTGGTTTTTTGCGGTTGTGTGGTCGGCGTCGATGATGTTGTGAGTTCTTTGCTGACTTCAACAGGTGAGGAGGGTTTCTTGGGAGCGGTGAGGGAATCAAACCATGCGGTGATTTTATCACACCCCCCTGAAACAAGAAGCACCCCCATGAGGGTCATCATCAAGGCGTTTCGAGATGTTTTTGCATTGTTCACGGCCGCCTCCTTTTAATAACAAATCAAAGTATACCCGCTAATTTTTTCAAAAACAAGGTTTGTTGCTTTTTTCTTGAAACCGCTTTCTTGATGCATCTGTTACGAAATCCTCGGCGCCCCTGCTTGTTCAAGCAACGGCCGCACGGTCTCGCGTTCACGCCGCAATTCTTCCAAAGTGACCTGAATCTTTTCGCGAGCAAAATCATCCCAGGACAAACCCGTCACGATCCGCCACCGAGCCCCATCGCTTCTTAACGGAAAACTGAACACCAATCCGGGATCCACCCCATAACTTCCGTCCGAGCTTACGGCCGTTGAAAACCAATCATCTTCCTGTGTGGGGTTTTCAAAATGGCGCACCGTTGCGATGATCGCATGCGCCGCCGAGGCGGCGGAGCTTGCCCCGCGGGCCTTGATCACCTCAGCCCCACGCTGCTGCACGGTCGTGATGAATTCCGTCCTCAGCCAGACCGTGTCCGTGACGACCTCGTAAGCCGGTCGTCCGTCAATCAAGGCGTGCGCGGCATCGGGAAACTGCGTGCTGGAATGATTCCCCCAAATCGCAACCCGTTTGATCGCACTCACCGGAACACCCGCCTTGAGCGCCAGTTGCGCCATGGCCCGGTGGTGATCAAGCATGGTCATGGCGAAAAACCGATCCTCAGGCAACCGGCGCGCCATGCTTTTGGCGATGTAGGCGTTGGTGTTGCATGGATTCCCCACAACCAGAACACGGGCGCGGTCCGAGGCCGTGTCATCGAGCACCCGACCCTGTTCAATGAAAATCCGGCTGTTGATGTGGATCAAATCCGCGCGCTCCATACCGGCCTTGCGCGGCGCCGCACCGACGAGCAAGGCCCAGTCCGTATCACGGAAGGCCTCTTCCGGGTTCGATGTGGCCACAACGGAATCCAACAAAGGAAAGGCGCAGTCCTGCAGTTCCATCAAAACACCTTTCAAAGCCGGTAAGGCCGGTTCGATTTCGAGCAAACGGAGGCTTACGGCGGTCTGCGGCCCGAACATCTCTCCGGCCGCAATCCGAAACACCAATGCATAACCGATTTGACCGGCGGCACCGGTGATGGTGACGATCTTTTTGTTCATGCTCCGACCCTTTTAAAATGATTCAACATCTCATGCCATCATGACACTCTGTCGCGCTTCATTTATCTTCTCTATATTTAATGTGGCTGTCAACACCGTATCTTTTTTTCCTTCGGAGGCCTGTGCCAGCACTCGGCCCCACGGATCCACAATGACACTGTGACCGTATCGTGGCCGGCCATAAGGGTCATCGCCGGCCATGTTCGGCGCGATGACATAACATTGATTTTCAATGGCTCTGGCGCGGACCAACACCTCCCAATGCGCGGCTCCGGTCTGGCGGGTGAACGCCGACGGAACAACGAAGGCGTGGGCCCCGTTTTTACGATCCGTTTGATAGAGGGAAGGAAACCGTAAGTCGAAACACACGCTCATTCCAAAACACCATCCGTCCAAAGTGAACCGCACGGCTCTTCGGCCGGCGAGAAAAAACCGGCCCTCATCGTATCGTCCTTGGGGCAAGGCCGCACGAAACAAGCGGCGCTTGCGGTAGACGGCTGCGATGCGGCCGAACGGATCCGCAACCACGCTGGTGTTGTAGACAAGATGAGGCTTGTCTCGAGGAGGCCGGCGCGGGCGCTCAAGAACAGATCCCCAGACGATCCAGAGTCCAAAACGCCTCGCCCAATCACAGGCAACACGGGCGGCTTGTCGTAAAGATTGAGCGAAAGGCGCATACCCTTGTTTGGGGTGCGGCCGCTCGGCCACACAAAACAACTCAGGGAAGACGACGAGCCGCGCCTTGGCGTCGACCGCACGCCTGAACATTGCCTCAATGCGTTTTGTTCCCTTTGGATCGCGGATAGGTTCGGCCAGCTGGCAGCAGGCCACGGCGATCGAAGTCCTGCCCTCGCGGGTGGGTCTTGAATCGATCGTGGTGTCTTCTTTCTTTGTCCTCTTCTGATCCAACGCCTTCTTCTCCTCGCCTTGTTCCCCTTTTTCTGATGTCAAGCCGCTTGCGGACCCAAGACGGATTGCAGCACATCGGTGTAGCAGGTGTGGCAGCGTCGGTAGAATTCCTGCGCCATGAGGCGCTGCCGCCACTCGGATAAAGCAGGATACGGCTCGAGATCGATTCCCGCAGCCTCCGCCGGATCGAGGATGGACAAGAGATTGAGGTCCGCCAAAGTCAATCCCTCGGGAAGAAGCGTGCGGGTGTCGTTTTTGAGGATTTGGTTTTCCACAACGGGTAAAAACCTGTTCAAAAACTTCTCGCCAGTTTTTACGGAGGCCTCGTCGACGGCCTCTCCGATGCGCGGGGCGAAGATCCGGTTGAACACAATGCGGTTCATGGCCGCTCCGATGTGAAGCGAACCGAAATCCAGCCATTGCTCGACACGCGCGCGGCTTTTGAGCGGTCGGGGATACAAGGGCGATGAGTGGGCTTCACACAGATAGCGGGCGATGGCGTTGCTTTCCGCCAGGACGAAATCTCCATCTTCCAAAACAGGAATTTTTCCGATCGGGTTTTTTTGTAAAAACTCCGGTCTTCGATGCTCCCCTGCGCGTAGGTTGACCCGACGGTATTCATACTTCAATCCGAGACAATGCAACACGAATCGCACCTTATTCGACGGGCAGGACAAATCAGCGCCGTAAAGAATCATGACATCCTCCTTTGCGTGTGTTGTAACGCAAGCAACCTGTTCCACACGGACCGCGGCCGTTTATGGACGCGATCCTTGACCGGACAGCGGTTCATGCCGGCCGTGGTTCTTCAAAACGCCCGCTTGCAAGATAACACCGCAACGCCTCCACCGTCAAGCGCACCTTTTGAATAAGCGCCTCCTGCGTGTTGAAGGCGTTGTGCGGGGTGAGGATCACACGCTCATCGTCGAACCAGGACCGATACGCCGCAGGAAGACCTTGCGGGCCGCACGCCCGCACACAGCGCGCCCATTCTGCCTCATTTTCATAGACATCCAACCCCACGCCGGCCAAAAACCCCTGCTCCAGCGCCCACGCCAAATCCTCGAACGGCGTGATCTCGCCGCGGCCCACATTGACCAAATAACGGTTCCGCCCCCATGCTTCATAGACAGGTTTGGTGAACAACCCGCGCGAGCGGTCGTTGAGATCCATGCACACCACACACGCATCCGCCCACACCAAGCCTTCCGCCAAAGTCGTGTAGGGCAAATCCTGCCGTCGCTCCACAAGATCGACCCCGCGGCAATCCGCCCCGAGAGCGCGCACCACATCCACCACGCGCGAACCGATACGACCCACCCCCGCCACAAGCACCTTCAAGCCTTGCCATTGACGGCCGGTCAGGCCATGTCGCTCGAACGTCCGGGCCTGCTTGATCGCTCGAGGAAGTTTGCGCAACAAGGCCCACAACAACAAAACCGCATGCTCCGCCACGGCCTGTGAGCAGTATTCCGGAAGACACCCCACGGCCACATGTGGCGCACGACGCATCAAAGACGCAAGATGATCATATCCGGTGGATCGTGCCAGGCAGGCCTTCAGGTGCGCATCCCATGAGGGCGGGACCACGGATTGCGTGCGGATGCAGACGACCGGCGCCGGTGGGAGCGTGTCCGCCCAGGGTGATTCTTGAATCGTTTCCGAGACATAACTCACATCCCAGGACGGATCGACCTCTTGTTCCAACAGGCGGCGTTCTTCGTCGAAGACCTCGAAAAATACGATGTTGAAGTCTTGGGGCCTTGGCGGTTCATGAGAGATGGACTGGGTCATGATGGAAGCATTTCGGGTCGTCAACAATAAGGGTCTTTGCAGAGAGGTTGCTTTGAAACAAACCGTCGGGTTTTAAGCAAGCTGCGGTCTGATTCTATAAATGTGTCACCCCAAGCGTCGTCTTGTGCGTTGATCGTAACACAAAACATCTTGAACCGCCCATGGAATCAAACACAGCGACCCCAGCGGGATTTGAACCCGCGTTGCGAGCTTGAAAAGCTCGAGTCCTGGACCTGGCTAGACGATGGGGTCGGGAAAGGAATGCTGTTGGGTAAGTCAAAATTTCGTATACTTTAAAACAAGTGACGGTAAAAATCAAGTGTTGTGATCAGGTCTCTTCAGCCGGCGCTTCGCCGCCGAGCTCTGGCGCCGCGTTTTTTTCGTCCTCGCCCTCCTCTTCACGCGCAACCACATTCGCCACCGAGCTGACCGCGTCGTCCGGCTCCAGAGCGATCAATTTGACCCCTTGGGTCGCACGCGCGCACAACCGGATGTCTTTTGTGGGGCAGCGCACCACCATGCCCTTTTTGGTCACCACCATGATTTCATCGTCGGGCATAACTGCCAAGACGCCGACCACGGGCCCGTTTTTCTCCGTCACTTTAATGTTGATGATCCCTTTGCCCCCCCGGGACTGAACGCGGTAATCATCGAAATTGGATCGTTTGCTGAATCCTTTCTGGGTGACGGTCAACAGCGTGGCCCCGGTTTTTCCGATATCCGAAGGAAACACCTTCATGCTCACCACGGCATCGTTCTTGGCCAACGAAATGCCCTTGACCCCACGGGCGGCCCGACCCATATCGCGCAACTGTCTCTCGGAAAACCGCAACGCCTTACCGAGTTTGGTCGCCAAAAGGACATCGTGCTTGCCGTTGCTGATCGCGCAACTGACCAACTCATCCCCCTTGGCCAAGGTCACGGCGGTCAACCCCGCTTTGCGCGGCCGGGAAAACGCCGACAACACGGTCTTTTTGATCATGCCTTGGCGTGTGGCCATGATGATGTATTGATCTTCGCTGAACTCCTTGACCGCCAAAATCGTCGAGATCCGTTCGTCCTTGCCGAGAGACAGCAGATTGACGATCGCGCGGCCGCGGGCGGTGCGTGAGGCTTCAGGGATCTCATAGACCTTGAGCCATCGCACCAAACCCTTGTTGGTGAAGATCAACAGGTAATCCTTGGACGATGCGATAAACAAATGCGTGACGAAATCGTTCTCCTTGGTCGTCAACCCGGTCACGCCGCGGCCACCCCGACGCTGACGCCGGTAGACCGACACGGGCATGCGCTTGATGTATCCGTCGTTGGTGATGATGATCACCACATCCTCTTCGGCGATCAAGTCCTCGATTTCGATGTCCTCGGCCTTGGCGGCGATTTCGGTGCGGCGTTCATCGCCGTAGCGTTTCTTCAGCTGACTCAGTTCCTCTTTGATGATTTCATCCACCCTCTTCTCGGAGGCCAGGATCGCACGGTATTCGTCGATGGCCTTCAACAGGGTCTTGTATTCCTCTTCGATCTTGTGCCGCTCCAGCGCGGTCAAGCGCTGCAACTGCATCTCAAGGATCGCCTGGGCCTGAATCTCGGTCAAATCAAACCGCTTCATCAGGCGTTGCTTGGCCTCAGGCGTGGATTTGGACTGTCGGATCGTGCGGATGATCTCATCGATCGCATCGATGGCGATGCGCAACCCCTCCAAGATGTGGGCGCGGCGTAAGGCCTTGTCCAAATCGAACTGCGTGCGCCGGCGGATGATCAGACGCCGGTGCAAAATGAATTGGTTGATCAGCTGTTTGAGATTGAGCGTGCGCGGGCTGTTGTTGACGAGCGCGAGATTGATGATCCCAAAGGTCGTCTCCATTTGGGTGTGTTTATACAGTCGGTTGAGAATCACCTGCGGTTGGGCATCCCGACGCAACTCGATGACGACGCGCAGGCCGTCCTTGTCGCTCTCATCACGGATGTCGCTGACCCCTTCGATGGTTTTGTTTTGAACCAAGTTGGCGATGGATGTGATGAGGTTGGATTTGTTGACCTGATAAGGGATTTCGGTGATGACGATGGCGTCGCGCTGTCCCTTTTGTCGTTCGATGAACGCCTTGGCCCGCAGGGTGATCTTGCCCCGGCCGGTTTCGTAGGCCTCGCGGATGCCTTCGCGGCCGCAGATGATGCCGCCGGTGGGAAAATCCGGTCCCTTGATGAAACGCATCAGCTCCTTGACCCCGGCCTCCGGATGATCGATCAAATGGGTGACGGCGTCACAAACCTCGTTGAGGTTGTGCGGCGGCATGTTGGTCGCCATCCCCACAGCGATGCCGCTGGATCCGTTCAAAAGAAGATTGGGCACGGCCGACGGCAAGACAGAGGGTTCCTGAAGAGACCCGTCGAAGTTGGGCACGAAATCCACCGTGTCCTTCTCGATGTCTTTCAGCAGCTCCTCGGCGAAAGCGGTCAAACGCGCTTCGGTGTAGCGCATCGCCGCCGCGGCATCCCCGTCGATTGAACCGAAATTCCCCTGACCGTCGATGAGGGGATACCGCATGGAAAAATCCTGAACCATCCTGACCAAGGCGTCATAGACCGCGGCGTCGCCGTGAGGGTGATACTTACCCAACACCTCTCCGACGATGCGCGCGCATTTTTTGTAAGGCTTGTTGTGCTCGAGCCCCAACTCCTGCATCGCATACAGAATGCGACGGTGAACGGGCTTGAGCCCGTCGCGCACATCCGGCAAGGCCCGGCCCACGATCACGCTCATCGAATAGGCCAGGTAGGAGTTTTTCATCTCCTCTTCGATCGGCACAGGAATGATCTTTTCTGTCGTGGAAAGGTTGTCCATGTTGACCCTGTTCCTTGTTGTATGAAAAACCGCGCGCCCTCAAATATCGAGGTTTTTGACCTCGTGGGCGTTGTGTTCAATGAATTCCTTGCGGGGTCCGACCTCATCCCCCATCAGGATGTTGAACGTCTTGTCCGCTTCGACGGCGTCCTCCAAACTCACCTGCAAGATGGTCCGCCGGGTTGGGTCCATCGTCGTTTCCCACAGCTGCTGGGGGTTCATCTCCCCCAACCCCTTGTAGCGCTGAATCGTCATGCCTTTTTGGGCCTGCGCGCGGGCGTACTGCAACACTTCTTTCAGCGAAAAGAAATCTTTGCTGTCCCCCTCCCCTTCGACCCGAAACAACGGTTTGGGGGCGGCCGTCTTTTTGACCTCCGCCGCCTTTTTGGACCGGCGGCGCCCCACTTCGATTTCTGTCTTCGGCGCCGTGGCGGCGTAGTCCGACAAACCCAACCCGAATTTGTTGAGCATGGTTTCGATGCGGATGAGATCATCCGCCTCAAAGATCTCCGCAAATTGAACATCGTCGTGTTTGAGTGTGTATTGCGCCAATTCGTCGTCATCGAAAGCAAAAGAGGTCTGCCGGCCGAGGCGCACCAAATAACGAGGCAACCTTTTCTTTTTGGCGTCGAGATGTTCGATGTAGCGCATAAACTCCACGCCCCGTCGTTTGAGGATGTTGATGAAATGTTCCAATTCGGTCAACGACCCCAAGATGTCTTTGAATTGAGCGGCGGTGTAGGTCTGCTTCTTTTTGAGATGGGTGAGTTTCAAATTCTCCACCGCGATATCGAGAATCAACTCGTTCATCTCCTCTTCGGTTTCGATGTATTCCTCTCGCTTGCCCCGCTTGATTTTATACAGCGGCGGTTGGGCGATGTAAACATGGCCGGCTTCGATCAACGGTTTCATCTGACGATACAACAGGGTGAGCAGCAAGGTCCGAATGTGCGATCCATCCACGTCGGCATCACACATGAGGATCACTTTGTGATAGCGCAGCTTGTCCATGTTGAACTCATCCCCCACCCCTGTCCCCAACGCGGTGATGATGGTGCGGATTTCTTCATTGGAGAGGATTTTATCCAAGCGCGCCTTTTCCACATTGAGGATTTTTCCTTTCAGAGGCAAGATCGCCTGAAAACTACGATCCCGTCCCTGTTTGGCCGATCCTCCTGCGGAATCCCCTTCCACCAAATACAACTCGCACACGCGCGGGTCCTTTTCCGAGCAATCGGCGAGTTTTCCGGGAAGACCCGCCCCGTCCAAGGCGCCTTTACGCCTTGTCAGTTCGCGGGCCTTGCGGGCCGCTTCGCGGGCGCGTGAGGCGGTGATGACCTTGGCCACGATTTTATTGGCGATGGTGGGGTTTTCTTCGAAGAATGTGCTCAAGGCCTCAAAGGTCGCGGACGCCACAAGACCTTCGACTTCGGAGTTGCCCAGCTTGGTCTTGGTTTGTCCCTCGAATTGAGGGTTCGGGATCTTCACGCTGATGACCGCGGTCAGCCCTTCACGCGTGTCATCACCTTGAATGGTGAGATCGCCTTTGAGCAGCTTGCGCGCTTTGGCGTATTGATTGATCGCCCGCGTCAAGGCGCTGCGGAAACCACTCAAGTGCGTTCCCCCCTTCGACGGTGTTGATGTTGTTGGCGAAGGTGTAAACATTTTCGGAATAGCCGTCATTGTATTGCAACGCCGCTTCAATGGTGATGTCATCCCGCTCGCGCTGGAAATGCACCACCTTGTGCAATGTGTTTTTGTTGGCGTTCAAAAACTCGACGAAGCTTTTGATTCCTCCTTTGAAATGGAAATCAACCCTTTTTTCTTTTTCTTTGCGCGCATCAATGAGGCTGATCTTAAGACCAGGATTCAAAAACGCCAGCTCGCGCAGACGGGCGGCGAGTGTGTCGAAACTGAACTCCGTTGTTTTTTTGAAGATGGTTTTGTCGGGCTTGAACGTCACAATGGTTCCGGTTCGTCGGGTCTTACCGATCACCTTCAACGGTGTGACCGTCTTGCCGCGCTCGTAGCGCTGGTGGTAAATTTTACCGTCTCGATGGATTTCCACTTCAAGCCATTCGGATAGGGCGTTCACACAGCTGACCCCCACGCCGTGCAATCCGCCCGACACTTTATAAGTGCGCTTGTCGAATTTGCCTCCGGCGTGCAGGGTGGTCATGACGACTTCCACGGCGGGCTTTTTCTCTGTGGCATGCATGTCCACGGGGATCCCCCGGCCGTTATCCGATACGGTCACACCTGCCGTCGGGATTGAGACGCACCTCGATGGTGTCGCAGAACCCGGCCAAGGCCTCGTCCACGGAGTTGTCCACCACCTCGTAAACCAAATGATGCAGGCCCCGGCTGAAGGTGTCGCCGATATACATCGCCGGCCGCATGCGCACCGCTTCGGTGCCTTCCAAAACTTGGATGTTGGTGGCATCATAGCCTTTGCTTGAATCCATGCCCTTATGCTCTTTTTTCTCTTCCATGAGTGTGTTTTTGTTGTTCATGAGTGAACCCTTGATCCTTCTTGCCTCATCGTTGCGACGACGGTTTGATGGTGAAAACGATTTTTTTGATGGCGGGGGTTGCGTTGCTGCAACCATTTCAGATGTTTGTTTCGCATCAACCAATGCCGATAACGCCGCAGGCTCGAATCCACTTCGATCACCGCACAATCCTCAATGATGCGGGCCAAACGACACCGCCCTCGTTCTTTTTCCGGTAAGGCCTGATCCCATTCGTGTTGCCACGCCACCCAATCCCCGCTCAAAGTCTGATGGAGGCTCTCCATGAGCCGTGTGACTTCGTCTTGCAAAGGATGGTCGGTTTGATTGGGGTGATTCATCCCAAACGCACCGGTAAGGCCAAATAGAGATAATCCTTCAGTCGCAGAACAGCCGGTTTTTCCGGCCCCAACAACTCCAAGGCGATGGTTTCATCCGAGATGTTTTTGAGAACATCCAGAAGATAGACGGCATTGAACCCCACCACCATTTCTTTCCCCCCGTATTCAATGGGGATCTCTTCCCGAGACTCACCGATGTCCGGCGTGCTCTTTGACACGACGAGTTTATTGGGAAAAACCTCCAACCTCATGGCTTGAAAATCCGGTGTGGACAACAAATGCGCCCGCCTCACCGCGCCGTAAAAATCTTGAGTTGAGATTTTTATTTTAGGCGATATCGGATCCGGGATCACTTGTTCGTAATGCGGAAACTCTCCGTCAATGAGCCGTGATGCGATCAACACACCGTCGATTTCAAACAAAACTTGATGCGCCCCAAAAACAAAACGAACGACACCATCGTCTTTAAGATGCCTTTGGAGTTCCTGAACGGCTTTTAAGGGAAGGATCACTTTGATCGGTTCCATCTGATTTTCTTGCAATGGTTTTTCGATCTTAGCCAAACGGCGGCCGTCTGTCGCCACCATGCGGATGCAATCGCCGTTGATTTCCACAAGAATTCCATTAAGGACATACCGTGAATCCTCGTGAGAAACGGCAAACACCGTCATGCGGAACATTTCTTTCAACAAGGGTTGTTGAAGTGAAACACTTTGCTTGTCTTTGAATTCCGGAAATTTTGGAAACTCATCGAACGGCAATCCCAAGAGTTTGAACCGGCAATGGCCGCCGCTGACTTCGATTTGATGGTTTTTCTTCGCCACCACAGTCAGCTGTCCCTCCGGCATCTCTCGAATGATATCGAAAAACCTCTTGGCCGGAACAGAAATCGCACCGTCTTCCACAGTTTCCACAGGAAATTCACAGGAAATTCCGATATCCAAATCCGTGGCATTGATCTTTGCCTTCCCCTCATTATTTTGTATAAGGATATGAGACAATATAGGTAACGTTGATTTGGCCGCTACGACGCTCTGGACATGACCGAGTTGTTTCAAAAATTCTTGTTTGTCGATTTTGAATTTCATTTTTCCACACCCTTGTTAATACGGTTTGTTTGTTAAATCATTCGTCATCATCTTCATAAGCCTTGTTGAAAATGTGAATAAAACCAAAACTTATTTTACTGCAACAAGATGAGAATTTTTATCTGTTCAAAAAACTTTGATTCCGCTGTTAATGTTTTTGTAAAAGCTGTTGAATCCGTTCCAATTCTCTTTTGAGTTCAGATCTTTTTTTCAACTCGGATTCGATCTTCCGGCAGGAATGAAGGACGGTTGTGTGATCTTTCCCCCCGAAATAACGACCGATCTCCGGTAAGGACATCGCGGTAAGACTCCGACAGAGATACATGGCCATCTGTCGTGCATGCATCACGGCCCTCTGGCGTTTTTTCGCCTTGATGTCCTCTACGGGAATATTGAAAAAACGCGAGACCGTTTGAACGATATCGTCGGG